>DATHNC010000001.1:0-26602 GCA_035486415.1 Saccharimonadales bacterium (SeqCode)
AAAATGGATCCCAACCCAAGCCCCAGAAACCCCACCCGGGCCAGCCCCATCCCCAGCCCAATCCTCGCCCAAAACCAAAGCCAAAACCTCGCCCAAAACCAAAACCTCGGCCGAACCCCCGGTCAAAACCAAACCCGCCAAATCTGTTTCCTCCAAAAGGGCCACCAAACCGGTTCGAACTACTCAGAGGCTGCACCGAGCGCGAAGCATTAAGCCCGCCCGCGAATCCTCGATTACCCGCAAATGCCGAACCTCCCGCGAAGCGCGAAGAGGCAGAAAGCGATGCGTTAGGACGAAGCGTTCCAGTGCCTGCACGCGAACCTACAAAAGAATTGTGCAGGGTGGAAAGCGATTGGGATTTCGGAACCATGTTTCGAGCGGCAGAAGAGTTCTCCCAGATTTGGTTACCCTGTCCCGAAAAGCTGCGAACCGTGCCGCTTGGCGCCGTCCCACGATTGCCACTAAAAGTGCGGAAGCCGCCTGAGTTGTTCGGCGAGCCAGCCTGAGATTGCGCTCCGCCGGGCCCGCGTCCTCCATTCAGGTTTCCGCTGCCGAAGGAATGCCATCCGCCGTTCGCCACATTCCCCCGGGCTGAACCCGAAGGCGCATTCCCTATACGCCCATTCCCGTTTGCAAAATTGCCGCCGGGCCGCGAAAAATTATTTCCTGGACGACCGGCAAAACCATTACCGAATCGCTGACCAGGAGAAGCGAAACCTCTCCCGCCACCAAACCCAGAAGGAGGAGGAGAAAATGACCCGCCACGGGGACCACCGCCGCCACCCGAGCGCATTCCACCGCCACCACCACCGTGGAAACCTCCACCGCCTCCACCGTGAAAACCGCCTCCACCACCGCCACCGTGTCCGCCTCCGCCATGTTGGGCAAAGGCAGGACCTGCGATAGAAATAAATAAGATTGCCAAAGCTGATTTAAAGATTACAGAGAAAGGTTTCATGACAAGGCTCCGCTAAAACTGCCCCTAGTCGTCCGACGAGTTTTGCGGGAACTCGTTTTCTTGCTTTACACCTGTTAGATACTCCTGACGGGGCTTTGGTTGCGCGAAGTTGAAGGGCCTCTGATGACAGTCGCCAATCTAAACCTATCTACGGAAGGGACTTAAAATCGAATCATTCCATTTTCGTCGTATCCGATCACCACACGCCCCCCGGCAACGACAACGGGGCGGCGAATCAATTCCGGATTTTTAGCCATCAAGCCGATGGCCTCGCGGCGTGAGGGGGGATTGTCTTTCATCTTTTTCTTGCGGAAAACTTCGCAGCGAGGATTTAAAAAGTCCTCGTGGTCGTGTTTTCCAATTAATTTTGCGAGTTCTGTGGGGGTCAGGCGGTCTTTTATAATGTCGCGGTATTTGATTCGGAATCCGCGCTTTTGCAGGAAACGGCGTGCCTTCCGGCATGTGGCACAGTCCGATTTCTCGAACAGATTTACGGACTTTGGGGGTTTCTTGGCGCGTGGAGCAGCCTTGCGTGCGGCGGTTTTCATTTACTACCTTTTCCGGGTTGCAATTCCCTTGAGATTGGAACCACTTTATGCGTCCCTTGCTTGCCAGTCGCTCTATTCAGGAAAGGAGTACAAACTTCTCCAATTTATCTACCATAAGGCTAGATTGTTACATTTCAATGAATGAATAACGCGCAGGGCCCTTGCTGGAAGTTTATCTGGCCGCCCGATCAACATATCTATTATTTGGTTGAAGAGGGAAGCTGACCTGCGAGGGCTCGTTCTCCAATCACACTCATGAGTGCCGCCCGTCACACGTTCATTGGCTGCCAGGCTGTAGTCTAGGGCTGGAAACAGAAATGATGTGCGCTGAATTATACGGGGGCGATCATGAGCAACGAACGGGAAGACCAAATCAAAGGCGTGATTTGCCTTCATTGCAGATTGCAAACTCCCCTTTCGGGTTCCAGGCAACGAGCAAACTCTAATCAAGTATCCTCTCGAACGCGACCTGAAATTGCCATCGTCCGATGTGAGAAGTGCGGTGGAGAAGCTCCTTACCTTGAATACGATATCGTAGTCCTTCAGGATGCGCCCCACGCGAGAACTTGGGCCCCGTAGCTCCGTTCTGCGTAAACAGTGATCGAGTGCTTTTCATCGCCGACCATATTCATGGAATTATTTTGGATAAGGATGCCCGGCGAGAATGGCAAAGGCCCGGTAGAGCTGTTCGGCAAGCATGATGCGGGCAAGTTCGTGCGAGAAAGTGAGCGGGGAAAGGGAGAGTTTATGCGTGGCGCGGCTGCGCAAAGCATCCGGAAAGCCTTCCGCGCCTCCGCATAAAAATGCGAGTTCGCGCGCGCCACGATCGCGCATTTCACCGATCCACTTCGCAAATTGTGCCGATGTCTGCGGCTTTCCCGCGTCATCCAGCAGAATGACCGTCGCGGCGGAGTCGATGGAAAATTTGCGCATTGCCGCGGCGGAATCCTCTCGCAGCTCGGTGATTTGCAGTTCGGCGAAGCGCCCGATGCGCGCCGAGTAATCTTCCATCAGCCCACGGATTTCCGGTCGCCGCGTCTTTCCGAGCATTACCAAATGAATTTTCATCGAGAATTTTGCCGCACGGATTTTCAGTTCAATCCATACTTCTTGCGCTTATCCAGAAGGGTTTTGCGGCTGATGCCCAATATTCCCGCGCTTTTGCCAATCTTGTAACGCGTGGCCTCCAGCGTTGCGCGAATGGCATCGCGCTCCAGATCTTCGAGCGAGCGAAGAGCGCCGCCATATGCGGAATCCGCCGTTCGCACGGATTCGGGGAAATCTTCGGGGATGAGAGAAGCGCCCCCGGAAAACACCAACGCACGCTCAATCGCATTCCTCAGCTCGCGCACATTCCCCGGCCAGGAATATTGTGCCAGCATTTTTTTTACGGGATCGGAAAACGTAACTGCTGAACGGCCGTGCACGCGGGCGCCTCGCGCCAGCAACGCTTCGGCCAGTGGCAGGATGTCGGCCGGCCTCGCGCGCAGTGCGGGAACCGGGACGGTGAGCACGCTCAACCGAAAAAACAAATCCTCTCGAAATTTCCCTTCGGAAACCAGTCGAGCCAGGTCAGCGTTGGTCAACGCAATCAGGCGAGCTGTGATCGTGATCGTATCAGTGCCGCCCAGCCGCTCAAATTGCCGCTCTTCAAGGACGCGCAAAAGTTTTCCCTGCGTCGCCGGAGAAAGCGCCGCAATTTCGTCCAGCACAATCGTGCCCCCGTTCGCCATTTCCAGCCGGCCTAGTTTGCGCTCCACCGCGCCCGTGAAAGCGCCGCGTTCATGCCCAAATAATTCCGATTCGACAAGTTCCTGGGGAAGACTGGCGCAATCAATTTTAAGGTAAGGCGCGTCGCGCCGGGGACCGAGTTCGTGGATCAGGCGAGCAAGATGATCTTTTCCCGTGCCGCTCTCTCCCGTGATGAGAAGCGTTGTAAAAGTTTCCGCAACTTTTCGTGCCAGCTCAAGTACGGCCTTGGACGCTGGATCTTCGGCGATCCAAACCATGCGGGGCTCTGTCATCCCTCCGCCTCTGCCGGCTCAGCCAAGGAGTGCTCCTCGCCCGCGCTACGCAATTCGACGCGTCGAGCAGCCCGCCACAACCGCTCAAGATCATAAAAATGGCGAGCTCGTTCGGTGAATACGTGCACAATCAATCCGCCAAAATCGAGAAGCATCCAATCGCTGCCCGTTTTTCCTTCGCGGTGGATTCGTCGAATGCCCATCCGTTCAAGGTCTTCTTCCACTTTGTCGCAGATGGCCGCGACTTGAGGCGAGCTGAAACCCGTGCAGATAAGAAAATAATCCGTGAACGCGCCAAGCCCTTCCAGATCGAGCAGGACAATATCGGCCGCCTGTTTTTCTTCCGCCGCCTGAATGGCCGCGTGAACTTTCGGCGGAATAGGAGCCTTTCTTGGGGTCACCGGTAAATGGCCTTCTTCGTAATGTATTCCTCAACGCGCTGCGGCACAAGTCCATGAATCGATTCGTTTCGATCCAGCCGCGTGCGAACTTCCGTGGCGGAAACGTGGCTGGCAACGGTATCAAGAATGTAGACCACGGTGCGCTTCAGGGTGATTGCGCGCGGATCGAGTGGTGAATGCTCCGCGCCGCGACGGCCAAAAAGTTCAGGCGGAATCACCAGGCGCAGGGCATTCACATTAAAACCCGGGCGGCTCACCACGATAAAATCGCACAGTCCGAGCAGAGTTTCGTAATCCTTCCAGGTTGGGATGTCCAGAAAGGAATCCGCGCCAACCAGAAAATAAAAATGCGGGCGCGTCGCGTGGTGCTTGTGCTTAAAGTGCCTTACTGTATCCACCGAATAAAAAACTTCGCGTCCGGATTGTCCAGCGCCCGATTCGGCAAGCGACGGAATAAATCGTGGATGATCGGCGCAGGCAATGGACGTCATTGCGTACCGGTCGGCGTAAGATGCGATTCGTGAGCGCTGTTTGTGCGGCGGACGCCCGCTGGGAATAAAATGAATTTCATCCAAATGAAATCGTCGTTCTGCCGCTCGCGCAATGGCCAGATGGCCAATATGAATGGGGTCGAAAGTACCACCGAAAAGCGCGATGCGCCGCTCCCGGCTTTGCTCCTGTGTTACGCCGTGTGATTCGGGCGGCGCGCTGTTCAATGGTCCTCTTTTTTCTGGCGAGGTTTGCGCGGCGCGCGCGCGACCTTCCGCCGTGGCGCTTCAGGGATGACCGCCACGGGTGCTAACGCAGTTGATTCGGTTTCCTGCAAATCTGACTGCTCCATAGTCGGCGGTGTCTGCGTGGCTTCGGTCGCAGCTTCCACCACCGGCTCTTGCGGAGCCAAGCGATCGAGCGCATTTGCCATCGCTCTCACCAGTTGCGGAATACCTTCGCCGGTCGCCGAGGAGATCGCGTGAAATTCAAGCCCGCGGGCAGCGCAAAAGTCGCGCAATTTTTCCAGCCGCGTGCGATCCGTGGTGGCATCCAGTTTGGTGGCGACAACCATCACCGGTTTCTCCGCGAGTTTTTCGCTGAAGGCGCTCAGCTCGCCTTCGATAATTTCAAAATCGCGAACTGGATCGCGATCGGAAGCGTCACTCGTATCGATCAGATGAGCGATGAAGCGCGTCCGCTCAATATGCTTCAGAAAGCGAATGCCGAGGCCAACCCCGGTATGCGCGCCTTCGATCAATCCCGGTAAATCCGCCACCACAAATGTGCGCCCGCCGCCTTTTTCGGATGGCTTTCCCGGATCGCCGTCAGCCGAAACAACTCCAAGGCCCGGCTGCAAGGTGGTAAATGGATAGTCCGCAATTTTGGGACGCGCCGCGGAAATTCTGGAAATCAGAGTCGATTTCCCGGCGTTCGGAAATCCTACCAGCCCAATATCCGCAAGTAGCTTTAGTTCAAAATGGAGATTGCGTTCGATGCCCGGCTGGCCTTCTTCCGATTCGCGCGGAGCCTGATGCCAGGGCTTGGCGAAGTGCTGATTGCCGCGCCCGCCACGCCCGCCTCCTGCGATCAAGATGCGCTCACCCGGCTTCGTCAAATCGGCAATCAATTCGCCTGTATCCTGGTCTTTTACCACCGTCCCAACGGGCACAGAGAGGATCATGTCCTTGCCGGCATGGCCCGAGCAATTGGAACCTTCGCCGTGGCGGCCACGATCCGCCTTGAACTCGCGATTGTATCGATAGCGCAAAAGCGTGTTGTCGTGCGGATTTGCTTCGAGATAAATGCTGCCGCCATTGCCGCCGTCGCCGCCGGAAGGGCCGCCGCGCGGTACAAATTTTTCACGGCGAAACGCAATGCAGCCATTTCCACCGTTGCCGGCTTTCACATAAATTTTCGCTTCATCGACAAAAACCATTTTTCACTTCCACCTTCAGAATACGATAATTCGCAAAAGAATTGCACGCTACGTGGCATAGGCTTCAGCCTGTGCGGGGTTAGGCCTTGCGGAGACTAAAACCGCACAGGCTGAAGCCTATGCCACAAAAATCCGATTCACTCGCGTAAAAAATAAAAAAGCGGCCCCGCATCAGCGGAGCCGCCTTCTCGAATTCGAGATCCAGTTAATTTGCTGGTGTGACGGCAGGCGGTGCTGCAGCGGCCTGCTCGGGCGGCATGACGCTGATAAAGCGCCCGTCCTGTCCCTTATCCTGGAAAAGCACGACGCCATCGATCAACGCAAATAGCGTGTCATCTTTGCCGCGCGCTACATTCACGCCGGGCTTGTGTTTCGTGCCACGCTGGCGAATCAAAATTGTTCCCGCATGGACTAGCTGGCCGCCGAATCGCTTTACACCGAGTCTTTGTCCAGGTGAGTTGCGGCCGTTTACGGAGGAGCCGCCACCTTTCTTATGTGCCATCTCAGATTCCTTTGGAGCTCTTAGAGCTCGATTCCGCTAACCTCAACGGCTGTATAGTTCTGCCGGTGGCCGCGGACAATCTTGTATTGTTTAATGCAGCGGTACTTGAAAACGGTAATTCTTGGATGGCGTCCTTGCGAAACGATTTTGCCGATCACCTTGGCCTTGGTAGCCGCCGAACCGGTCAAAAGTTTCTTTTCATCCGTCGCCACGGCGACCACGTCGTCGAACGTAACTTCTCCGCCCACTTTGCCGGGCAAGGTTTCGACCTTGACCGTATCTCCGGGAGCTACCCGGTACTGCTTCCCACCTGATCGAATAACGGCGTACATCGCCCCTCCAGACACACATCGGAAACCCTGATTATACAGACATGCTGATAATACGTCAATAACCCCGCTCAATTTAAGGTGATTCTTTCGTCCTCGATTCGCTAATTCCTGAAAACGCCTCCGGGGCATAAGATGGCAAGCCTGTAAGATGTCATGTAATCGAAAGTGTTTCGGACCGGGGTCTATGACGGAAGCCGAAAAACAGGCGCAAGCCATCTACGAACTCATCCTGGCCACTAGCGCCCAGAGGCCGATGTCTTTCCGCACCGCAGAGCAGATGCGGCGTGAAACGGCTGACTGGAAGCAGACAAACCCGGCATTCATAGAGCTCGCGAAGGCGGAGCCTGACGTTCTTCTGGCCTTCCTTCAGCACTCGTTTGAATGGTTGCGAGCAGAAGCCCACCTGTCGCAAAACTACACAGCTTGCAATTCCCTGGCGGAAGGGATTCAGGTGGCATTTTCGCGCGCCCCAAAGCCGTTGCCGGGAGCGCTTGTGGAACACCTGTTCGCCGAGTATTACGGGGAAATGGGTTCCATGGCGCACATGTTTTTTCCGATACGCCTCCTCATTCTATCCCTTACCCGCGAGCAGATGACGGACGGCATCCGTACGAAATTGCGGCAACTTCATTTGCGCCTCGCGCCGAGCGCCAGCGGGAAAATCGAGCCGGAAACTCAGAAATTCAGGGACCAGATTGCGGAACTGTTTCGCGTGGAGGGCGAGGTCCAACTTGACCCAGGGCGCGGCCCATGGTCGCAGATCGTGTTCCACGAAATTAAAAAAATGGAAGAGATTGCCCGAGCGGGATGGGAGGCACTGCTCGATCACTGCCGGGATCTCGAGCAAGCCGTTCCCGGCTCAAAATGGAAGAAGAGATCGCGCGAGCTCATTTCAATTTTGGGAGAAGAGCAAGTTTACTCAGCCATGCTGCGATGGCTGGCGCTCGGTCCCACGCCCGGGCAGCCGTCCGAAGCACGGTCTCCGATCGAAGATTCCTCCTATCAAAAGGGAGTTATCTGGTGCCTCGCACAGCGGGACGAGCGCGAAGTGGCAGTGGCCATTGCGGATTTTGGAATTGCATGTCTGCGTAAGGTTCCGCTGCTTGGCGCAGTTTCCCAAAAGGTGGGTTTCACCTGCGCGCAGGCGCTCGGCACTATGGAGTGCAGCGAAGCCGTGGCGCAATTGACGCGCATGCGCTCGAAAGTGAAATACACGGTCGCCCGCCGGCTAATCGAGAAGTCTCTCCGGCAAGCAGCGGAACGTAGCGGCTTGACGGTTAGGGAACTCGAAGATATTTCCGTGAGTCACTACGGCCTCGATCAACAAGGCGAATCGAAAACTGAAATTGGAGACGCCAGCGCAGTTGTCCATCTGGCAGACGATGGGCGCGTCGCGGTTGTCTGGCACGACGCGAACGGAAAATTGAGCAAAGCTGCTCCCTCACATGTCAAGAAGGCGTTTCCTAATGAGACTCGCTCGGTCGCCTTGTTGGCGAAGGAGCTTGAGCAGGCATATCAAGCGCAGTGTTCCCGCCTGGAATCGACATTTTTGTTTCCGGAAACCATGCCTGTAAAGCACTGGCGGCAATATTTCGTCGAGCATCCCTTGCTCGGTTTTCTGGGCCGAAGACTGATCTGGGCCTTCCAAGGCGATAAAGAGTCGGACCGCTCGGGAATTTGGTCAGCGCAAGGCGTGATCAATTCGACGGGAAATCCGATCGATCTGGAAACGGCGCAAACGGCGCGGCTCTGGCATCCGCTAGCATCCGGCCCGGAGGAAATTCAAAGGTGGCGCGGAAGCATTTTTGACGCGAAAATCCGCCAACCATTTCGCCAGGCTTTTCGCGAGTTCTACGAAGTCACCGATGCCGATCGCCAGACGAAAACATATTCCAATCGATTCGCTGGGATCGTGATGCGACAGCACCAGTTCTCCAGCTTGTGCCGCGCGCGCGGCTGGGAGTACAGGCTGATGGGTGCTCATTTCGATGGCGCGAATGTTCCGACGAAAAAATTTGCTTCCTGGAATATGCGAGCGGAAATGTATGTCGATATCCCTTCGGACCGCGATCGATCGCTGGTTGAATCGGCGCTCGGAGAACAATCAGGTTCCGGAATCAATTTGTTCATCGTCTCTGACCAGGTGCGCTTTTATCGCGACGGGCGCGAGGTTGCAATGGATGACGTGCCCGCCATTTTGTACTCGGAGGTGATGCGGGACGTTGACCTGTTTACGTCGGTCTCCGCCGTTGGCGAAGATGAGACGTGGGCCGACGAGGGCGACCGGGGAACCGGCTTTGTCCGGGAAGATTCTAACTTCCAGGGATTATCCAGCGTCATTTCTTTGCGGCATGGGATCCTCACGCTGGCATTGCCGCACACCACGATCCATGACCGCTGCAAACTCCATAACGCGTGGGTTGAAGTCCGTGGCCAGTTGGGAACCTACCGGATTGATCTGGTATGGGGAGGCGCAGCGCTCCTGATCGGCTCCAAATTCCGCCGGCTGAGAATTCCGCGAACAGTTTTGAACGCAGTTTCGATCAATCCCGACGCGCTTTCCGGGGAGTTCGACTCCCGCAGCGAGACGATTTTGAGGAAAGCTCATGTCCTGGCGAACGACTGGAAAATCGATTCTCCTGATTTGATCAAGCAGCTGATGCCGGAATAAATGAAGCGTTTGCAGGGTCGTCGTTTGAGTCGGCGTTTCAAATGGCCTTGGCGCTGGTGTATAAGGGTTGACACTGTAAAGACAGGTTGCGGACTCCGGGTTTGTTGGGCCGAGCGATTTTCCGGAACTGAATTGCAGATGAAAGGTGATGTAATGACTTTTGTTCGACGGCTATTTTTCCTTTTGATCGCCGCACTCGTCCTCGTTGGCGCTTTGGCGCGCGCGCAGGAAACTCACTATCCCAAGCAAGCCGATCTGCCCGACCCATATAAGTTGGTGGATAACTGGCCGACCCTGCCCGCAAACATGAATGGCGGCCATTGGGGCGAACTGATTCGCGCTGATATCGATCCAAAGGGTAACGTCTGGATTTTTCACCGCTGCTTCAACACGGAACCTGCGGGGTACGCCACCTGCGTTGGACGGACAGAACCTCCGATCCTGGAATTTGACCCGTCGGGAAAACTTCTCAACAGCTTTGGCAGCGGCATGTTCGCATTCCCTCACGGATTTACCGTCGACCGCGAAGGCAACATTTGGGCAAGCGATGCGAACAACACCGAAACCGTCCTGGGAATTTCAGCGAAAGATGCAAACGGCGTGGTACGCGGGCAGCAGGTTTTTAAGATTAGCTCTACAGGCAAAGTCCTGATGACGCTTGGCAAGGAAGGCGTGGCGGGAAATGGCCCGGACACATTTGACATGCCCACGGGCATTGCGATCGGTGCGAATGGCGATATTTTTGTGACTGACGGCCACGGCAAAAACGATCGCGTCGTGAAATTTTCAAAGGACGGAAAGTTTATCAAGGCCTGGGGGCATCACGGCTCCGGCCCTGGAGAATTTGACCAGCCGCACGACATCTCCATCGGCGGTTCCAAAGGCTACGTTTACGTTGCCGACCGCAGCAATAGCCGCATCCAGATCTTCGATCAAGACGGAAATTTCATCGCCGCGTGGAAGCAATTTGGCCGCCCTAGCGCCGTGTACGTTTCCAAGGATGACACCCTCTACGTCACCGATTCGCAGTCGAATTCGACAACCAATCCCGGCTACCTGAGAGGCATCACGGTGGGAAGCGCGAAGGATGGCTCGCTTCGAGCGTTCATTCCCGACCCTGATCTGGCACAGGCCGATGTAAATCGAATTTCCGGAGCTTCGGGAATTGTGGCCGATGATAGGGGGACTGTTTATGCCGCGGATGTGGGCCCGCACCGGTTACGAAAATACGAAAAAGCCAAATAGGAGCGCGGGCACTGCGTCCTTTACGAATCGATCGTATCGGATCAATCGTGCAAGACCACGCTGAGCAAGGAATCGTTCACTTGGAGCCCGTCTTGATAAGCGATAAATCCCAACTTTTCAAATTTCTTCATGAAAAAATTCACGCGTGAGCGTGTTGTACCAATCATTTCCGCTAGTGTTTCCTGCGAAATTTTAGGCAGAACCCACTGCGCTCTATCTTTTTTTCCGTAGCGCGCAAGAAGAAGTAACGCTCGCGCCAACCGCTTTTCGCTGGAATTGAAAAGCTGATCGATTAAATCCTCTTCGATCCGGATATTGCGTTGCAGCATATAGGTGATGAAGTGGTCTGAGAGCGCGTGCTCGGCATGTAGCACCCGGGTCATTTCCCCCAGGCTGATGACCAGCAAAGTCGAAAGTGAAGTCGCCGTTGCGGTCGCAATGCGAATCGATTGGCCGGCCAACGCTCCCTCGCCAACAAAATCGCCCGGTTTCAGCATGGCTACGACGGCTTCCTTGCCGGTCTTCGATACGACGGAGAGCTTCACCGAGCCATTTTGAATGTACATCACATTCGTACAAAGATCGCCTTGCGAGAAAATTGTGTCTTTCTTTTGAAATTCAACGATGGTCCTGGATACCCCCGCGGAATCCAGAAAAGCCTGGGCGTTGAAAATCGGTGTTTTATTCATCGCTGTCTGGTTGGCTTTGGCCATATTTTATGCACACGCAGCGCAGGCCCTTATTGAGCAATAAAGAGTAGCATGGCAAGGGAATCCAGTCATTCCCTATGCTTTATTGGTTTCGCTCGCCGATTCGCAAGAAAATGACCCTTCATAACGTATTTTTGCCCTCTAGACGAATCCCCAATATTATCGAAATAGGTGCAATACAGCACAGACACCGGAATCGATTGGCCTCATGATGCTCTTGTAAGAGGAATGGCAGAGAGAAGACAAACGCCACACCCGAAGCGGAATAAAAGTTCTTCATCACTTCTCACGACCGCAAGAACTGAAATCGCACGCCTTTAATGGAGGATTACCTTATGAGTATTACAAATCGTTGTATCTGTGTGTTCTTATTGGCCGCGACCCTGGCCGTGCCTGTGGTGATTCTAGCGGCTCCCGCAGCAAATGATGACGGAGTCCAGATTCGCGTTTACGACACCCACCACAAGGATTATCACAACTGGGACGATCGCGAAAACCACGCCTGGGGAGTCTACCTGACCAATAAACACAAAAAGGCTCACGAATATAAAGAATCCAACAGGCGAGAGCAGCAGAATTACTGGAATTGGCGCCATTCTCATCCTGATCACGATTAACGTCGCGGAATCCGCAAGAGGATTGTTTAGAACTGGAAACGAGCAAATTTGGAACTAGCTGGAGAGGAGATCTGAAATGCTTTGGACAATTTTCGCGGTTTTGCTGCTGTTGTGGTTTCTAGGCCTCGTCACTGCTTACACAATGGGTGGATTAATTCACATCTTGCTGGTCGTGGCGGTCGTAGTCTTTTTGATCCAAATCATTCAGGGCCGCAAGGTAATTTCCTGATGAGGGAAGCCAACCAATGAAATCCATCACACTTTTGGGCATTCTCTTCGCGATACTGGGAGGGTTTGCCCTCATCTTCCAAGGATTCAGTTATACGCGTCAGAAACAAATCTTCAACGTAGGATCGATTCACGCCACGAGAGAAGATACAACGCACATCCCCATTTCTCCGCTCCTCGGCGGATTGGCATTACTGGGCGGGACCGCGTTGGTCGTTATCGGGGCGCGACAAAAAGCATAAAGCTATTCGCAGCAATTCGATTTGAAATTATTACTATCAGCTAGCAACAATCAAATGGAGGTTCGCGATGTTTCATAAATTGACTCTTGGTGTGTGTGTTTTCCTTATGGCAACTTCAGCGTTTGCCGCCAATAAGGAACAAAAGCGTTTGGAAAATTCCGGAACAGTTCTGCAGGAAGTAATGAATGTGCCGGATAACATTCCCCAAGAACTGCTCGAAAAAGCGGAATGCGTTATTGTTTTCCCATCCGTCTTGAAAGCTGCATTCGTTGTTGGTGGAAGCTACGGCCGCGGCGCGATGGTTTGCCGGACCGGAGAGCATTTTAACGGTCCATGGGGCTCGCCTGCCATGTACGCATTAGAAGGCGGCAGCGTAGGATTCCAACTTGGTGGCGAAGCAACGGACCTCGTTCTTCTCGTAATGAACAACAGAGGAGCATCGTCTATTCTGGATAGTAAGGTGAAGCTCGGCGCTGATGCATCCGCCGCGGCCGGCCCCAAAGGTCGCGACGCTTCGGCAGATACCGACGCCTACCTTCGCGCGGAAATTCTCAGCTACTCGCGGGCGCGCGGCCTGTTCGCAGGCGTTTCTCTGGAAGGTTCCACTCTTCGCCCGGATGATGATGCCAGCGCAGATGTTTATGGCCACAAAGTTACAGCCAGACAAATCGTGATGGGCGGAAAAGCCGTAACACCGAAATCGGGACAACTCCTTGTGCGCGTTCTTCAGAAGAACGCTCCGCACAACGAATCGCAAAAATCGTCTGACTAACGCCTCCGCGTCTCACGTGACGCTGCGTTGACACGCAACCAATTGGGGCCTCGGGCGTTTTTCGACGAGGCCCCGCACCATTCCAACCTTAGTGCAATCAAGTCCCGGAGAAATTAAATCTATGCTTCCAAACCTTGGCTTACGCTAATTCCCTATGCAATGATTTATTTGCTTGGCTCCGTAGAATCCTCAGATGGGGCAGAATGAATCGCAGCAGCCGCCGGGGCCGTATTTTTCAATTCATCCAGTTCGGCCTCGACTTTATTCCAATCCTTTTTATTGTTTTTCATCGCGTACGGCGCATCGTCATGGCCGAGGTACTCGAGAAGTTCCGCTCGCATTTCCGGAGGCACATCCGTGAACTTTTCTTTCGCCAGATCATCGAGCAACTTGGCCTGCGCCTTGTCGTCCAATTTGTAATTGCCGGGCGGCGTAATCGTTCCCGTGTCGAAATTTTTGTTGGGCAAATCCAGCTTACCTGCTCCCAGGTCGCCCAGCAAATGGCGGTAATTGCTCATCGTTGCGTTGAAGCTGGCTTCAAATAGCCTTTGTGCTTCGGGGGTGGGCGGCTTCAATTGCAGCACTTTAAGCGGACCGAACTTCGGCAGAATTTTTATCAAAAACGCCAGGATTCTCTCGCGAAGCGTCGGCGGCTGGAAATCTTTGCCCCAATTTTTCTGATAACTCGCGCGTGAAAGATTGTAGAGAAATCTCCTTTTAGTAATCCCCGGCTGATCTTTCTGAATGTCGTCTTTTTTTAAGCTCCATGCAACGCGTGTTGCTTCCGGCAGAAGCTTGCTAACGTCGTGCCTGTATGACTCAATAACTTTTTTTTCACTGGAAAGAACTTCCTTCAGATCTAAGCCGTATGTTTCCCGAAAAGCCTGCTCCAGGAGCGGGACGGATACCCCAAATCCTATGAAGTCGTGATAATGATCCGGCGCGTAACGCCCTTGCGCGATTTCCAGGACATCGAATCCAAATTCCGTCTTTACGTGGGCCAACTTGTCTTGTTCATATGTAATGGAGTCGCCGAATTTTTTCTTATCTTTCGAATAAAGCAGGGGCACGGCACGATTGGTTCCGATGGGATGACCGTTGTTGTCCGCTGCGTAATGCGCCAAGGCTCCCAGCGCAAAGGCATAATCATTTAGGTCTTTGGAATCGCGAATGAGAGCCGTTACAAAGTCACCACTACGAACGTAGTGAGTCAAATCGCTGAAGAAAAAGCTCCCATGAGGGTAATACCCCATGTCTTGAATAATGGCCCCGCCATAAGCGTATCCGTGTGCCGCTTTCAGCTCTTCAGGTGTGACACTAGGAAACCTCTTCAAAAGCAGCGGGCGGATGTTTGTATCCCACGCGCTGTCAACGATTGCCTCATGGGCCAGAACTGCATATGCCCCGGCATTCCCTGGAAATCCCAGAAAAAGAGCCAGCATAAGAAGGAAAGCGATCGTTCTGGCACCTGAGGCATGGATTCGTTTTCTATTCACGGGGCATCCTTGGTGTCGACCCAGAGTATTTGCGCAAATCAGTTCCGATCCCTCTCAAGGAATCATGTTTTTGAGGGGCAAGCAACCCCATTATGAAGATAGTTCGTCCATTATAAAATGGGAATACAGGTACTTATGCACCTAAGATTTTCCATTCCTGACGAGGTTAATGGGATAATCGCGGGATGAAACGAAGGGAAATTTCCGCCAGGTGATGGAATCAATCGTAGCAGTCCGAGGCTCAGGGTGGATGCGTGCATTGTTTATTTTCCTGGCTGCCCTTTTTTTTGTGGGCGCGACACAACTGGCATTAGCTCAACAAAATGCGGCTACTGACGCGAGTCACCCGCCCTCCGCTACGGCCCTTAAAAAGAGCCCTCCCTTCATTGTTTTTGGATTCGTGGGCGGATGGGTGAGGCACGATGACATTGTGCATAGCGAAGTTCAACTGGGCGCAAGCTTGCAAAAAGCGTATGGCTCAAGCGTGGATGTGGAAGTGTTTGAAAACGCCAATGGCAGAATAGCTTTGAAAAAGATCCTGACTCTGCTGGATACAAATCACGACACTACGCTGATGCCGGCGGAAAAGCAGGCCGCACACATCATTCTTTACGGCCACAGTTGGGGCGCCTCGGAGGCGATTACCGTCGCACGTGAACTGGGAAAGGAAGGCATCCCTGTCCTGCTCACCATTCAAGTGGATAGCGTGACCAAACGCCACGAGAATGACACTGTTATCCCGGCAAACGTCGCGCAGGCTGCCAATTTCTATCAACGCAATGGATTTGTCCACGGGCAAAACGAAATCCGGGCCGCGGATTCTAGTCACACAAAAATTATCGGAAATTATAAATTTAACTATCGAACCAGCCGTTACGCCTGCACGGAATACCCCTGGTATGACCATCTGTTTGCCAGAGCTCACACCCAAATTGAATGCGATCCGAACGTTTGGAAGCAAGTGGAGGCTTTGATCCGCGAGCATTTACCGCCGCTGCCATCCGCCGCAGAGAACCATTGATCCGCCTTCAGTTCAATCCATTGATCAATTTTTTCTCGTTGCAGGTGCCGTGGTTGGAATTTGTTAAAATACCTGGGTTTCGAAGATTTGGACAATTATTCGCGTTTCGGTGTTTTCGAATGGCAGCGGATGCTTTAGAATTGATTGCACTAGCCACTGTGGGCGTGTAGCTCAGCTGGGAGAGCACCTGCTTTGCAAGCAGGGGGTCGCAGGTTCGAACCCTGTCACGTCCACCAAATTTTCTGCAGATTGCGCCGCACTCAGGTTTGATTTTTCTTACTCTATGAAATCACAAAGCATTGGGATTGATTTTGGCACTACAAACAGCTCTATAGCGTTTGCCAAAAACGCGCGCGAAGTGGAGTTGGCCCAGTTCCCGTACATGGGCGCACTGACCGACGCTTATCGTTCTCTCCTGTATCTAGAGCGCGTTAAAGAAGGCACGGTAAATACACTCAAGTCCTGGAGCGGCCCCGAGGGCATCGAGCACTACCTGTCCGCGGATCCCAAGGGCCGATTGATGCAATCGCTTAAGTCCTTTTTGAGCAGCAGGAGCCTTCTCAGCACAGAGGTATTTGGGCGGCGCTACACGCTTGAGGAACTGATTGCGCGAATTCTGAAAGACCTGCGGAAGAAAGCCGAGGAAAGGTTTGGCGCGTGCATAACAGCCGCGGTGGTAGGGCGACCCGTGCGGTTCGTGGGAGCCAATTCTTTGGAGGACGACAATTACGCGGAAAATCGATTGCGTGAGGCCTTTCGCAACGCAGGTTTTGAGTCGGTCGAATTCGACCTCGAACCCGTGGCCGCGGCGCACTACTACGAATCCACCCTTCAACGCGAAGAATTAATCCTGATCGGTGATTTTGGCGGAGGAACGAGCGATTTTTCCTTAATCCGTGTCGGCCCTGATATCCAGCGAAAAGGAAAGAAGTCCGCTGATATTTTAGGAAACGCCGGAATCGGTTTGGCTGGAGATGCGTTCGACGCAAAAATCATAAGGCATCTAGTTGCGCCCGCGCTCGGTGCGGGAACTGAAATGCGCTCGATGAACAAAAATCTCTCCGTTCCCGGCTGGGTCTATGCGAAGTTGGAACACTGGCATCACCTTTCTTTCCTGAAGGCGCGCGATGTGATGGAAATGCTGAAAGGCGTGCAAGCGCATGCATTGGAGCCAAAGAAAATTGCCGCCCTCAGTCATCTCATTAAAGAAGACCTTGGCTACCAGCTCCACCGTTCCGTTCAGAAGGTAAAAAGCGATCTATCAAGCTGCCCTGTCGCGACTTTCTCGTTTTCCGATGGGTATATCCGTTTGGAGGCCAAAGTTGAGAGGGCCCGATTTGAAGAATGGATATCGGAGGAACTTCAGCAGATTGAACATTGCGTCGATTCTATCTTTAAGGCTTCTGGTGCGGACCATCGCGAGGTTGACGCCGTGTTCTTAACCGGTGGCTCATCATTCGTGCCGTCGGTCAGGAAAATTTTCGAGAAGCGCTTTGGTGCAGGTAAATTGCGGACTGGGCACGAATTCACCTCCGTGGCGCATGGCCTGGCGTTGAGAGCATTTTCAAATCGAGAATAATCAGCAATGAGCGAGCCCGGCGGGAAAATTTGGCTTTTTTACGTGGGTCAGATACCGCCCTGGCAATCGCTGCAAATCTTATCAATTTTTGCCGCGATATCCCCTCCGGCACGGATATCGCCTACGACAGTGCTGCTCAAGCCACTTGTTGTTTTCCGGCATGAAATGATGGTAATTAATGTGTGTCGCTGAACTTGATTTACGATCCAGGTTTCCAGGGATTAGCGTTTCCTGAAAGTTTCTTACTTTCGTGGCTATCCACTTACTGCTTCAGAAGTGGAAGGGGGATTAAAATTCTAGGAGATCAATCATGAAGAAGGAAAATGTATTTCAAGCGCTCGCCTTCTTGGTCAATATGTTGATGATCTCGTCGATCCTGCTGATTTTGTCAGGAATGGGATGGGAATATTCCACGCGAACATATCTTTCGGGATTCTCAAACGCAGTTCTTCCCTTCACTTCCTCACCTGAAACCAAAGTGACAGCCATTCTTTCCTGGATGGACCAGGGGCCTGCCCGGTCAACGGATTATTTCAGCGATGATGGCGAAAATCGCGATCCGTTCGATACATTAAATTACAAGGAATTACTCACCGTTTGCGGGACAGCCACGAATGCCTTCGTCAATCTGGCTTCTGCCGGCGGAATTGAGGCACGACGCCTACTTTTGCTCGACGAACAAAATCGGAGCACGAATCACGTCGTGGCTGAAGTCCGTCTGAATGGTCGATGGGTGATCGTAGATCCTTCATACCATGCAATCTTCAAGGACAGCGAGGGCCGTTTCCTGACAAGGCAAGATCTGATACGCCCCGAAGTTTTTCGAGAGGCAACTCAAAATATTCCCGGTTACGACCCCAGATATAATTTTGAACATACTGCATTCGTTCATGTGGCTGGACTGCCTTTTGTTGGCAGCTATTTGCAAAGAAAAATGAGTGCTCTCGTGCCATCCTGGCAAGAAAACATTAATTGGACTGTGCTTGTAGAGCGACAGTCCTACGATACAATCGTTGTCGGTCTCGTGCTCCTGATCTGCGCCATATTTCTTCGACGTTTAATTAGCTGGTATGGGGGAAGGATTTCAGTTATTCCGGTTTCCACTTGGGAACAATTACGGCGCGCGGCAATGGCGTTGTTCTCAGCTCCTGATGGGTTGAACGCGAGCGAAAAATTTCATGTCATGTAACGTTTCGTCGTGAATGATCTAACGCAAATTAATTGCCGTTTATATTTGTTAAAGATTTCAAACGTGAAATCCTGAGGATAAATAGAATTACGTTATTATCAGTAGTCTAGACATAGAGACATAACGTTCCAGGAAAGGATGGTCGAATGGGGGGTTTTACTGCCGGGTTGGTTACAGGTTGCCTTCTCGGCGTTTGTGGCACTTTCTTATTGCTTACGCTTGGAACGGCGTTCTCCAGTGAACGGGCTCGCTTATTTCGCGTGCGTTCCATTCCCGGCACTCTTCTCTCAACTGTTGTCCTGCTGTTAATTGCAGCCTTTTGTCATCGAATGAATATCGGAAAAGATGCTTCCATGCTTTTGCTCTTATTGGCTGTTTTGTGCATTTCTAAGGTGGAAGGACTAATCAACGGGCTCATTGCCACGGCAATCGCATCGTTCATCCTGACTTTCTGGTTCTTTGCACCAGTCGGAAACATGACAATCAAAAGTTCAAGCGATCGGCTCGCTTTGGCTCTTTTTCTCCTTATTGCTACCCTCGGAAGCCGCATGGTTGGAGGGCAAGAAAGATCCTCACCATGATTCTTTCGTTCCAGCCGCCAATTTCAATCTTGAGATATTTTTTAAATCCATTTATTTATTCCGCAAGCACGTTAAAGCTTGATCGATTGCACTTTTTTCGTCAATTGTAAGAGGCCTCGACTGGCCTTTTGACAATTGCCCCAAATTCTGGGGGCCCACCGCAATTCGAATCAGTCTCACGACTTCGATACCAAAATGTTCGAACATGCGGCGGATCTGCCGGTTCTTCCCTTCATCCAATACAATTTCCATCCACGTATTTTTATTGCCCGCCCGGACAATTCGAGCAGCTTTGGCCCGTAAAAAATCATCACCAACCATCACCCCTTTTATAAGTTCTTCACTTGGTAAGTGAACCCCGGTCGCGCTCACTTGAACGTGGTACGTTTTGTCCATATGTGAGGCGGGATTGGAAATTCGGGCCGCCCATTCCGAGTCATTCGTAAGCAAGAGGAGTCCTTCTGTAGCCTTGTCCAGCCTTCCAACCGGCCCCATCCAGGGTAATTTATCGTCCAGGAGCGAATAGATCGTCTCGCGACCCTTTTCATCGGAAGCGGTCGTGACGAGGCCACTAGGCTTGTTCAGCATCCAATAGATTCGCGCCTGCGTTTGAATTTCATTTCCGCTGATTTTGATTCGATCACGCCCAAGATACACTGGAAATTCAGGATCTCGACGAATTGTTCCGTTTAGCGCGACTTCTCCGGCGTAAATCATTCTTGCGGCGTTTGAGCGCGAACAGTAGCCCAACTTGGATATGGCCCTGGCTAGCCCGACTTTTCGCGACTCATTCATCCGTTCCATTTTCATCATCGATAGAATAGAGGATAATTCAGGAGATAGACCAGCATTCTCGCCAAGGTGCGGATAAGCTGTCCAGAATAGACGTCTTTCCCACAATATCGGTTAAATAAGGCATCGCACTCACGCAGCGCAGCAGAACAGAAAGACCTGGAAATAAAGCTGTTCCCTGTTCAATCATTTCTTGCATGCACCCCCCAAACATGTTTCCATTCCTTCCTGTGAATTTTATCTATATTCCTTGGGATTTTATTCTCATACTTTTGTTTCTAGCCACGCTTGTACCTTGGCGTGGAACCGTACGAATGAAGCGGCTCATGGACAAATCGGAGCTTTCTTCGTCCGATCGCCTATCTCTCTACCAATCTACAATTTTCTTTCAATGGCTCATCCTGGCCTTCGTCGCCTGGAGGGTGATAGCAAGGGACGTAAGCCCCGGCGAATTGGGCCTTACTATGAACGACCCCTGGCGAATTCTTTGGACTAGCCTCGGTTTAACGGGGATCCTCTGCGCGAATCAATTTATCGGATTGCGCAAACTCGCCGGGGTACCCGCCGATAAACGTGGCTCGGTTTTTGCAGTTACTGAAAAAATCATGCCTCGCAGCACAAAGGAAAAGTGGTTCTTCTCGGCCCTTGCTGTTACGGCCGGATGCTCGGAGGAGTTCTTATACCGTGGATTTGTTTTCATGACGTTTTACAGGATGATAGTCAATTATGGGCCACCAGATACAATTGCTGGAGTTTTATCTTCGGCCTGGTTTTCGTTGGCCCATTTATATCAAGGAAGGCGCGGCCTTATTACTACATTTGTAGTTGGAATAATTCTTATTTCTATCCGCATTTGGACTGGCAGCCTCATACCTGCCATTGCCGCTCATATCGGCATCGACCTCGTTGCCGGTCATTATGCTTCTAAAGTGCTGCAAAGGACGTAATATACATGCCGAAACCTCCGGTCCTCCCGATCAGCAATCAACAAATCTCTCAAGCTTTATCCGTATTTGGCATTTCCGCATCGAACGAGCAAATTGCCAAGATACGTGAATATGTGCTCCTTTTGCTGAAGTGGAATCAATCCATCAGCCTTACGACAGTTA
This sequence comes from Saccharimonadales bacterium (SeqCode), assembly GCA_035486415.1. Classification (GTDB taxonomy): domain Bacteria; phylum Acidobacteriota; class Terriglobia; order Acidiferrales; family UBA7541; genus Palsa-360. The sequence continues at coordinate 20,945 of DATHNC010000001.1, forward strand.
CGGACCCTGACGAAATCGTAAGCCGGCATTTCGGCGAATCCATGTTTGCCAATAAAGTGATACCTGTGGAAAACTGTCGACTGGCCGACGTTGGCACAGGAGCAGGTTTTCCTGGTTTACCGCTAAAAATTCTATCACCCGCTGTGGAATTAGTCTTGATTGAATCGAATAAAAAGAAATATGCATTTTTATCGGAGGTCGTAAGAAATTTAGGTTTGAAGGGAATAGAGATCGTCCCAGATCGTTTTGAGCAAATCCGGGCCGAGACACTCCAAGTTGACCTGATTTCCTCCCGAGCCTTGGGAGATTTCAAAGAACTTCTTCGGTGGTCCGCAAGAGCCCTCAAACCCGGGGGAAATATCTTGCTTTGGGTCGGTGCGGAGGATGCAACGAGGCTTGCTACGAATTCGTCATGGATCTGGGAGCCAGCGACTCGTATTCCAGATTCTCAGCGACGATTCATTCTACTTGGACGCCCGAAGCTTACCATTCCAGGAAATTCGTAGTAATGAACATGAAATGTTCCACGTGGAACATTTTTGTTCGCCAAATACACGTCGCAAAAACAGGGAAGCGCGAAATATAGGGAATTTTTGTAGAGGTTGAATGAATCAACATAAGGTCCTCGCTGAGTTTAATTCCCCTTTGACTTACGTCTCTCAGTTACCCATTTAAAATTTATCTGCCGCCCGATTACAACAGAGAGTCGAGTCCGTCTCACTTCGACAATCCTTTCGCAAAAGATTCCCAAGTCCAGCTTAGAATCGATTTCTTCCCATGACGACCGAATACCATATTGAAATTCTGAACAATTGTGCATCTCTTGTTCATTATTTCAGAGTAATTCAGGCTCAAAAGATGTCGATCATTATGTTCCACGTGAAACAATTTGCATCTTTCATTGTTGCTGTGTTAGATTTCGCGCCCGGAGGCATATCGATTGGCCCGAATTATTGCCGTCGCAAATCAAAAGGGAGGGGTGGGGAAAACTACAACCTCCATAAACCTTGCTGCCTCGCTAGCTCTTTCAGAGCAGCGAACTCTGCTTATTGACTGCGATCCGCAAGGCAATACGACTTCGGGCATTGGTTTCCCTAAGGATCCGGGCCGCCGCACGCTCTATAATTCATTAATCTTGGGCGAACCGCTTGAAAGAATAATATTAAAGACGCAGGTCGACGGTTTGGATCTTATTCCTGCCGATAAGAACCTGGTTGGTGCCGAAGTCGAGCTCGTTAGCGCCGAAAGTCGAGAATATCAACTCAAGAAAGTTCTGCCACAGGTGAATGAAAAATACGACTATATTATTATGGATTGTCCTCCCGCCTTGGGCCTTCTCACATTAAATGCTCTTACTGCCGCCGATTCCGTCCTTGTCCCCATTCAGTGCGAGTATCTTGCACTCGAGGGCGTCTCAGAACTGCTCGATACGCTCATGCGAATCCGCAGAACCTTGAATCCCAGTCTCGCGGTCGAGGGCATCGTACTTACCATGTTTGACGAACGGACCACCCTGTCGAAACAGGTCGCTTCTGACCTCCGAAGTTTTTTTGGAGCACAGGTATTTGAATCCGTCATACCCAGAAACGTCCGCTTGGCCGAAGCACCCAGTCATGGAAAGCCAATCCACTTCTACGACATTCATAGTAGAGGGGCGGAAGCTTATACAAATCTAGCGAAGGAGGTCATCTCTAATGGCCAGAAACGCATTGGGCAGGGGGCTGGGAGCGCTAATTCGGGAGCCTGAGCCGACTCCGGCTCCTCCCCCACAAAACACAACGTTTGCAACCGCAGCGGCCGTAGCCCCGGCACCAGCCGTTGGCGGCGGACCATTGCAAGTCGATATTGACTTGATTGACCCGAGCCCTTTTCAACCGCGAACCCGTTTCTCGGAGACTGGCCTTGAAGAATTGTCACAGTCCATTCGCTCAAGCGGGATTATTCAGCCCCTTGTTGTGCGAAAGATCGGCGCACGATTTCAGCTGATAGCCGGGGAGCGAAGGTGGCGAGCCTCGCAGCGCGCGCAACTATTGCGCGTGCCAGTTGTCTTGCGGGAAGTCAGCGACGAGCAAGCCCTGGAATTAACGCTGGTAGAAAATATTCAGCGCGAAGACCTGAATCCGATTGAGCAGGCGCGTGCATTTGACCGTCTGATGGAGCAATTTCATCTGACGCAAGACGAAGTCGCCGCCAGAACCGGAAAAGAACGCGCCACAGTTGCGAATTCTGTGCGCCTGCTTTCTCTCGAAGAACCCCTCCTGGAGCTGATCGAAGAGGGAAAAATCACGGCAGGGCATGGACGCGCGCTGCTTGCAGTAGAAGACCGCAAGCTGCGTGGCGAGCTGGCATTGAAGGCCTCTCGCGGAAAGTTGACAGTGCGGCAATTGGAGCGCATGGGTACCCGTCGCAGCCGGGCCGGCAGCCTGCAATCTGAGGTTGCGCCGCAAGATCCGAATCGCCAGGCGGCCATCGACGAGTTGCAAAAACACATCGGAACGCGGGTTACCTTGCACATGCCCGCAAAGGGCCGTCCAGGCCAATTAAGCCTCGAGTTCTATGATGAGGAACAATTGAATTCCCTGTACGAACGACTGATGAACTGATATTACATTCGTAGTATCTTGCAACGCTCTTATTCACAACTCTAGGGTATAATTGTCTGCTAAGTTACAGGGCAGCGATTTCTTCGCAAGCGTCTCTGCAATTTCGGCTACAATAGCCTTCCCAAATTTATCCTCTCTCCCTCAGGGGGTTTCGAATGCAATGGCGGTCAAAAGGACGCGACAAAGACAAGGAACAGCACGAATTCACCGGCTTTCTTGACAAGGGCGTCCGGTTTGAAGGAACCCTGGAGGCGACCGGAGTATTTCGTATAGACGCCCAGGTGAAGGGAAATGTGATTTCCAACCATAGTTTGGTCCTCGGCGAAGGCGCCCGCGTCGAAGGGCAAATTGAAGGGAATCACGTGGTAATTGCCGGAAAATTCGATGGCGTGATTTTTGCGAAGGGCCGCGTGGAGATCCAAGCCAAGGGCGTTGTAACGGGCGAAGTCCACTCGCCATGCCTTGTCATCGAACCAGGCGGAATATTTGACGGCCAATGCCACATGCTGGCCGCTTCTGAATCCACAAAGCCGCTGACGATACCGATCCGAGTCGGTCAATAACGAAACTGAAAGCTTCGGCGCACGTCTATAATCTGTTTCCGAAACTGCTGATCTTCCAGCCACATGGACACAATCACACATGGAATTGTGGGTGCGCTGCTTGGAAAGGCGTTGTTCGCCGGTCCGGATGTTCCCGCCACACGCTCGCGTGTCGGCGAAATTCAAGAAGCCCTAAGTTCACCCACGGCAAGGGTCGCAATCGCAGCGTGCACCCTCGGTGCCATGTTTCCGGACATCGACGTTTTTGCGGGCACATTGGCGCACAACCCGCTCGCCATTATGGAGTGGCACCGCAACATCACGCATTCCATTGTCTTGCTTCCCTTATGGGCGTTCCTGCTGACCGCAATTTCAATACCGCTCAGTAAGAGCCTCAGGTGGAAGTCGCCGCCATTTTTATTTTTATTCGGAATCTACGCGGTGGGACTTGCTTCGCACATATTTCTCGATCTGGTCACCACCTTCGGGACGATGGTTTGGAGTCCGGTGCGATATTCGCGTCCGGCCTGGGACCTGATTTTTATTCTTGATTTGACAGTGACTTCGATCGCGCTCGTGCCGCAGCTTACGGCATGGTGTTATCGAGAACCGCACCAATTTAAGCGCCGCGCAATCTCTGTGTGGGCTGCGCTCACAGTAGGAGCGTTCGGAACATATTTGTTTGCGAGCGCCACAGGGTATGGATTTCCTCTGCCGGTTGTAGCCATAGCCAGCGCGATTTTCGCAGCCATTCTCTACTTCCCATTCGCCCGAGGCGCGGGTTTCCGTTGGACGCGCGCAAATTGGTGTCGCGCTGGTTTAGCTACTTTGTGCATCTACATCGGATTGGCTACCGCCCAGCATCACAAAGCGCTCGCGGATGTGGAACAATTCGCCGCTGCGCAACATTTGCAGGTGGATAAGCTTGCGGCCCTTCCGCTGCCGCCAACCCTGACCCATTGGGTGGGCCTGGTCACGACTCCGCAAGGCGTGTGGCGCACCACTTTTCACGAACCCAGCGGAAGCGTGGAGAAAACTCAACTGTATGTAGAAGCCCCACCGAACAATTTCATCGAGCAAGCAAAAAAACTGCGCGACGTGCAGGTCTATCTCTGGTTTGCGCGATTTCCTGTGTGGCGCATGAGACAAACAAGAAGCGGGGAAACGGTCGTCGAGATTTCAGACGTGCGCTTTTTTAGGGAAAATGCCCCTGAACTTACCGACCCTCCGCAGGCGCCTATGCGAGTTTCTGGCATTCGAGCGAGGACCACTGGATTTACATTTCAGATTATTTTCGATACGGCAGGAAAAGTCATATCCCACGGATTCAGAGAACCTGAATAGAGATTTTTTCTTGATTATTCGAAGGATTAATTCGCGGGGTAAACCACAAGATGCCGGTCTTCGCCTGTTCCTTCGCTCTCGCTGCGAACGCCCTGTTCCTCTTTTAAGACGAGATGCAGGATGCGCCGTTCGCGCGATGACATCGCGTTGAAACGAAATGGGGCGTGCGTTTCGCGGACGCGTCCGGCGGCCACTCGCGCCGAAAGCTTTAATTCCTCAATGCGAATGCCGCGATATCCCGCGCAATCAAATCGGATGCGCCCGTAAAACTGAGGATCAAGCCACAGCCAGCGAAGGGAAATATGTTCAAGTGCGAGAAGCAGTTCCGCGTTTTGCTCCAGCAGCAAGCCTTGATCCTTGCCCTTGAACTCCACCACAATCTCAGGATTTTCCAGCTCTCTCGAAGAGGCAGGCGAAGTGGCTTTAATTTCATACGTCAATTGAAACCGGCTTTTCTGAAGAAGCGCGTCGAGGCACCGCCGCAATTCCGTCGTAATTGCAGCATGATTCAGTTTCCCATCAATGATCAGGTTAGGGCGGGACGCGGTCGACAAAATTGTTTCCCTCAGATTTTGGACTTCGACAGCTATTTTTTCTTGCCGGGGCCCCTCGACGGCTTGGGCGGGGGCGGCGACGTGCGATAGAGGTACCACTGCTGGCCGATACCAACAACGTTGCTCGTCAGTATATACACCGACAAGCCGCTCGGATAAAGGGCAAACATTCCGCCGAATATCAGCGGAGTAATGGCCATCATTTTGGCCTGCGCGGGATCCATGCCGGGCGTGGGCGTCATCTTCTGCATGAAATACATCGAGATGGCCATGACCACGGGCAAAATAAAATATGGATCGTGCGCGGAAAGATCATGAATCCAACCGAACCATGGCGTGTGGCGCAGTTCGATCGTATTGGCCAGCATGCGGTACAGCCCGAACCAGATCGGCATTTGAATGAGCGTCGGCCAGCAGCTGCCCAACGGGTTGATGCCTTCGCGCGAGTACACGGCCATCACTTCTTTGTTCATTTCGGCCTTGCGCGGATCACGCATCGAATACTTTTTATATTTTTCCTGAATCGCTTTCACTTCCGGCGCGACCTTCTGCATTTTCTGCATCGCGCGCATGCTCTTCACTTTCAGCGGGAACATCACCATGTTGATGCCAATG
>DATHNC010000002.1:0-2766 GCA_035486415.1 Saccharimonadales bacterium (SeqCode)
GGTTCCTACCGGAGCAATTGCGAAGTCTGGAATCTGGATTCCGGAACTGAAGCGATATTACGCGGCTGTTCCAAAGCACCTCGTTCAACTGATGCCCACAACACAATATAATTATCATGATTGGATCACCGAAGAAGCGCATTTGATGGTTTTTGAAGCGCTGCCATGATTAGGATTTAAGTGAAGGTGAAAAGTGCCCTCTCCGTCCCGAAATACGCGGTTCACCGTGAACGGGACGGAGAAGTCTCTAAGAAAAGCGAAAATCTTTTCCGGAGGTTTCGCAGAGGGCACTCATTTTTTTGAGCGGGCACGAATTCTGATGCCCAAATTATTTGTAGCACGCCTTAGAACTCGGGCCTTTTGATTGGTTGCGTTGGTATACGCGCTCGATCAAACTCTCTGTTATCGGAGATTTCCCGGAGGCAAATGAACATGAGAACCCCTTTTACGACTTGGACAAGATCAGCGCTTCTTGCTTGCGCCCTGAGCGCGGCGATAGCAATCCCCACTTGGAGCGATACGCTGGTGCTTCGAAGCGGCGTTACTTATTCTGGTACTTTGACCGGCGTGAATGGCAATTGGATTGTCTTTAGAGATGGCCGTGGCATTGAGCGCCATTACATGGTGCGCGACGTGGAGTCCGTGCAATTTGGCGATGCGCCCAATCAATCGCACGGAGGGCAACCGGCCTACGATCAATCTCGTGTCGATGACCGCAATTACAGCGGCAATAGCGCTGACCAGGGAAGAGGGCCCCGCGATAACGACGACGGTTACGATCAGGATCGGATGGAGCGCGTCGTGCTCCCCGCTGGAACGGAGCTAGCCATACTGACGAATGAACGCATCGATTCTCGCGATGTGGTGGAAGGACAAACTTTTTCCGCGCAAATTAACGAAGACGTTCGCAACCCCGACGGCTCGATTGCGATTCCTCGGGGCTCGGACGCGAGCCTGATCACCCGACGCGTGGAAGGCAATGGCGACCTTACGCTGGATGTGCAATCCATCGTTGTTGGAGGGCGCCGCTACCGCGTGAATACGGCGGATCAAGAACTGGAAAATCATAAAGATGGCGTGGGAGCCAACAAGCGCACCGGACAATTTATGGGCGGTGGCGCAGTGCTTGGCGCAGTGATTGGAGCCATTGCCGGCGGCGGAAGAGGCGCGGCGATCGGCGCTGTCGCAGGCGCAGGGGCGGGAGCGGGAGCGCAGATCATTACGCAAGGCAAAGAAGTGCACGTGCCAGCGGAATCCGTGCTTCGTTTTCGGCTGGATCGCCCTTTGTCACTTCATTTGTGGTCGTGATCTCAGTTCGATTGCCATGAAGGCATAACATTCGCCGCACATCAAGAGCCTGAAAACGTCAGTGGAATTATCATGGCTTGGCATCAGTCAGGCGTATGATTTGATTTTCATGTTTCACGAAGTGCTAAATTTATTATAAATTACTTCTCGAAATTACGTATATTGAATGGCCGTGTTTTTTTGGATTTGCATGAAGCGCGGGATGAAAATCTGCTCTAAGAACCAAACGCAATCAAAATTCCGGAGGCTCAATGTTCAGGGCGAAGAATATTTTTGTTCTGCTTGCCGTGATGCTCGCGGCTGCTCAGTCGGGACATTCGCAGACATCTCGTTTTCACCTTCGGGAAGCGACCATTGACGACGTGCATCGAGCCATTCGGGATGGGCAGATCACTTGTGCGGGATTAGTCCGGCTTTACCTCAATCGCGCCAAGGCCTACAACGGCGTCAGCAACATGCTGGTCACAAAAGACGGAGCGGCAATCCCGGATGCGCCCGGAGTGATTCGCGCAGGCTCTCCCCTCAAATTTCCTACGGAAACAATTTCTATTTCCAGATTATTGCCGAATTTCGATCAATACGCCGGGCCGCCGATTGAGTTTGGCAGGATGGAAGCGACAGCCTCCGATCCCACGGTGCAGCAACAGTTCGGCATGACCATCGGGATTCCCAACGCCGGACAGCTCAATGCGCTTGGCACGCTGAATATTCGCGGCGAGCGCTCGGTAACCTGCAAAGGGGATCGCGACCGGCGCCCGTCGGACGGACCGCTTCCCTCAGGCTCGCCCTCCGTGTGTGAAGAATTCCGCAAACAGCCGGATGCACTCGAACGTGCGGCCGAACTCGATGCTCGATACGGCAGAAATCCCGACCTCACAAAGCTGCCGATGTACTGCATCGTATTTTCTTTTAAAGATTCGTATGACACGAAAGATATGCGGAGCACGGGCGGCGGCGACGCCAACTACGACATCGATTTCCCGTCGCGCGACCAGACGCTAGTCGCAGAGCTTCGACAAAAAGGCGCCATTATTTACGCCAAGACAGCGAACACCGAGTATAACGGGCGTCCGGTTCCCGCCATTCGTGGCGGTGAAGGAACGTCGAGGGGAATCAATCGACCAACAAAGGTATTTGTTTCGGTGCAGGGTTATCAGCGCAGCACGTGGGCAGGGAATCCGAGCGATGCGTATGACACGACGCGTGCCGCGTCCCTCGGCTCAAGCTCCGGATCGGGCGTCTCTGTCAGCTCAAATCTTGTGACGTGCAGCCTTTGCGAAGAGACCAGCATGTCCTGCCGCGGCCCTTCCAATCACAATGGCGTGGCGCTGATCCTGCCGCACAAGTCGCTCACCTCATTTCTCGGTGGAGCGATTGGAGCGGATATTTATCTGGATCGGGCCGGCGTCATGTGTCGCACGGTGAAAGATGCCGCAAAAGTTTTAGACGCGCTCAAGG
>DATHNC010000003.1:0-3071 GCA_035486415.1 Saccharimonadales bacterium (SeqCode)
TGTAGGGAAGTGGGCCGAAGAAATCCGTGTAAAGCGGGATACCGAGCTGTTCCTCCCCAAGGGCTTTTTTGAGCATCGAGGTGGTGTTCATTATTCCGACCGAGTCCACACCCGTCACCCGATAACCCCGCATTCGCATCGTGTTGGCCCAGGTTTGCAAACCGGTCGTGAGATCCGTAGCGTCGAGATTGGCATAAGCTTCGACGGTCAAGGTATTGTCCAAAAGCTGGGCGTTCTCTTGCTTGAACTTTCCAAAGTTGAAACCCGCATCCGGAATCGGGACATCGCCTTTCCATACCGAAACCGTTCGGTCTCCGTCGACAGTCTCCGAGACTTTTGTACCGGGGAAAACCATGGTCAATCCCTTGGGAACGCGAAAGGTTGCATCGTACAAGGAGTAATTTCCGCTTGAATGTGAAGCCGGAAACCAGGAAGTGCGTTCCGCCGGATAAAAGTTACCCCCGCCCTCATTGAAAACGGCTTCGGGGCCTGCGTAGCTCACGTTGATCGTAAAACGTTTCAGCGGCTGTGCAGCCTGCGGGAGAATCACCGCGAATTGGGGATCTTCCTCTTTCTTCTCCTGAATGAAAGCGAGGGGTTGGTGATTTTCGTCGGTCACAGACTTCACCCTGAGCTTTGAGAATAAATTAAAAGGCAGCACCCTCACGCCTTTGGCGAAAGCCTGGACAGTGGTGGTGGTCTCGCCATTCAGGAATCCGCTTCGCTCGATCGAGATATCGAGGGTTTGGTGGGGAAGACGAATCAGCTCGTTCGTTTGCCGTCCAGAGGCGCGCCCCTGACTGTATTCGTCCGAATAGTGAAATGCGGCCCAAATGCCGAATTTCTTATCCTCGTACGTGATGAACGCTATTTCCTCAGGGGCAATGTCCGTGCCTACCAGATCGGCGGGCACTCCGTGAGGATCGATTACGTAGATTTCCTTGCTGCTGTATTTACTGCCTTTGATAAATGCAGCGAAAAAACCGCCCGGTTCGCTACTGAGAACGTCCTGAAGCAGCCTGGAATCAAGATTGTAGTGGAGATTTTTACGTAACGCTGTCCGTACATCCTCGAGAGCCGAAGATGCCGAACTCACGACGGGGGCGGTGGCAACCGTTTCTTTGGCTGTAATTTCCGTCTCGCTGCCATCGGTAAATCGCAGAACGGCGGAGGAGAATTCTTCGACCATCTCCGGCGTTTTGGTTAGCAACTCAAGGCTCCGCTTTTCGACGTGGAGAGGGGGATCGAGCGAAAATGTTGCATTTCCTGAAAAAACAGCGCCAGTGATTTTCCCTTGCACCGGTTTCAAGAAGAAGAATGTGCCGGATTTGAAGGTGAAAGTGCCGGCGTCACGCTTCAAGACCAGGTTGGTGACCGTGACCGGCTTTCCGTCGGGAATGATTTCGCGCAATTCGCGATAAACCGGATCTGCGTTGGGCGCGAGTGGGGTGGTGGCCTGCAACGCCGGAAGCCTCGAAACGGAATCGAATTTGTGCGCCAGGGCTGGGTGCGAAGACCAGCCCGGAAAAGCCGCAGCGAGCAGGAAGGTTGCAATCCAGCCAGTAATTTTCATCGAAAGCTTCAATGGTGACCATCCTTTTGATCGGCATGCGTGGGCCGTAGGTGAAAATCGCGGGCGCTCAACGCGCCATCCGTTCGATTTGAAAGAATTTACCGTAAGATAAGCTGTAAATCTCCTTTGCGCAAGTGAGTTTTAGGTAACGCTGTGCGCAAACGGGCGCTAGACCAACGACGCGGCGATTTTGCGAGTTGCACTTGAAATTGGAACCCGAGCAATTTTCTCGAGTGGGAGAATGCGGCCACATGCGGCGGAGTTAGCGGGCAATCGGTCGACGCGGGCAAGGAATGGCTGCAACGTCACATTGCGAAACGTTACGCCGTGGCGGGCTTCGGGAAGGGCTTCGAGGGCGATACCGTTTACGTCTAGAGTGGCGCGGAGATGCTTTGCAAGCTCGGCGCTCGGGTGGCGCTTCACTTCGACGGCAGGAAATTGCCACATGCGCGAAAAAAGGACGTGATCGTGCGCGCCGGGATTTTTCACGAGCAGCGTGCGGCCCTGGGGATCGCGGAAAATGGCGGCTGCGATTTTGATGTTCACCGTGGCGCGCTTCTTGCGCGGGGCGGGGATTTCATTGGCAAGGCCTTGGGCATGGGCGTCGCACCAACGGCTGATGGGGCAGTCGGCGCATTGCGGCGATTGCGGCGTGCAAATTGTTTCGCCCAGTTCCATGAGCGCTTGATTCCAATCGCTCGCTGCGCCGCGCGCGAGCAGTTCATCCGCTGTTTTTAAGAGATTTCGCCATGTGTGCGGCTCGCGCAAGTCGCCGCGCAGCGCACCAAGCCGCGCGAGTACGCGGGCGACGTTTCCATCGAGCACTGCGAAAGGCTCGTCGTACGCGATGCTTAGTACGGCGGCGGCTGTGTAGTGCCCGATTCCGGGCAGGTCCAGCGCGGCTTCAAGGTTTCGCGGGAACTCAGCGCTATGCTGGGCGACGATTGTCTTCGCCGCGGCGTGCAAATTCCGAGCGCGGCTGTAGTAGCCGAGGCCTGACCAGAATTTCAGGACTTCTGGCTGGCGGGCACGCGCGAGTGCGCGCACATCGGGGAAGCGGCGGAGGAAGCGGTCGTAGTAGGGAATCACGGCGGCAATGCGCGTTTGCTGCAGCATGATTTCGGCGACCCAGATGCGATAGGGATCGCGGCTCGCGCGCCACGGCAATTCGCGGCGGTGTGCGCGAAACCAGGCGAGCAGGCGGGATTGAAAGGTGCGAAGCGAGCGGGGCTTCAGGTGAATGGCCATTTGATCGGAGGCGCGACGTATTCTCGCACAAAGACGCGCTGACGAGTGGGCGATGGTTAGGCGCGCAGTTGAATTTAGCGCTTAGATCCTTCGCTACGCTCAGGATGACAACACCTAAAGAGTGTCGATAAAGACGAAATAGGAGGAGGACCAAAGCGAGCTGGGGATTGCGGCTTGCGGGCGGCTGGTGATTATGATTTTGAAGATTTCCTGTTCGCTGGCGAGCGCGTTCAGGAACGTTCCGCCCGTT
>DATHNC010000004.1:0-13625 GCA_035486415.1 Saccharimonadales bacterium (SeqCode)
AATCTTCTGCTCACCTGATGCAACTCTGGCAGGCTCTCCGTCGACCACCGAGCGGTATATCTCCCGCACCTGTTCCGCCGACCGCTCCCACGAATATTTTTGCACTAACTCGTACCCACGGCGCACGAGAGTTTCGCGTAAAACATCTTCGGTGAGGATCTGCCGGATGCCGCGCGCAATCTCAAAAATATTTTCCGGGTTTACCAGCAGCGCGGCCTGCGAAAAAACTTCGGGGAGTGACGACACGCTGGAAGTCAACACGGGCGCGCCATGCGCCATTGCCTCCAGCGGAGGCAGCCCGAATCCTTCGTACAGGGAAGGGAAGAGGAATGCGCTGGCTCGCGAATAAAAAACGCGCAGCACCGGATGCGGCACGAACCCGAGGAATCGCACGTCAGACTGCACGCGGGAACGAAGGACGGCGCGCCGCAAATCCGAATGCTCCTCCGCGGAATCGCCGATCAGCAGCAATTTTAAATTTGCATATTTCGGATGATCCCGCAGGTCTGCTTTGGCTACAGCGAAGGCTTCAATCAAGCGAGGCAGATTTTTCTGCGGCTTGATGTTTCCCGCATACAGCACAAAAGGATCGGTGACCGCGTGGCGTTCCAGAATGCGGTCCGCGCCTTCGGGCATTGGCTCGCGCGAAAATCGTTCGTCGAGCGCATTGTAGACGACTTCGATTTTTTCTTCCGGCACGTCAAATGTCCGCGAAAGATCGCGCTTCGAGGAGTGCGACACGGCAATGATGCGGTCCGCGCGGGTAAGCGCGCGCCGCGCGAAATATAATCGCCCGGCCTGGAAGGGAGCGGAAATCCCCGGCGGAGGCGTCAAAATATCCGTCAAGTCATGGACAGTAATGACGAGTCGCGAGGAAACAACGGCCGGCGCGTAGAACCACGGCATGTGCAGAAGATCGACGCCCAATTTGTGCAGCTTGTACGGAAGATGAAAATGTGTCTGGAAAGATCCCGGATCGGAAGAATATTCGAGCAGAGTGAAATTTTCGGGTAGTGGATCGAATTCTTTCAGGTGCGCTTGCTGGCCGATCAGAATGTACTCTGTTTCATCGGTCTGCCGCGCAAATTGGTTGACGGTATTGCGAATGTACGTGCCGATTCCGAAGTCCCCAGCTCGTCGGATATCGATTGCGACACGCATTCGTGGCGGCGCTCAGCGCGCGGAACCGCTGCTCCCCGCAAAGGACGGCGCGATATCCCATCGCTTTGTGTAAAGAGGGAATTGCACGGCAAACTCCGCGACTTCCGCACGAATACGCCGTTCGCGTTCGGCGTCGCCCATATGCAAAAGGACTTCGGTGATCCACGCGGCGATTTTCGGCATATCTTTTTCGGCCATCCCGCGCGTGGTGATCGCCGGAGTGCCCATGCGAATTCCGCCGGCAGTCATTGGCGGAGTCGGATCGAACGGAATGGAATTTTTGTTTGTAGTGATACCTGCGCGATCGAGCGCCGGCTGCGCGTCTTTGCCTGTAATTCCGCGCGAGTAAAGATCGATCAGGAAAAGATGATTGTCGGTTCCGCCGCTCACGATACGGAAGCCCGCTTTTGAGATTTCGGCGGCGAGCGTTTGCGCGTTGGCCACAATTTGTTTTGCGTATTCGCGGAAGCCGGGTTCAGCAGCTTCCTTCAGGCACACGGCTTTTGCGGCGATGGTGTGCATAAGCGGGCCGCCCTGCGTGCCCGGGAAAGTGATGCGGTCCAGCTCTTTTGCGAATTGTGTCTTGCACAGGACGAGTCCGCCGCGCGGTCCGCGCAGAGTCTTATGCGTCGTAGTCGAAACGTAGTCGGCGTGCGGCACAGGGCTTGGGTGCACTCCCCCCGCGACAAGTCCCGCAATGTGCGCCATGTCCACAAAAAACAGCGCGCCTGCTTCCTTCGCAATTTGAGCGATGCGCGGGAAATCGATGACGCGCGAATACGCGCTTGCGCCCGCCACAATCATTTTCGGCTTGTGTTCTTGCGCGAGGCGGCCGAGTTCGTCGTAATCGATGGTTTCGGTCTCCTTACTCACGCCATAAGGAATGAATTTGTACATCTTCCCGGAAAAATTCAGCGGATGCCCGTGCGTCAGGTGGCCGCCATGCGCGAGATTCATGCCGAGGACCGTGTCGCCCGGCTGCAGCGCGGCCATGTAGACTGAAACGTTTGCTTGTGTACCGGAGTGCGATTGCACGTTGGCGTGCTCCGCGCCAAACAGGGCTTTCGCACGGTCAATCGCTAGCTGTTCCGCGCGGTCCACGAATTCGCAACCGCCGTAGTAGCGCTTGCCCGGATAGCCTTCCGCGTATTTGTTGGTGAGCACGGAGCCCATGGCTTCGAGCACAGCTTCCGAAACAAAATTTTCCGAGGGGATCAACTCCAGGCCAGTGCCTTGGCGGCGGCCTTCTTCGCGCAAAACTTCGGCGATGTCAGGATCGACTTCCTGCAGTGAGCGATTCATGTGTTGTGACGTTTTGGTATCCATGTTATTAGTTCGGCCTCGAAGTCAGAATGGCTTTATTTCTTTTTTGTAGCGCGCTGTTGTAGCCCGCCTCTCTCGTCCTGAGTGAAAACGAAGGATCAGGGGCGCGGATTTAAATGTCCTGTCGTCTAAACCCTCGCCTCTGATCCTTTGTTTTCACTCAGGACGAGAGAGGCGAGCCACAGCACGAGTGACGACCAAGTCCAGCAAAATTAATGTTAAAAAGTTTTACGCTTGGCGCACTCGCACCTGATCCATTTCGCTGATTTTATCGATGCGGCGTTGATGGCGGCCGCCGGCAAATTCCGCACTGAGAAATTCCTGCACGATGGCAATCGCTTCATCATCGCCCACCACTTTGCCACCCAACGCGATCACATTTGCATCATTGTGTTCGCGCGCGCGCCGCGCGGTGAGGGAATCATGCGCCAGCGCCGCGCGAATCCCTTCCACTTTATTTGCCGCAATGGAAACGCCGATCCCCGTGCCGCAAACCAGCACGCCAAGCGCGCGATCCGTGGCGGCAACACGTTCGCCAACTGCCTTGGCGAAGTCAGGGTAGTCGACGGATTCTTCGGAATGGGTGCCCACATCCTCCACCATGTAACCCGCGCCTTCCAGGTATTTCTTAATGTTTTCTTTTGCGCGAAATCCAGCGTGATCGGACCCAACAACCATGCGCGGTTTGGAGGAAGAGTCTGACAATGAATTATCCTCGATGATTCTATCGGAATCCGCTGCGATATTCCAACCGGGTGAAGCGGTACGCCGCAAAATGATAGTAGTAGCAATTCAAGGCAACTTGGCGTAACAATATCCTCATTAGACCCCTTCCCCCCAGCACCCCGGAGCTTTACAGTAATTAGGAGGACCAATGAATCCCGGAACTCAAGTGATCGCTCCGAAAAGAGGCGACCACGTAGTCATCGAGCAACAAGAGGGTGTGTTTGAAGTTTCTGATATTAACTCGCTGATGCAGACGGCGAATCTCAAGCTTACGGATGGCCAGGGGCATATTACGCGCAATGTGCCTTGGACGTCCCTGAAGCCAGCAATTAAGAAGTAACAGGAAATTAGAAGCGGTCAAAAAAAAAGCAGCCGGTTTGCCTTGTGGCATTCCGGCTGCTTCGATCCATTGCCTCGGGAGATGTATTTAAATACTGTCTTCGAGGAACGACCGTAGATTTCTCGATCGGGAAGGGTGTCGCAGCTTGCGCAGAGCCTTCGCCTCGATCTGGCGAATGCGCTCGCGGGTTACGGCAAACGATTGTCCTACCTCTTCCAGTGTGTGCTCCGAACCATCTTCCAGCCCAAATCGCATCTTGATCACTCGCTCTTCGCGCGGCGTCAGTGTCTTCAGCAGGGATTCCGTCTGCTCCTGCAGGCTGATACTGATGGCGGCGTCGGACGGAGAAACCGAAGATTTGTCCTCGATAAATTCGCCGAGGTGAGAATCTTCCTCTTCGCCGATTGGAGTTTCCAGTGAAATCGGCTGCTGCGCGATTTCCTTTGTCTTGCGCACCTTTTCAACCGGCACGCCCAAACGATGCGCGATTTCTTCCGCGCGCGGCTCGCGTCCCAACTCTTGCACGAGTTGGCGGCTGGTTCGCACTTGCTTGTTGATCGTTTCGATCATGTGCACAGGCACGCGAATCGTGCGGGCTTGATCGGCGATGGCGCGTGTCACGGCCTGGCGAATCCACCAGGTTGCGTAAGTGGAAAACTTATAGCCGCGGCGCCATTCAAACTTGTCTGCACCCTTCATCAGGCCGATGTTGCCTTCCTGAATCAGGTCCAGAAATTGCAAGCCGCGGTTGGTATATTTCTTGGCGATGGAAACCACAAGGCGCAGGTTGGCCTCGACCATTTCTTTCTTGGCCTGGCTGGCTTCCGCCTCTCCGCGCAGGACGACTTGCAGCATGCGCTTCAAGTCCACGAGTCCGGTTTCGCTGGCCGCTTCGATTTCCTTCAACTCGGCGCGACGATTGCGCAGTTCACGGCGAGCCTCCGCCGCATGATCGCCCTTGGAGGCGTCTGCACGGCGCTCAAGCTTGACGATTTCGCGCTCGAGAGATTGCAGGCGTTCCACCGTGTTGTGAATCTTGTCGATCAGGCGCTTGCGTTCGAGCGAGTGAAAATCGATCGAGCGCGCATGTTGCGACATCTCGACGCGTGTTCGCGCCAGACGGTTGCGGTAGCGCAGGTAAAGTTTCTTGTTCGATTTCGGCGTGCTTTCAAGTTGCGCCGCTTGCTTGTGGGCCAAAGCGTAAAGTTGTTCGATCTTCGCGATGATGCGCAGAATTTCCTGCGTCTTGCTTTCGGTTTCCTCTTCGGTCAGTTCTTCCTGATCGAATTGAATTATTTTCTTGATGGAAAGCGTTCCGGCGCGCAGGTCACGGCCGACTGTGATCAATTCTTTGAGGACGATGGGAGACCTGGAAATTGTTTTCAGGACCATCAGATGCCCGCGCTCCATGCGCTTGGCGATGGCCACTTCATCCGCCCTCTTTAACAGAGGAACGGTGCCCATTTCTCTCAGATAGAGGCGGACTGGGTCATTATTTTTGTCGAGCATTCCCGGAGTGAGGTCAAGTTCGCTCTCCTCCGCGACAGCGCCATGATCCCCTTCGGCGGCATCAGGGATAGCCAGAGCTCCGCTTCCCGCGACGATATCTTCCTCGCCCGCAACACCAATTTGTTCAAATCCGGAGAGATGATGTTCTCCGTCTTCTGGTTCCGGAGTGGGCTCGACGGCAGGCAAGACACTTTCTTCCTCGTCAGGAAGCAAGTACCTGCGCTCTTTGCCGATCCCGATGATGCTCCGGACCTCATCACCCGATTCGTGATTATTCAGAGGCAATGCAGTTATCCCCCTTGCGAATTAACTCAGTTCAAATCTCGTACTGCAAATCTACTATCGGCGAGCGCGTGAATTTGATGCGCACTTGAGCCGATTTGATTCCCTATCCATTAGACTCAATTCGAGGTCCCCGGTAACGCGGCCGGCTCAGCGAATTAGACTAATTTTATCTCATTTCTTTTCAATAATATGTAGCGGATCTAAACGTGGCAAGAGCCATGGATCCTTGATCCGCACTACGCTTCTTATAGCTTCTATCTTTCGACGGATTAGAGCGAAAAAAGTATGCTTCAGAAGCCTGCCACGGCCCCTGAACCCTCAGAACTTTTTAATATAATTCATAACTGGAACAACCATTATCTCACGATTTTGCGTTTCTTGCACGCAAGATCGGCTCAGGAGTAACTAATCGCTTCCCATGAGCCTATAGCACAGATGCCGCTTGACCCTTTCGGACTCCAGTTCGCTCATCGCGTGCCATTTCCGGCCCACCAGAGAGCGCGATACCTTACCACAAAAAGAGTTCTGGATGGTCCCAGATTTTTATAGATACCTGGGTCCATCCTGTTGCAGAATGGCCCACCGTGCCTGTCGACAATATTCTCCGAGGACTTAAGCGCTTCCGCAAGAAGGTTTTTCCGAAGCACCGTGAACTATTTCACAAGCTGGCATTGCAGCAAAGGCCTACGGCTCTGTTCATTACCTGCTCCGATTCGCGAATTGATCCCTGTCTGATCACGCAAACCAAACCCGGCGAATTGTTCCTTTGCCGCGTCATTGGAAACATCGTGCCGCGGTATCCGGAGTCGATTGGCGGCGTTTCCGCGACGATTGAATACGCGGTCGGCGTGCTTGGAGTCCCGGACGTCATCGTTTGCGGTCACACGGATTGCGGGGTGATGAAGGGAATCTTGAACCCGGATGCGCTAAAGCCACTGGCAAACGTGAGCGCATGGCTGACTCATGCGGACCCTGCGCGCGAGGCGCTTGTCACGCCGGAAACGGATTTAGCGGACGTTGAATTCCTGCTCAAATTAACGGAGCGCAATGTGATCGAGCAGCTCAAAAATCTGCAAACGCATCCGGCAGTGGCAGCAAGGTTGGAACAAGGGAATTTGAAACTTCACGGCTGGGTCTACCACATCGGTAAAGGGACCGTGACCACTTACAGCAAGCGGAAAGATGAATTCGTTCGAATACGCACCGTCAAACCACGCAAAGAGGCAAGACCGCCCAAGTAAACTGCAGCCTAAATTGCATTGCGCGACTAGAAATCCGAGTGGGACGTTTGGACAATGATCTTAAATCATGTTCCGGGCCGCGCCTTCGTCGCGTGGCGTTTTGGTTGAATTGCGTCATTATTTAACTAAGACATCTGTGCCCCACGCATAACCATTACTATTGAGGCAACTTAAGACAATCACCGCTCACCTGCCGCGCTCAATTCCCTGTAGGATTTTAATGATTTTCGGTTAGACGATGGGGGATTAAACGGCCGTCACTAGAGCCTGGCATCGGTGCGATACTACCAATGAAGTGCACTCACGAGGCAATCGCGATTGGGGAGTGATGGCGGCGTGTCGTCCAATAAACGACGCGATTCCATTTGACCGGTTTGACTTGGCGAGTGGCAAATGGTTCTTTTCGCGCCTAGTGGCGAATTGGGGATGCAACCGATTGACTTGCCTGAAGAAGAAAACAAGCCAAAGGCGAAAGAAAGAAAAAATGCAAACCTTCGACCGCACTGCGGAATGGACCAGATCCCTGTGATGCCCACAGTAGAGCAGAGGCCTATCTCCACGGATATGCGGCTGAACGATGCGACCCGCAAATTGCAGCCAACTAGAGAAAAGCAGGGCGCCTGGCTACGGACTGTCTTCTTCGGTGCGTTAGAAGCCGCGCTCCTATGTTGCGTTGCACTATTCAACGGCTATCCTGTCGTCACTCCGGATAGCGGCTGGTATCTCAGAAGCGGAGCCTTTCAAGTCGCGATTTATCCGTTTCGAGCGCCTGGATATGGCGCTTTCACTCGATGGACGAGCCTTGGCACGAGCGCTTGGTTCACGACTGTCGTTCAAGCGATTGTGGTTGTTTATATTTTGCGCGAAACCTTTGTGTATCTAATCGGCGGAGATCGGAAATACGTCGACCGCTGCCTGCTCTTCGGCGTGTCCGTCCTCGCGGCTCTGACAAGCCTGCCGTGGGTGACTTCGCAAATCATGCCGGACGTTTTCGCGGGCGTATTGTTTCTGTCTGCGTTTTTGCTGGCGTTCGCCAGCGAGTTCCGTACGGGGCAACGAATCGTCTTGGCATTACTTTTGATGATTTCTGTGGCCGCCCACTCGTCTTTTTTCCCTATCGCGACTCTTTTCGTTGCGGCAATGGTGCTTCTGAAGCTAGGTCGGCGGATCTACGGACTCCGTCCAAGATGGTCTCCAGTTGTTTGGGTACTCGTGCCAATCATTGCCGCCGGATTGTGGACCAGCAACCAGAACCAACGAATGGGCCTCGGATTCAGGCTTGCGGCGTCGCAAAACAGATTCCTGTTAGCGACGTTGTTCAGCAATGGCATGGCCATGGATTTCCTGCGCGCAAATTGTCCTGAACATCCGTTCATTTCCTGTCGTTACCTTTCCAATCCGCCCCGAGATTCCCAGGATTTCTTGTGGGGGCATCCTTTAGTGCACGAGCTTGAAGGGCACGAAGATGAGATGGAAGCCATCCTGCACGGTGCGATTATTGCCTATCCTCGAAGGTTCGTAGTGAGCGGCGTGCACGCGGCTTTGCTTCAATTGGTGACCTTGCGGACCGGAGAAGCTATGCAACTTGATTTTCGAGCCGACTACGATCTTCTGTCTGACATCTTTGCAGTGTTACCGCGCGATCTTAGCGCCTTCAAGCTAGCCAGGCAGTTTAATGAACGACTGTTTAAGCTGACGGAAGCTGTTGCGCCAGTTCATACCGCGGTATTTTGGCTCAGTGTGGCGGGGTGCCTGTTGTTCGCATGGACCGGCCGCTTTACGCGGATAAATCAATTTTTTATTGCTGCGATTGCATTTCTCATTTTCAACGCGGCGGTTTGCGGCGCAGCTTCGGAAGTATTCAATCGATACCAAAGCCGGGTGGCGTGGATCATGCCGTTGTGCCTTATTGCATATGTTTGCTCCCTTCTTAAAGAGCGGAATTCTGGAACCATTTTTACTCACCTTCTTGCTCCCTTCAGGGGAGGCCTCGCAGGGCGCGTGACTCCTGAAGCCTAAACAAAAAATTCCATCCTACTTGGCCGGTTCTGGCGCCAGTGGGAAAACCTGTTCGGGTCCTGCCGGCACCGGTTCCGGGGCCGCTGCATCGGGCGAGTTCGGGGACATATAGTCCTTCAGATATTGCTCGAGAGGCTCATTGCGCAGGACGAAGCGGAAACCTCGCTGCGTGTTTATATCGACTGTCTTCTGCAAATCGAGCAGACCAAAATCGATCTCGTGCTCAACCACTTTCGTGCCGTTCTCTTCGACGACCTTGAAATGCAGATCTCCGTTCACGAGCCAGTAATCCGTGACGGTATACACCGTGCCATCCTTCAGGAAAAGCTGTACGAACTGTGAATTCGGCTCACCGTAATAGACTGGCCAATTTTGAACCTCCATCTGAGGTTGCGGATAATTTGACTCCAGCGAATACGGAGAAAATACTGTGCCGTAGTCGAAGGCAAGTAATCCGTCGCAGCCGTAGCCCCAGCTCCAGATCGGATCACAGCCTATCCAGAACCCGGGACCGAATCTCCAACCGAACACCGCACCAAAAAATGGGCGGCCAAATATTCCGAAGCCAGGAGGCGGGAAGCCGCCGATCGGAAAGAATGGACGGCGCGGAAAAATGGAGCGTCGCGGGTACGGATAGCCCACTCTAAATCTGGGCGCCAAAAGATCCCGGTTTCCCGACGGCCTGACCAGGAAGCTGCGAGTCGCGGGGCTAACGAGCGGCGGTCGCTCAGGAGCAAACGGCCGAGAAACTCCGGGGCTCGAAGCGTGCGGCACGCTGACGTGACCGGCGCCGCCAAAGTGCCCGCCGGAATGCTGAGCAAAGGCTGCAGTTGCCATCGTGCTGAAGAAAACAAACGCACTGAATGTGGCCCAGGAAATCGTGCGTAGGGCAGAACGACAAAAGGTGAGGCGCTTCATGAGTCCCTCCTTGACAGCGTATGGATCAACGCTGCGAGGACCAAGCGGACCTGCCCCACTATTCTAAGCCAAATCGAAGGCGAAGGCTCGCGTTTCAGCCAGAAGGCTCAATCATTCACGAATAGTTGTGGGCTTCATTTGCGAGTGGCGCGCAAAAGTGGCAGACACCGATGGCAAGTGAAGGAAATGAAATGGATATGGCCGCGTCCGCAAGGGCAATTCACTTTGTGGGCCACGGAAAGAAAGTGTAGTCAAAACCCCGACCCCTCAGGAGCGTGAGGGTCGGCCACCCGGAAGTGCAAAGGCCCGGAAATTGCAAAAGTCAGTAACACATTGATAATATAAAGGAGTGGTATTCTTCAGCTATGTCAAACTGTCAGCTGAAAAAACAGCAGCAGGGGGCGCCACCTGCAGGAGGGTCTGCCGCCCGGAAAATCAAAACCGCCTTGAGGGCGTCAATCGTTAGGAGCATATCGCATCCCGTCGGAGACCGGCCTTCTCATCCCATCTGGCCTATCTCCCATCCCAGAGATGGGAGCCAAGGTCGATTCTCAGGTAGCAGCACCTGCTGAAATGAAGGACGCCCAACTTGAGCCGAACGAAACAATCGCTCAATAAAAGAGTGCGGATGGAAGGATGGCGACAGAGGCGGCCCGGCTTAAACGAAAAAACCTCCGATAAGAAAAAGAAAAAACCGCCTTGACACTGATCGGCCTTCTCATGGAAGGACTTGGCCGCCCCATTGTGAATTCAGGTAGAATTCTTGTGCGATGCTTACTGAATGGAGTCTTCACTATCCCCGTTGGGTAATTGAGGATGGCTACCCCGATCGCGAGGTGGGAGAGACGTTCGAGTGGTTCAACGTCGACTTTGGAGCTGAGCCGCCGCTAACGAAGGCGGGAGTGCGCTCAAAGCTTGCGATTCCGACTGCTGATTTCGGGTACAACGTAACAGGAGAAGTTGCTTGTCTGTCTGACGAGGGCTGCCTCTTAGACTTTGGTTTGAGAGCGATGGGGCTTCGTAGGGATGTAGCGCCTGATTGCAGAGAAGGTGATTACGTAACCGGAAAGATTGGCATCTCTGTCGAATATGGTCTTATCTACCTTCCTGAGGCGGTGTTTGATACGCTCAAATGCAGGTTCCACGTAAATCGCATAACAGCCGATCTAACCCCCTTCATTTTGCATCCCGATAGTCACAGTTTCATTCGCGACGAAAGCCGCATTCAATACGTCGACGTAAAGTCCACACTTGAGTTGAAGGCAGAGGATTATATCTTGCACTGCACTGAGGTCAGATAAATCCGGGTGTGGCTTCTCGAAGCAGTTTGTACTGCCCTCAGTTGGTTTGGGCCACATGACGATAATCCTGTTTCACAGGACCTGGGCTTTGTTTGGTTTATACTCGCAATGCTAATAGGCATATTGATATGCAAGCTCAACTCGAACTTACGCCCCTGACACGCTTGGCGGTGCAGTGTGCCAACGGCGCATCCAAATCAGAACGACACTTCCTTGATTTCGTGGTGAACGGCCAATCCCTCTGGCAAGCACTCGGGAAACGTCACGACACGGTGTCGATACTTTGTGCAGAATACTCCGCGATAGAAACTTTGAAGGCGGTTAAACGCTTGCTCTTGGAAGAGAATGCCGACCTGCCGAACGACAGGCGTTCCTTGTTCGTGTGCTCTGAATGTGGCGACTTGGGGTGTGGTGCCATAACCGCAGTAGTCTCCAGACGAGACAAAACTATTACGTGGGGAAACTTTGGCTACGAGAACAATTACGAAGACTGGATTGGGCTCGATGACTACAGCTCGGTCGGTCCATTCACTTTCAACGTAGCGGCTTACGAAAGCACACTGTATCAAGCTCTAGACCATCTCGAAAACTTGAAGAAATGAGAATCGCGTGCTCGGACCCAAGTCATGAACGATTCCGTTATCGTCATGTGGAATGTATCCGATTCCCAGTTAGCGATAAGACCGTTTATCAGGCGTTGAGGCGCATAAAGGAACAACTCGCGGTCGCTTGGTGTCTAACTAAGACCAGAACGACATTCAGTTGGTGAAGGTTCTTTACGGTCTGGTCGGCGCGGAGGTTTGAGGTGGTGTCTCGGTCGAGTGCTCTTGGGTTGCGAGTTATCGCGGTCGGATTCCTGATAGTTTCGGGGGTGTCCGCTGCGCTCTGGTCCTACAGCGAATATCAAGCACACCGTGCAAGATTAATGCTCGCCGAAGCATCTCGCGTGCATATTGGGGACACTGAGGCTTCTGTTCTCACCTTCGTCCAGCGATATGGCGGTTTTAGGCGTACTCCAGAGCCGTTGTCGCCGAGAGAAGAATGGCTAGACAAGGAAGAGTTTAACTATCAACAAAATCGCCTAACTGACTACAACTATGAGATTGGCGTAAGTCCGTACGGAATTACCGCTCTTGGCCGATTGTCCAAAGTGAAGCGAAGAGTAATCGGGGCCGTCCCAACACGGCTACGGCCAGCGTTGGGAATGCGCGACTGGGGCACCGCAGTGGAAATATCAATCAGAGCCAATCGCGTGCGGGCCGTTTCGGCAATGGCAATATTCCCGGGCAGTTCTGAATGGCTCGGCGACAGTTGGGAACTTGCGGAAGGAATGCCGGACCACGACATGCCCACGCGAGCCTACTTAATTGGCGCAGCCACTCTAGAGATGGGAGACGGTGGCGGAGACATGATTGAGAATTATTTAACCCCGGAAGCGTCACAAGAGGAAGTTGAGGCCGCACGCCAATTTAACACGGGGTGTTTGACCAGCATCAAGGGGTGCAATGGGTTGTGCGACGTTGCGCCGCCTGCGGTCCAATATTTGACGCAGCACCCTGACGCACATTGGAATATTATCCCCCCTAAGTGTCCTGCCCCCCGATAAGTCCTATTCATACTGTGGGAATTGCGAAATTCCCAGTTAGCGATAAGCCCGTTTCACAGGAGTTGGAATCAAACGCTGACCTTCGTCACCTGTGACGAACCTCGACTCGTAGCGGTCAGGCGACTACAGCTTTGATGGTGATGAGCGAATCCCAAGCCCAGTTGCATTCTTCGATCTGACCCTGTCTGGAAACCGTTACGTGTACCGCCACCGATGGCCAAACCAAATACACATGGACCCAAGTGGTCCCACTCTCGTCAACCATTGATGCTGCTGCAACTTCGCATCCTTCAAGTTTTCGAGGGAGGCTGAACACTCTCCAAATTCCTGCCTTTTTTGTAAGGTCAGAGAGACGCTGATTTGCGGAAACTTGAGCACCCGAGTGCCGAGCAAAACTGCTTAGCTGTAACAGACACGTATCGCCAGTTCTCCAGCAACTGAAAACTTGGTCGTCATGTTGCTCGATCACATCTTCCGGCAGTAAAAGGGAAACCGACGGGAATGGATTTGTGGCCTTCATGAGCACATTCTTGTACATCTTATTGGCCAAATCGTCTATATGGCGACAGGCGGGCGTCTCCAATTTGAGCTGTGGTGATCTCCGACTCTTCCCAAGTCATGATAAGTCCGCTTATCGGAAACTGGCTTGCTACTTTTCCCGGAGTTGGTTGACACCTCTGGCACCCTCGGCTACGCTTCTTTTTCTTGATTCATGAACAATTTCGTTATCTTTGCGCTCGTGTTTTTTTATTATCGGGCGATTGAAATAAAAATCGAATGTAATTTTCTAAGGACCGGTGCACATGTCGGATCAGAAGCTTCCTTCGCGCTCTGAAGATTTTTCGGAATGGTACAACCAGCTTGTGTTGCGCGCGGAGCTTGCGGATTACGCGCCGGTGCGGGGATGCATGATCGTGCGGCCGTACGGATGGTCGCTGTGGGAAAACATTACGGCGCAGCTGGACCGCCGCTTCAAGGCCACGGGGCACGTGAACGCCGCTTTTCCGCTGCTCATTCCGCAGAGTTTCATCAGCAAGGAGCAATCGCACGTGGCGGGATTTTCGCCTGAGCTGGCGGTGGTCACGCACGGCGGCGGCGAAAAATTGGAAGAGCCGCTCGTGATTCGCCCGACGTCCGAAACGATTATCGGCTGGGCGTACTCGAAATGGATTCAGTCGTATCGCGATCTGCCGGTG
>DATHNC010000005.1:0-57171 GCA_035486415.1 Saccharimonadales bacterium (SeqCode)
AAATGGTCACGGAATTTGCGCGCCCGTTGCTCGAAAAGCCGCGGCCAAGTTCCGGCACGATTTGCGCACCATGCGTCCCTTGCACGTTAGCAATATCGCCAACCGCGGTGCCATCAGCGTCAAGAACCATGATGTGCGTGCCGCGCGAAATATAGAGCCGGTGTGAAGTGGGGTCAGCGGACAGGTAATCCCAACCGCCTTCGCCGCCCAGAGTAATTTTTTTCAGCAGGTGGTAGCCCGTGCTCTGTGGGGGCGGAGTTGCGGCAAGCGTTGCAAACGCAACGGCACAAACTCCGACCAGAGCGGCCCAATTTGTTTTTCGCATGATCGACCTCGGCAATTTCCAATTTAGATTTTTGTTAGGCCCGCGGTCCGAACTCGTGCCTTTTCAGACGCGAGACGGCGGATGTAAGTTACAACTTTATTGCGTGCTTGGCCAAGCCGACTTGGTTGGCCATGAACGAAAAATATCCGCGTTACATTTTACTTTTTTCATGCGCCGGTTCGAGCCGTGCCTTGATCCAGGGCATGACGACTTCGTCGCCGATTCTGGAATTTGGCCAATCCGCCGACCGGCCCGTGTGCCCGCCATCGGGATTCACCCAGGACCATTTGGCCGACCCGCCGGATTGCAACAGCATATACAGATCGGAGATGGGCACCTGGCTGTCTTTTTCTCCGTTCAACACAAGCATGGGCGCCGAAGGTTGACCGAGCAGACCCTGCGTCTTTAGCGAGAGGCGCGGGTTGAACGCGTAGAATTCGTCCAGAGTTTTCACGCCGTAAACGGCGGCGCGCGCTGCGAACAGGTCGAACAAATATTCCGGCGTGCCCAGGGATTTTTTCTGCCACTCCGGCGTGTAGTAGTCATGCACCGGCCCGCCCTGCACTACAGCGCCAACCAATCGTGCACGTTCCTTGTACGCAAGGATAGCGGACCAATGGCCGCCGTAGCTCACGCCCCAGGCGACGATGCGTTTGCTGTCGATGTCAGGACGCGTCGCCAGATAGTCCAGCACGCAGGAAAACATGCGCTCTGAGCCGGCATCAGCCTTGATCGGCGATTCGCCCGTACCGGGCATATCGATAGCGACGATGCCGATTCCGGCGCGAAACGTGGACTCGCGTCCTCCAATTTCATCCTCTTTGCGCGAATCGGTTCCATTGATCATGAAGATCACGGGCGCGGGCTTTACGCCCTTTGGCAATCGAATGTATCCCGTGATTTCCTTGCCCTCGAATGGAATGTGAACGATCTCAACCGGAGGATCGAGGTATTTTCCGTAACTGCGAAAGGAAGCGAGCGCCTTCTGATACGCTTTTTCCTTGCCGGGAGAATTAGGCACGGGCCAGCGGGCGGCTGTGTAATATTTGAAGGCCCAGAAATAATCTTCGCGCGCGGCATCCGTATTGTTGGCCGCCTCTTCGCTCTTGGCGCGTTTTTCGTAGCGGTCGCCGATGGCGCTCCACGCAGCGGCCCATTCATCGCGATCCAGGCTATGAATGTTGGAAAGCGCTTCGCGAGCTTCGTCGGACTTGAGGCCGCCGACCGGACCAAGATTCTTGTCCACGCGCCTTTGCGTCTCTTCTTTTAATTCTTCCCACGTGCGCGTTGGCGCCATTTGAGCCGCGGCGGAAATGGCAGCAAGAAATAAAATGACAATAGAAGTAACGACGGGTTGACGCACCCCGAGAGACCGATTCCCAATTGGCATGACATTCCTCCCTATTCGCGCCGCATGATGGCACACCTTGTTCTCAGCGGCAAGAGCGGAAGGAGTATATGGCCCAGACGTGCGGAGTCAAAAAAAGCTCGCCGCCCTGAAAAGAGGGCGTGCGGTACGAAATCAACGGCGTCTCACGAAGCGGTTTTCAGGGATAACAGGGGTTTGGTCATGGAATGTCCAAAGATGCAAATCGGCATATAATCAGGGGAAAAATGATATTGAAAGTTGACTCTCGGGGCCGCCTGAAGTGTATATTTATAGTGCATTTTCGGTGAAACAACCCTGTAATGCCCGCGTCTAAAGCTGAATTAGGAATGATACATTTCGCAGTCAGCGTTGGCCCTCTAATTGCTCATAGTATGTGTGTTTCAGTAAAACGCGCGCCGTTGTTAACAATAGGGAACCCTCCCGGCAGTTCCCAGGGGAATGCCGGAATTGAATGACAGGTTTCCAACTCGCGAGCAGATCGAAAAGCGTGCGTTTGAGATTTTCTTGGAACGTGGCTGTCAAAAGGGAAGTGAGCTTGCGAACTGGATCGCGGCTGAAAAAGAACTGACACAACTTTCGAGAGCGCCGGGAAAGCCGCCTGAAAATATTTTTCCCGGCGATCGATCGAGTTTTGGACCTACATTTATGCTGCTGGATTTTTTTGGTTTGCGGGAACAGCCGTTCGGGATGACTCCCGATCCGGCGTACCTGTACGCGAGCGCGACGCACCGCGACGCGTTGGCCGCCCTAAAATTTGGCATCGCAGAAAACCGCGGTTTCTTTGCACTGATTGCACAGCCGGGGATGGGCAAGACCACTCTGCTGTATCGCCTGCTCGAAGAATTGCATGACACCGCGCGAACCGTCCTCGTGTCGCAGACGCAATGCACCTCGCGCGAATTTCTCGAGTACATCCTCCAGGAGCTGAATGTCGATACAGTGGAAATGGGCCTTGTGTCGATGCACGGCAAGCTGAACGAAATGTTGTTTGCGGAATTGCTTGCGGGCAGGCGTTTTGTGCTGGTGGTTGACGAAGCACAAAACCTCGATGACACCGTGCTGGAAACCGTGCGCATGCTTTCCAATTTTGAGACGCACAACGCAAAATTAGTGCAAATTATTTTATCCGGGCAGCCTCGGCTCGCCTCAAAGCTTGCCCAGCCCCGGCTCATTCAACTTCGACAGCGCATCTCCGTGCTCAGCCATCTGGAACCGTTTACCGTAGCGGAAACCGCTAAGTATATTGCGCACAGACTCATGATAGCGGGCCACAGTGGCGAGCCGGTTTTCGATTCCGCCGCCGTAAATGAAATTGCTGTGCAGAGTGATGGCATCCCAAGGAACATCAATAATATTTGCTTTAATTCATTGCTTCTTTCCTTTCAACGCGGGCAGCGCACGGTCACTGCTGAAGTTGTGAAAGGGGTTGTGAAGAGTCTCGATCTGGAAGCGTTAATTCCCGAGCGAATGAAATCCGCGGATCCCGTTCCCACTGCGCCTGCCCTGGAGGTTTCTGTTCCTGAAGCGGTTCCTGTTTCCGCACCGAAGAAAATTGCCTCTCCCGAACCGGTTCGCGAAATTTCCAAACAACGCGTTGATGTGCCCGTGGTTTCCGCGACGCCTGACCACGTCCCTGCACCCGTTGCGGTTCGTGTTCCGCCAGCAGCCCCCGCTTCGGTCCCTACTACTCCTTCATCGCCCGCAAAATCCGAAACAACTTCTAAAGCTTCTCATGTCCACATCCCCGTGCCGCCCAAAACTGCTCGAGCCTCGGATGCCTATATTTCTTATGAAGAGAGCAGGAAATTAACCTTAAAAAGGTGGCAGATTCGCTCCGTAATCGTCACGGC
Organism: Saccharimonadales bacterium (SeqCode); assembly: GCA_035486415.1. Classification (GTDB taxonomy): domain Bacteria; phylum Acidobacteriota; class Terriglobia; order Acidiferrales; family UBA7541; genus Palsa-360. The sequence goes on from DATHNC010000005.1 coordinate 3,566, forward strand.
TATTTTATTGTCCGCTATTTTGGCGCTCGCCATATTGGGCCGGTCCCAATCGAACCTGGGTATCAATTCGCACGTTTTTGAGGGCACCAAAGGTGGCTTCGGATCTCTAATGCCTTCCATTCAATCCGATACCGGATCTTCCAGGTACGATGCCGCGCCACTGGAAACAAATAACGGAGAAATACTTACGGTCGCCGCCGGCGCGGATCAATCCATCAAAGATCTTACGCTCAGGTACGTGGGGCACTTTGACAATGATTTATCCAAGCAAATTCTCGCACTCAATCCCGGCCTGAAAGACCCCGACCATTTACAAGCCGGCCAGCTGATCCGAATTCCGCTTCCCCCTGGCGCGATGAAGAAAGCAAACGACACAGGAGATGCCTCTGCTTCAGGTAATCCTGAAACATCAAGTGGAGTTTTGGGAAGGATTTCGGACCTGCTGCATGCGGGAAAATAGAGTTTCGAAAATAACCACTTCTTGAGCCTAAAAACTGCAATTTACCCGATTTTGGTCCCTGTCTGGTGTCGCCGAATAATGGTATCTCCGATAGTCATAAGTAATATTTAAGAGACATTGACTCCTGCTCATGATCTATCCCAATCAAAACAAGATACCTATACGTAGCCAATCGGTTGTTTAGTTGCATAAGTAAGGGTACAGCGCACGCTGCCATTTTCATAGCATGGCGGCCAGGCTGAATTATGCGAACGACCACACAACCGCAGCTCAGATCCAAATTGGCAAATGTTGGAGAACAGGGCATGCCTGAAAATCGCTCTGCAGAGGATCAAGCGGCAAAGCTGCGCACTCAATTGACCAAGATGTCGATGTCCTATGGTGTTTCGCGCTTGCTTCACGTTGCAGCCAAGCTGAATTTGGCCGACTGCCTTGCCGATGGGCCGCGGACGGCTGAGGAGCTTGCAGGCCCCACGGAAACTCACGCTCCGTCCTTGTACCGCGCTATGCGCGCCCTTTGTGACCTTGGACTGTTTGTGGAAGACAACGCACACCGCTTTTCGCTAACGCCCCTGAGCGAGGCGCTCAAAAGCGACGCTCCAAACTCTTATAAGTCGACAGTTTTGATGCTGACGGGAGACCTGTTTTGCCGCGCCATGGACAACTTGCTTTTTTCCGTGCAGACCGGAAAAGCGGGATTCGAACACGCTTTCGGAATACCTTTTTTCGATTGGCTGGAAAATCATCCCGAGCAGGCTTCCATGTTCAGCCAGACGATGGTCGGCTATCACGGGGCGGAACATACAGCGGTTGCGACCGCTTATGACTTTTCCGGACTGGACACGATCGTCGATGTAGGTGGCGCAACCGGGAATTTTCTTATTGCAATCCTTGGATGTTATCCCCAGCCACGCGGAGTTCTTTTTGATATGCCACACGTGGTATGCGATGCTCCTGCACTGATCCAATCTCGCGGCTTGCAAGATCGCATCCGTATTGAGGCCGGCAGTTTTTTTGATCATATCCCGCATGGCGGAGATGCCTATTTGCTTTCCCAAATTATTCACGATTGGGAAGAAAGACAGTGCTTGACTGTGCTTGGCAATTGCAGGAACGCAATGAAACCGGGCAGCAGGTTGCTGATCGTGGAAAGAGTGTTGCCGTCGTGCGGCAAGCGGCATCCGGCTAAGCGGCTCGATATTTCCATGCTCGTGTTGACCGGTGGCCAGGAGCGCACCGAAGAGGGGTATCGCGAATTGCTGGCCAAGGCTGGATTCCGGCTTTCGCAGGTAATACCCACAGAATCGACCGTGAGCGTGATCGAAGCCTTTCCTGACTAGCCCTGAAGAAGTAGGCCAATCCATCACAGCTGACGAAATCGTTCTTTCCGGCATTGAATATTCAACAAACTAGAATGTACGAGCTTCGGGAATTTGAACGACGCGCTCAAAACGGCGAGACTTCATTTCGAAGCGAGCCAAGGCTCCAGGTGGAGCGAGCGTCACCTTAGGCCGAAGAGAAATTGCCTGGTAGAGAGCCTGCTCGATTTGTCCCCGCACCGTTTCCGCACCAACTTCCGATTGCAACTCGACACGCACTTCCAATTGGTGCAGCTCCCGAATTTTAGTTACGTGGATGTGGAATTCATCGACGGCGGAAAACTGACGAATTACATTTTCAATGGCTGTTGGGTAGATATTTACTCCGCAGACGGTCACCATATCGTCCTTGCGGCCCAGCAAGCCCCCATCAAAACGCGCGAATGTTCGGCCGCATTCACAAGGTGAAAGGTTTAATCGGACAAGGTCTCCCGTCCGGTACCGAATAACAGGGAATCCAGGACGACCCAAATTTGTAATCACCAGTTCGCCGATTTCGCCCGGCTTTGCTTCTTCGCCTGTTTCCGAGTTCAGAACTTCAGCGATAAATTCGGACTCCAGTACATGAATCCCACCGGGCTGGACCTCGCATTCGAAACTGTGCGCGCCCACTTCGGAGGCCCCCGCATGATCGAAGCATTTTGCACCCCAGGCCGCTTCGATACGCGCCTTCGTATGCGGCACATTCGCTCCAGGCTCGCCGGCGTGAACCAGTGCCCGGATGGGGATCGAACGGAGATCGAAGTTTTCTTTGCGTGCCACTTCCACCATGCGTAATGCATAGGTTGGCGTGCAGCAGAGCACGGTCGCGCCCAGGTCCCGCATGATCGTCAGGCGCTGCAATGAATCCCACCCGCCGCCAGGGATCATCATGGCGCCAATCTGCCGTGCTCCTTCTACCGTCGCCCAAAAACCAATAAAAGCGCCGAAAGAAAACGGCAAAAACAGGCGATCAGCCGCCGTAACTCCCGCGGCCGTCAGGACAGTCGCCCAGCAGGATCCCCACCAATCCCAACTTTCGCTTGTGTCCACAACACGCAGTGCCGCGCCAGTAGTGCCCGAAGTCTGGTGTACCCGTGAATAGTTGCTTTCCGGGAAGGTGGCATTCGAGCCGAAGGGAAGGGCCTCAAGTTGTGCGCACTCGAGTTCGGACCTGCAGGTAAAGGGTAATTTACGTAAATCAGAGATCGACCGGATACAAGCCGGATCGAAGCCGGCTTCTTTCCATTTCTTCGAATAAAAGCGATTGCGACCATTCAAATAAGTGAGTAGCGCGCGCAGCTTCTTCAGTTGCAGGGCTTGCAACTGTTCACGAGGCATCGTTTCAACCGATGGATTGAAGTATTGCATTCGGTTACCTAACCCTAATTGCGTTTCAGATTCAATGCGACATAATCCGCGTCCACGGGAAATTAATGCCTTCAGTTTTCAATACCTCAATATTTCCAAGCATGGCTCCAGCCAATGATTGGCTTTTCGAAATATCGCCACAACAACTTGCAGAGAGATATAGTTATGGCCAGAGAGAGCAATGCCACGCCGAAATCCTTCCAACTATTCATGATCCATTCATGACCTGTGAGCGCCCATAAACACAAAAGGTAGATCCCGAGATGGAAGAGAAAAATGCTATAGGCGATCCTCCCAAGGCTCGTAAATAGCGGTAAACGCATGGCTCGGCTAAATACGCATTGAGAATTGGTTAGCACCAGGATCAACACAGTCACATAAAATGCCGACATCCAGCCGATCCCAATGACCAACCACAAAAGGGTAAGTGGGACTCCATCAGTGCTCAACAAAGGCATACAGATGACCAGTCCGAAGAAAACTTTCCAGATTGTCTGACGATTCTTGACCATCCAATTCCATGCTTTCGGTTCGCGGATGTAGTAGGCACACAGCGCTCCAAAACAGAGAGCGTCCATTCGAGCGGGCAAAAGGACACAGGTTGCCAATAAGTGCGATGGATAGTGATAAACAATAAATAGGCGGAAGATCGGAGCCAACACGACACCAGCGCCAAAGACAAAAGGCAGAGCCGGCCTCCGTATGAAACGGACAAGCAATGGAAGCGAAAGATAAAATTGCTCCTCGATCGCTAGCGACCACGTAATCGCCGTGGTGGCGGGTCCATACGTGTCTAGTTTTGCCATCCAGAAATTTTGTCCAAATGTTAAGAAGGAATACCAGGGTAAAGTCGGGGTAAAAACCCAATCGAGCGGCTTGCCCACCGACCGATACAAAAAATGAAAGACAAGCCACACCAAACCTAGAAAAAGAAGATACAAAGGCAGGATGCGGCAGGCACGGCGAATATAGTAGGTCTTGAAGTAATTCGGTGACTGACGACTGTCAAGAAGAATTCCCGTAATCAGAAATCCGGAGAGAATAAAGAACAATTCCATGCCGGACCAAATGAGGGGTGTTGTCGTGTAAAGATACCCCAGAAGGTGGGGCGGACGAACAATAATCCCATGTCTGATGTAATGAAAGAACAAGGCAATCGCAACGGCCATGCCGCGGTAGCCGTCGAGTTCCGTAATTCTCCGCGTGAAGTTCAGCGGAGAGGATAATTGGGGTTTGGCGATAGAAGGTACTACCTTCTGTTGCTCTGCGACGCACCCCTCAATATCAATGGCGCTGGACACAGTTTCAGCCTCATGAACTCTAAGCTCTCCCTTTGGGATTGCAATTCAGCGGCCAACGGCATGTGCCTATTTTGAATAACTTACGGGCGAATTCCTTCAGTGAATTGAGCTTGCTGCAACCGAAACGAGTTTGAAACTATCAGGAGGTGCAACCAAAAGTAGACACTTACTGATCGTCAAAATGGCTGCATCGCCCCGATCAAATTCAGGACAAAGGCATTGTGGTGGGCATGGCCTGGTCCACTGTCGATGCAAGAATGCGCGAAAGATTTATCAGTGAATTGGGAGAAACCGCTGGGTTTGAGGCAAAGAAAATCCTAGCGGGGCGTAAACGTTAGCGAATCCCATCGGGGGAGTGTCGTCTGAAGTTTTTCCAGTGCCGTACGCAACTTTTGCTCGACGCCTGGTACGGCATAATAGCTAACCGTGTCATCGGAAGCGAACCTGTAGGGATCGGGTGAGTAGAGCTTGGCAATAAGAATATATTCCGACGGCAGTGGAGGGCCTCCCCACGGGACAAAATATTTCGTGCTGAACCACTTATCATAAACGCAGATAACCTGGACATGATGGGCGCTAACAAGGTCGCGGATGTTATCTGTCGTGTATTTTTTCTCATAGCGATCTTTAAAAGCATCCTGGCTTCCTAATCCCACCAGGTCCAAAATCGGCACGTCCGTGAAGTACGTACTTGCACCAAGATCGTTTACGGCGGTTGGCACTTGCATGTCCAGGATTAGCTTCGTCATTTGATACTGCTGAGAAAAGACCACACCCGATCTGCCAGGTATCGTGAACGTCGCATATATCGTGTGAATGCACATGATCGCGGCCGTGAACATAATCAAAATACCGAAGCCGAACGAGAATCTCCTCTCGACGAATTCCATTCCGAGAGTTATAACTGCCAAAGCGATCAGATACGCTTCATAGCGATATACCCAACCCCAACCCGCCATCGCAAAATGCAACCAGAGCGCCGTGGCAGTAATTATCGCGGCGGCTTTTGCCTTGGTATCGAATCGGTTGCGGTAGCGCCAAGCCAACATTGTGAACACCACGATGGGAAGAATCATGTGCGGACCATAGATGAGCAGGCTGTAAAGTCGATAGATCGAAAGGCCGCCTTTCAAGAGCACGGAATTGGGCAACCACTGGCCACCGTGCATTCGAAAGAAAAGGCCGAAGGCAAACACCGGGAAAAAGGCCGCACCGGTTAGAAGTACAAGTGATTTCCACCTCCGCTGAATGAGCAACAACAAACATGCGCCTGCGGCGACAAACAAATCTTCATATCGAACAGAAACCATCAGCGCAGCAAATGTAAGGACCTTCCAATTCAGGTCGGTTTTTTCAACGATGCAGGGAAGCACCAACTCAAGGAAGATCAGGCAAAGCAGAATCTGTAGCGCGTGCTCCATTCCAATGAGAACCATCGTCGAAAGTGGCACAAACACTGCAACCGAGACGGTTACGGCTGACCGAAGGAAAATGTCAGATCCGCGCATAAACCGGTCCGAAACATAGACAATGCAGAAAGCGCAAACGAGGCCGAAGATTAAAGGGATGTATTCGCTGAAACCAAATAACCTGTAAATGACCATCAAAACGACGGCAAATCCGGGAGTAGAACTGGCCGAAGCGAACTTAGTGGACGTTCCCCATACGCCGAATTGAACCAGGTGCTTAGAAAGGGACATGCCGATATAAGTGTCGTCGAGGGGGTAATACCAATGCCCCAACTTCTTGACAGTTATCGCAAAAACGATGGCAGACATGACCAAGACAACCAGGCATCCGAGAAATACCGGCATAAAACTGCGGGAGTCAAGTCCGCGGCCAGCCGCAGCAGGTTCGCTCGTAACTTTCCCAGGCTCAGTATTGAGGATTAATGGATCTGATACTGACAAAGTAACTCACCAGTTCCTCTCTAACGATGCTTGGTTTCAGAAACGACGTGGTATGACAGCAATCGCTGCACTGACTGTAAGTTTGGCATTAACCAACACGGATTAAAATTACTAAGAAATCAGGCTGTGACGTGACGCATAACGGTTGGGACATGATTACGATGGCTATAGTGTTGAGAGCAAAGCCTTTAACCTTGAACTGAATTCCCGCAACGGAGCCATGGCAGCACAGTCGGCGCTCATGGACTCGTTCGCAGCGGTGCCAAGGGCGCCACTTAACTCGATAGCCGGAAAATTCGATGGAATATTTCCAGGAAATGCCGACTTTGTGATTCAGATCACATTCATGTGTGACATGCGCTACCGCCGTCTTTGCTCCGATTTCGGATGATATTGCGTGGGAAGTTGTAGAAGTACAAATTGGAGCTTGTTATGAAGCATCTATACGAAATTTTTGAGAAATTTCCGGACCATTCATCTCTCTGGAGAGATTCGGCCATGGGAGCGAGGACGGCGCAGCAAAAAGCAATGGATTGGGCCAGGGAATCAGCGAATGAATTCTATGCGATTGATCTGACCAGCGGCGAAGTGCTCAGATTCAATTGGAATAGCGGGGGTGAAAAACCAACGGCCGGATCTTTCAAGGAATTACAAAACAAAAAACAGTCGAGTTTCATCCATTAAGAACGGAAAGAACGTCTTGAGCGTCAGCAGAGAGCAAAAGTCATGTCAGAAAATCATTCAGCACAGGTAGGCCGTTTTCATTTGGTTTCGCGAGGGAAAGGGCATACGCTAGAATCGCAGCCTATGCGCGCCCCTTATGGCCTCGAAATAATTGAGAGCTGTCTGACTTGCCCTCACCGCGAAGATCGCTTATTTTGCAATCTTTCTCCAGCTTCCGTACAGCGCCTCGCGAACATCACGTCTGCTTCGTCCTACCCCAAAGGAGCAACATTGTTCGTAGAGGGGCAGGACGGGAGGGGAGTTTTCATCCTGTGTGCAGGGCGCGTGAAACTTTATACGACGTCGATCGACGGAAAAACGTTAATCGCCAGGCTGTCGGAGCCGGGAGAGGTTTTGGGCTTGCCTTCGACGGTCACCGGAATGCCCTATGAATTGACGGCCGAAGTGGTCGAGCCGAGCCAGGCAAACTTTGTTTCCGCGAATGATTTTCTCAATTTTTTACGCGAGAACGGGGAAGTTGCGTTGCGCGTTGCGCAACAATTGGGCCAGACGTACCACACGGCGCTTGCCGAAATGCGCACGATCGGTCTCTCCCATTCCGCGGAAGAGAAGATGGCCCGGTTTGTACTGGACATGACCGCGAATCAGAAAGAGGAAAAAGGCGTCGTCAAAGCGAAGCTAACGCTTACGCATGAAGAAATAGCTCAGATGATTGGAACGTCGCGGGAAACCGTGACGCGAGTGCTATCGAGCTTCAGGAAGAAAAACCTCGTAATCGTTAAGGGATCGACGCTGACACTCAAAGACAAGGCTGGCCTTGAGCGCCTGACTCAAAGTTAGATTTGCAACCCGCCGACGTATCATTAATAACAAACTAATTTTCTTGTTCTGTTCCGGCTTTTCTCCAGATTAATTTCGGCCGTAAAACACACCGAGAATAATCGGACCCTATTTTTCGTTACCGGACAGGCTTCAGATGCGATTGCGATCCGAAAATTTTCCGGACCGATTCGGAGCTTTGCGCGGCTTAAGATCTCCCTGATCCGCATTGGGCGTTCTTTCAACCGCCTCAACTTCTTCTGCTTCCAAATCCTGGCCCTCATCCGCAAGTTCGGCTACGCTTTCAAAATCCTCATTGTCGTCGGTCTCAAGGCCTTCCAGATCTCCCGCGGATATTTCCATTTGAGACGTTTCTGCTTCCGGTGGTGTTTCTGAAATCTCTTTTTTACGGGTGGGGTCCAGAGTACTTCTGAGTGTTTTGCTCTGAATAGGATCTCGCTTGACTGTTTTCCGCTTGAGGCTGCTGGTTCCAGTCTTTTTTTTGCTCATTGCCTTGCTCTTTCGTTTTGTCGGCATGTTGTTACCTCGCGGTGCGTCTTGATCTTTGCCAAAATGCAATATTGAAATGGGGATTGATTCGAGCCTCAGGCCGTCTGGCGTTTTGCAGCCACCTGATTCATGCTTTCGCCCAGCTGCGTCAGTTTGGCGTCCGCCTTTTTCTCTTCTTCCAGTGTTTGCTCCAGAAGGCTGACAACTTTTTGAAGACCCAAATTCCTGGCAAATGCCGCCAGTGTGCCATAGGTGGCGATTTCAAAGTGTTCCACCATGTTGCCGTTGACGATCAGTGCGGCGTCGCGGAGCGGGGATTTGTCAATATTCGAGACAGAGTCTTCCGCGGCGTTCATTAATTCGTCAAGAACGTCGTTGTCCTTCGTTTCCGGTTCTACGCCGATGCTGCCAAACACTTGCTCCAGCCTGCGTACTTGATTGCGAGTTTCTTCCAGATGTTGCTTAAGAGCAGTCTGCAACTGTGGGGAACTGGCAGCCTCGATCATCGCGGGCAGGCCCTTCTCCACAAGCTTCTGCTCACAATCGTACGCATAGTAAAGCTCAATTTCAAACAGCTCTCGAAACGATTTCACTTTTCCAAACATGGTGACTCCTTTTCTACCGGGGAATGTTAATTACTCAGGATATTTCATAGGTACTCCTGCAAACCTCGGCCACCTTAGAGCAGTGGGGCAGCGGGCGAGAATACGGCAAATCCCGCATTCTATTCGCTTAGGAGCCCTAGGAATGAAATACAGGGGACGGCAGGGCTCATGCCGATTCCACCTGCGCCGATTCGAACGGCCTGATTTCCAATTATACGATTCGTGTCACGCCGCAGTTCCCATCGACCGGCAAGAGGAGAAGGGCAAACGCCCTTTTCCTCTTTTCCTTTTCGATATTCATTTCTGCTCCATGAAAGATTTATTTCCATTTGTTCGACACGGAACTCTTCTGCAGTTAATTTCCTCTCTGAATATTTAGAATTTCATCGAACTCGCCAACGATATCAGGCTATATAATCCCAACATTATCCATTCGAAGATGCGCGCAACGTGGGATTTTGCGTGAGTGTGGCTTGATTGGCGATATATTGAAAAAGGGCCAGTTTCGGTGAGAAATTACTTCCTCACTTAAGTGGCGGGTGAAAGTTTTTTAGTTCAGGAGACAGAAAATGAAAATGTATCTCGCCATTTTGGCTGCTCTGTCGCTGTTCATTGCCGCGGATGCCCGGGCGCAGTACACCACGGGCCAGCAGTTGCCCATGACCCATATGTCCGGGCTTTTGCGGCTGGAAGAAACGATTCCCTTGCCGGGCGACGGATATATGGACCATCTCGCGGCGGACGTGAAAGGGCAGCGCCTGTTTATTTCCGGGGAAGCCGCGAAGAGTCTGCTCTCCGTGGATCTGCGCGCGGGGAAAATGATTCACGAGACGAAAGGTCTTGCGGACATGCCCAAGCGGTCATTCTATTTGCCTGAGACCAATGAAATTTGGTTGGAGCTGGCCAACAGCAGCGTTGTCGCCATTAGCGGGACCAACTATGAAGTAACAAAGACCGTAAAATTGTCCGGCTTCGGCGATCCAAACCGAGGCGCGGATAACGGTGCGTACGATCCAGCTACTCACTTGCTTTATGCCTGCGTGGAAGTGTTTGAAGATTTTGGCGGCAGCGGCGACCACGGATCGAACAATGCCTCGCTTGATATCGTCGACACGAGAACCGCCAAGCTGGTGGGGAGCATTAAGCTGCCCGGTGGCGATCCCGCGGGCATCGCCATCGAGCCATCGGGGAGAAGATTGTATGTGGCCATGGGAGATATTGTGGATGGCGAAAGCCACGTCGCGGTGGTGGACCTTGAAAAGCGCGCCGTGATTGCGCAGTGGCCGATCACCGGAGGGCCGGTTCCGCATACGGCGGCAGTTGACGCAGCGCATCACCGGCTATTTGTAGGGAGCAGAACCATCGCGCATACCGGAAATATTGGCGGCGGGCACCAGCACGAGCCAGGAAAACTGGTGGTCATGGATACCGATTCCGGCAAAGTGGTGCAAGTGCTGGACAGTATCGGCGGCGCTGACGATCTGCAATATGACGCTCCAACGCAGCGCATTTATTTCATGGGGACCACGGGCACCGTTGCCGTATTCAAAGAGATGGACGCGAATCATTTTGAGATGCTCGGAAAAGTGCCGACCGGCGCGATCTCCAAAACTGGGCTGTGGGTCCCAGAGCTGAAGCGGTTTTACTCTGCTGTGCCGAGGCATTACGTGATTACCGCGCGTCACGGGACGGAGGATTTGCAAGCGGATTTGCTGAAAGAATTGAATATCGCGACAGGAGTGACGAAGAAAGACAAGGCCGCTGGCTGGCAAACTTCCATGCTTTCGGATCTGGTGATCGAAGAGGCGCATCTGATGGTCTTCGATTATTTGCCGTAGCTTGTGCCACAATGCTCGCCTGAAGGCGAGCGCTACAAAAACTTTTTGAGATTTGAATGGATTGGTTTCCGCTTTGCTTGCGCTTCGATTATTCATTTTAAAATTGATCTTACAATTTGGGGAGAATCGGGATCATGGCGAACGACGATAAGGCTCTTGTGCGTCCGGTGGATGTTCATGCACATTTTTTTCCGCAAGCTTACCTCGACGTGCTTGCTGAATACGGACCGAAGTTTGGTGTGGAATATCGCGCGGCGGAAGAAGGCTTTTACATCAAGACGGAAGTGCGCTTTCAAGGACCGCTGCCTTACCGCTCCGTGGATTTGAAAATGAGAATCGCGGACATGGACGCGCAGGGAACCGCGGTGCAGGCCATGTCGCTCACCGGGCCGATGGCGCATTGGGGAGACGAAGAAGTCTCGCACAAATTGGCCAGCGCCTGGAACGATGCGGCCAGCGCCGCGCACGTGGAATATCCCAGGCGGCTCTTCGGACTCCTGACGCTTCCCATGCTGTTTCCGGATCGCGCCATCGATGAACTGAATCGCGCCTGCAAATTGCCCGGGCTGCGCGGGGTCTATATGGGAACGAACATCAATAATCGCGATCTCGACGATCCATTGTTCGAGCCCATTTTTGCGCGCATTGAGGCGCTGGACCTTCCGGTTTTTCTGCATCCATTGCAAGTGGCCGGAGGCGCGCGCATCGCTCCATATTCTCTTGGAAATTTGATCGGTTTTCCGATCGACACGACCATTGCCGCTTGTCGCCTGATTTTCGGCGGCGTGCTCGATCGTCATCCCAAGCTGCGCTTTACGTTGCCGCACGGCGGTGGCGTATTGCTGATGCTTATGGGGCGCATCGATCACGGCGCAAAAGTGCGGCCGGAAATCGAAAAGTTAAAAATGCCTCAGGTTCCCAGCAAATATCTGGACCGCTTCATGTACGACACGATCGTCCATTCGAAATCCGTCATGGAGTTTGTGATCAGCGAAGTGGGCGCCGATCGCATCATGATCGGAAGCGACTATTGCCTGGACATGGGCTACGACCAGCCCGTGCACGCGCTCGACGAGGTGAACATGACTTCCGCGCAACGAAAAATGATCCTCGGTGAAAACGCCGCGCGCCTTCTTAAGCTCTGACCTGATGTTTGTGCGAGCAATACCTTTTTTAGAGCATTTTCGATTCTTGTGTTTACGGCACATTGGCCCGATGGTCCGGAGTCCCGGAGGGACGACATAACGTAGCCCATCGTTTCAACGGTGGGAAATTACGGCGGAATTCATAAAGCCCCGTAGGGCGGCATATTGATTTGGCCTTTGTGCCGCCCCTACGGGGCTAACGCTTGTGTTGGTGTAAATCCCCACCGCTCCCGCAGTGGGCTGTCTTATTTCGCCACTCGCGGGGCAGTCTTGAACGTGAAGTGCAATTTTCTGCGGTAGAGCGCTTTCTGTTTACTCTCATACGTGAGCCTGAATTTTTTCTGGCCTGCACCGAAGACAAGTGCGGTCAGATGTAAATAGTTAACTCGAATCCGCGTTGGAATCCACAGGACGAAAGCCATTACACCCGGAGTACGCCATTGGATACAACTCGGGCACACAAAGCCGGTCTGTTCTCTCTATTGGGTTAGTCTAGGAACAGGTCGCACACCCGAATGGTCATTAAAGTAGAAACTGCGCAGGCGAAACCATCCCAGTTGGAAGAGGCATCGCCCTTCCTCCTGCCGGCAACTTTATTGGGGATTCCAGCGGCGGGCAGCGTCGCCCTGGCTTTCCTCTTGCAAATTCCGCGGCTCATCTATGGCGAGGCCATGCCATTGGCCCTTGTGGCGGAAGTTGGCAGCCTGATCAGCGTAGTTGTTCAAGTCTACTTTTTGCGGGCCTGTCTCAAACTTCCTTCGGCGCCGAATGGCTTTTATAGAAACGTGCTGGATTTTCTGGCCATGTCGCGTTGGCATCCATCCGCGAAGGCCGCGCTAGCCGGTCTGATTGTTTTGCCGCAGGTATGGTTTTTCTCACGAGGTAATTTCTGGGCGATCGAAATGTTCCGGCAATTCGGACGAAGCGCGCTTCACAACGGCGATGTCCAGGTCGTGATGGACGATGTCGCCGTAATTTACCAGCTGGCGTTAACGGGCGGAGTGCCTCTTCTGTTTGCGTTGCACATGTTTTCGCGCTGGAAGCCGCGCAGCCGCGTTCTCCCCTGGGTTCTTGTGCCGTTGCTCTTTATGGGCACAGCCGTAGGCGTTGTGATCGTCGGTACAATCATGCATTTCTCAAATTGAAGCGATTGCTGTTCGCTACATCTAATTAAAACTATTTCTTCTTGAAAAATTTACGCCGGATGTCTGGCCAGAACTCTTTCAACTCGAAGCCGATCGCATCCACCCCAATCTGAGTCCCCCAGGTTTCCCCAGTCTGCTCAATGGTGCGATCGGAAGGGGGATGATACGTATTGGAAATGACTCCGGCGATTCCGTTCCCCGCGATTTCGGATACGTTAAATTGCGTTTTTCCGGAATCGCCGCGCGTGATTGCGACTCGGCTGAGCGCGTAGCCGAACCTGTGCCAGAAGCTTCCTTTCCCCAATTGGAAGTAGCGCGGGTCCTGATGGAATATGGAAGGAAGAACCGCTCCCACCATGAAATTGCCGATGATTTGATCGCCGAAATCGGTGCCATATCGTATGCCGAACCCTTTCGCGCCTTGTCCCCAGGAAGGGGAGTCATTGGTCGCCTGGCCGATTCCGGCAAGCACCCCCACAACAACGAATTCGTAGGGATCGAATGCGCCCTCGGCCACCAACTTGAATTTTCTGCCCGCCGAAATCGGAGTAACGTTTTTCGCGCCCTCGACGGTAAGTTGGTTCGGCATAATGCCGAATACGCGCGAACCCTTTTGCCCTTCATTGCTCTGGTCTGCGGTCTGCTGGGGGGCTGACGGGCGAACCGTCTCCGAACTTTCAACTTGCTGCGGTGCCGGTTGCGATTGCTGTGGGAGTTGTTGCTCGGGTTGCTGTTGCTGAGCCATCGCCGAAGGCGTGCCGAAGCAAAGCGCGGCGAACACAAAGCTGAATATCATTCCTTGGATCAATTTCTGATAACTTGGCATGCCAAACCATTGCAGCCCAGGCGGTTCTCATGATTAAGACTAAACCACCGAAAGTTCTCTAAACCTGTTCGTAGGATGCTGGCGGGATACTTCGCGTTGCAACCAACCGAAACAGATCATTTGATGAATGGATTTGATTTACTATTTCCAGCCATTGCGTCCGTTCCCCGTTCGATTGTAATCGCCTGACTTCGAGGAAGAATCAGTTTAAGAATGAGGATTGTTGTGCTTATTTTTCTGATGTTCTAGGATGCGCCGACAGGGGGGAGAGGAAAATCGCGATGGAAGAGGAAGAATTCGATGCGTTGATCCAACGGCGGCCATTCGGAACGGAGGACGCGAAGCGCGCGGATCTTCTATTCCGCCGCAGCTTATCACTCGGAATTATATTATTTGGTAAAACGGCTGAATATTTGCGGCGTCAAATCGTCGCTCCCTTTCCTGAGATCCCTTCGGGTTTTGAGTTAGGCGATTTCCGAGAGCTTCTGCGGACTACGGAGGAGCTATCTGCCGCGATGTCTCGCTTGGAATTGGTGCCAAAGACCATCGTCGTCGGCACGCAGCGCTACACAGAGTGGGAAGCGCAGTGCGAAATAATCCGTCGTGCGATTGATCATCTCGAGAATCACTGATGGACTGTCTCCCTTCCAATTTCCGTGAAAAATTTCATCCTTGATTCGCCTCAATGTTAGCACGTGCAAGAAGTCATCGATATATCCGTGGCCCTCTATATCGGCATAAGTGGCTGTCATTAAAAGAGTTGGGATAGGGAGTACTAGCCACAGGGTACTCAAAATTTTGATTCGTCAGAACCATTGAGGCGAGGTGTTTCGATTGAGAACATGGAGGCAACAGGTCGCCACTCAGAGCCCACTTAGGAGAAAATCTTTGAACAGTCTCGATTTTCAAAATCTGAGAAGTGCTCAAGGAAAATTTAGAACTCCAAGATTTAAAAGTACCTGGTTTCAGCCGCGCACAGTTATTCTGCTCGGCCCTCCGGGGGCGGGAAAGGGAACGCAAGCGCAGCGCATTGCCGGACAATGCGGACTAAAGCATTTGTCCACAGGCGATATGTTGCGCGACAACATTTATCGCGACACGGAGCTTGCGAAAAAAGCAAAGCCGCTGATTAACCGGGGCGAACTCGTTCCGGACGAAATTGTTCTCGGCATGGTGAAAGAGCGCATCGCGCAGCCCGATTGCAAAAATGGTTTCATCCTGGATGGGTTTCCGCGAACCCTACGCCAGGCGCAAGGATTGGAAGAAATATGCGTACCACACAAATCCAAAGCCGCGACGGTGCTGAATTTTGCTGTAAAGGCGGAACTGCTCGTGCGCCGGTTGATCAACCGAAGAATCTGCAATAAGTGCGGGCATATTTACAACCTGATTGAGCATCCGCCGGAGCACTCAGGAATTTGCGATCTGGACGGCAGTGAGTTGCTGCAGCGCGCGGACGATGCAGAGGAAGTGGTCCGCGAACGAATCTGCACATATGAGCGTCACACTCGTCCACTGATCGATTACTACGCCGCTAAGGGCGTTCTGCACGAAGTGGAGGGAACGAGCGATCCGGATGCCGTGACCGCAAGCATTTTGAAAGTTTTAAATAAATAGAAGGGACAACGCCCGCTGATTACGAGTGTATAAAGACACGCCAAAAAAATATCGGGTGCGGTTTCAGTTCGCGGTCGTTCACAAAAACTCTGGCTGAAGAAAGGGTTTCTATAAGCCTGCGGAAAAAATCCACTATTCTGTCATTTCGAGCGGAGCGAGGAATCTCTCTTTCATTGTTTTTCTATAGCCAAATCGAAGAGAGATTCCTCGCTTCGCTCGGAATGACAGAAATGGTGAGTTTTCCGCGACCTGTCTAGCCAGTTCTTTCGCTATTCACCCTTCGGCGGAGCGCTGGTATTTACGCCGCCTGGACCTTTGCTATCGGGAGGCGTCCATCCATCATTCGACGGACCGTTCTGGAAGAAAAATCCATCCTTACTGTAAGGACCCTTCGCATACATGGCGTTCGCCTGGCCGAAAATCTTGCCGGCTCTAAGCGTGTCGTCATGAACTTTCTGTACGAGTTGGTGGTAACGGTCGTCGGTTTGTGAGAAGCCGGAAAACGAGCTGAGGTCATTGTTGCCAATGATTACCACGTCTATGCCGGGTACGGATGCGATGTCATAGGCATTCGCAACTCCCGTTGGCGTTTCGATCATGATCACCACCAGCATGTTGTCATTGATGGTCTGGCAGTAATTAATCCCGTTAATCCCCCACAAGATCGCGGCCTGCCCCGCGCCTGCGCTGCGCCGCCCCGTCGGTGGGTACCGCGACCACTTCGCCGCCTCCCTCGCCCTATCCACATCATCAACCGTTGGAACAATGACGCCGAGCGCGCCGATATCCGTCGTGTGCTGGATGTGCCATTCCTGAGCGTCAGGCAAACGAATCATCGGAGTCGCGCCCGCATGCGGACACGCGGCGATCATTTTTTCGATGTCCTTAAATTCGAGCGTGCTGTGCTGCATCTCAAACCAGGTGAAATCGTAGTGCTTCGCCTTTTCGCAATATCCATCCACGTCAAATGTCGCTTGCGTGAAGCTGAAAACCTGTTTGCCATCCAGCAGCTTTTGTTTGGCTGTGTTGTAGAGCGGAGCCTTGGACGCGGCCGGAAGCGGATTCTGCGGTTGTGCAAAGGCCAGCACGCTCCACAGTGCGATGGCGCTAAACGAAAAAACGGCCAATCCGCGGAATAGCAATCTCATTGACTTGCCGCCTTTCAATTTTCTACAAAATTTGTGGATTAGGTCGGGAGCCGAACCAACTATATATCACGACTCCGGCGTCCATTCCATCGACTAGGAAAGAGAGTAGTGCATCATTTTGAATTTTGCGCTGCTGCGCAAAAAGGCTGCCCGCCCGAAAAGACGATCGACCTCTACGAAAGCAACTGCAAGGCACTGCGGTTTTGTAGCGGCCTCTCCATCTCGTTCACGTTTAACGTTCTCGGTGAACCGCGATCTTCGGGATGGAGAGGGCGACTTTGCTCGCTATGACAGGGAGGGCCCTCGCTTTTTTTTTTGCAATTGCGAACCTGCGAGGCTGCGTGAAGGCGTCTTCAACTGTATAATCGGAATCGACCTCGTGGCTTCCCAACGGCAAAAGCAAAGAAAGAAAAGAGCAAGCACTGTAAACGTTTCTGGCGGAGTGCGATTAATCGCGGCCTTTAAACTGTTCAAAGGACTCGTTCTGCTTGCGGTGGGCATCGGTGCATTGAAGTTGCTGCACAAGGACTTGGCCTTGGAAGTGGAACACTGGGCTGATCTTTTCCGTGTCGATCCCAACAATCGCTACCTCCACCGTCTGCTGGCAAAAGTATTGACCCTTGATCCCAGGAAATTGAGAGAACTGAGCGTGGGTACCTTCTTCTACGCAGCGATGGATCTCACCGAGGGCACAGGCTTGTTCCTTGGAAAGCGGTGGGCTGAATATTTCACGATTATTACGACTTCTTCCTTTATACCGCTCGAAATCTATGAAGTCGCGAGACACATGAGTGCGGCAAGCGCGATCGTACTTTTATTGAATATTGCAGTGGTGATTTATCTGATCTTGGAGTTATTCAGAAAGCGCGGAAACAACTCGAACTGAGCGGAGATGACTCTCTGCCAAGGTTCAAAGCCCGGGTTGGAGGCTGGCAGCAGTGTTCTGTGATTCCAGGATGCCTTGCTCTGCTTTGTCCCGCATGGAACGGACTTTGTCATTCATGGGACCGTTCGGTTCAAGCTTCACGTACGCGTCCAGGTCCTGCAGCAGCGTTGAATAGTCATGCAGGTGCCCATGAATTTCCGCGAGCAGTAAATAAGAGTCAGCCGAATCGGCCTTCCAGCGAATCGCTTCGCGGACGCTTTTCTCAGCCTCCTGAAAACGATTCAAACCGAATAATGCCCAGCCCAGGCAATAATTTCCCGCCCAGGAAGTCGGGTTTAGATCCAATGCCTCTCTGAGAACTTTTTCGCCCTCGCTGAATTTGTTTTGCTGGATGAGCAGCCCTCCCAGTGCGAAGAGCGGGTCCGCGTAATGCCCGGCACTCATTTCGACGGACTTGCGCAGGGCTTGCTCGGCATCGGCAATGCGAGACAATTTCAAATCCGCAATTCCAATCTCAAAATAAGCTTCGTAATAATTGCCGAAATTGGCGATGGCCTGTTCAAAGTGAGGCAGGCTACCGCTGGCATCTTCTTTTTTCAGGCAATCGATACCCTTCTGGAATTCGCGAACAGCTTTGGGGGGGATACTCAACTCTCTGACGGATACAACGGCGCGTGGCGTGGGCGATTGTGCGCTCGAAACATGCGGCATACATAGGCATGCCGCCAACAA
Organism: Saccharimonadales bacterium (SeqCode); assembly: GCA_035486415.1. GTDB lineage: Bacteria > Acidobacteriota > Terriglobia > Acidiferrales > UBA7541 > Palsa-360. Next base: position 21,921 of record DATHNC010000005.1, read on the forward strand.
CGAACCTATCCGAAGCCTATTCATCGTGGCAACCAACTTGAACTGCCAAACCCGGCCTCAAGGCCAATTATTCACACAATATTCATACAATAGCAATACGGTTGTAACAATAGGGTAACTTCCAGCGCATCAGCCCGGCACTTGCAAGCTCGCAAAGAAAGCAGGCTTTGGGATTCAATCCACGAACAAAAGTAAGAAAAACAGGAAAAGCCAAGAAAAAGTGAAGAAAAGTCGACGTCAAAATCTCTTTGACGAATCGCTCTAATCTTTAAATCAGGCTTGGATCGGCACTGTTGCGTGACCCGAATTGTGACAGGTCGAAGAAAAAGAATTGAAATGAATAGCGGAACTTAATTTCACAGCGCTGGGTATTTCCAACAAGGTAATGAATGCCTTAATTTGCTTTTCACTATTTCGTAACACACCGTTCATATTTTCACACTACTTTAAAACTCGCTTTCAAGCCCTGTTTCGGAGCGCGGGGTTTGAGCGTGGGGCGATTGTCAGTTCGTTGTCTTAAGAAAAGTACACTGTATTAAGTAGATTTATATCTAATTGCATCTTAGTACGCATTCAAACCCGGGGAAACCGCTAGCAACCACTACAAATGGAGGAGTGAAACATGAGAAGGGGTATTTATTTCCTCTTGTTGTTTACATTTTTATCGAACGTGCTCGGATTGCGCCCGACGTTCGCACAAGAGAGCAAGGGTTTCATTGCTGGAACAGTAAAAGATTCAAGCAACGGCGTGCTGAAGGGCGCTCTCGTTGAAGTCGATCCGACGGGCAAGAGAGCTGTGACCGACGATCAGGGACAATTCCGGTTCACAGACGTCGCCGCAGGCGATTACACGCTCACGATCTCCTACGTAGGTCTCGCGAATTTCACAACGACATTGAAAGTTACCGCCGGGCAGACGGCAAGCACGGACGCCGTACTGAGTGTTGCCGGCGTGACCAACCAATTGGTAGTTACCGCGGATCGCGTGGTCGGTGAGGCGGAAGCAATCAACGTCGAGCGCACTGCCGACAATATCATTCAAGTGTTGCCCGCGGAGGTAATCCGCAGCTTGCCCAACGCCAACATGGCGGATGCCCTCGGCCGGTTGCCAAGCGTAACGCTGGAACGCGATGAAGGCGAAGGCAAATACGTGCAGGTTCGCGGACTCGAACCGCGCCTGACTAACACCTTGATCGATGGAATGAACGTTCCGTCACCGGAGGCAGGCGTTCGCCAGATCAAATTCGATTCCATCCCGGCCGACATCGTCGAGTCCGTGGAAATCAACAAAACTCTTTTGCCGAACATGGATGGAGACGGAATCGGCGGCTCCATTAACCTCATAACCAAATCGGCTACCGACCAGCCCACGATAGCACTAAGCGGCATGGGCGGGTATATGCCGATCCTGGGAGGGCGCGAGCAGGTCGAGACGACTGGCACCATCGGTCAGCGATTCGGCAGTCAGAAGCGATTCGGAGCGTTGATCGGCGGCAGTTATGATTGGACAGGCCGCGGCATTGATGACGTGGAGCCCACACCGGATATCGCCACTCTTCCCGGTGGAGGCACCGAGCGCTTTTTCGATACCGCGGACATGCGCGAATACCGTTACTATCGCAGCCGTTGGGGTTTGGCCGGGAGCATGGACTATAAGCTTTCGGAAGGATCCAATCTCTACGCCCACGGATTATTTTCTAATTTCAAGAACTACGGTTCCCGCTTTGACTACGGCATTAACGACAACACGCCGGGCGTTACAACGCTGAATGGCAATGGGGGAACGCCAAGTTTCGGCACCCAAATTCGGCGGCCGGATATTTCCGTTGGCAGTGTTTTGGTTGGCGGAAGACATGACTTCAACACCATCCTGGTTTCGTGGAACCTCTCCGCGGGCCGTGCAAGTCTGATCAACCAGGGGGATGGCTTGGCCAGCTTCAATTCCACGCTGCCCAGCAGCTCCTGCCAATTTTCTCCCGCGCTAACAACGAGCTTTTACGTGCCGCAATTCACTCCCGTGTGCTTCACGGAAGCCTTCGATACTTCAGCGTATGCCTTGAAAAACATGACCATTAATCACGGGCTAACCGCTCAGCTCAATTTGCAATTCGATGGCGAGATGGCCAAGCGTTATCACATCGGGTCTCATCCGGCCACATTTGAATTTGGGGGCAAGTTTCGCAACGCCCACAAATTTGACAACGCCTACACGGTTACGATGACCCCCAATTCCGGAGTTTCCATTCCGGTTTCCCAGTTTCCAAGCACCCTGACAAATAACAATTACTATGGCGGCGCCTATCCGCTCGGTCCGAATCCCGCGTTTCAAGACGTACTTAACTTCGCCAATGCCAATTCCAGTGAATTTACTACCGCCAGCAGCCAGGGCGCCGACCCGTCCAGTTACGATCTTGTGGAAAAAGTTTCCTCAGGATATGTGATGAATACCGTGGATCTAACCAGCAAGTTGCGCCTGGTCGGAGGCGTTCGCTTTGAAGGAACTAGTCTTTCGACGGTCAGTTTTGTCACGGGCGATCCGACCGCTGTACCCCCTGTAATCCCGTCCCTCTCCTTCAAGGCCAATGGGTCTTACCTTTCGGTCCTGCCCAGTGCAGCGATTCGGTATGCCATTACCCAGAGCACTAACTTCCGTGTTTCCTACTCCCGCGGTCTTTCACGGCCTGACCCGGCGGACATTGCCCAAGCTGTGACGTATACCACGGTCGGAAGCCCGGGAATTCAGCAAAACACTGTGACCCTGGGAAACCCAAATCTGAAAGCCGAAACTGCTGACAGCATCGACCTTCTGGTCGAGCACTATCTCAACTCATTTGGCATGGTCTCGGTGGGTTATTTTTACAAGAATCTGACCAACCCGATCGTGCAAAATCAGTTCCTAATTAACAATTTTTCGCCGAATCCTGTCATACCGCCACAGACGTTCCTCGCCACTCAGCCGATTAATGCCGGTAGTGCCTGGCTGAACGGAATCGAATTGGCATATCTTCAGCACCTGTCATTTCTCCCCGGCAAGCTAAAGGGGCTTGGAATCTCGGCGAACTACAGCTATGTAGCCTCACGCACCAGCGGAATACCGGGGCGCTCGGATCATCCCAGGCTTCTTCGCAACGCCCCGAATACCTGGAATATCAGCCCAACGTACGATATGGGAAGATTTTCCGTTCGCGTCGGTCTCTCCTACAATCAAGCCAATATTGCTTCCTACGGCTACCAGGACGGAAAGGCTGGCGGCATCGACGGGCCGTTGAGCGATCAATACTTCTATACTCACTTTCAGGTGGATGCGGAAGGCACCATTCGACTCGCTCGCGGATTTACCTTCGTCATGTACGGCATGAACCTGAACAACGAGGTCTTCGGCTTTTACCAGGGCAGCCCTCAATACCAGGTTCAGCGGGAATTCTACCAACCCACGATTTCAGCCGGGTTCCGGTGGTCTCCAGAGCGCGAAAAGCGGCCATAGGGCCACTTTAGGAATGCCTCTCGGTCCGATGTTTCGGACCGAGAGGCAAACCTCTTCGTGCTGCTGTCACGGAAACATGATAGCTTTTGCGGTAGTTCGTTCTCGAAATTGGAATTGGAAGGGAACTATGGAGGCAAGCTCTTCATGAGATCGCTCGCGAGGATTGGGCGAATCTCCCTTCTCTTCGCATTGATGTACGCTCAAGGTGCGCACGCTCAAAACGTGCGCACCATTTTTTTTGTGCGCCACGCCGATAAAGTTTCCGACGACACGGATGCTCCACTCAGCGATGCCGGACACCGCCGCGCGAAATGCCTGGCGAACACGCTTTCTGACTCACACATCGACGAAATTTTTGTTTCCGACCTCCAGCGCACGCAGCAAACGGCCGCCCCCCTTGCGGATAAGCTGCACCTGAAGCCGACCGCCATTCCTTTGAGCACTCCGGATCAACTGGTCGAAGCCATCCGCGCAAGCAAAGCTTCGCATGTCCTGGTGGTCTGGCATGACATGACCCTGCCAAAAATAATGCAAGCCCTGGGCGCGCCTGCCATTACCCCAATCGGCCACACCGAGTACGACCGGTTTTTCATACTCACCCTGACGGATGACAAAGCAAATCCGCAGCCAAGATTCGCCGCGCTGCGATATTGCAATCCCTCAAATTAGTTTAGTGCGCTAATAAATCTTTGAGGAAGCGCGTCATCGCCACTTTGTATTCATCGTCGGCGCGAACCTCGGAGGGATTTTGCGGCTTCGTGAACGCGTGCGCGGCGCCGCTGTAGAGGTTAACCTCAAAATCGATTTTGGCTCCGCGCAACTGCGAAATGACGTTGTTAAGTTCTTCCATAGGCGCAACCGGATCCTCCGCGCCATGCAGAATCAGGACGCGGCCCTTGATATTTTTCGCGGCTTCCGGCGTGAAGTTGCGAAACGCGCCATGCACGGAGACGAAGCCGAGGAGCGGTGCACCTGTTTCGATCAATTCCATTCCAGTCGTGCCGCCAAAGCAGTAGCCCACCGACGCAAGCTTCGCGGGATCGACCATCGGCTGCGACTTCAGGACATCGAGCCCGGCCAGCGCGCGAGCCCGCATCAGCGCACGGTCTTTATCGTAAATCGCGATCGTGTCCGTCATTTCAGGAACAGTTTTGGGGACGATGCCTTTCCCGAAAATATCTTCGGCAAAAACTACATACCCGAGCCTGGAAATCATGTCGGCGTCCGCTAGAGTGCCTGCTGAAAAACCGGACCGGTCATGGATCATGAGCACCCCGGGGCGGCGGCCTTGGACTCCGTCGTCATAGACGAGATAACCGGACAGCACCGCGTTGCCCTGCTTGTAGTCAATCCATTGCGTTTTCATGGCCGCCCGCGTTGCGCTGGCGTTCAGCACTGCCGCAGCAGCGAGCAGAACGAAGAATGTGAGGCGTAAGATTCTCATGGCTCCTCCTGAATGCGTTACTCGAGTTGCTGCATTCTCGCACTTTTTCGGCGCAAGGCAAGGCCTGCTTAATAGATTGCACATCGTGACGGTGGGGTATAAATTAACGCTCGATTGAAGGGCAGAAAAAAATCTCAAAAGATTCCAGTTCAGATCGCAGGGGAGATATGAACGGTAACGGAATTTTTCACGATGCAATATCTCTTCGCCATGCAATCAAATCACGTCCCCAATCAATCCTTTCGCTTGCGGCATATGTGCTGGGACTTGCGATTGCGCTTGCCAGCAACGTCGCCCCTGCGCGCGCGACCGATTGTGCGAGCCTCACCGGCCTCGAGCTGAAGGACACCAAAATTACGTCCGCGACGGTCATTGCCGCGCAAGGAATGATTCCGGAGTACTGCAAAGTTCTGGGCAGCATTCACAATCTCCCTCATTCCACGATTCTCTTCGAAGTTTCCCTGCCGACGTCAAAATGGAATGGAAAATATTTTGTCGCCGGAGGTGGCGGCTATAATGGCGTGATTCCCAAGCTGACGCAGGCGCTCGCCGAGGGCTACGCGGCGGCCGGTTCGGATACAGGGCACGAAGCGAAAGACGCAAACTGGGCGTTGAATAATCTGGACGCGCAGAATAACTACGCCTTCCTCGCTACGCACGTCGTTACGTTAATAGGGAAACAAATTCTTCGCGCGTTTTACAACCAACATGAGCGGCGCGCCTATTTCGTTGGCTGTTCCAATGGCGGAAAGATGGCGCTCGCGGAAATTCAGCGCTATCCCGACGATTTCGATGCGGCCATTTCTGGCGACCCGGTGATCGATCGGACGAAATTGATGATGCAATACGCATGGAACGCGCAGGCACTTGCCCCGGCTCCGATTCCGCCAGCCAAAATTCCAGTGATCGAGAAAGCCACAATGAGCGCGTGCCATGAAAGCGGTGGCGCAATCAATGGCCTGCTGATGACTCCCGCGCGCTGCAAATTCGAACCAAAAATGATGGTCTGCCCATCCGGCGACGGTCCGAGCTGCCTCACGGCGGGACAGGCGCGTGCTTTGCAAAAGATTTTAGAGGGACCTGTAAATTCCGCGGGCCAGGAGCTGCATCCCGGATTTGTTCCGGGCCACGAGGACGACTATCAGGCGTTTCTAACGGGCACGGGAACAGATGCCGCGGAACCCGCATCCACGTGGGCGCTTTCGGATATTTTTATGCGGCAGTTTGTTTTTGGCGCTGATTTTGATCTGGTGAAACAATTTAAATTCGACTCTTCGCTGTCAGCTCTCGTGCCGCTCGCTGCCGCGCAGGATAATGCCAGTCCCGACCTCTCTGAATTCAAAGCGCATGGCGGAAAATTAATCATGTATCACGGTTGGGCGGACCATTCCATCACGCCGCTCCGTTCGATCGAATATTACGAAGACGTGATCGAGACAATGGCAAAAGGGCATGCGGAAGTGGATGGCGTGCCAAACGCCTACGCGGTGATGGATTACATGCGGCTGTTCATGGTCCCTGGCATGCATCATTGCGGCAACGGGCCCGGCCCCAACGTGTTTGGCGGCCCAAACCAGGGACTTCCTCCCCAACTTGACGCGCAACATGACATTGTGATGGCTCTCGATCGCTGGGTGGAAGATGACGTCGCGCCGGAAAAAATTATCGCTTCGCATCTGACCAGCGGCGCGGTGGATCGCACTCTGGCGCTGTGCCCCTACCCGCAAACGCCAATCTTCAATGGTTCGGGCGACGTCAACCTGGCGGAAAACTATCACTGCGAAGATCGGAATTTTCGCTGGGCAATCGCAGGGGTGCAAAATTCAAAGCTGAAGAAAGATCAGACATCGCCGCCGCGACCTGCAGCACGATCAAATTAGTTTTAAGGGAATTTACACAACTTTCGAGGATTCTAGTGGCCGTGCAAATATTTCATCTCTGTTCGGTCCAGCAGTGAACTAGAACTCCGCCGAGCTTTCAAATCGTTCCAGCTTCAAACCTTCTTCAGGCCAGTCCTTGTATTCGTGTTCAAATGCCAGCCCCAGCAGCAATCCTTTGTGTGAAGTCCAAATCAGGTATTGGGGATGAAAAGGAATCTTGAGCGAAAATTTTTCGGCGTTCCACTTTCGGCCTGCGGCCTCGATTTCTTCCACGCCAAGGTATTGGAGCGGGCCTTCCAGAGTAGTCACTCGAACGGGATCTGCCATACCCGGCTGCTCAATTCTTATGAAATCGACTTGAGTGGGGCGTGATTTGTCCCGTTCCACTTCGCGCGTGATTCCTCCGAAGGAAAATGGCGAAATTGGCCACAAAAGAGCATATGGCTTGCTGAGCGGAGTTCGCACTTTTATCTCACGGTTGGGATCCGATCCGCCCGAGGAGCAATCTAGTTGCGCTGGCAAAAATTCGCATGACAATGGGCCGGAATCACGCACCCATTTCAATTTTGCAAATTCTTTTGCGCGAATCATCGTGAGATCGCGGGTAAGTTCAGCGGTGAAACGATTGGAGTGAGATTCATGCTTCGGAGATTCAAAGCTTCTGAGGCCTTCTATTTTGTATTCTCCGTTTTCGCTGTGCCACAGTGTCCACGATTCGCGGAAGTTGTAAACCTCTTCCTCAAACGGGCCAACGGCGCCTTCATTGTGGCGTTCGTGCATCGCGTATTCGCCTTCCGCAATCTTTGTTTGCCCGGGAGCCTGCTGCGGCGAGGGATGAGCAATTGCCTGGTGTTCAGAAAGTATTGCCATAATACAAAAAGCGATGCCTGCGGAACAAACTAAGGCTTGAATGGAAACTCTCTTCATCGCAGTTAAGAAAGTTTTGCCGCTGAAAAACAAAATGTTCCTCACAATCACACGCGCCATCTTTACTGCGCTTTCCGCACAATCTCCACTGAGCAATGTGCGTGGCGCACCACTCCTTCCGAAACGCTTCCCATCAAGAAACGTTTCAGGCCGGACCACCCGTGCGACCCGAGCACAATCATGTCTGCGTGCCATTCCTTAGCCGCGTCGAGGATTTGCGATTTTGGATCGCCTTCCACCAACTCGGTCGCAATCTGGAATCCCGCTGCGCGCAGTCTCGTCGCAGCTTTTTCAACTAAATCCTTGGCCTGTTCCCGCAATGCCTTCCACACCATTTCAAACTCAGGGTCATTTGCCCCCATTTCCCGTCCGATTAACAGAGAAGGCGGCTCGACCACGTGCAACACTTTTACTTCCGTCCCCGCATTCCACGGTCTTGCAATGACGCTGCTCAAAGCCTCTTGAGAAAACTCAGACCCATCGATTGCAATCAGCATTTTCATTTGATTACCAGCTCCCCGTGCCTGATTTGGCGAATTTTTACAATCGTCGTGCGGGAACTCAGGCCGCCTCAGGCTCCATGTATATGTTCATTCCTCAGCGGTTTCTCCGTATGTGACAAGCGTCACAGTCATCATCACACGGCACGCAAATTGTTTGTATCGGCGCAGGGAGTGGCAGGCGAATGCGTTTCAGTTATGCTTCGCGCTGGCGTGCCGCCAAAGCTCTTCGCTCGCGATGCGTGCGCCTTCCGCCATGGCTTCGAGTTTGGCCCACATAATCGTGGGATGAACGCGCCGGTTGAATTGTTCCTGCGAAAAGCCGCAGTCCGTGCTGGCGACGACGTTTTCGCGGCCAACAAGGTTCGCAAAGCGCGCGATGCGCTCAGCGATCAGTTCCGGATGCTCGACAACGTTTGTGCCGTGGCTGACGACGCCCGGTGCCAAAATCTTTCCATCGGGAAGCTTGATGTCTTTCCACACACGCCATTCATGCTCGTGGCGCGGATTGGCTGCCTCGATCAGATAAGCCCCTGCGCGAACTTTCAGAATCAGATCGACAATTTTTCGCAACGGAACGTCCGTCGTATGCGGTCCCGGCCAGCTTCCCCAGCAGACGTGATAGCGGATGCGATCTTCTGGGATGCCTTCGAGCGCATGATTCAAAACTTCCACGTGTCGGCCAACCCATTTGTAATAGTCTTCAAAACTCGCGGGAGGAACCATCCGGTCGTAGGTAACAGCGGCGCGGGCGTCGTCCACTTGCAGCAGGAAGCCGGCATCGACAATGGCGCGATATTCCGTTCTCAGCGCTTCGGCCAATGCCACCACCAGTTCTTCTTCATTTTTATAATATTCGTTCTTGCGGTCGGGAATTGCGCTGGAGGGCGCGGCCACGGGCAGGAATGCTTCTTCAACTTTCACGCCATGCAGCGCGGCTTTCAGGTTGTCAATGTCATGCTGAAGCTCGTCGAGTCCCGTGTACTTGACGGGCGCGACGCACACAGCTTCCTGCTTCGTTACGTTAGACCATGTGCGATCGTTGCCGCCCTCGAGTTCCGCGTAAAATTCTTTAAACCTCTCACGATCGGCGCCGCGCGCAAATGGATTCGCGCCGGGTTTTACGGGGCGCATCTCGAAGCCGCTGACACGCTTCAGCGCATAGAGCGCCCAACTCGTGGACTTGCCGAATTCGCCGTCGTTCACAATATCGATTCCCGCCTGGGCTTGCCGTTTCACGACCTCGGCGACCGATTCTTGTAAACATTGCTCGTACGCTTCCACGTCTGCCGCATTGCCGCTTTCGCGCGCGCGCACCAGTTCAAGAAGCCGCGGAGGACGAATCAGGCTGCCCACATGTGTCGTAAGAATTCGATCTTTGCTGCGCTTCATTCGGGCCCACCCTATGGTTTGAATTCGATCAGAATATTATGAATCGGAACTTTTCCCACATCCTTGGAAGCGTGGACGACGGCCGGCCGCCAGGTTACGACGTCCGGGATCAATTCGCGCGTTTCATCTTTTCCGTCGGTCCATTGTTCGACCATTGTATCGTTCAGGAAAATAGCGAGCCGAACGTTGTGGCTGTGCGGCGCATCATACTCGTCGGGCTGCATCTTTTCTTCAAATACGGTGATGTCTTTTGCGTCGTACAGAACTTTATTGTGCGGCGCTGCTGGAGTTCCTGCGGCAGGAGCGATTACTTTTGGATGTGTCGGCTTGATGGACACTTCGAGAAAAGTACCGCTTTTTGGAGCGGAGTAGTGCTCGCCGGTTTTGAATCCCTTGACCTCGCCGCGATCCATCTTTTGCCCATTGATTTCGATGGGGCTGAGTGCCACCACAATGCGATCTCCGCAGGAAGCCGCAGCCGTTGCACACGGTGCGCTATTTTTGGACACGCGAACGAATTCATTGTCGACCACAGGTCCGGCTTGCATGGCCTGAAGAAGAATCAACGCTACTAGCAGCATCTTCATTTTTGTTCTGCCTTTCCGAGCGGCAGCGGAATTTCTGCGCGTAGTGTACAGCAAAACTGAGGTTTTTGTGGCGCGGGCTTCAGCCTGCGGGGGTTAGTGCTTCCAATAACTGAACTCTGAACTTCAACATTCTGTCGTTCCGAGCGAAGTGAGGAATCTGCTTTTCTTTGTTTTCTTAAAGTTAAATCGAAGAGAGATTCCTCGCTTCGCTCGGAATGAAAGCCTAGATTACTTTTTCCGCAGCCTGTTTAGCTGCTGAGATTCCGATTTTGCTGTTCTCACGCAGATTCCGAAACCTATATCACTAAGAGCCCAAGAAAGGAACAGTGATCATTCACTCAGAAGACTTGCGATTACATCGGATGCGTTATACGAAAGTTTTTCCGCGGGCAGAAACCGGCCGATGGTTGCTAAATCGTTCCCGGAAGTGACCACTCCGGCTTCGGTTAAATTTCCGTTTCGCACTTGAGGATGGCCAATGGTTGCGAGCAGCGCATTGCACAGGCACCTCTTTCCCACCGTGTCCTCCGGCTTGCCGCTTTTACCGACGTAAACCGAAAACGGCTCTCCAGAGCAGCGGTAGTTAATCTGCCCTTCGGGCGTGCGATAAGCTTCGCGCAAATAGCCGAGATCGCAAACGCGCGGCCGCGCCAAGTAGATTTCCGCTTCGGACAAAGTGCCCTCGAGCTGTGCCACCTTGAACGGAAAACTGGTAGGGGAAGCCGTCGGGTCGGTGGTTACACGGACTTCCGAGTTGGCAACTTTTTCGATGACTGCGCGCTTGTAATCGTCGCGCAGACCGGACTCTTCGCAAAACGCAAAGGCCGTACCCACTTGGATTCCCGCGGCTCCAACGCTCAAAGCTTCGCGCAGTTTTTCCGCCGAGCCATAGCCGCCCGCAAGCCAGAATGGCCGCCCAAGTTGGCGAATCTTTTCGAGATCAACCTGGTCGCGCTCTCCGTAAATTACGTCTCCATTTTCATCGAGCTGCAATTTCCCGCGAGGCGGCGCGTTATGTCCCCCGGCCGTCGGCCCCTCGATGACGAAACCTTCCACGCTGCCGTTCGCTTTTTTCAGCATCGCCGCAGCCAGCACATTTGAAGCAATGATTGCCAGAAAGCGAGGACGGGTCAGCGGGGGCAGATCGCCCGGCACAAAGCTCTTGGGATCAAACGACATTTCCGCTTCTTCGCCGTCCTGCGACCCCGTCGCATGCAGCGGATACGTTGCCGGCTGATGGTGAACAAATTTATCGAGAACACCTGGAATTTTGACGGGGATTCCCGCGCCCATCAGCACATAACCGACGCCAGCGAGCATCGCGCCATAGATGGAAGGCAGGTGCGGAATCTGAATTTTTTCCAGGTAGTTGATGCCCACCGGATTGTCGTGGCCTTCGCGCGCCAGAAACACTTCTACAAAGTTGGCGACGACGCAGAGTTCTTCCCGCTCCCGCGGGCCGTCTTTGTCATACATGGGCATCGGCTTGTAAGGAGTTCGTTCATGCTTTCCGCCGGGCATGAAATATTCGCTCTCAATGCGCTCCGCCATTTCGCGAACAGGAAATTGTGCCAGGGCGCGGCGCATGTGGCCGCCGGGATCTCCATCTTGCAAGCGTCGCGCTAAAATCTGGTCCAGAGCCGTTCCGGAAACAACGCCCAGATGACCGAGTTTTGAAACCGACTGTGCCAAGCGCCAATTTGAAACACCCGCGCCCATGCCGCCTTGAATAATTCTTGGATAATCGCTCATGAGTTCAGTTTTCTCATAGCGGGGCAAATCCTTTTGTAAAAGTTGTGTAATTCTATTAGAGGAATTTCCTTCAGGCGAGCAGCTAATTCACCATGCGGCGTGCGCTTTCGAGGCCGAGACGCGCGAGTTTGTATCCCGGCTCTATTGCCAAAGATTGCTGGAAGAATTCGCGGGCTCGATTGATATGGCCTTTGGCGAGATACACGCGTCCGAGATTGTAGTAAGGGAAGTGGCGAGGTTCGTAGCGCTTTGCTCTAATGGCTTGTTCGAGCCACGGGACGGCTTCTTCGTGGCGATTCAGGTCGATCAGGTAAACGCCGATATCATTGTACGGATTACCGAAGTCAGGATCTATTTCGATGGCGCGCTTGCATTCTGCGATGGCTTCCTCAATTTTTCCCTGAAAATGATACGTCCAGCCAAGGAAGGTGTGGGCCTCGGCTGTTGGGTTCAAAGCAATGGATCCAAGGTAAAGCTCGATGGCGCGCTCGAGATCTCCTGCCATCTGCGCCTCAAATGCATCCTCGAAGCGCTGCCGTGCTTCTCTTTGGCGATCCGTCGTCATGGGCCATTTAGAACATAGCGCAGATGACCTGTCAACGATCTGCGTTTTGTATCACTGCCTAAATTTGAAAAAGAATCGCCTGAAACGATCTCTTAGGAGGTCGGGACTTCAGTCCCGACGAGGAGCTTGGCTTTATTGCGGTTTTAACCCCTGAAGCTTCAGGGGCTGAAGCCCGCGACTGAATGCAATCCTAACCGCCGAGTTGAAACTCAGCCCTCCAGTACTACTTCCGAAAACTACATCTTTGAGGCCCCGAACCCATCGATCTGAACATCCAGCTGGTGGTTAATTCGGATTCCGTAAATGCCGTCGGTTTTTGCGGCGGCTCCGGTTTTAGGAATCGAAGTGACGACCGTGCCGTTGACGACGAAATCAATCTTGTCAGCCTTCACTCGGACTTCCAGATTATTGGTGGCTGTGCCGTTCGCGTCCGGTTTTTTTACGGAGTCGCTTGGCGTCTTTTGCGAAATGCCTTGCGTCGAGCTGCCGTCGCGGCGCTTGACGAGGTATGTTCCATCATCTGTAACCATAAAATAAATATAGCTTTGCGCCGCGCCTTCCAGGCCGCTGCCGCCAAAAATAAGGCCATAATATTCGTCATGGCCACTGGACTTGATCAGCTTGAATGTCCCCTTCAGCGTGTAATTTCCGGTCATCGTATTTTCGGGGTTCCAGTAAACAGCGGCCATGGGATTTACTGCGTGGAAACCAGTTGCGGTGGCGGTGAATTTATTCGCGCCGGCAGCATCCGGGTCCGATGCATCCGTGCTGTGATCCATGTGCATCTTCCAGCCCTTTGGCGCTTGTGCGAATGCAGGCGCGATGATCATCAGCGCGGCCAGTGATAGCCCGATAAAGTATTTCATTTCTCTTCCTCCTCTGAAATTGCTTCGCTAGATCATACCTCGTTAACTGGTGCGTTTGGCAATCCGGTTTTCCACTGGCATGGTGATGGGGCGAGCGTGCACTTCATGGGACTCAGACTCCGCCTTGTTCTGTCATTCTGAGCGAATCGAAGAATAACTCTTCGATTTAAGTCCAGGAGCAGAAACAAGGAGAGATTCTTCGCTTCGCTCAGAATGACAGAGTGTTGGGTTTTTCGCCCCCTATTTAGCCGCTGAGCTTCCACTTTTGCAGTTCTTATGCAGACTCTGAAGCCGGGCGCTACATCTTGTTTTATGTGCATGCTAGAATTCTTCCGTGTCCAAACAAATTATTCGTCCAGCTCGCACAATCAGCGGCTCACTCGAAGTTCCCGGCGACAAATCCATTTCTCATCGCTACGCGATGCTCGCGTCCCTTGCAGAAGGCCCCAGCGAGATCACGCATTTTTCGGCGGCGGCCGATTGCCGCAGCACGCTCGACTGTTTCTCGCGCCTAGGTGTGAAAATCGATATCGAGGGCGATCGCGTCCGGATCGCAGGGGCGGGCCTTGACGGGCTGAAAAAAACGCGCCGCACCCTGGACGCAGGCAATTCAGGATCGACGATGCGCATGCTCGCCGGAATCCTCGCGGGGCAGGACTTTAAATCGACGATCGATGGCGACGCATCTTTGCGCCGGCGCCCGATGCGCCGGATCATGGACCCGCTCACTCAGATGGGCGCGCGAATCCACTCCCGCGAAGGCGGCTTTCCTCCGCTGAAGATCGACGGCACACAACTTTTCCCCGTTGAATACGTGCTGCCCGTGGCAAGCGCGCAGGTTAAGTCCGCTGTTCTGCTCGCGGGAATGTTCACTGATGGAATAACGTCAGTGACGGAACCGGTTCGAACACGTGACCATACCGAACTGGCTCTCGCGGAATTCGGCGCCCGACTGGACCATGAAGGACGCACCATTCGAATTCACGGACGCCCGCGGTTGAAGGGGCGCTCTCTGGCTGTCCCTGGCGATCTATCGTCAGCCGTGTTTTTTTTGGCGGCAGCGCTGGTACTCCCCGAATCGAATCTGGTGATTCACAACGTGGGGCTGAATCCGACGCGATCCGCTGTTCTTGACGTTCTGGGGTCGATGGGCGCGCCAATCAGCCTGGTTTCGATTCGCAGCGAGCATGGCGAGCTCGTAGGTGACGTATCGGTCCGCCACGAATCAATCAGGGGAGGCACGATCGATGGCGACGCAATCGCCCAACTGATTGACGAGCTTCCGGCCATCGCTGTTTTGGGGCCGTATACCGAGCAGGGAATCGAGATTCGAAATGCGGCCGAACTCCGCGTAAAGGAAAGCGACCGTATCGCTGTGCTAGCGGAAAACCTTCGCCGAATGGGTGCGAAAGTGGAAGAGCTTCCAGACGGCTTGCGAGTGGCAGGGCGCTCCGCCGGGCGGTTGCACGGCGCAGAGATTGAGCCGCACGGCGATCATCGGATGGCGATGGCGTTTGCCGTCGCGGCGCTGGGCGCGGAGGGCGAAACGGTGATTCACGGCGCGGAATGCGCAGGAGTTTCGTATCCTGAATTTTTCACAACTTTGGAACGCATGGTTGAGAGATAGCTGAAATTTCTCGGAAAGTTCTAGTTCGTCGGATCATTGTCCAGGCAGCCGGCAGCGGTTTGCTTTTTGTAGCGCCGGCGTCCCGCCGGCAGTTATTCGGGACGCGTTGTGCTGACCAAAACTGCCAGCGGGACGCCGGCGCTACAAAGACCTTCCATTCGTAATCGTAATTCCGGAAATATCCGCTTCCTATTGCTTTCAAACCCACGAAACTTCAGGAGGGACGCGAAACTCCTTGAATGCCCCATTCAGTTGTCATCAAAGGACATACTAACTATTTAGTTTGGGCGTGCAGGTCCTCGTATTGACACCCAGTTACCGTAGCGGTTAACCTCGCGTGCGGATGCGTGGAAGACTTCGTCGGATACTAATAGCGCTGATTATTTTGGCGGGAGTGGTGGCAATCGCCTACCAGTCTCGTCACAAAATTAATTTAGCCGACTTCACCTGGTCTAAATTTGTGGCCAGCGTCGAGCAGGCCAATTTTGTCCTCCTTTTGTTTTGCCTCGTTGGAATTTACGGATGCTATGCAATCCGGGCCGTTCGCTGGCAGCGCTTTTGCAGGTACGTAGGTCCAACCACTTTCCTGAATACGTATGCCGGAACGCTGATGGGTTTCGCGGCGATCTTTGTCCTGGGGCGTGCCGGAGAACCTGTCCGGCCGTTACTGTTGGCGCGCAAAGAGCGGCTTCCCGTGGCGAGCCTGTTTGGGATTTTCTTTCTGGAACGCTTTTGTGATTTTGCGGCCGCCGCCGCCCTGGCGTGTCTCGCGCTGCTTGTGTTTCCCAAGGAGTTGTCCGATGCCGGTGCGGATATGAATTGGGTTGAAAGCGTGCGGCATGGAGGGTGGTTGCTGCTGGCCGCCATGACAGGTCTAATCGTGATCCTGATCGTGTACCGGATGCACGGGGCGGCAATTCTCGATCGTATTTTGGCTCGCTGGAAAGATGCAGGCGGATTCCGGTCTCGCTTCGCAGCAGCCATTGCGGGAATTAGCGACGGCCTTCAGGCAATTCGCACAACCTCCGATCTGATAGCTGCCATTTTCTACACGGCTGTTCATTGGGTGCTTGCGGTACTCATTTATCTTGGTGTTGCCAAAGCGTTCGGAGCGGCTTTTTCCCACTCCGATATGAATTTTGCGGGTGCAATGCTCTTATTATCCGTCACGCTCGTAGGATCCGTGCTGCAACTTCCCGGAGTTGGTGGCGGAGCCCAAATTGCCAGCGTTATTGGTCTTACCAGAATCTTTGGAGTTGAAGCCGAGCCGGCAACTGCAATGGCCGTGGTTCTTTGGATTATTACATTTGCCGGGGGTACACTGGCCGGCGTCCCGTTGCTCATTCATGAGGGGATGTCCGTGGGGGAATTGCGCCAGTTGGCGAAGGCCGAGGCGGAAGCGGAAGAAGAAGGCAAGCACATTGCAGTTACGGGAAAGAATAACGTCGGTGCTTCTTCAAGCGCGGCCAAGTCCAAGCCGCTGGGAGAAAAGCCTTAGTGAAATGCCCTTTTTGTTCGGTGATGGAAGACAAGGTCATTGACTCGCGAGAAGGCCGCGCAGGCGACCTGATTCGCCGCCGCCGCGAATGCCTGAAATGCGGGCGGCGTTTTACGACCTACGAGCGAATCGACGAAATTCCATACATGGTCATCAAGAAAGACGGCCGGCGAGAGCGATTTGACCGGCAGAAAATTTTGCAGGGATTGCTGAAATCGTGCGAGAAGCGTCCTGTGGCCACGGCCAAACTGGAAGCGCTGGTAGACGAAGTGGAACGCTTTGTGCACGAAGCTCCGGAGCGCGAAAGAAAAACCAGCGAAGTGGGCGAACTCCTGATGAGCCGAATTAAGAAGCTGGACAAAGTTGCCTACGTTCGATTCGCTTCCGTCTATCTGGATTTTAAGGACGTGAAGGAATTCATGTCCGAATTGAAGGGCCTGCTCAAAGACCGGTCGAAGAAATAATTCTGCATGAAATCGAATCGAAAATTAAAATAGCAGTCACACCGTACACGCGAAAAAGCCCAAACAAATAAAATAGGCCCGGAAAAATCCGGGCCCATCTTTTTTAGGATTGTAAAACGCAGCTTTATCCTATCCGCAAATTATTTTCGACGGAAAATACTCCGGGGACTGAATTTGCGAAGATGCCTGCCATATTCTTGTCCATCTGATTCATAACCACGCCTTCGAGCGTTACGTGGCCGCCCTTGACGATGATATGAACTTGCGGGATCGCTCCGAGGGTGTAACGGCCCAGGTCCGCCTTGGAAAACACGGTGCGATATTCCGCACGGCGGATTTGATCGTCAAACCGGGACGGAGGCAATATTTCGATTTCGTTGATCACGTTGGTCACGCCGGGAATAGAGCCGACAAATTTCTCCGCGTCACTCTTTGTGGTCCCATGTTCACTAATTACCTGGCCCTTCAAAGTAACTTCCGTGCCGTTCACTTGATATTCGATATTGTCAAATACGCCGTACCAGGGAAGCATGACCAGTTGATGATGAACCTGGTCGGTGAGTGACATCGGTTTGCTGCTGGACGTGGTCCCGGCCACGGCTCCCGGCGCACCCCACACGAAGCTCAAGGCTCCAATCAAAATAAATGCAAACAAATACCTGAGAAGACTTTCACGGTTTCCCATGGAAGCTCTCCTTTCCGCGGCTTTTCTGCCGGCCTTCGATCTTTCCTATGCACTCTGTTAGATGCAGGAATATGCCAAAAAGAATCCTGAGCACAAACGGGCTCGAACGTTAGGGGTGTGTGCTTGGCGTTCTGGTACGATTAAACGGGCGTGTAAATTTTTATTTTTTCGAGCAACGGTAAAGGAGATATGGAACGCAAATCCATCTGGACGATCGCGCATCGCGGCGCATCGGGGCACGCTCCTGAAAATACAATGGCGGCGTTTCGCCGCGCCGTGGAATTAGGGGCGAGTTTTATTGAAACCGACCTGCAACTTTCGCGGGATGCGCGAGTCGTGGCCATGCATGACTTCACGCTGGATCGCACGACCACAGGCAAGGGAGATGTTCACCAGTTGCCACTCAATCAAATCCGCGCGCTGGATGCGGGCGCTTGGTTCGGCGATCGCGAGGCGAAGCCCTTTGCCGGGGAGAAGGTGCCGACGCTTGAGGAAATTCTGGATTTCGCAAAACAGCACGACGTGATTTTTTATCTCGAAATTAAGGCCGGGCAGCAGTGGGGAATTGAGCACGTCGTGGTCGCGACTTTGCGGGATTACAACGCGGGCGCTCGCGTCGTGATTTTGTCGTTCGATCCTACCGCACTGGACACGGTTCACCGGATTGACTCCACGATGATGACTGGTTTTTTGTGCGAGCATCCGTCGGGCGATCTGGTGGAGCGCACGGTCAGGGCGGGGGCGCGGCAGCTCGTGGCTCGCGGAGACCTGATCACTTCCGCGGTGGTGGATAAGGCTCATCGCGCGGGACTCCAGGTGGTCGCGTGGACGATTAACGAAGTGGAGCAGATGCGGTTGCTGATTGCGGCGGGGGTGGATGGGATTATTACGGATTATCCGGACCGGCTGCTCGGCGTGCTGGCGGAATCCGGTAAAAATCATGGGAAATAAAAGATTTAACACAGAGGGCACAGAGGAAAGTGGAGAGAGGCGAAGAGTTGGTTGCCGGATTTTATTGGGCCAGTTGAAACAGGGCCGCGAATTGAGAAATCGTTAGTTGTTCCGCGCGTGCGTCCTTGGATAGACCTGCGGCGTTAAGAATTTCTTCCGTTCTATTTCCCAGCCTTGGCTTCAAATTATTTCTTAGTGTTTTTCTTTTTTGCGCGAAACATTCTTTTATGAATTCCAGAAACGCATGTTCATTTGAAACTTTAGTCTTTGTGCGCTCTCCGGGCATGTGGAAGCTGACCAGGGCGGAATCGACTTTTGGAGGCGGGTTGAATGCTTCGGGGGGAATGCGGAAAGCAATTTCCGGATTTCCATACCACTGCGACGCAACGGACAGGTAACCGTAATCGCGGCGGCTTGGCTGCGCCACAATTCTTACGGCAACCTCATACTGGATAACGATGTGAATGGCTGCAATGCGGTCGGCGTGCTCGAACAAGCGATGCAAGATGGGCGACGTGATGTAGTAGGGCAAATTTCCGTAAACGGAGAACTGCTCGCCGTTCGTCAATTGTCCAAAATCCACGGCCATGACGTCGCTTTGAACAATTTCCACATTCTTGAAAGGCGCCGCAACCTGCCGCAAATGGCGGGCCAGTGGCGGGTCCAGCTCAACGGCGAAAAGCTTCTTCGCGCGCTGAGCGATCCGCGTGGTCATTTCTCCGTGCCCCGCGCCGATTTCCACCCATATCCCATTGTCTATGTGAACTTCATCCGCAATTCGTTCCTGCCAATCGGTATCGGAAAGAAAATGTTGTCCAAGCCTCTCAGGTGACATGGGACAAGAGTGTAGCAAGAGGGAAGCACATGCACAGCAGGGATGATGGATGAGAAAAGTGAAATCCTAATAGATTCGTCCGTGTAAGGTGTTCAGATAAGTCATTCCGAGCGAAGCAAGGAATCTCTCCTTTTTTATTGCCTCAATTCTAGGAGAGATTCTTCGCTTCGCTCAGAATGACAGGATCGTTGAATTGTTCCGCAGACGTTAGGCCCCTGCCGATTGGCTCATCGCTGACGCCATGCGCTTCTTCATTTCTTCAGGCGAGACGTCTTCCACGTGCACCGACACCGACCACATGTGCCCAAATGGGTCGAGCAATGTTCCCGAACGATCTCCGTAAAATTGATCTTTTACGGCCCGCAGCTGCTTCGCTCCGTTTTCCACGGCTTTTTGCATTACGGCGTCGGGATTTTCGATATACAAGTGGAGGCCAACGGAATAGCCTCCGACCGTTTGCGGGCTGAAAACGCCCCTCGACGGATCTTCGTCCGCCAGCATCACGATCGAATCGCCGAATTTTAATTCCGCGTGCATGATCTTTCCATTTTGGCCGCGCATTTTTACAATTTCAGTTGCTCCGAAAACATTTTTATAGAAATCAATCGCGGAAGACGCGCCTTTGACGTGGAGGTAGGGAGTAACATTGTGAAATCCTTCGGGAATTGGTTTTACATTGGCCATGATTGTGCCTCTCTTGGTTTGAATTAGACTGGCAGCCCCGGGTCGTTGGGGGGCAGCCGATTTCGGCTGGAAACTGCGAACTCATTTTACATCGAAAAGTTGAAGAACGTGGGGCGGGTTGTGGAAGAATCCGCCTTCAATCGATTTGGTTCGTTGGAAGGCTCAGGGCAGGCAATTAGAATTCGAGAGATATTTCGGAAATTTCCCATCGCACCCGGATACCAATTCAAGAAACCTGTTCGCCGTCCTTGACGTATAAGCAGGCTTTTCAGTACGTTGGATGCTTCAGATCGGCTATGAAAATACTTTTTGTGGCATCAGAGGGACTTCCATATTCAAAGACGGGCGGCCTAGCGGACGTGGTCGAGGCCCTGCCTAAATCTTTGGTCGCGCTCGGGCATGAAGTCAGCATACTGCTTCCTCGGTACCGGAAGACGAAAGTGGTGGGCGTCAGCGAACCCAGCCTGACGATTGCAATGGGCGACGGTCTGCGCTTCCCGGGCATTGCGGAAGGCGGGGCAATCCACGGCGTTTATTATTATTTTGTCGACGATCCGGAATATTTCGATCGCGAACAGTTGTACGGCGTGGCAGGGAAAGATTATCCGGATAACGCGGAACGCTTCGCGGAATTCTGCGCAGCGGCGATTGAATTCTGCAAGCACGTGTGGATGCCGGACGTGATCCATTGCCATGACTGGCAATCCGCGCTCATCCCTGTTTACTTGCAGACCCGGTATGCGGAAGACCGCGAAGTCGCCGACTTGCCTGTTGTTTTTACCATTCACAATATGGGCTACCACGGTGCGTTTCCTCGCGAAACCATGAAAAAAATCGGACTGCCGGAAAGCCTGTTTACGATCAACGGAATGGAATTTTTCGGACAAGTGAATTTCTTGAAAGGCGGCTTGATTTATTCGGATTATCTGACGACTGTCAGCAGAAAATACGCGGATGAAATAAAAACTGTTGAGTACGGGCAAGGTCTTGACGGCGTGGTAAGAAATCGCGCGGACCGCCTGACGGGAATCTTGAATGGCGTCGATTACTCGGCCTGGAGTCCGGAGCGCGACAAGGTGATCGCTTCGCGCTATTCGGCGAAGGATCTTTCCGGAAAGCTGGCCTGCAAGAAAGATCTTCTCCAGACATTTGGCCTGCCGCAGGAAGTGATGAGCAAGCCAGTAGTCGGAATCGTCTCACGATTTGCGGCGCAAAAAGGATTCGACCTCATCGAAAAAATTGCGCCGGAACTGCTTGCGGAAGACCTGGTGATTACAGCACTGGGAGCGGGCGAACCGGAATATGAGAAGCTGTTCCGCGAAATGGCGAAGGCGTTTCCGTCCAAGTTCAGCGTAAAAGTCGCTTACGACAACATTATCGCGCATAAGATTGAAGCGGGCGCGGACATGTTTCTTATGCCTTCGCGCTACGAACCTTGCGGCCTGAATCAGATTTACAGTTTAAAGTACGGCACGGTTCCAGTGGTCCGCGCGACGGGCGGGTTGGATGACACTATTGACCAATTCGACCCAGTCACGGGTCGCGGCACCGGATTTAAATTTCAGGCGTATGATGGTGTTGCATTGCTGGAGAGCGTTCGGCAGGCTATATCCGTTTTTCGGAATGACCCGCAGGTCTGGCGCAGGATTCAGTTGAATGGCATGGCCCAGGATTTCTCATGGCAGGCCTCTGCAAAGGAGTTTGTAAAACTATACGAGGCGGCCTGGAAAGACGGAATCGAAAAGAGCATAACTTCATCCAATATTTCGGGGGCAAAATCGGCTAAAATGTCGCCGGTACTTCCCATAGGAAAGGGTTCTCATGGCAGATAATGTTAATAGCGTAACGGACAGCACGTTTCAGTCAGAAGTCATTGAAGCGAGCAAGACGCAACCGGTGATGGTGGACTTCTGGGCGGAATGGTGCAGGCCGTGCTTGATGCTGGCTCCGACCGTGGCGGAAGTCGCTACCGCGTATGCGGGAAAAATTAAAGTTGTGAAGTTGAACGTGGACGAAAATACGAATTCGGCCGGCCAGTTCAACATTCGAGGTATTCCGACCCTGTTGATTTTTAAGGGCGGGCAAGTGGCCGAACAAGTCGTCGGAGCGGTTCCCCGAGACCAGATCGAAAAAGCTGTGCAGCGCCACATCGTTTAATTCATCATGCCAGATCGAATCAGCGCCGAGGCGGGTCTTCCGCCTCGGCCGACGTGTCATTGGGCGCGCAGCGGTATCCTGGCGCATTACCATGACGTAGAGTGGGGTGTGTCTGTGCACGACGATCGCCTGCTTTTTGAATTTTTAATTCTGGAGGGCGCGCAGGCGGGGCTCAGCTGGGAAACGGTTCTGCGAAAACGCGAGCGCTACAGGGAAGTGTTCGATGGATTCAACGCTTCCAAAATTTCAAGGTATGATGCGGGCAAAGTTCGGGCTTTACTTGGCGATGCGGGAATTATTCGAAACCGCTTAAAAATTTCCTCGACTATTTCGAATGCGCGGGCCTTCCTCGATGTGCAAAGCAAATTCGGCAGCTTTGATTCTTACATTTGGCAATTCACAGGCGGAAAGACTTTGCGGCCGAACCGCCGCCTCCCCAAGGATATTCCTGCACAGACTGCTGAATCGGACGCCATGAGCAAGGCACTTAAAAAACTTGGATTCCGTTTTGTGGGTTCCACGATTTGTTACGCCTTCATGCAGGCCACCGGCATGGTGAACGATCACCTGCGTAGTTGCTTCCGATGGAAAGAGATTGGATGAATTTAGTGGCGCGGGCTTCAGCTTGCGGGTTTTAGTTCCTTCATGGCCTAAATTCCGCAGGCTGAAGCCCGCGCCGCTTATGGCATTACTTCGCCAGTAGGCGCAAGGTGCTGGGAGGGTAGAGGGCGATCAGCCTGCCGTGGGGTGGCGAAATTCTTTCCAGTTCCAGGAGCGCGATTCCTGCTTTTTTTAGTTCGGTAATTTTTGAGTGGGTGTGAAGGACGTAGCCGATCACCTGGTGCAAGTGAGGTTCGTGGCCGAAACAAAAGACGACCTTGTCTTTCATGGGCTGCAACTCGCGCAGCAGGTCGGGCGGAGCGCTGGTGCCCTTTAATGTGTCCGTGGAAATAATCTTTTTGGTGGAGAAGCCCATCGTTTCGCAAAAAATTTCGGCGGTTTGCGCGGCCCGGAGCCAGGGACTTGTCAGGACGACGTCGGGCTTCACGTCCAGCGCGCGCAAACCCAATGCCGCGGCGTGGCTGCGCTTCATTCCCTTGGGTGTCAGGGGACGCTCGGTATCCGGCGGACAGTTGGGATCTTCGCGGTCAACGGCAATGCCGTGGCGAATTAAATATAATTGCATCATCAGGCGACCCTCTTTTTCTCAACAAACATAACGCGCTGGAAGGATAGATGCAATTTCAGCTCGCGTTCGAGCAGTCGCGCTTTTCTCTGAAGTCCCATCAAATTCAGCCGCGAAGAATCCCGCATCTCCACATGAATGCGAACATCGCGCGGCCCGCCTTCTACCGTAAGTTTGGAAATGCCCTGCCGGTGATCGCTTTCCAGGCACTCGGCGAGGCGCAACATTCCGGCCAGCAGGCGCGCCATTCTTCTTTGTTCGCTGCTTAGCGAAGCGAAAACGGAATGCTTCGTCGTGGGCTCGGATTTTTTATTGTGATAACGCACGAGGGCGGCCGTCATGTTTTTCTGCCAGCCGATCAGTCCCGGAATTTTTGCGTTATGAATCAGGTATTCGCCGTGGCGATGATGCCCTTTGCGGTTGATGAGCACGCCGCAATCGTGAAGCAGGGCTGCGGATGCAAGGACGGCGCGGGCGCTGGCATCTAACTGGTGATACGGCCAAAACTGGTCGAAAATTTGTAGCGCCAGGCTGCGAACTTGCTCCGAATGCTTCAGGTCGCAGCGAACTTTGTGCGCGTAGGACATCGCGCCGGAGATCATGGCATCGGAATGCGTGCGTTCCTCTTTGGTGGGAGAGGGGATCGCCATTCCGACGGAAGCAAGTTCGTAAAGCAGTCCCTCGCGAACTCCCACGCGCGGCGTGATCATCTGGCGAAGGCGCAACCACGATGCGATCGTGGACAAAACAATTGCGGCAACTCCCATCACTTCGGCGCGATCGCGCCGGACGGAAAACGATCTCATTCTCTCTTCCACACTGGATTTCAGAATCCGTTCCATTCTTTCCTGGAGCAATCGAGAATTCAGGGTCGAGAATCCGCCAACTCTGGGGCCCAAGGTCAGCGTCGCAAGAGTTTCCGCATTTCCGCCGCAGGCAACTGTGCACGCTCCCGGAAGAGTGGGCCGGTTAGGCAAAGTCTTTCGCAAGACGGACAAAACGTGGCGGTGAATGGCCTCGGCGGTCTTTTCGTCGATCGTTTCTTGAGCGTGAAACGCTTCCATCAAACGAACGGTTCCCAGCGGCATCCCGATAATTTCCTGCAAAACGCCGCGACGCAGAACATTTACTTCCAGGCTGCCGCCGCCGAGGTCGAGGATATAGCGAGGCGGATCCATGGCGCGAAGCGCGCGAAGGACCGCAACTCGCACGAGGCGTGCCTCCTCTTCTCCGGAAATCACTTCGAGATTAATTTTGGCCTGATGGCGAATTCGCTCAATCAAGACGTGGCGGTTGCTGGCCTCGCGCGTGGCGCTTGTGGTCACGGCGCGGTAGGCGGTTATGTCGTGCGCATCCATAATTCTGCGGAATTCAATGAAGGCGTCGGTGGCTTCATTCAGCGTCTTGCGGTCAAATTTGCCGGAGGTAAATACGGAATGGCCGAGGCGCACGGGAGCGCGGACCGACTCCACAATTTCCCAATCGTCAGCGGAGTGGATGCGCGCAACCATCAAACGAAAAGCGTTGGATCCGGCGTCAATCGCCGCGAGATGTATGGGATTGCGGAGTCTCAGCGCCACAGCGGGGCCAACGCGGAGGATGGCCGGTAATGCGTGCGCTGAATGCCGAGGTGCGCGGCAATTCGTTTGCGCAATTCGTTGTTGACGGAAATGACGCTGGCTTCGCCGTCCAGCGAAAGAAAGCCGTGGCGCTGCGAGAGGGTTTCGAATTCTTTCTTGATTTTCGCCTGGTAGAGAATGAAGGACTGAAACAAATCATCGGAAAGGGAAAGATCCCGCCCGGATTCCCAATAACTGATGGCGTGCGATTTGCGGAATTCGCGTTCGAACGCAATTTCCGGGCGCACGTTCAACCAAAATGTGAGATCGGGTCGAACTGCCATTTCGTATAAGCCATTCAGGTAGTCGCGATGAATGCCGCGGGCTCCTGCACGTGCGATGAGAGTATAGAAGTAACGGTCCGCCAGAACAACAAAATCCGATCGGAGTGCGGGAATGATGCGGTGCTCGAGTTGATCGTAGAAATCGGTGGCGTACATGAGCGTGAGCGTCATGCGCGTGATCGTGTTTTCTGCGAGCAGCGCGTCGATATCCTTCGCTACCAGGCCCGATCTGCGCAGGCCCATCGTTTCGACCGCAAAGCCTTCGGATTCGAGCCATTCCGTCAGCAGGGCAATCTGGGTGGAGCGGCCTGAGCCGTCCATGCCTTCCAGAACGATTAGGGATCCGCCGAATTCCTCATCGCCGATGCCTGGCAGGGTAAGGCCGTAATTTCGCGGGGAGGCGCCGGAAGGGATCAGAACATTCTTTCCATTATCTTTTTTCTTGCCGGCTTTCGCGGTTTTCACAATGGCCTCCGCGTGGATTTCTTCGGCGCAAACCGGGCAAGGTCAATTCGCGCTTTTACCATTTGGCGCATCTGTTTTTGCAGGGAATTCACAGCCAATGTTCCGTCCATTACCACGAATTTATCGGATTCCACCATCTCGTCGTACTGGGCCAGGATGCGGCCCTGAAAAATGCGGAAACTTTCGGCGCGGTCCAGTGAAAGATTCAAATCCATGCCCGCTTCATAATATTTCAGCTTAGGTCTGCCACTCATGATTCGCTTTACGGCGACGTCGAGTGGCGCGCGGAAATAGAACGTAATGTCCGGAACCGGCGCGAAGTGGTAAAGATTGCGCAGCCAGCGAGGCGAGCAGTGCCGCGCGACGTCACGCGCGAATGCCGTGTAAATGTAGCGATCGGCCAGCACAAGATATCCGCTATGGAGCAAAGGCAATATCTGGCGCTCGCAACGATCGGCAAAATCAGCGGCGTGCAATAACGAAAATGTGGTGGGCGTGAGAAGCCTGCGTTGTTTTCCGCGGCGGGTGGCGGACTTGACCAGGGGAGAAGAATTCCATTCCGTGAAATGGAGCCGGTAACCGTTAATCTCCAGCCAACGCTTCAGCAAATACAGCTGAGTGCTTTTGCCCGATCCGTCGATGCCTTCCACAACGATTAACGCCCCAGGATATTTTCTGGAGGGCGGAAGTTTTTCGGATGATTCTTCAACGATTTGCGTCTGGTCGGAGGGCAATGGTTCGACCGCCGGCATTGGGTCTAAAGTCACGAAGGTCTCCCGTAGAAGTATTATACGCACACAATGTAAAATTTTGGTTACAAGTACATGAGCGTGGGATGAACGGAAGCCGGTTTTGAGAGCACTGTGCGTTGCTGCTGAAAAATTATAACCCAGGTTTCGAGTGAACGATTACTGGCCCCAAATTTTTTCGCGCGTATCCTCGTATGGGTAGACATGCACCATCCACCCAAAAATTACAGGATAGAAAACGCCGCCCGCCTCGGTGCAGGCATCTTTTGTAAGGATCGATCCCTGCAGGCCAAATTTTGTGAGGTCCGCATGGCCGCGCTCCTCTTTGGGAGGCATGCAGAGGTTCGTGTGCAAATGCCACTGTGCCACGCCAAGCGGGACGCGTTCGTTTAATTGCTCTTCCGAAACTCGCTTGGGCATCGTGTACATCGCGCCGATCAGGTCATATCCGGTTTTCGTTTTCTTGTAGAGCAGGGAAGTGGGACGCGTAGGATCGAAGCTAAAGGATTCCAGGTATCCATTGTAGTAATTCGTGAAGTGATATTCGGCCTGCGGAAGATTTGGCATAAAGATGCGAAACCCGTCCGCGAGCGCCACGTGATAGTCCTTGTACTTTTCGATGGACTCTCGCAGCTCGGTTACAATTTCGTCAGCTTTGGCCCAGTCCTGCGGCGTAGCGGTTCGCAGCTTGGTCATGTACATGTGCGGGCCCATCTGGTGGTGGTGCATATGGCTCATCGCGTTCATGGCCCCATGCTCGGTCTGCTGATCGTCCGCGCCCTGCCCCATTTTCATGCCGGGCATGTCGTGACCCATGTCCATACCGGGCATCCCGTCTTCCATGCCTGGCATGTCCTGCTTTCCTGGATTGTCACCGGACTTTTGTTTCTGGTTTTCGGGCGCTTGAGATTGCGCGGATAATACGTAGGGATTCACGGCGAGCCCTGCGTAAATAAAGGCAATTAAAGCGAGGGCGGCCAATTTCAGTTTCTTCATGTCATATACCTTCTTCCCCTTATTCTACGCTCGAAGTGAGTAAAAATTTCAAGTAAGGAGTGCCTTAAATTCTACGTATCCTTCACCCGTACAAATGCGTCTAATCAAAAGAGCCATGAAGAACTCACATAATATTGGATGCAAACAGTTAGCCAGCCGCAAATGGATAACCGCCCTGTCCTTTGTTGGATGCATGCTTCTCACGCAACGCCTCCATGCACAGTCCAAGAAGATCGGGCAGGGGCAGGCTTCCGATGCGCTGCACCAGCTGAACGATTCTGTGGAAGCGCTGATCCAAAGGGTTTCGCCGAGCATCGTTCAAATCCAGGTTTCGGGATTTGCGTCCACCGAAGATCCGGCCCAGGGGCAGACCAGCGTCATCGTCGGCAAGCAACGGACGATCGGGTCGGGAGTGATTGTGGACCCGGACGGCTATATTGTGACCAATGCACACGTTGTAAAAGGTGCGCAGAGGATTGAAGTCATAGTTCCGGCTCCCGCGGTTTCCGACAAAGATAAAGACTCTGATTCCGCGCAAAATGGACATGAGCGTGTTTTTCCTGCGCGTGTCGTGGGCGTGACGACCCGGCTCGATCTGGCTGTAATCAAAATTGAATCGCATGCGTTGCCCTGCCTTCCCATTCTGGGTAAAGTTCAGCCACGACAAGGCGAAATGGTTTTTGCATTTGGAAGTCCCGAGGGATTACGCAACAGCGTGACCATGGGCGTCGTGAGCGCGGTCGATCGGCAGCCTGATCCGGATAGTCCTCTCGTTTACGTGCAGACGGACACGCCCATCAATCCCGGAAACAGCGGCGGCCCACTCGTGAATGCGGACGGCGATCTCGTCGGAATCAACACTTTCATTTTATCGAGTTCTGGCGGCAATCAAGGCCTGGGGTTTGCGATTCCGGCCGGAGTCCTTGCGTACGCGTATCCGCAGCTGGTGAAATATGGCCATATTCACCAGCCTGAAATCGGCGCAATTCTTCAGACCATTACGCCTGAACTTTCTGCCGGTCTTCACCTGCCACGAGATTTCGGCGTGATCGTTTCCGATGTAACCCCAAATGGGCCGGCGGACCAGGCCGGATTAAAAGTACAAGACATCATCGTGCGAGTGGGCGATATGCGTACGGGGACCCTGCCTCTGTTTGGCCAGAGCCTTTACATGCACGGAGGTGGCGATCACGTAAAGATGGATGTGCTTCGCGGCTCTTCCCGTGTACAGCTCGACGTATCGTTGGGCGAGCGGCCCCACAAGGTTGATAGTCTGGTGGACACAGTCGATCCAGTAAATAATCTGGTGCCGCATCTGGGCATAATCGGCGTGGAACTGAATGTCGATCTGGCTCACTCGTTGCCCGAATTGAGAATTCCCAGTGGTGTAATAGTTGCAGCCAAAACTTTGGTCCCCGTATCGGGAGAAATTCCATTACAGACGGGAGATGTGATCCACGGATTGAATGGGGCGACAGTGACGACCTTGACTGATTTGCGCGACCGTTTGGGGAAAATTTCGCCCGGCGATCCCGTGGTTTTGTGGATTGAGCGGTTTGGGCAACTAATCTATGTGTCCTTCGTGATGTAACTTTTTTGGGGACATGTTAGAAAATTCCTTTCGTCTTCCGCGGTTTTAACTGTAATAAATACTGATCCGGCTTGCACCTGCATGGAATCTCCAGTACGCTATTTGAGTTGTCGGCGGAGTCTCCCCACCTCACCCGCTACCGTAGCTCCAGTTGCAGTAAAAATTCTAGCGATGGAAGGATGGCGCATGACGCGCAAAAGTACGTTGGCGAGCCTTGTTGTGGCGATAGGGCTGAGTTTGTCCCTGTCCGCGTGCAAGGATACGAAAACCCTGCAAGAAAATGAACAACTCAAGGCTCAAGTTGCGGATCTGCAGAAACAAAACGGAGAATTAGGGAATAACCTGGAAACAGTGACCGCAGCACGCGATGCGCTGATCAAGGAAAATGAAGCGTTGCAAGTGCAATTGAGATCATCGAAAACGAAAACCGCCAAGAAGAAAACTACCAGCCGGAAGCGTCATCACACTTAATTTCGTAATGGTTTTCCGTAATTGCTGTGGCATTGCACGGGCAAGCCGGGAACCGAACAAATTTAGAACTTAAAAAAGGGGGAAGCGGATCATGAAATCATTTGAGGTTCAATTTCGTTTTCGCGATCGTAACGAAGAAACGGTGTCATCGACGGTAATTGTGGATGCCTCCAGCCTGCCGGGCGGCGTCGCCAAGGCCACGCGTGAGTTCGTGAAGGGCCTGGACCGGAAGCAGCGCTTTGATATGAACAAGAGCGGACTGGAAATCACGGCGAAGCCGTCCGGATCAGCAGCGGAAGCGCCGGAGAAATCGACGGCGGAAACCGCGGGTTAAAACATCTCTGGAACTGAAAGTTTCTTATGCGCTGCAAGCGTCCGCGGAGTGTATCGTGATGGTCAACGGGCGCTTGCAGCTCAGTTAGCCAGTCATTTAAGTGGATTTGCACTCTGTGGCGCCGGCGGGACGCCGGTGCCACCAGGACCAAACCACGCAACCTCCGTTCAATTCAATTAAGTTAAGTAAATGTTTAAATGTCGGCAAAATATTCTTGACTTCGGAATTCCTCGGAAGTACGGTCCACCTGCAGCTTTGCCATAATTTCCCAAATTTACGCATGTCTGCGTGATACCCGCAGTGCCTAATGGAAATGGAAAGGGAAATCCATTGATCCGAGAAACGTGGCCCGCGAAAAATAAAAATCTCGATCTTCGCGCGAAAGGGCAATCGCACTCTCGCCGCAATGTTCTCCGAATGCTTTCTGCTGCGGGGATGGGTTTGGCCCTGCCGCCGCGCGTTTTCTCGCAAGAGCCCGGCAGCAAAGCAGGCATCGTCGACACGCACCACCATATTTATCCGCCAAAACATACGGCGAACAATTTGAAGCGAATTGTGGATGATGCTCCGGCGGTTCCGAGCTCGCTTTACACGAATTGGACGCCGCACTATTCCCTCGATCAGATGGACCAGAATGGCGTGTCCACGGCGATCGCTTCCATTTCCAGTCCGGGAGTTTGGTTTGGCAACAACGAAGAGGGGCGCAGGAATGCGCGCAGCGTGAATGAATATGGCGCGCAGCTGGGGAAGGATTTTCCCGGGCGTTTCGGAATGTGGGGCGCGATTCCGTTGCCGGATATTGATGGAAGTCTTCGCGAAATCGAATACATTTTCGATGTGCTTAAATTGGACGGCATCGGTTTGTTATCCAGTTACGAGAATGGAAAGTTGCTGGGCAATGTGAAATACGCGCCGGTGATGGACGAGCTCAACCGCCGCAATGCCGTGGTCTTCGTCCACCCGACGGTGACTTGCTGCGGCGATCCGATTCCGCGCGTGAATATTACGTCCATCGAATTTCCCACGGACACGACACGCACGATTACGGACCTCGTTTACAGCGGCACGCTGATCCGCTGCCCGAATATTCGCTTTATTTTTTCGCACGGGGGCGGAACAATCCTCATGCTCTTGGCGCGGCTCTCGGGAGGAGCGCTCACGCCGGAAGAGCGCAACGCCACGATTCCGAACGGATTCGAGCACGAATTAAAAAAACTCTATTACGATATTGCGAGCGTTGCGGTTAGCCCGACAGCCATGACCGCCTTGTTCAACGTTATTCCCAAAGATCGCATTCTGTTTGGGTCAGACATTCCGTTCTGGACGATTGAAAAAATTGCCACAGCGATGAACAAATTCGATATTTCCACTACCGATTTGCGCATGATTCAACGGGAAAACGCGCTGCGATTAGTTCCGCGCTTCAAGTCTTGATAACCTTGGCAGCCTGAGAAGGACTGTCGTCTCTACCTCAAAAAACGCGCTTCACCGTGAACGGGACGGCGAGGCCTATACGAAACGTCAATGCCCCCTTTTGCATATTATTCCAGAGACTTCCACGCCTTGTTCCCGGTCTCAGGTAAGAAAGTTAAAAGCGATTCCCCATATTTAAGTGTAGTATTTATTAGCCGGGCCGCATTGGCGCAGGAATGAATACGAGAAGTTCGTTGAAAGATTGTTGAGAGATTTGTGGCGGCTTCGGGATGAGATTTGGCGGTATTTTGCTGCCTAAATTGTAAAGAAAATTTAACAACATGGCGATTGCGCAACCAGGCAGCCGGCGTATATTGAAAAAGTCCGAAATTTATAGGACGCCCTACTCAGCCCGATTATTTACTCGCGGTCCCCGCTGACTGCATCGCGACCCTCGTTAATTCATAACCGTTTTCTCGATAAGCCAGGTTCCTTGTCGATGCATAGATTGGACACTTTCTGAAAGCATGAGGCCACCTCGGGCCTGTAAAAGGAGACAAAAATGGCTACCACCTCCGCACCCGGTTCCGTCAAAGTTTTTTCATCCACCAATCCACTGTCTGACATTGAAAAAGACAGGATGAACGCCTACTGGCGCGCCGCGAACTACCTATCCGTCGGGCAAATTTATTTGCTCGCGAATCCGCTTTTGCGCGAGCCACTGAAGATCGAGCACATCAAGCCGAGATTGCTTGGCCACTGGGGAACGACTCCCGGACTGAATTTTATTTACGTGCACATGAATCGCCTGATCAAGAAATACGATCTGGACGCAATTTATATTGCCGGGCCGGGCCACGGAGGTCCGGGGATGGTAGCGAATACCTATCTCGAAGGGTCGTATACCGATTTTTATCCAAATATTCAGCAGTCGGAAGAAGGAATGCGGCGGCTCTTCAAGCAATTTTCATTTCCGGGCGGAATTCCGAGCCACGCCGCTCCCGAAACGCCTGGGTCAATACACGAAGGCGGAGAACTGGGTTATTCGATTGTGCATGCGTGCGGCGCCGCGTTCGATAATCCCGATCTATTCGTTTGCTGTGTGGTAGGTGATGGGGAAGCGGAGACCGGAGCACTGGCGACAAGCTGGCATTCGAATAAATTCATGAATCCTGCGAGGGATGGTGCGGTGCTGCCCATCCTCCACTTGAACGGCTATAAAATTGCCAATCCCACGATTCTCGGCCGAATGTCGGACGGCGAACTGGCGCAGCTCTTTGCGGGCTACGGGTACGATCCCTATTTTGTTGAGGGCCACGAACCTGACCCCATGCACCAGTTGATGGCGGGAACTCTGGATACGGTCGTTGCGGAAATCCGGTCTATTCAGGACAGGGCGAGGCGCGGCGGAGTCAAGGATCGACCTTTATGGCCGATGATTATTATGCGCAGCCCGAAGGGCTGGACGGGGCCTCGCGTGGTCGATGGAAAACCTGTGGAGGGAACGTGGCGCGCGCATCAGGTGCCGCTTGCCGAACTCGCCACGAAACCGGAACATTTGCGCGCGCTCGAAGAATGGATGAAAAGTTATCGACCGGAGGAGTTGTTCGATCAGCACGGAAAGTTCGTAGATAGCTTAGCGGAGCTTGCTCCCATCGGTAATAGAAGAATGGGTGCAAATCCCAACGCGAACGGCGGCCTGCTGTTGAAAGATCTTGCGATGCCCGATTTCCGGGATTATGCCTTGCAGGTAGTCAAGCCAGGAACTCAGTTTGCCGAGGCGACAAGAGAACTTGGCAAATTTTTGCGCGACGTCATGCGCCGCAACAATGAAGAAAAAAACTTTCGCGTATTCGGTCCGGACGAAACAGCATCCAACCGGCTCGATGCCATTTACGAAGCAACCGATAAAATTCTGATGGAGCCGCTGCTTCCCACGGACGAGAATCTTTCGACAGACGGCCGTGTGATGGAAGTTTTAAGCGAACATATGTGCCAGGGGTGGCTGGAGGGATATTTGTTAACGGGACGCCACGGATTTTTTTCGTGTTACGAAGCGTTCATCCACATTGTGGATTCCATGTTCAACCAGCACGCTAAGTGGCTGAAGGTAACGAACAATATTCCATGGCGGCGGCCGATTGCATCACTGAATTATCTGCTGACCTCGCATGTGTGGAGGCAGGACCACAACGGATTTACGCACCAGGATCCCGGCTTCATCGATCTGGTGGTAAATAAAAAAGCGGATGTGGTGCGCGTGTATTTGCCTCCCGATACGAATACGTTGCTCTCCGTGGCGGATCATTGCTTGCGCAGCCGGCAATATGTGAACGTGGTCGTCGCGGGGAAGCAGCCTGCTCTGCAATATCTGGACTTGCAATCCGCGATCCAACATTGCACCGCGGGCATCGGCATTTGGGATTGGGCGAGCAACGATCAGGATGGCGAACCGGATGTCGTTGTCGCGAGCGCGGGAGATATTCCCACTCTCGAAGCGCTTGCAGCAGTGGATTTGCTGCGGCAACATTTTACGGACCTGCGCATTCGCTTCATCAACGTCGTGGATTTGATGACGCTGCAACCCGAGAGCGAGCATCCACACGGATTGCCGGACAAAGACTTCGACTCCATGTTCACGGTGGACAAGCCGATTATTTTTGCGTTTCACGGATACCCATGGCTCGTTCACCGGCTGACCTATCGCCGCCACAATCACGATAATCTCCACGTGCGCGGCTACAAGGAAGAGGGAACGACCACGACGCCGTTTGACATGACAGTGATGAACGACATCGACCGGTTTCACCTCGCATCGGATGTGGTGGACCGCGTACCGCGCCTGCAGCGCATCGGAGCGCACTTCAAGCAAATGCTGCGCGACAAGCTGATTGACCACAAGGATTACATCATGCAAGTTGGTGATGATATGCCGGAAATCAAGAACTGGAAATGGCCTTACTAATCCGATTCCGGGTCAACGTGTGTTTAAATTAATCACGGTATGAACCAGAGTGTGATTCGTTCTGTCGCGAGGGAATTCAGCGTGCGGAAAATATATTAATGAACATTCTTGTTCTGAATGCCGGCAGTTCGAGCCTCAAGTGTCAAATCATCGCGACGGATCTCGACCGCATCCGTCAAAACAAAGACGTTCGTTTGATGCGCGGCGAGGTGGAGCGCATTGGCGGGGAAGCCGTTGTCACCGTGCAGAGCGGCGAAAATCCAAAGCGGACGCTCACCGCTTCCCTGAAGGATATGACCGCCGCGATCGATTTCCTGGTTCGCTGGGCGGCCTCGCCGGATTCCGGTGTTCCGGATATTCAAAGCATCGCCGATATTCACGCAGTAGGGCATCGCGTCGTCCACGGCGGCGAATCTTTTTCCGATTCGGTTCTGATTACGAACGAGGTTCTGGCGGATATCGAAAAGTGCATCGACCTCGCTCCATTGCACAATCCAATTAATTTGCGCGGCATCCGCGCGGCGGGCGATTTGCTCGGCGCCAAAATTCCCCAAGTCGCTGTGTTCGATACGGCATTTCATCATTCGCTGGCCGAGCACGCTTACCTGTACGCAATTCCGTATCACCTGTATCTTCGCTATCGAATCCGGCGCTACGGATTCCACGGCATTTCCCATCGCTATATGGCATACCGCTACCGCACCATTCGCAATTTGCCGCGCGAGCAGACGAACATCATCAGCCTGCATCTCGGAAACGGCTGCTCGGCGGCGGCCATTCGCGGAGGAAAATCCGTGGATACTTCGATGGGCATGACGCCGCTCGAAGGCCTGGTGATGGGCACGCGGTCGGGCGATCTGGATCCCGCAGTGCTCGGATT
>DATHNC010000006.1:0-131301 GCA_035486415.1 Saccharimonadales bacterium (SeqCode)
TTGAGTTTACGGCGGCGAACCGCGTCCGGCCACATTTTTTTGGGTGGGATGTGGCGCAGGCTTCAGCCTGCGGGGTTTACGCCTTGCAATGACTAAACCCCGCACGCTGAAGCCCGCGCCACGAAAACCTATTCAGCAGCCATTACGGCTTGCATTTCTTTTTCGTCGATGTCGAAATTGGCGGAAACCTTCTGAACGTCGTCGTGCTCTTCTAGCGCTTCAATAAGCCGCAACATCTGCGCCGCCTGCGTGCCGGCCAGCTTTACATAATTTTGGGGCACCCAGCCGACTTCGGCGGATTCAGTCTTAATGCCGGCCTTGACCAAAGCTTCGCGGACTGGCTCAAAGCTTTCGGGCGGGGTCAGCACCTCCCAAGCCTCTCCATCGTCGCGCAAATCTTCGGCCCCGGCATCGAGGACGATGGAAAGCATTTTGTCCTCGTCGCCCTGTTCCTTGGACACCACAATGTCGCCCTTGCGGCTGAACATCCAGCCCACGGCTCCGTTTTCCGCCATGTTTCCGCCATTCTTGTTCATCATGTGGCGGAGTTCGCTGACGACGCGATTCCGGTTTGTGCTGACGACCTCGATGATCATGCCCACACCGCCGGGGCCGTAGCCCTCGAACGTTACTTCTTCATACTGCTCGCCTTCGAGTGTCCCGGTGCCGCGCGCCAGGGCCCGCTCAATATTTTCGTTCGGCATGTTTTCGTTTTTAGCGGCCAGGATGGCGGTGCGCAGGCGTGGATTGGAGTCCGGATCGCCGCCGCCCACACGAGCGGCTATGGTGATTTCGCGAATCACTTTGGTGAAGATACGGCCGCGCTTAGCGTCAGTGGCCGCCTTCTTATGCTTAATTGTTGCCCATTTAGAATGCCCAGACATGGTAATCGCCTCTTGGGAAATGATTGGGGGACGAATCCCTGCTTATTTCCACGACAGTTTAGCATAGCCTTTATCGAATCGGAACAAGGGTAAGAGATATTCGGGAAGAGTTCAGATCCAGTGAAAGGTGAAAGTCTTCCAGCATTCGTGCGTTGCAAGCACCTTTGCAAGATTCACTTTTGCAACGGATTAACTTCTATCTTTGCTTCTGACGAACCAACGGATGGCTGCCCGGGCTCCATCGGCTGATTCATGTACACAGCCTTCCCTCCCGTATCCCAAAATTCCCAGACGGAATGGATTGGGAGGCGATCGCGGACTTCTTCCAAGTGCTCGTCAGGCACAACAAGAAACACGCGCGAAGGCCCTTCCCACAGACGGGAGAAATCCTTCTCGTCAAAGAATCGCTTGGGCGCATCAGGATATTTCGAGCCGTACTGCAAATTGCTTTCCGCGGCATCGTACAGCAATACGTTTCGGTGGGAGTAAAAAGCGATTCCCGGAGCGACCCGAATATCGCCAAACAACGCGACCTGATCGCCAGGTTGCAGAATTTTATTCAGCTCAAGCGCGAGCGTTCGCGAAGAAAGCGTGGGGCTAAGGATCCCATAAGCAATGTTGGCGGCAATGAAGAAACCGACCATGCCGGCGGCCATGGCAAAATTTGGAAACCAGGAAATTCCGCGCTCCCGCCAGATCCACGCCAACACAAACGCGATGAGAATCGAAAGAGAGGAAACAATCAGGGGAATGCGGAGGTCGGCGACCGATTGCGGAGTAAGGTCCAGCACGTGCGCCATGCTGGTTACATATTTTTCCGGACTGCGCAAGGATAGATGGCTGGAAACGTCTGTAGCCGCCCGGATTTTAAGTGAGCCGACAAGGAAGTACCCCGCGACGGCGGCAAAAACTACAGCGAGGCCTGCGAGCAATCGCTGAATCGGCTTCAACCAGAATTGATCCGATTCTTCCGCCTGCGCAATTCCGTACCCAAGCAATAAGGCAATCGCGGGCCACGCTGCGAAGCTGTAATACTCCATTCGCGATCCGCTTTCCAAACTAAAAAATCCCAGAATCGTGGCAGCCCAAACAAATAGCAATAATCGCGCCTGCTGTTTGGGAGTTTTGGCTTCGCGCCAGGAACTCGGAAATAGCGGAGCGTTGCGAAGCGCGAGCGGGAAAAAAAAGCTCCAGGGAAAAAGCCAGATCAAGTGCGAGCTCCACCAGATGCCAAGGGGAACCGCGCCGTAATCGTGGGGGAGGCGCGTTCCCAGGGCCCGATTGATGTGCTCATTAATGAAGTAGGCCCAGAAAAAACCGGGAGCGCGCAATTCCGCCAATATGTGCCAGGGAGCCGCAACCGCCAGAAAAATTGCTGCGCTGGAAAAAAGGCGCAGTTCGCGCCAACGATGCCAGCCACCCGTCATGGTGATATACGCGATGATAGCAACAGCGGGGAACAGAAGGCCGATCAGTGCGCGGGTCATAACGGCAACACCGCATAAGGCCGCAGCGCCCCAATATCCGATCCGAGAATCGAGGCAACCAGACCACGACCGAAGAAAAAGATAGAAAATTCCCTCGAAGGCCAGCGCATAAATCGCTTCCGGAATCATGATGCGCGTAAAAATGAACATGCCTGCGCTGGTAGCTACTGCAAGGGCTGCGTAAAGTCCCGCGCGCTGGCCGAAAAATCTACTTCCGAATTCAAACGTAAGCAAAACCATGCCGATCATGGCGAGCGCAAGCGGCAAGCGTGTGGCAAATTCATTTTCACCAAACAATTTGTAGCCGGCGGCCACCAGCCAGTAATGCATTGGGGGGCGAATCAGGTAACGAATGCCATCCATGTACGGAACCACAAAATCGTGCCGCTGCAACATTTCTTGCGAAACCATGGCGTGAGCCGCGTCCACGTCATCGTCATCCAACGCGGGAGTTCCGGCGGTGCCAATATAAAGGCCACAGGAAAGAAGAAGCAGAAAGATCAGTATCCACCGTGACCGGGCATGAAAACTTCGCATCAACTAATAATCCTCATGCGAGCCAAAAATATAAAGATGTAACTTTACGAGCGGGCCGACCGGAGTAAACTGGGAGTTTAGAAAAGCTCCATAGCAAATTTAAGCAAGCGCAAGTTCCTCGAGCCTTATAGGGATCCGACTTCATTTAGATACATTCGCGTACACGATGGTTGTGTTTCCGTAATACATTTGCAAATTGGGGGCTGTCTTTAGATCACGCCCATTTCGCGAGACAGTTGCTCGGCCTCCAGGATTAAGGCTCCCAAGCTGACTGTAATGCCGTCGTTCCAGAACGCCTCGTTTCGCGCATCGAGTCCGAATGGCGCGAGCAATTCCACAACGTCCTTGGTCGATCCTGATCGCAACAAGTCCAGGTACAGCGGCTCGAACTTTGCTCCCAAGTTTTCCTTTTGCGCGAATAGACTTTGCGTAAGCAATTCACCGAAAGCGTAGCCATACACGTAAAACGGGCTATGGAAGTGGGGAATATAGGCCCACAAGTGCTCCGAATTTTCGTAGGTGAAAATTTCGGCATCCTTGCCGTAAAGTTCCTGCGCCGTCGTCAGCCATATCTCATCCAGCTCTTCCACGGATCGCTTTTTCGGTTCGGACCATGAGGAATACGTTTCATCCATGCCGTGCAGGCGCCGCTCAAAGTTTGAGAAGCCGATCTGCCGGACGACCGTGTTGATCGTGCTGTCGATTTTGGCCATGATCAGCGCAAGAAGGGAACTCTTGTCCCCCGATTGTTTCAGGCGCTCTTTCAAAAAAGTGAACGTGGTCATTTCGCCGAACACGGAGGCAGTTTCGCAATACGCGATGGGAGCGTGGTACATCAGCGGCCCCTGCGCCTCTCCCGCGAGGATGCCGTGCACGCCGTGTCCAAGTTCGTGCGCGAGCGTCATGACGTCGCGGTTCGAGCCCAAATAATTCAACAATGTAAACGAAACCGCTTTTCCGCCTGGCAGGACATGCGAGGAATTAAATGCGCCGCCGCGCTTTTCTTTCACCACGGGCACGTCAATGCGGCGTTCGGCAAAAAACGTTTTCACAAGCGCAGTCAAAGTCGGGCTGAAACTTTCGTAAGATTTTTTAACAATTCCAGCCGCTTCATCAAAGGGGATTCTCGTAGTGTCCGCGAATGGCATGGGAGCGTTGCGATCACTCCAGCGCATCACGGGCAATCCCAAATGGCGAGCTTTCAGTTTGTAGTAGCGCCTGGTCAAGAGCCCGCCAAGGTTCGTGACCGCATTATGCAGCACGTTGACCACAGAATCCGGGATGCGGTTGGATTTATTGCGCCCATCCATGGGATGCGAATATCCGCGCTCTTTTTCTTCCACCGCCTTTAGTCCCGCAACCATGTACAGCGTTTGCGCGGAGTATTTTGCAAACGGGCCGGCCAGGCCGCTGTTCACGCACCGCATGGCTTCGGCGCGTTCGTTCGAGTCTTTCGATTCAGCGATCAGATGCATCATTTCCGTCAGGTTCTTCGTGCCGTCGTGAAATTCAAAATTCAGGTCGGCTTCCACTTCGTCAAAAAAATTGCTCCAGGAACTGGAATTGAACGGCGAGCGCTTGACCAGAGCGGACTCGACCGGCTCGCTCAAGAAGTGCGGCTTGAACGTGCGGATGTGCTCGATCCAGGGGCGATGCTTGGATACGAAAGGGTCGCTGGCATAAAATTTATTCAGCGTTTCGTCGCTCAGCTGCACGAGTTCCAATTCAAAAAATGTCAGGTGCTCTCCCTGAATCGCGCTCATTTCGCGCTCAAACGCGGCGTGCTTGGCCTTGATCGCCGCATTCGTCAGGTCCGTGCTCTCTCTCAAAAAGAGATACGAATTAATTTTGCCGCTGAGCATTTCAATTTCCGCGTAGTCCCGGATCGCCGCTCCCAGTTGCTCCGCAAGTTTCCCTTTGTAGGCGTCGGAGAAATGCTTCGCCATAGCTTTCAGTTCCTGCAAATCCATGTCCAGGCGCGGATCCGCGATGTCCTTATACAGAATGCTTAAATCCCAGCGAATATCATTGGCGCTTTGCACCGTGTTTTCCATGGTCTCGTGTTCTCCTGACCTCATATACAATACGAACCAGTCCTGACTTATTTTCACTCACGATGCGTCCATCGTTTTTACAATGGTTCCTTCACTCCGGTATTGTACCCCGGCCTTCTTGTCCGCTTCTTTCCTGGCATGCATAAAGTACAGGTCGTGGCCTGAAGGACAGCTGTCTGATTCGCCGCAAACCTGTATCGAGATGTGGATTTTGGGGGTGGTTGGCGCTTACAATCATTGTTCGGAGTAGTGTCTCCATCAATGCCTACGTTTGTTGCATGCAGCGAAAAAGGTTGCAAGGGACAGGTGCCTGCCGCGCTTGAACCTGTGCGCTTGTGCGTCCTCCATTTTACGCTCAAAATCGAAAGCGAATGCGCGCAAATGCGCCGCGAAACGGTTTACGGGAAAACGCCGCATGCCCGCCAGGTGGAAATTATCGGTTTCATCGCGGATAACGGTGAAATGCTGGCCCGTGCGTCCACCAGCGGCCTGCACCTCGCCGACGAAATGAAGGCGCGCATCCTGAACACATTCCTCACCTTAATGAATCTGCGTGAAAACCTGGACCGCGCGGCCCTCCGCCAACCCATCGGTAGAACTAGCGGTTAATTTTTTCTCATCCTTTTCCCTTCGTACATTAAATAATTTCGCCCGTGTTAAAATGGGTTGTACGAGCATGCCTCTGCAAAACGAAAACGGCGATCAGCGGATTCCACGCGCTCTTACGATCGGGCATTCCAACCACACGATGGATCACTTTGTTGGTTTGCTGAAAATGCATGGAGTCCAGGTTGTGGTAGATGTGAGGTCACAGCCCTACTCAAAGTATGCAACTCATTTCGATAAGGATGTGCTGAAGCTCGGGCTTCAATCCGTGGGCATTCGGCACCTTTATCTTGGGCGAGAACTCGGTGGCCGCCCCGAAGGCGATGAATTTTATGACCAAGAAGGGCATGTCCTGTATGACCGCGTTGCCGCCACCGGCATTTTTCAGGAAGGACTAAAACGCCTCAAAAATGGAATCCGCGAATTTAGAGTGGCTATACTTTGCGCGGAAGAAAATCCATCTGCCTGTCACCGTCGATTGCTGGTCAGCCGCGTGCTGCTCAATCACGGAATTCACGTGGACCACATCCGGGGCGATGGCCGGCTTCAAACCGAGGAAGAAGTCGCCGCCGAACTCACTCCGGATCGCGATCAACTCGCTCTCTTTCAGAATGCTGAGGAGAAAACCTGGAAGTCTATTCCAACGGTTCCACGAAAAAAACGGGGGAATAATTCTTCAGCTTATTGAGGACGGCTGAAATCCCGCGATTGCTTGATGTGCACTTGAATCATGGTTTGCAACTGGCCTTCCCTCGATCAATAGCTGCATACTCTAGCCGGTCAATTTGAATCCATGAAACGCCATTTAAGTCTGCATCCGCTTAGCCAGCATCACCATTTTGCGCTGATCCAGGCGCTGGAAATGCGCCGTGCCGCGGAAGCACCGCTTGAGAAGCGCGCGGCGATGGTTCAGAAAAAGGCCGGGAAGTTTGTTCATTTCTGGCAAAAAACGGGCCTGGTGCATTTTCGCGAAGAGGAAGAAGTATTACTGCCCGCGTATTCTCGGCACATAAGGCTTGACCGCGACGCTGACGTCATGCGCATCCTTGCCGACCACGCCGAAATTCGCGCTACCGTGCTGGATTTCGAGCAGCGCCTTGCGGCAAAAATTCCGATCGAAGCGGAACAAATGGCAAGCCTCGCAAAACTCCTTCACGATCATGTGCGCTTGGAAGAAAATGTGCTATTTCCGCGAATAGAAAAAACGTTGGGCGAAGAAGGTTTGAATGAAATGGGCCGCGGTCTAACCCGCCTGCATTCCAAAAATGATCCCTGCGAGATTTAAGTAGCACAGGCTTCAGCCTGTGGGTTTTATTTGGCTGACAATCAAAATCCACAGGCTGGAGCCTGTGCTACTAAACCCCAATATAGCGTGCGTACAAGGAGCGGGCAATGCTGGTGTCCTGAGTGCCTTTAATGATGGCGCGCCCATCAGCGAAGATCGTCATTTCATAGGGCGGAACGCGGAAGCGCAGCAAAAAACCATTCTCGCGCACTTCGGCCACTGTGGGCGCGATCCGTTTTCCTAATGCGGAGAGATCGAGCTGGCGGCGGCGCTCGTGAATCTGCACGGAATCGCGTCCGCACATCGTCAAGTGAGGTTGCGCTTCACCCTCGAGATAGCGGAAGTCATGGCGAACGCAGGCGCGGCAATCCGCGTTGCGCGCCACGCGCACGGATTGAAATCTTCCAGTCCACACATCGAAGGAATTCAGCCTCCCGCCCGTTAGTTCCGATTTTCCGGTGAGCAATTTAATGGCTTCGGCGGCTTCGATCGAAGCGATCACTCCGGCGGCGGCCCCCAGAACGCCGATCGTATCGCAAGTATCTTCCGTCCCAGCATTCG
This sequence comes from Saccharimonadales bacterium (SeqCode), assembly GCA_035486415.1. Classification (GTDB taxonomy): domain Bacteria; phylum Acidobacteriota; class Terriglobia; order Acidiferrales; family UBA7541; genus Palsa-360. The sequence goes on from DATHNC010000006.1 coordinate 7,415, forward strand.
GCGACCCGTCCGCGCTTTCGGATTCGAGCGCGCATGCCAGGCAAGCTGTTTCGCCGGGCCGCACCGTGAGCGTCACGCCGTAGCTCGCGACCACAGCGGCGTAAATCCAAGGAACATTCAGATGAATGGCAGCATCGTTCAGAAGAAACCGCGTTTCAAAGTTGTCCGTTCCGTCGAGAATAAGCGGAAATCCGCTCAACAATTCTTCGGCGTTTTTAGGACTCAAATCAGCCACAATGCCCTCGACCACGACTCCGGAATTGATGGCGCGTAACCGCCGCTCGGCGACAACCGCCTTGGGCAGGGCTTCCTGCGCGTCGGATTCTTCAAATAAAGTTTGCCGCTGCAAATTGGATGGCTCCACAAAATCGCGATCCACAATTCGCAGCCTGCCGACTCCCGCGCGCACCAGCATATTTGCGAGCGCCGTGCCCAGCGCGCCACAACCTACCATCACAGCCGAGGATTCGAGCAGGCGCGTCTGACCGGCCTCGCCAATTTCGCTGAAAAGAATTTGCCGCGAATACCGTTCGTAAGTTTTGGAATCCATCGACCTGAGCGTATCTCCGATCCCTCAGCCGGTAGGACACGCTGAAACCTATCCTATCCGGATGCCATCATAACTTGCGGGTCGCATGCATGGAAATCATGTGTAGGTTTCCGCGAGCCACGCTGAATTCGCGCCAAAACGACAGCATCGACTATGCTACCCTAGCTCTGTTGTGAAGAGAGATGCCAATCGTTCACTGCTCATTTGTACGCTTCGCCGTATGGCTGACGGCGATCTGGTTGCTCTGCGCGAGCCCACTGGCTGCACAGAACGATTTTGCGGGTGAGCCGCCGCGCGTGGTTGCCGTGCGCGTGGTCGACGAGTCCGGTGTTGTTCTTGAAGAAAATCCACCCAAATTAACGATTCAGCCCGGCCAAACGTATTCGACGGAATCGGAAGGCGCGAGCCTTCGCGAACTTTTTCGCTCAGGGAAATATGCGGATTTGCGCGCCGAACTGGCGGATGTCCCCGGAGGTTTACGCCTGGATTTCGTTGTGCGCCAGAATCTTTTCATTAATCGCGTGCAAATCGATGGCCTGCACGAACCTCCCGGCGAGGCACTGGCACTTTCCGCGCTGCGCCTGAATGTGGGAGAGCCTTTCCGGGCAAACGATATGAAGGATGCGCTGGACCGTCTCCGCCAAACGCTTGAAGACGACGGAGAATACCAGGCCAAACTCACTTTCGCCACGACGCCGCATCCTGAAACTCAACAGATCGATATCGTAGTTCATGTTATGGAAGGCCCCCGAGCACGCGTCGGGGCGATTACCATTCAGAATCAAACTGAATTTCCGGATCAGGAACTCCGCAGCCACCTCAAAATAAGTGAGGGAGGCCAAATTAGCGTGGAGCGGTTAAATCGAGTGTCGGACCGCGCACGAAAATGGATGACGCAAAACAATTTTCTCGGAGCCCGTGTCACCATCCATCGCGGCACGTATGATCCAAAAACGAACCGTGTGCCCCTGAATTTCGCGATGTATGCCGGTTTGGAAGTCCGCGTCGCAGTAGAAGGCGCCAAAATTTCCACGGGGAATTTGCGCAAGCTCATTCCCATTTATCAGGAAGGCGCCGTGGACCAGGATTTACTTCAGGAAGGCCGGCGTTCGTTGCGCGATTGGTTTGAACGCGCGGGATATTTTGACACGCAAGTCAGTTACACCGTGGCGGAAGCTCCCGCCGGAAAAACTGGAAACACAAAACATCGTGCCGCGAGCGTCGTAACTTACGACGTCAATCGCGGGGATCATCATCGGCTGGTAAAAGTAGGATTTAACGGGAATAAATACTTCAGTTCCGATCTTCTCCGTGGCCGTTTGAAAATTCAGCCCGCCGCCTATGCTTCGCCGGGACATTATTCCACTGAGCTGCTGCAAGACGACGTCGCGTCCATTCGCACGCTGTACGAGGCAAACGGTTTTCAACAATGCCAGGTGCAGAGCGATCTTGTCGATAATTATAACGGGCATAAGGGAGATCTCTCCGTCACATTTGAAGTCCAGGAGGGCTTGCAAACGCGCGTTGCCAGCCTGACGATCGATGGCAACTCTCAATTAAGTCAGGACGAACTTTTGGGTGTGGTTGGCTCTTCCAAAGGCCAGCCGTATTCGGAATTTAACGTTTCGTCCGACCGGGACAATATTCTCGCGACCTACTACGACCAGGGTTTTTCGGAAGCGCAATTCACCGCTAATGTTGAGAATATTCCTCCGAAAGGACCGAATGTTGGCCCCACCGTTCGACTGAGCTACCACATTACTGAAGGGCGTCAGGTGCTTGTCGCGCGAGTTCTTCTCGGTGGATATGAACACACCCGGCCCGGCGTAATCTCGCGCGAAGTGGGAATTAAAGCGGGCGAGCCGCTGAGCGAAGGTGCTGTGGTCGAAACGCAGCGCAAACTTTATAACCTGGGAATTTTCAGTCGTGTTTCCATTGGCCCCCAAAATCCCGAAGGCCTGGACGAAAAAAAGACTATCGTCGTGATGGTTGACGAAGCTAAGCGCTACACCATCGCATACGGCCTTGGATTTGAAGCGCAACGACTGGGAAGTTCGACAAACGCCGCGGTTGTATCGCTAAACTTTGCTCCGCGTGGCACTCTGGAACTTACCAAAGCGAATTTGACCGGACGCGCCGATTCACTTTCCTTCAAGGCGCGGGCCAGCACCATTCAGGGCCGCGCCTTGTTGACTTACATCGCGCCCAATTATTTCGCATCACCCAATTTCAGCCTGCAGCTCTCCACGTTTTACGAAACCTCCCGGGACGTGCAAACGTTCGATTCCCGTCGGGCGGAAGCCTCGGCGGGTTTGGCGGAAAAACTATCCCCGACGAGCAAGATCCTTTACCGGTACGTCTATCGCCACGTGGTTGCCAGTAACCTGAAAATTGCCGTCGAGGAAATTCCCTTGTTCAGCCAGAACACGGAAGTCTCTGAATTTGACGTGGATTGGCTGCGAGACCGCCGCAATAGCCCGTCTGACCCCAGCCGCGGTGATTTCGAAAATATAGATGTGAGCCTCGCTGCCAAAGCGATTGGCTCTTCCGCGAACTTCATTCGTGTGTACATGCAAAACTCGACGTACCATCCAATTGGACGGCGGCTGGTTTTTGCGCGCTCCACGCGTTTTGGGGTTCAGACTGTTTATGGCAATTCGCTTTCCACGGATATTCCATTGCCCGAACGATTCTTCGCCGGCGGCGGCACGACCATTCGCGGATTTGCCCTCAACCAGGCTGGCCCCCGCGATCCTTTCACGGGGTTTCCGATTGGCGGGCAGGCAGAGATTATTTTCAACCAGGATTTGCGCTTTCCGATGCACTTGCCGTTGATAGGCGATCGGCTGGGCGGAGCCGTTTTTTACGACGCAGGAAATGTTTTTCCCAGCATTCGCGCAATGTCATTTCGTACTGCGCCTCCGGCTCCAACTTTCAGTCCGGCAAATCCCAGTGTTTGCCTGACGAATTGCACGAACGATATGAATTATTTCTCGCACACGGTTGGATTTGAGTTTCGGTACGGCACGCCTATTGGTCCCGTGGCTCTCGATCTTGGATATCAACTGAATCCTGCAAAATATCTGATTCAAAGCGGTGGGACGTGCCCGGGCGTGCCCGCGTCGGCTTGTCTGACATCCACAACACGTCTACCGGCATTCCAATTTTTCGTAAATCTGGGGACGACTTTTTGATGCGTGCGGTGAATGTCATTTTCGCCTTGTTCCTAATTGCGGCTCAGGCGCCGCAAGCATTCGCGCATGTGCCGTTGCCCCAGTCCCAGCGCGTGGTGGACCGCATTGTTGCGCGTATCGAAGACGATATTATCCTGCAGAGCCAGGTGCGCGAATTGGGCGCATATCAACAATTGATCGACGGCCAGGCGGAGAGCGACGATAAGCTGTTGAAAGAATTGATCGAGCAATGGGTGGTAGCGACCGAGGCCGACGCTTCTCATTTTCCGCAACCCGCGCAATTTGAGGTGGACCGGGAAATGGCTCGGCTCGTCAGCCAATTTCCCAATGTCGAAAAATACCAGGCTCGCCTTAGAGACCTGGGGCTTTCCGATAATCAGGTGCGTCAAATGTTGACTCGGCAGATTCATGACGAGCGCTATGTCGATTACAAATTTCGCCCGTCTGTTCAGGTGCAAACCGCCGATATTGGAACGTACTACAAACAGGAGTTTCTGCCCGAGCTTGCAAAAAAAAATCAGCCCGCGCCTGCTCTCTCCTCAGTGGAAGAAGAGATTCGAGAATTGCTTGTACAGCGCGGAATCAGCTCGTTGACCTCGAAATGGCTGGACGATACAAAATCGCGATTGAAGATTGAAATCGAAACGCCGAAGGGCAACTCGTAGCCGATTGTCCGAACCGATTGCCATGAATGGAACGAAGCGAAAATTCGGATTGAAACACGGGCTGGGACTGTTCATCGGCCTTGCGGTAATCCTCGGCCTGGCGATTACCTACTTGATTGCCACTGGTTTCGCGGACCAGTGGGCGCGCCGTACGATTGTGGACGAACTTGAAAAAACGACCGGTGCTCGAGTGGAACTCGGAAATTTTCACATCACATGGAGAAAACTCACGGTTCGATTTGACGGCCTGACGCTGCACGGGCGCGAAGCGGCAGGGAGCCCGCCGCTTTTTCACGCGGATACACTAGTGTTCGATATCAACATCGATTCCTTCTGGGGCCGGAAGATTTCGCTATCAAATGTAGAAATGTCACGCTTCTCGGCCAACGTGCAGGTTGAGAAAGACGGTTCCACGAATATCCCCGGACCCAAAATAGCGGTCAGCCCTGGCACAACGGATTTGCACAGTTTGTTCGATCTGAAAATTGCGCAATTGCATCTCGGTGAAGGCGAAATTATTTGGAATGACAGGCGAATCCCGCTGGAAGCCAAAGGCGGGCATCTTGAATTCGCGATGAATTATGTGAATGAAGGCGGGCTCCCCGTTTACCTCGGCCAATTGAGTTGGCAGCAATTTACAATCGCGGCTTTGCATAACCTGCCATTCAGCACAAGTTTCACAAGCCGGTTCACCTTGCGTCAAACTTCATTTTCCGTTACGCAGTTGCAATGGAAATCTCCTGGCGGAGAAATTGACGCGCAGGCAAATCTCGCCAGCTTCGCGCGACCTGATTGGACTTTTCGCTATCGCGGGCAACTACGATTCGAGGATATTTGGCCAATATTGCGGCAAAGAGGCTTGCCCGGCGGACATGTTGATTTTGTCGGAGAAGGAAATTACTCGGCCAATAGCATGAATTTTACGGGCCGTTATTCCGCCGACCGCATCAGCATGAAATACCAGTGGTTTCATCCCGGAAATATTTCCGTTCATGGCAGTTATCATGCAAACGATAAGGCCATCGATTTGCCTGATCTCGAAGCTATGTTAATTGGCGGAAAAGTTATGAGCCATGTGACCGTCAATCTGGCGAAGATGGAATTCCGCGCCGAGTCGAAAGTGCGCGGTCTGAGTTTGCGTCAGGCGCTCGCCACGGAAGACAATCCGAACCTGCCAATCAATCCTTTGCATTGGGACAGCCGCATGGATGTGGACGCGACCACCACGTGGGTCGCCGATTTCCAGCATGTGGTTTCGAAAGGATCTTCTGTTTGGACGCCTTCGGAAAATCCCGCATCTGGCGCCATCCCCACCGCCGCCAATTTTGAATTTATCTACAACATGGACCGCAAGGAATTCGAGCTTTCGCCCGGTGAAATCACCACGCCTACGAGCCGCATTCAATTTCACGGCGTCCTGAGCATGATTAATACTTCACTGGACATGACCGTTGATACCAGTGATCTGACTTTATGGGATGATTTTATTAATCGACTGCGCGGCCCGGATTCGTCTCCTGAAATCATGAAAGGGCAATTCCATTGGGAGGGTCGGTTGCTCGGCCCGCTGGATGGTCCCACATTTGCCGGACACTTTAAGGGAACGGATGCGAGCTATGGTCCCTATTACTGGGACGATCTAGAAGGGGAACTAACCTACTCGCCCGCTGAATTGCATCTGGATCGAACGCGCGCTCGCCGTGGGCAATCTTCAGCCGATGTGGAACTTGCACTCGATCTGGACAACTGGGGCTTCAATCCGGAAAGCCAGTGGACTTTTGACGTGAACCTCGTGCGCATTGATACCGGCGATCTGCAAAAAATGCTGGGCACTTCCTACGATGCAAACGGGGTTCTGACCGGACAATTTCATTTGAAGGGAACTCGCGCGCAGCCGGAATTTAACGGCCTCTTTGATTTGTCGAACGCCAGGGCCGGAACATGGCGCTTTGAACGCGCGCGCGGACAATTGTCCATGCACACGGGCGAAGTACGCATCGCAAACGCTGAGGTGCGATTGGCGGCGAATGCTCCGGGCGCGGCGGCGGGACTTGTTACGGGTAATCTGGATTACCACACCGATTCCGGGGAGGTGGCTTTCGATTTCACGGGCGCGGCAATTCCCCTTGAATCCATTGGGAAAATTCAATCTGCGAGGCTTCCCATCGCCGGCCGCCTTAATGTGCAAGCCCACGGGCAGGGCCCCTTGCGCGCTCCGGAGCTTCACGCAACGCTTCGTTTAATCGATTTGAAACTTGGCGACGATGTGGTGGGAAGTTTCGATGGCAAGGCCGATTCGGACGGCAAACATTTGCAAGCCACCATCGAATCAGCCATGGCTTCCGGAAAACTTTCAGGCAAGCTGGATATCGGACTCCAGGGCGATTATCCGGTGAGCGCCCAGGTGATCGCCCAACGCATTGACTTCAATCCCTTTCTCGTCTCGGCCTTCCATCTTCCTCGCCTGGAGGGTTCCAGCCTGGTCGATGGCCAGTTTGACGTGGCCGGTTTTGGCGGCCGCCCGGAAACGCTTGCTGTGGAGTCGAATCTTTCCCGCTTAACTTTTGATTATAAAACCGTGAAACTCGAAAACGTGGGTCCTGTTCGTTTGACCTACCGGCGTGACGAAGTGCGCATCGAGCAGGCGAACCTTCGCGGAACGGATACTGACTTTCACCTGGCAGGTTCGGCGAAGTTCGCGCAGGATCAGGCCCTCAATTTGCGCCTCGATGGCGCAGTCAGCCTTCAATTACTTTCTAGTTTTTATCCCCAGCTCGAAGCAAGCGGCCGCGCGCAAATTAATGCCGCGGTTGCAGGCACGGTCGCCACTCCTCGATTCAATGGAAAAGTTCACCTCGAGGGCTCTTCGTTGCGATTTGGAGATTTTCCAACCGGTCTTAGCAATGTAACGGGTGATTTTAATTTCGACGTCAATCGAATGGTGTTTGACAATGTTGTCGCGGAAAGCGGCGGCGGGCATCTGACCATTGGCGGAACGGTTGCCTACGGCGGCGGTCCTTTGAATTACGTGCTCAACGCGCGTTCCGATCAAATCAGGGTTCGCTACCCGGTCGGCATGAGTTGGCTCGTGGGCGGAACTTTGCGCCTGTCCGGAAATGCGCGAGCCGCCACGCTTTCCGGTCGAATCACAGTCGATCGCTTGCTGATGGCGGAGGGATTCGATGTTGCAGGCATCATGGCCTCGTCCAAGGAACCCGCTACCGGCCCCAGCACCGCCTCTTCTTTTCTCCAAAATTTGCAATTCGACATTCAGGCGGAATCCAGCCCCGATTCGCGGATGGAATGGGCTGGCGCGCGCCTGCAAACCGATGCCAGCCTGCGCCTGCGCGGAACGTGGGAGCACCCGATTCTGCTCGGCCACATTCATTTGTTGAGCGGAGAAATGAGTTTTCGCGGCAACCAATACACCATTGCCCGTGGAGATATTAATTTCGCCAATCCATTTCGGCTTGACCCCGTCATGAACGTGGAAGCAACTACGACGATTCGCCAGTACGAAGTCACTCTCGATTTCACAGGCCCTGCAAGCCGCCTCACTCTGGCGTACCGGTCCGATCCGCCTTTACCTTCAAGCGACATCATCGAACTGCTCGCCCTGGGCCAAACGGGAGAGGAGAGCGCCGCTCGAACCGTCTCCGGGCAAAACTCCAGTGCAGGTGCATCCACGCTGCTCTCCGAAGCGATTTCGAGCCAGCTTGGCGGGCGCATCCAACGTCTCTTCGGGATCAGTCATTTCAGCGTGGGCCCGTCCGTGGCCACATTGAACACGCAGCAAAACTCGATTGCCAGCGTCACCATCGAGCAGCAGGTGACGCGTGGCCTGGTGATCACCTACATCACGGACGTCACCACCACTCAGTATCAGGTGATTCAAATCGAATATACGATCAACCGCGAATTCTCCGTAGTCGCTCTTCGCGATGAAAACGGAACATTCGGTCTTGATGTGGTTCGAAAGACGCGATTCAAGTAATCATTTCCCCGAAAGCCAGGCATGAACAGGCACGGCACATCGCTGGCCGATTCCCGTCTGTGAGAAGAAGCTTCGTGCTATCTTCAGCTGCGAGGAGTAGACATGGAACAAGGCTTGGCGAAGTACGTTAGGTTTTTCCGCTTATGGATTTTCATTGCCGCCGCTTGGATGGCTGTTGCAATTCCCGCAGGAGCGCAAAAAAAGGATAAAAACAAAATTCCTCCGCCTCCCGATCCAGCAGCGGAAGTAAAAGCTGCAATGCTCGGCCCCGATTCACAGATCATCGATCGGACCATCGGCGAGGCGCTCGGTTACTGGCAAATTGGCGACATAGAATCCCTACATAAATACTATGCGGACGACGTGGTGGTCGTAAGCGGCGCCTGGGAACCGCCGGTCATTGGCTGGGACAATTTCTTGAAGGCGTACCAGGCGCAGCGCGCTCAGGTCACCAGCGCGCGGATGGATCGGACGAATACTCTGATCAAGGTGAATGGAAATTCCGCCTGGGCCACGTACCAATTTACGTACGCTGCACAGATGAATGGGATGGTCGTTCAATTTCGAGGGCATACAACGATGTGCCTGGGCAAGCTGGCGGACAGGTGGGTGATTACACTAAACCATTCGTCGATCGTGGACTCCACCACTCCGGAGCCCACAAGCTCGAGCGGCCCATCTCAGCCTGCCAGCAAACCTTAGAAGCTCATGAACCCTGAGTATATCCAGACACCCGCGCTCGCCAGCAAGAGTATCCCGGACAAAACCGAGAGAGCGATGATCGGTTTGGTCAGTCGCGACATTTGGGCAATAATCGCGATTTGTTCATCGTAATGATGCTTTTCGGCCTCATCAATGAAGATCTGATCGTCTTCCCTGGATGAAAGCGTTCCCCGGTATACGACCAGCGCAACCAGCACGATCGTGATCACAATCCAGCAAATCATAAGCATATTGAGAACTATCATGCGAGGCGGTTCCAAGATGACCTCCTGATGCGAACGGCATTGGGCGGAAGCCAGGATTTGCCGTTCTGCAAAGAAAAAACTTGCGGGCAGTATATCACTAATCCAGGGGTTTTATCGCAGAATGTTACCTATCAGATATCAGCCTACTTGTCAGCCTTCGGCGGGAATCGCACACCCCAAAAATCATCCAGCGGACGGAGGGATTCCACGCCTGTCTCCCAAAGTTCCGTTCCTTGCGGCTCCTTCACCCAAACAACGCGAAACCTGGCAGTGCGTTGCGAAAAACGGTTGGTGAGCTCCACTTCAGCCCCTATTTCCAGCGCTTTCGACGTCCAGATCATCGCCCCATGCACGCCAACGACGCCCGTGTACGTCGATTCTTCAATCACGGTCTTATCCGCCGCCACGCCGCGAATTTCTACCGGGACCCGCATAACCACTCGAGCGCCTTGCCGTTGATTATCAAATTGTTGATTACCACTCAAGCTATCTGCCGTAGCATCCCCGAACAAAATGTCCCATAGACTATGACGTGGCACATTACTTGTCAACCCTGTACTAACTGGAAGGTAAAGTATTCGTAAAAATAAAATTGTTCTTGAACTGTACATCCCCAATTGTTCCAAAATGAAACACTTGCGCGGCAGGTCGCCGCGTTGACAAATGCTATCGCGCGCGGGCACAATCAATTTGCCTCGCATTACTTACCGATGTGCCCGAATGGCGGAATTGGCAGACGCGCTAGCTTCAGGAGCTAGTTCTCGCAAGGGAGTGGAGGTTCGAGTCCTCTTTCGGGCACCAACAATTTCACCCGCAATAAGTAACTAAAAACGTATCTCGCAAATTGGATTCGTGGGTTTCGGCTTAACAGGCTGCGGAAAAAAGGCCTTGTTCTGTCATTCTGAGCGCAGCGAAGAATCTCTCTTCGAATTAAGTTTAGGAAAAGAAACAAGGAGAAATTCTTCGCTTCGCTCAGAATGACAGTGTGTTGGATTTTTCCGCGGCTTGTTTAGCCGCTGAGGTTCTAACGTCCAGGGTCCAAATCTCTCAGGATGACGTGAAGAACCTGCATGGAGCGGCGCGCGTCCTGCTCCGTAACCTGCAAGTTTGCATTCCCGTCCGCATCCATTGTATCTCTATATCGCCGCGCGATTTCTGGCAGGCGCGCGCAACTACCGCGAATCAACCCCGCTTTTTCCGCCACGATCAATCGTTCGTTAAAAGTCCAGTCGGAAATTTTTCCCTTAAGTTCATCCGCGCAGGCCATAGCATCGACGCCATTGTGCTCCAGCGCATCGGTCACGATGGCTTCGAGAATGCCGCAAGTGTTGGTCAGCGCTTCGTCATATTTGCGCTGCTCCAGCGCATCCCTGCTATCCGCATAGGCCTGCTCAAGAACCGGGCGGATTTCCGCATTATGCACAAATTCAAAGCGCCGGGGTTGCGGCGCGGCGGATGGGGAAGTGCCAGATTTTTCTTCGGTGCCCATGCGAGAGAGCGAGAGGACCGCCTGGTCCAGAACATTAACAAGCCGCTCAACAATCACCGCCGGAGGCACCAGGTCGATCGCTTCGCCCGCATCTGTCCGTAATAAAAATGCTTCGCTGAACGCGCGAGCAAGCCAGTGCGCCTTGCTTCCGCCCGATAGTTGGTTGATGGCCACGCCGCAATCCTGTTGCCAGGCGCGATTGGCTACGATAGACGATTTATTCGTAGGATCCACCGACAAAGATTCGCGAAGTTTGTTTCCCCGGCGGATTAAATGATCGAGATGAGAGAGATTCAAGTCGATCTGCGCGCGCAGGCTTTCTTCCATTTCGTGGTCTCCGCCTACTCGCCTGGGGAATTAGAATCTTTCTTTGCATGCAACTGTATGTCGGCGATTTGATCGATGTGATTATACATCGCCTGCGATGCGCCTTCCGCATCACGGCGCCGCAGTGCGGCAACCACCGCTTCGTGTCCATCGATCGACCTCGCGGGGCGGCCCTTTTGCAGCAGCGAGTTCGTGCGTGAATCGACTAGCAGATCATTCAGCGTAGCCATGATACTCATGACCACGCGATTGCGCGTGGCCCGCGCCAGAATGGCGTGGAACGCAGTGTCTTCTGAGATGGCGGATTGGCCTGCTTTTAGCTTTTGCCGCTGCGTATCCAGAATGCGTTGCAGGTCGGCTAAATCATCGTCGGATGCACGCAGGGCCGCCACGCGCGCCACGGCAGGCTCAAACATTCGTCGCACATCGAGCAGTTCGTCCTGCAAATCCGCGCGGTAGCTCATCACGGAGGCCAGCGGCGCAACCAGCCGGTCTACGGAAAGTTCCAGCGGAAAAGTGCCCTGCCCGTGCCGCGTTTCAACCAGACCGATCGTCTCCAGCGTGCGCAGTGCATCGCGAATCGATCCGCGACTCACTCCAAATCGTTCGGCAAGGTGGCGTTCCGAGGGCAGCGGTTGGCCCGCAGAAAACGTGCCGTCCAGCATCAGCACACGGATTCTGTCCGCTACCTCTTCTGCGATGCGAGTTTTCTTAATTGGGGTAATGATGCGCGATTCTTCAGAGGAAGAATGAGCTAAGCGCTTGACAGCATTGCGCTCCAGTGCTAAAGTTTGTTTGTCAAGTGGTCCAATCACTGATCCAGTGTACCACAGAATCAAATGAGCGAAAAGCTTTTTGAGTTCATGACTGCTGGTTCCCCCCGCGCTGTCTCGGGCGCCATCGAGCAATTCGCTATCGGTCTAGGCAGCCTTACCGCCGTTGTCGTTCCCTGGGAAAGCGATAAGAACACTCTTTGTATGGCTGTAGCCTCCACTCAGGGCGAGGGTTGGGCCCTCGAGCACACCAACATCGGAACGCTCCGCCTTATTGACCTCGGAAATGACAACACCCGCATCGAGATTTTCTCGGACCTAAAAGATCAATCGGAACAGCAGAAGTTGGCGAACCTTTTCGCCCGGTTCAGCACGCAACTCCAATCGCGATTCCAGGCGGCGAAGTGACCGAACTCACACCCTCTTCGCCGACCACGACGCTCACTTTGCGCGTCGCGGAAGCGCGTGTGGAGGACGTGGGACGAGCCATAGCGCGCATTGCGCCCGCCGATCTTCAACGCATCGGCGCTCAGGCTGGCGACGTGGTGAAAGTTACGGGCGGCACTTCCTCCGTGGCGCGCGCGGAAGTTTCTGATGCGGAGCACGAAGGCTTTGTGCAGATTGATGGCACGGCGCGCAGTAACTGCGGCGTCGGCCTTCAGGAGCAGGTCAACGTCACACCTGTCGAGCATTCCCAAGCTTTGGCCGTGCGGCTTTCGCCCATGTGGATTGGCGCGGCTCCCGCAATCATCGCAGTCGAGCGCATAGTCGAAGATCTGACGGGCGTGCCGGTCACGCAAGGCTGCATCGTCCGCGTCCCAACCTTTGCCAAGGCCGTAAATTTCCAGGTGGTGCGTACGATTCCTTCCGGTCCGGTGATCATCGGCGCAAAAACAGATATCCGCATTGTGGAAGGCGAGCAGACTGCGGTTCGCGCGCCGGCTGTTTCATATGAAGACATTGGCGGCCTTGAAAGGGAAGTCGCTCGCGTTCGCGAAATGGTTGAACTGCCTTTAAAACACTCGCGAATCTTCGAGCGCCTTGGAATCTTCGCGCCCAAGGGTGTGCTGTTGTATGGGCCTCCTGGCACGGGGAAAACGTTGCTCGCGCGCGCTGTGGCCGCCGAAAGCCGCGTGCATTTCATTTCGCTGAACGGCCCGGAAATCATGCGCAAGTTTTACGGCGAGAGCGAAGCCAAGCTGCGCGAAGTTTTTGAGGAAGCCGCGCGCCGCGCCCCTGCGATTCTATTTATCGATGAGATTGACGCGGTCGCACCGAAGCGCGCCGAAGTTTCTGGCGAAGTGGAGAAGCGAGTCGTCGCCCAGCTCCTTGGACTGATGGATGGCTTTGTATCGCGCGGCCAGGTGATTGTGATCGGCGCGACGAATATTCCCGAAGTTCTCGATCCGGCGCTCCGGCGGCCTGGAAGATTTGACCGCGAAATCGAAATTGGCGTGCCCAACACGCAGGCGCGGCTGCAAATCCTGAAAATTCACACCCGCGCCATGCCGCTTGCGCCCGATGTAAATCTCCAGGAAATCGCTGAACATTCTCATGGATTTGTGGGCGCCGATCTGGAAGCGCTGTGCCAGGAAGTCGGCATGATCGCGCTGCGCGGATTCCTTGCCACCGCGCCGCTTGAAACGGATGGCGCGCCTCCTGTTGATCTGAGCGGATTGCACGTGACTCGCGCGGATTTTCTTGCCGGGTTGAAAGAAGTCGAGCCCAGCGCCACTCGCGAATTTTTCATCGAGAAAAGCACGACAACATTCGCGGACCTTGGCGGCCTTTCCGATTTGAAGCGCCTGCTCGATTCCGTGGTCGAGCATTCGCACATGCACAATGAAATTTACGATCAGGTGGGACTCGCGCCGCCGCGCGGCATCCTGTTTGTCGGTCCTTCCGGCACAGGCAAAACGGCCATGGCGCGCGCCCTTTCCGGCGAGAAGCAGATTCCGCTCATCGCCATTGATGGCCCGCAACTCTATTCAAAGTGGCTGGGCGAATCCGAGCGAGCGCTGCGCGAAGTTTTCAAAAAGGCGCGCCGCGCGGCTCCCTGTATCCTGTTCTTTGACACGATTGATGCACTCGCGCCAAAATTTGGCGTCGACCACCTCGGCTCCGATATTTATCAGAGAATTCTTAGTCAGCTTCTGCGTGAAATTGACAATCTTCGTGACGTAAAGGGCGTGCTCCTCGTGGCGGCCACGAACCGTCCCGAAAGAGTTGAACCTGCGCTCTTGCGCAGTGGCCGGTTTGACTATATCCTTCCGTTCGCGAAACCCGGCGCTGCGGACCGGGCGGAAATCATGCGGCTCTGTTGCCGCAGGGTGCCGCTTGCGCCTGACGCTGACATGGACGAATTTGCATCCCAGTTGGATGGGGCAACTGGCGCTGATATTGAAAGCTTGTGCAAGAAAGCGACGCTTTTGGCGATTGCGAAATTTCAGGACGGCACGCAAACTGCTCCTTTCACCGTTCGACGAAGCGACTTTCAATCAGTTTTTGATTCCCATCGCGGTAGTCCTGCTCACATGAAAGATTTGGTGGCGCGGTCTGAAGGCCCAGAGGGATTTACGCTGGCACGTATCCATCTCGACGACAAAGAGGTTCGATCATGAGCTATACAGAACTCACAGTTTGGACGCGCGGCATCATCATGGACAAAGAGGGCCGCGATATCGTTAACTCCGTCGGCGCTTCGGCCCGTACCGAAGGCAAGTTTTCGCAATCCATGGAAAACTATGTCGACAACCCGGACCGCACCAACGCTCCTACGCGCAAGTATTGCCGCGTGAGCGATAGCGTGATCGAAAACGCGCTGACCTATGAAAATGAGCACCCGAACATCGTCGTCCTCGTCGAGGGCACAATGGTCAAAGGCTGGGACTACATGCGCGGGATGCCCCCGGGCGGCACACTCGTGATCAACACGCACTACACGCCGGAGTATATGATCCGCTTCGTGCCGGGAGCCGAGCGCCTCGCGCAACTCGTTTGCGTGGACGCCGCAAAGCTGGCCGACCACAAATGGCTCTATTACCGCCTGGGCGAACTCGGCCTCGATCGCTTGTCAACAGAAGGCGCGGCCGAACGCAGCAAGGCAGTCGCACCCGATATCGCCGCTCCACTGATCGCGGCGGTTGTAAAGACAACTGGAATCGTCAAGATGGAAACAATCGAACCCATGATTGCGAATAAAGCAGCGTTTCATGCGGCTCTCAAAGAGCTGCACATCATGAAACTGAACCCGGTTACTGCCTAGAAAAAATATTGAGAATGCGGGCTCTACTTGTTCACCCTGAATTTAGAAGGGGAGCCCGCCAGAATGGGGACCAAATAATGTCGACCAAAGGTACACACATTCCCGATTGGCTAAACGTGCCGTTTGCCGGAATCACTCCGGCACCGTCACAGGAAAAGGGCCAGGATCTTTTTCCGACCGGAAACTGGCGCGCAATCCGCCCGGTTTACCGCGATAAGCTACCACCCTGCAACAACGCCTGCGGCACAAACGAAAAAATCCAGGGCTATCTTGACCTCGTGAAGCGCGGCAAGTATCTCGATGCCTATGCGCTGATCAAGGAAGACATGCCGTTCCCGTCCGTTACGGGCCGCGTGTGCTACCACCCGTGCGAACAGGCCTGTAACCGCGGACAGTACGACGAAGCCATTTCGATCCGCGCGGTCGAACGCTTCCTCGGCGATCTCGGCCAGGCGTTGGCGAAAGATGTGGTGAAGGCTGGCCCGTCCAACGGCAAGAAAGTTGCCGTCGTCGGATCTGGACCGGCAGGTCACAGCGCCGCCTATCAGCTGGCGCGCATGGGCTACAAGGTAACGATTCTTGAAAGGTCGCCGAAGGCGGGCGGACTGAATCGCGGCGGTATCCCTGACTGGGTTTTGCCGCAGGCTGTGCTCGATCGCGAAATTCAGCGCCTCGTCGAACTCGGCATCGAGATCAAGACGAACGTCGAAGTCGGCAAAGACATTACGCTCGACGATCTGAAAAAGAATTACGACGCCACCGTTTTCGCCGTTGGACTCACGGAGTCCAACAGCGCGCGAGCCGAGGGCGAGGACAAAGCGGGCGTGATCTATGGCCTGCCGTTCCTTCGCGACATCGGCATGGGTACATCGAAAGTGAAGCTCGGGCCCCGCGTTGCTGTGATTGGCGGCGGCAACACCGCCATCGACTGCGCGCGCGAAGCTCTGCGCCAGGGCGCCATCGAAGTCACCATGATCACGGTGGAAGGCGTCAAGGACGAAATGCCCGCTTCGCCGGAAGATTTGCATGACATGCTCGAAGAAGGCGTCGAGCTGATGCACGGCTTGGCCATGACCTCAGTTTTGGGCGATGGCAAAGTCGAAGCCCTGCAACTCCACCCCGCGCGTTTCACCGGGAAAATCAATGCTTCGCCGATCGCCATTGATCGTGAAGCTACCTCCAAGAAATTCGCTGTCGATAACGTGATCATCGCAGTCGGGCAGCGCGCAAAGCTCGATTGGATGCCCGCGGAATACAAAACCGAGCGCGGCACAATCAAGATTGACGAGTTCGGCCGAATCGCCAACACCAACTTCTTCGCAGCAGGCGATGTGGTTCAGCTCGGTTCCGGCCAGCCACTGATGGTCGTGAACGCAGTGGGTGATGGCAAGCGCGTTGCCTTCACTCTGGACAAAGTCCTCCGCAATGTTCCGCTGGAGCCGCGCACAGTTCCCATCGACGTAATCGTCGAACTCGGCCGCATGAACATGACCTATTTCCCGCACTTCCCGCGTGTGCAGCAAGCGATGCTGGCGCCCGCAGCCCGCAAGAGCACGCAGCAGGAAGTGATCCTCGCGTACTCGGAAGAAGAAGCGACAGCGGAAGCCGCGCGCTGCTTCAGCTGCGGCACTTGCAATGCTTGCGACAACTGTTACCTCGTTTGTCCCGAGCCCTGCATCGTGCGCTCCGTGCGTTCGAACGGCCTTTACAAAATTTTGGTGGACTACTGCAAGGGCTGCCGCGTATGTATCGAGGAGTGCCCAACCGGATGCCTGGAAGGCGTGCCGGAACTGGACTTCGATTCAGGCGTAGTTCGAATGGATACGGCCTTCGCGATCTCGCAAGGTTTGCACGGACGCCAGGCGGAAGAGTTGGCGCATCTGTCGGACCGCCCGGCAAAGAATGTCTAGGTTTAAGTAGGATAGGCTTCAGCCTGTCCTACGAAATAATTTCGGAATTTACAGCGTCCGCCCATGGGTGGATCGCGCGGAGTAAATTATGGCAACGCTCGTAGCAGGCAAAAAGAAAACAGTTCGAATCAACGGCTGCGTCGCCGCCGCTCAGGCAGCCAAATATGCCGACGTCGACGTCATCACCGCGTATCCCATCCGCCCCTACACGGCGACGATGATGGCGCTGGCGCAAATGGTGGCCAACGGGGAACTGGACGCCGAGTACATCGTGGCGGACAGCGAGCACTCCCAGTTGAGCATCGCGCACGGCGCTTCTTCGAGCGGCGCGCGCGTGTTCACCGGAAGTTCTGGCGTCGGAGTGCAATACGGCTACGAGCTGTACTCGCCGATATCCGGCAGCCGCATGCCTGTGCAGATGATGATTGCCGACCGCACTCTCGATCCTCCGGGAGACTTCGGCTCCGAGCACACAGACGCTCTCTCCACGCGCGACATGGGCTGGCTCATGGGTTGGTCATGCGACGCGCAGGAAGCTTTTGACAATCACTTGATCGGCTACCGCATTGGCGAAGACCCGCGCGTGCTTTTGCCGCAGATGGTTTGCCAGGACGGTTTCTTCGTTTCGCACATTGTGTGCGACGTTGATCTGCCGGATCAAGGCCAGGTGAACGAATTCCTGCCGCCCTACAAGCATCCGTACCCGCTCGATCCGCGCCATCCTGTGTCGCACGGTCCGCAGATTATGCCCGAGCAAGGGCCGCCGCTGCAGCTCGAGCGTGCGCGCGCCATGGAAGGCTCAATGGCCGTGATCGAGCAGGCGCATGAGGAATTCGCAAGGATTTTCGGCCGCAAGTATGACCCGTGGATCGAAGAATATATGACGGAAGACGCCGACGTTGTCTTCTTCCTGCAAGGCGCGCACGGAGTTACGGCGCGTTACGCGATCAAGCACATGCGTGAACGCGGCGCGAAAGTTGGCTTGGTGCGGTTGCGCACAATTCGCCCGTACCCGACGGAGCAGGTCAAAGAATCGCTCAGCAAATTCAAGGTTGTCGGCGTGATCGAAACCAACATGGGCCTCGGCAGTGTGAGCAGCGGCGGTTCGCTCTATGCGGAAGCTGCTGCAGCATTGTACGAAAGCCAGAAGCGCCCCTTAGTTTTCTCCTTCATGGCCGGAATGGGCGGCGAGGCCATCGTATTGAAAGAATTCTATTGGATGACGCAGAAGATGCTCGAAGCGCAAAAGCGCGGTAGCATCGAGAAGCGCACCCATTGGGTTGGATTCGAGGAGTAGTTCATTTTTTAGGTGTAGCCATTTTATTGATGCGACGCGCTTGAAACTTTGCATTAAAATAGTTCGCGTGCGAAGTTTCGGGAACGCCATCCGGAGGAAGTGAATATGTCCATTATCGAAATCGAGCGACAGATATTGCCGATGTTTGGCAGCCCAAATCAGGGAGCGCGTTTCTACAATCCTGAGCTGCCGGCCAGCGAACCGTTCGTTCCCGGCCACCGCACTTGCGCCGGTTGCGGGCCGTCCATCCAATACCGGATGACGAGCAAAGCTTCGGGCGACAACACGATTCTCGTCGGGCCGACGGGATGCATGTACGTGGCAAACAGCTCGTATCTGTGCACTCCGTACAATGTGCCGTGGGCGCACACGCAGATTGGCAGCGCCGGCAGCTTCACTGCTGGAGTCGCGGCCGCCTATGAGGCGATGATCCGCAAAGGCAAATACAAGGGCAAATTCCCGAACGTGATCTGCGAAGCTGGCGACGGCAGCGCGTCCGACATCGGAATCGGCTCGATCTCAGGCGCGCTCTACCGCAACCACGATTGCCTGATCATCTGCTACGACAACGAGCAATACGCCAACACGGGTATTCAAGCTTCGTCGCGCACGCCGTACGGAGGCATGACCACGTTCTCGCCTCCAGGCCCTAAAGTGCCGGAAGCGAAGACTCTGTTCCCCAAAGATCTGGCCCGCATGATGGCCGCAGGACACCCGCACTGCTACGTAGCAACCGCGAGCGTTGGATATCCCATCGACCTCATGAACAAAGTTCGCATGGGCCTCAACTTTAAGGGCGCTGCTTTCCTGATGGTTTACACGCCCTGCCAGAAGGGTTTCGTGTACGAAACGCCGCGCTCCATCGACCTCGGACGTCTCGTCGTCGAGTGCGGTCTCTATCCGATCTGGGAATGGGACAACAACAAGCGCGCTTACGATTACAGCTTCAAGCCGCAATCCATGCGCCCGGTTTCCGAATACCTGAAACTGCAGGGCCGTTTCGGACACTTGCACGCCGAGCACATCGCGACGCTGCAAAGGTTCGCCAACCAGCAGTGGGAGATGATGGGCGTTCAACTTCCAGAAGCGCTGATCAAGGCCACCGATGTGAAGAATCTTTCGAACATGGGTTCCGCCGAAGCGGCGGCATCCCTCGCGGAGACCGTATGAGCACCAACACATCATCGAACGCACCAGCACTTCAGCAGGAAGCGTACATCGTCAGTGAAGGTAAGAAGCGCGGCTCGACTCGTGAAGTCCGAGACGAGGCGGCGTTTGACCGCTACTACACTGTTGTAAAAGTGCATGCCGGCGATGCGAACCTCACTGATAACTGGCACACGAATGAAGTGCTGAGCCACGCCAGGAATAATTTCGAAGGCTACACCTTCGTGATGCGTACGCTAGAAGCTTGGGGCGCGATGATCCAGAACGATCACCGCGCTTACTACACAGCGGGCGGACGCGTCTGGGTTCTGGACCTGGAGCCGGCCGACGGCAAAAAGCCGAGACTCCCCGGCAATTACGGAACGAAGTAACCGTCCGTTGCCTCGCGTTCTGCTCATCGACGACACCCCGGAGATCGCGCAGCTGCTTACTTATGCGCTGAGCGATCACGGTTTTGAGGTTTTTTCTTCCGGTTTTACCGACTCGATCAATGAGTTGGTGGTGGAGCAGAAAGCCGATGCGATCGTGCTGGACTGCTCCATGTACGACATGAGCGAAACCCTTTTCGATACCGTGCGTTATGATCCCGCTAATGCCAATCTTCCTATTGTCATCATTAGTGACACTCCGGAAATCGCCGACAAAAGTCTGCGCACACGTGACGCCCAGGCAGTGATGCTGATCCCAAAACCATTCACAGGTACGCATGTCGCGAGAGCGCTCAACGAGCTCCTGGGAATGAGCGGCGAGGTATAACGATGGCTTCCTGGAGCATGGATAATTGGCGCTACGTCGAGCGCCAGTCCGTCACCGACCCCAAAGGCGCGCAGTGGTCCGTCGCGCTCATGGACATTCTCGGGCAGGAAGGCGATCCCGAAATGCCCAACAAGCTGCAGGAACTTCAATACTCTTCCGGCAGATTTTTTACTCTGGTTTATTCCGCCAGCGGCAGCGTGGTGTGGGAGCGCGGCTACGGCACGTTGCCCGAAGCCACAAAAGCCTTTGAGCGCCTGATCGTTGACGTCATGGACGGCGTAGTAGATCCAACGCAGCCCACCTTCCGCGAAGATTTGGAAGATTAGCAAAGCGGCTGGCGCTTTACTCAGTAACGTTCGACTTTATTATCCCCGCCAAAATTTTCACTGAACTTTAAACATTCCCGGCAGACCATCGAGAGCGCGGCCCATGGCGCGCGCCAGATTCAGTTTGGCAATGTTGTAGGCGAAGACGCCGTTGATGTAATCGAACTCGGCGATGGTTACTTGCTCTTGAGCCTGCACATATTCCACGTTGTCGATCACTCCTTCTTGCACCTTTTGGCGCGTGAGGTCGAGCGCTTCTTTGGTGACCTCCACATTCCTCTTGGAAACATCCACCTGGCTCGCGGACGCCTGCAAATCGAGAAAAGCGGTGCGCACATCGCTCTCTATCTGGCCTTTTAAATCTTCAAACTCCGCGCGGCGTTGCTGAAGTGCGGCGTCGGCCTGTTGAATGTCTCCCTCTGTGCGGCCTCCCTGCCAGATAGGAATTTTCAAACTGGCCGTGGCCGTGTACGTAGTTTGCAGCTGGGCCGGGTTCACGCCGATGCCGCCGTAGTCGCTCGTCACGCCGAGCGAAGGATAACGCTCGGCACGCGCGGCTGAATGGGCCCTCTCGGCTGCTTGCACCTGAGCGTCAGCCGCCTTTAAGTCGGGGCGCTGCTGAAAGGCCTGCGCCAGGGCGGCATCCATCGTTATGGGCTCTGTGGGCGCGAAAGGCACATCGTCCGTGAGGTCGTACTGATCGTTCGCCGGCAGACCTATCATGCGTGCGAGATTAATTTTTTGTTTCGACAAGTCATTTTTCAGCGAAAGCAGACGCTGCTGGTGCGTCAGAGCCTGCACTTCATTCTTGTCCGCATCCACTTTTGCGATCAAGCCCTGCCCCAGTTGCTGCTTGCTCTGATCGAACACAGCGTTGGCGCTATCAAGCTGCGATTGTTCGGAATCCATTTTTGCTTTTGCGGCAATCGTTTGCAGGTAAGCGCCGCCGACAGCGAGGACGATTAACTCCCGGGCATCCTGAGCCGAATAGCGATTCGCTTTTTCGACGTCGCTTGCCGATCGAAAATTATTAATCGCCGCCAGATCGAAAACGCTCTGGGAAAGATGCACGCGCAAATCCATGTAATTAAACGGGCCGATGACCGCGGGAATCGCAAATCCAGGAAAATTAAATCGAAAACCTTCCGCTCGCAAATCCGTGGTTTGAACATTTTCATTTACCGTTCCGTTCAGGTTCGGCAGCAAACTACTGCGCGCTACTTTGCGTTGCCCTTCCGCTTGGCGCATGGATTGCGTTGCGCCGGTTTCTCCAAGGTTGAAAGAAAGCCCTCGCTGAATCGCTTCTTTAAAGCCAAGTTTCCCATTGAACGGCATTTTTGCGGCGCCTGGAGTACTTCCCGCGTAATTGCCCTGCACGTTCACGCTTGGGCTGAGCGTATTTACGGTTGCCGTGGTGCTCGGCGCAGGCGCTTCGGGATCTTTTACCGTGCCGCTGGATTGAGCAGTGCGCCCGGAAAGCGGAAGTTGCACTGCCTGCGTGCCTTGCGATGGTCCAGGAGGTGGCCCGAGTTGCGCGAACACAGGCGCGGCAAATAATAACGCTGCCGCAGCCAGTGGCCCACGACTGGCGATGCGCCTGCCGCAGCGATTCAAGAAAAGTTTTTCTGCAGAAAATCGAGCCTCTAATTTATTGCCCATGAAAACTCCCTTGAATGCTTTCCAACGACCATGATTCTCTAGCGCCAATTTTTTTGTGGCGCCGGCATCTTGCCGGCGGTTTTCGTCGCTCTCCACACGGCGGAAACCCGCCGGCGCCACAAAGCACCCCTAGCTAAGCTGCTTCCTGAAACGCCAAATGCTCAGCGAAACGAGCGCGATGGTAAAAGCGAGCAGCGCCAAAAAATTTGGCCACAGCGTATCGATCCCGCTTCCTTTCAACATCGCACCGCGCGAAATCACTCCGAAGTGCTGAATGGGATTAAACTGCGCGAGAGGCTGAAGCCATTTTGGCATCGCTTCCACCGGAGTAAACGCGCCGGATAGCGAAGTCAGCGGCGGGTTCACAAAAAATAAAGTGAGTTGCGCCTGGCGCGCGGATTTCGTAAACGTCGCGATAAACGTGCCGATGCCAATTCCGCACAACAGGCACAGAGCCGCGGCGGCGATCACCAACAAAACATTTCCCCGAAAGGGAATTCCGAACACAACACGCATGATTGCCACCGCGAGCACGCCCATCATGCAAAGCAATACGAAGAGCGGAAAAAGTTTGGCGACGATAATCTGCGTGGTCGAAGCAGGAGACATTAATAATTGTTCCAGCGTCCCGGCTTCGCGCTCCTTCACGATGGCTGCCGCGGAAATCAGCGAGCCGTTCAGTATCAACAGCACGCCTAAAATTCCGGTCACGATAAACCAAGTGGGCTGAAGTCCCGGGTTATACAGATATGCGGGGTGAATCAAGACCGTTCCGAGATGGCTTACATCCGGCGCTGCAATTTGCTGATACTTTGTGTGGATTCCTTCGCCCGCAAGCGACTGGTTGTAGGACGCAATCACACCTTGCGCGTATCCCTGCCCAATCGTGGCCGTATTGGAATTCATTGCGTTCAACAGGATTTGCACCGTTGCCGGCTGGCCGCGTTGTAAATCGCGTGCGTAATCGTAGGGAATTACCAGCCCGGCATCCAGGCTGCCGTTTGCGATTTTTTTGGCCATTTCATTGATGTCGAAATAAGTTCCCGCGCCCCTGAAACTTTTGCTCTCCGTCATGACCGCGACGAGTTCGCGGCTCTCCGGCGTTCTGCTGTCATCCACAACGCCCATGCGCAGATTGCTGACCGTCGCATTCAGCGCAAATCCAAACACAAGCAATTGCAATGTCGGAGGAAGAATCAAAGAAATAGCTAGGCGCCGGTCGCGCAAAATCTGGCGAAATTCCTTGCGGATCAGCGCCCGCATGCGATAGCCGAAAAATGCTCGAATTTTATTCATGGCTTAATCCTTCAACTGCATGCGCCGCATGTTGCGCCACGCGATGGTGTAAAAAATGGAACCGATCGCGGCGATCGCTAGAACTTTCGGCCAGACCGATGGCCAGCCTCCGCCCGCGAGCAGGGCGTCACGCACGATTTCGATGTAGTAACGTCCCCAAACGAAATTGGATATCCAGCGAAGGCCGGCCGGGATATTTTCGACAGGGAAGAGCAAACCCGAGAGCATATACACCAGCAAAAAACCTGTAAGTGCGACGGCCTGCATGGCCGCCACCTGGCTGGGAATTGCCGCGCCCAACATGTTTCCAAAGGTTGTTACCGTAAACATGTACAGAAGCGTTGCGACAAGAAACGGTGTCGGGTCTCCGGCAAAGCGCAGCCCAAACCCCATGAATAAAAGCATCATCAATACGGTTGCTTCCGCCGTGGCCACGATCATGAACGCGGCAATTTTCCCGAGCAGGAATTCATGGGCGGAAATATTTGACACGTACACCTGCAGAATTGTTTTTTGCTCGCCCTCTTTGGACATGGCGAGCGTTGCCAGCAGCGGCGGGAAAAGAGACATGGCCAGCACGTAGATTCCGGGGCCGTAAAATTTCTGAGAAGAACGGCTGGGGTTGTACCACAAGCGAATCGCAGCATTCACCGGCTGGACTTGATGAGCTCCCTCGTTTTCCGAGTTGTAGGCTCGAACAATTTGCGCGGCATCGCCGGAAATAATTTGCGCCGTGTTTTCGTCAGATGCGTCCACCAGAATCTGTACGGTCGCATTTTCACCGCGAGCCATCTCGCGCCCGTAGTCTTCAGGAATAATTAGTGCACCGCGAGCTTTATTGGAAGCGAAAGCTTCTTCCGGCTGCTTGTCCGTTGGCCATGAACTCACGTGAAAACTCAGCGACTGTCGGAATGCGTCGACCAGTTGTTGCGAAGCCTGCGATTGATCGAGGTCCTGCACGATGATGGGAAGATCTTTCACGGTCAGCGAAATGGCGGTGGTTTGCAATAAAAGCAAAACCACGGGAAGCAGCAGCGCCAGCGCCACCGCAAGGCGGTCTCGCAAAAGTTGAATTAGTTCTTTTCGCGCCTGCGCGAATATTCGCCGCATGATTCGTTTCCTTTATTCTTCCGCGCCAATCTTGCCGTGCTCGCGAGCCTTCTCCACAACGCTGATGAAAACATCTTCGAGCGAGAAGCGGCCTTCGCGCGCGTCAATTACTCGGATACCTCCCGCTTCCAGCCGCTCCTTGTTTTCGCGAATCCCAGTTCCCACTTCATTGTCCGTAATGATGTGAAGGCGGTTGCCGAACAGTGCCACGCGCCAGTGCTGTGTTTCGTTCTTTAATAAATCGGCCGCGCGCTGCGGTTGATCCACGCGGAATTCCAGTAGGTGGCCTTTTTGCTGCGCTTTGATTTCGCTAGGTGAACCTTCCACGAGCAACTCGCCGGCTACCATAAAGCCCAGCCGGTTGCATTGTTCTGCTTCTTCCAGGTAGTGCGTGGTTACGAGAACGGCCGTGCCCGCGTCGGCCAGATGATTGATCATCATCCAAAATGCGCGTCGTGCCAGCGGATCGACGCCCGAAGTTGGCTCGTCCAGAAAAACAATTCCCGGCTCGTGCATGATGGCGCTGCCGAATGCAACGCGCTGTTTCCAGCCGCCGGGCAAACTTCCCGTGATCAGTTGTTCCTTGCCCTGCAGCCCCGAAAAATCCATCACCCAGCGTTCTTTTTCCTTTAATTCTTTGGAAGGGACGCCATAAACTCCGCCGAAAAAATCCAGATTCTCTCCGATTGAAAGATCGTCATAGAGCGAAAACTTTTGCGACATGTACCCGATTTGTTGGCGAATATCTGTCGAGCGAAATGCCTCTCGCTCGCCCGCAAGCTGCATATTTCCCGTCGAAGCATCGAGCAAACCACACAACATCTTGATCGTGGTTGTTTTTCCTGCGCCGTTCGCTCCGAGCAGTCCGTAAATTTCTCCGTAACGCACTTGCAAACTCACGTCATGCACAGCGGTGAATGAGCCAAACCGTTTCGTAATGTGTTCTGCGCCAATCGCAATCTGCCCTCGCTTTGCTTTGTGATCGTGGCGCGCAGGGAAGGGAATGTCGTGCATTTCTCCACCGAGCGAACGCAGCGTAGCGACAAAAGTATTTTCAAGCGTGGGTTCATCCACCCTCACATCACCGATTGCGATTCCTTGGCTATGCATCGTTTCTTCAATTTGTTTTCTGGCGGCCTCGGGCGAATGCGAGAGCAGGTCCAGCCGGTCTCCAAAGCGCTGCACATCAAAAATCGCGCCTTCGTGTTCGGGAATTTTCTGCATGGCCAGCAAAGCTTTGCGAAGTTCCGGTGAGCGCAGTTCGAGGCGCTTCGCGTGCAGGCTCTCGCGAAAATCATCCGGCGTTCCGACTTGCTGAATTTCGCCAAGGTGAATCAATGCAATGCGATTGCAGCGCTCCGCTTCGTCCAGATACGGTGTGGCCACGAGTACCGTGAGCCCCTGACCGGCAAGATGCGCGAGTGTGTCCCAAAATTCGCGCCGGGATACGGGATCGACTCCCGTCGTCGGCTCGTCCAGAAGCAAAACATCCGGCTCGGAAACGAGCGCGCATACCAGCGCCAACTTCTGTTTCATTCCGCCGCTCAATTGCGCCGCGAGCCTGTTGGAGAAGCGATCCATATCGAACATTTTCAAATAGCGGCCGCCGCGCTCGCCAATTTCTTCAGGCGGCACATGCCGCAAATCGCCGATATAACGGATGTTTTCCAAAACTGTCAGGTCCGGGTACAGGCTGAATGTCTGAGTGAGGTATCCGGTTCGTGAACGCGCTTCCCGCGCCGGCTTGCCAAAAATTTCCGCGGAACCGCCGCTGGCTTCCATCACGCCGGCGAGAATTTGAAACGTTGTGGTTTTTCCCGCGCCGTCCGCGCCAATCAGTCCGAAAATTTCGCCGCGTTTCACTTCGAAAGAAATTCCGCGAACCGCTTCCAGCGCGCCGTAGTTCTTTTTCAGATTGCGTATGTCAATGGCCGCGCCGGAAGCTCCTGCCGAGCGCGCAGGAGGATTTTCTCGATGTGTGGCGGCAGTGCTCATTGTCCTGCACGCTTGTGCGGCGGCCATGCATTGCCGCTGGTCAGAATTTCGCCGTCCGCAGGCATGCCAGGTTTTGCAAAACCGATTCCTTGCGTCAGCTGCACTTTCAATCCGACAACTTGCTTCACTCGATCGTCGCGAAAATATGTGTTTTCAGGTGTGAACGTCGCCTGCGGATCGATGCGTAGAACATAGCCATCGAGAGATTGATTGGCATTGGAATCGAGAAACACATGCGCAGGCTGGCCTACTTTTATTTTGCCAATGTCGCCCTCTGGAACAAATCCCCGCAGATAAACTTTGGAAAGATCGAGAAGCGTGACAATCGCTGTGCCCGCTTGAACCACTTCGCCTGGTTCAGCGGCTCGTGTGAGCACCGTTCCGGAAAATGGCGCGAGCACAGTTAAATCGCTGCGATCGGCTTGCGCCTGCGCGAGCGTCGCCTGTGCCTGTGCCTCCTCTGCCTTTGCTGCGGCGATTGTGGATTGCTGCTGTGCAATTTGTGCCTGCGTGCCGGAAACCTGCGCTCTCCGAATACTTGGAGTGTCCAAATTCGCCTGCGCGGTGGTCAACGCTCCGCGGGCGGATTCCACTTTCCGCTGGGACGCAGCCACTACCGCTGCCTGTTGATCGGCCTGAACTTCTGTCTGCAATCCCTGCAATTGTGACGCTGCGCCAGTTTTGCTGAGGCGCGCATATGCGTCACGATTAAATTCCGCGAGCCGCAATGCTGCTTGTTGTTGCACAAGATCCGCTTCCGCGGCTGTTAGGTCCGCTTGCGCCTGCCGGACGCGGCCTTGCGCGTCCATTGTCGATTGCCCTGTTTGCAATTGATTCTGCTGCAACTGATCCTGCAGCACGGCGATTTGATCGCGCGCTCCCTGCAGTTTCGCCTGCGAATCCATAAGCGCCGCTTTCGCCTGATCCTCTTTCGCGCGAACTTGCGCATCGTCGAGGCGCGCGATCACCTGGCCTGCGGTTACCGTGTCTCCTTCGCGAACAGTAATCTCGAGGATTTTTCCGTTCGTTTTTGGCGCTATAGCCGAATCATCGCCTTCAATGCGTCCGCTGAGTGCAACGATGCTTGCGGGAAGATTTGGCGTCGCAAAGAAAATCTTCCAAATCAAAGTGGCTGCGACGATTATGCCCACGATGATTAAAATCCGGGCCATTCGAGAACGCGGCGCTTTGTGTTCTTCCGGTGGCGCTCCGGGCTGTGATGAAGGCGGCGTGGTGCGCTGCTCCGTGTTCGGCGGCGCTTGAGTCATCGTAGTATTTTTTGTTTCATCCATGGTTTTTGCCGTGCCCCACTTTCTTCAGGTAGGCGAGCGAAAAATCCGCAATGTGTACCGCGATGCGTTCCAGCTGGTCGGGAGTGAGTTTCAGTTCCGGCTGCAAATGCGCGAGGACTGGACGCGAAAATGTATAAAACAATATTTGTCCCACGATGCTGTTCACGGAAAGACGCGTCGTCTCGTGATCCGGGGGCAAACCGAGAATTTGCCCCACAGCTTTCTTCATACGGTCGTAAATCGGCCGCATGCCTTCATCCACCACGCGCTCCATTGCGCCTGTCGGCTGCGAAAATTCATGCATCACTAGGCGAATGTGCCAGTCCGGCCGGGCTTCCTGGCACATGCTCATCAACCGCGCACGGATCACACCGCGAATCGTCTCTTCCGGCGTCAAGCTTGTATCGAGCGCAGCGTTCATCACCGCCGTTTTTGCGGCGCGCACGGAATGCCGCAGCACCTCCGTGTACAACCCCATCTTGTCGCCAAACGTGTAATTCACCGCGGCCACGTTGGCTCCCGCGCGGCGGCAGATTTCCCGAATCGTGGCGGCGCGATACCCACGCTCGGCAAAAACATGACCCGCGGAGTCGAGGAGTTTGTCCCGCGTAAGCTCGGGAGCTTTCTTCGCAGTCCGCTTGCGACGGACGGAAGTCTTTCGAAGAGGGGCAGTGCGCAGCATAACAAACATATGTTTAAAACAACTGTTTGAATTTGTCAAGCAGTAAATGCGCGCGCCGCGCGAGTTGTGCTCCCCGCGCAAACCCCGCGACCCTACATTCAAAAATTAAAGTGATCCCCCGCTAGCCGCATTCGCCCGCAGATGCTAAAATTAGCCAAGCCAATTTGTTCCTTAGGCCCGTAGCTCAGTTGGTTAGAGCGCTACCTTGACACGGTAGAGGTCTGCGGTTCGAGTCCGCACGGGCCTACCACTCGTTTCAATGCTTTAGAGGGATTTCTTCGGAATCCTTCAAAAACTTCACCTGTAATTCTTCACCTGTAAATTAGAGTTTTTGTTGAGTCGGAGTCGTTGTTGCGAGAATGCGGTCCAATTTTAATGCATGTGAGAGCAAGCGACTTTGGCTAAATCGCTTTCCGATCAATGACCACTCCTGCCCTCTAAACAAATACGAAATGATCTGGTCGGGTGCTACCATTCCGAAGGATCGATGTCCTGGGGGCAATAGACCATGAGCTGGATTAATGCTGAAAGCGGCGCCGGTTTGGGTGCCAACCGACGACCGGACGGAGATTGGGAATTTTCAGTGTGGGCCCCGGATAGAGAAAAAGTTGCAGTCCATCTTTTCGGTTCGCATGATCGTGTCATCCCAATGACCAAGAATCAGCTTGGCTACCACCAAGTTTTAATAAGGGATATCGAACTCTCGTCTCGTTACCTTTATCAGCTTGATGATTTACAAGAATTTCCAGATCCCGCATCTCGGTTTCAACCGGACGGCGTTCATGGCCCTTCCGAAATCGTCGACTTGTCTGCGTTCCAATGGACCGATGCCGGCTGGAAAGCTCCACGCCTCGAGGAGAGCATCTTCTACGAGCTCCACGTGGGTACGTATTCTGAAAAAGGATCGCTGGATGGCGTGTGCTCACATTTAGCGGAGCTGGCTGATCTCGGCGTAACCACGATCGAATTGATGCCAGTCGCACAGTTTCCTGGATCGCGTAATTGGGGCTACGACGGCGTCTATCCATTTGCCGTCCAGAGCACTTACGGAGGTCCACTTGCGCTTCAGCGGTTCGTGAACGCCGCACATGCTCATGGGCTTGCTGTCGCACTGGATGTCGTATACAACCACCTTGGACCTGAAGGAAACTATTTAGGTCAATTCGGGCCCTATTTTACAGACCGTTATAGAACGCCGTGGGGGCAAGCTATCAATTTCGATGGTCCCCGGAGCGACCCTGTTCGTCAGTTTTTTATCGAAAACGCGATCTATTGGTTCGACAAATACCACATCGATGCTTTGAGGCTCGATGCGATTCACGGTATATACGATTTTGGCGCTTTTCACATTTTGGCGGAGTTCGAAAATCAAGTCCAGATCGCCAGTAAAAGGATCGGACGTGATTTCTGCTTAGTAGCGGAAAGCGATTTAAACAATTCGAGAATCTTGCTGCCTTCCGAAAAAGGCGGATACGGGCTTCCCGCTCAATGGAGCGATGATTTTCATCACTCCTTGCACACGCTTCTTACGCGCGAAACACAGGGCTACTATGCCGATTTCGGTAGTGTCGGCCACTTGGCGAATGTTCTTCGCGATGGATGGTTTTACCACGGACAATATTCCAGGTTTCGGCGCCGACGGCATGGAAATTCTCCATGCGGAATTCCTCGGTCGCATTTTGTGGGATATAGCCAGAATCATGATCAGATAGGCAACCGCGCGTGTGGCGAACGCCTGAGTACATTGGTCAACTTCGAAGCGCAAAAATTGGCCGCAGGAATGACGTTGCTCTCGCCCTTTGTCCCGCTTCTATTCATGGGCGAGGAGTATGGGGAGCCGTCGCCGTTCCTGTATTTCACGAGCCACGGAGACAACGATTTGGTCGAGGCAGTTCGCTGTGGGCGCCGTGAAGAATTCTCCGAATTCGGGTGGAGCAACGAAGTGCCCGATCCTCAGGACGAGACAACATTCGCGAATTCGAAGCTGCAACACAACTTACGAAATACTGATCCGCATCGCACATTGCGGCTCTTCTACCAAGAACTAATTCGATTTCGCAGGGAAAATCATTTCGGCGCGGAAGCGAATTTGGAAATTATGGAAAGCGAGAATCCACCGACCCTGACCGTTTCCAGGAATGCGGCTGAACGACGGTGGCTGATGATTTTTAACTTCGGAGCCGACTCGGTTGATCTCCCTTCCGTATCGCCCAAAGAACACTGGACTACGGAACTATATTCGGCCGACTCACGATGGCTAGGGCAGAGTGATGATTTTCCACGCACGGTGAATCCAATGGAAACCATTACGCTAACAGGCCAGTCGTTTGTTGTGCTTAGCCGCGAAGTGAAAGATTAGGGACCGTCTGCAGTGTTTAAATGTTTTACTTTCCTCGGGCAGCTGCTTTTGATTCGCGACAAATTGCTTTACTGAACTACAAGAATATTACCTATTGTAAGAATCTACTCTGGCTGATGTGCAAAATCTAAAGCAAGACAGTTCAACTCCAGTTAACATCACTTGATGCAGTTATCTGCTCCTTTTTAAACACTCAATTAATCTCTCAAAGTTTAAAGATATACAGTAAATCGAGTACAGCGAAACCGGTCTGTGACCCTATACGATATGGAAATGAAGTATGACTGTATTCATAAGCATTTCTACAGACCACTGCGAGATAATTCTTGTCTCGAAATCATGAAGATTCAGGACTTTGGCGACAGGTATCATCACTGGGATGAATCGGTGAACAATTTATCCACCGTATATCTAAAATCTCAAAAAATAGTGACCGGTGCGGCAATGCTTCAAGAGATGCCCTGTTTCAAATGAGCCAGCGGCTAAGGATCCCCGGTGAGCTAATCCATGACTGAATGTCCCTTTCCAGTCGCAACGTACCGGCTTCAGTTCAACGCCGATTTCCGGCTGTCCGACGCGACCAGTCTTGTTGAGTATCTCGCGAAACTCGGAATCACGGACATTTACGCCTCGCCCATTCTTACGAGCCGCAAAGGCAGCAGGCACGGTTATGACGTCACGGATCCTACGCAGATCGATCCGGACATCGGAACGGTCAACGATTTCGAACAATTGCAAAACGAACTCATGAAACATGAAATGCGATTAATTCTGGATATCGTGCCGAACCACATGGCCGCCAGTAGTGAAAACCGCTGGTGGATGGACGTTTTGGAAAACGGCAGCGAATCCGTCTTCGCCTCTTATTTCGATATTGATTGGCATCCACCTACGCGGAATCTGGAAGGAAAAGTGCTGTTGCCTGTGCTTGGCCGCCCGTTCGGTGAAATCCTGGATAACGGCGAATTGCGACTCACATTGGATAACGGGAAATTCTTCGTTCAGTATTTTGATTCAATTTTTCCGCTTATGCCTCGATCTTATCGTCGGCTCCTCAAGCACCGTATTGACGAACTGAAAAACGTATTATCTGAGGATTCGCCAGACTTTCAGGAGTATTCGGGGATCATCGCTGCATTGTCGTCACTCTCGGAATCCACTCGATCGAAATCGGAGGCCGAGAACCGAGTCCGATTGGATGGAGTTCGTGAACGGCTGCAGCGTTTGCTGACTGACAACTCTGAAATCGCCGCCTTTGTTAATGAAAACATCATCGTATTCAATGGCAGGTCGGGTGACCCGGCCAGCCTCTGCGCGCTCGAACATTTGTTAGGCGAACAACATTTCCGGCTCGCGTACTGGCAAGATCGCAATCAGGCGATTAATTACCGCCGCTTCTTTGCGATTTCAGACCTTGTCGGAATGCGCGTTGAGGATCCACTCGTTTTCGATGCTACCCACGACCAGATTTTTCACCTTTGTGCGAAAGGGGCTATACGAGGCCTGCGAGTCGATCACATCGACGGATTGCGCGACCCGGTAGGTTACCTGAACCGACTCCAGGAGCGCTTGGTCGCCTCGCAACCTCCCGAATCCGGCCCCCCGTATGTCCTGGTCGAAAAGATTCTTTTGAACAATGAATCTCTGTCCGAGGACTGGGCAGTTTCCGGTACCACCGGTTATGAATTTTTGAACGCGGCGAATGGCTTATTCGTATGTCCGTCCGGCGCATGCAGGCTGGAGAAAATATATTTCGATTTTATTTCCAAAGAGATGAATTTTACGGATGTCATATACGAGAAAAAGAAACTTGTAATGAATACGCTGCTGCGAGTCGAAATGCGGTCACTCGGGCGCCAGCTGGCCGACCTTGCCGCCCACGACCGTTACGCGAGGGACATTTTGCGCCCGGAGTTGATGGACGCCCTGATCGAGGTAACCGCGTGCATTTCTGTTTACCGGACTTACATTCGAAATCTGGATGCGCCCGATTCCGCGAAGCTGATGATCGAGCGCGCCATCGAAGAAGCAGGAAGGCGCCGGCCGCGTCTTAGCCGCAAGTGCTTCGCATTCCTTGGCGATGTCCTCACACTTTCGAACCCTCCGCACATTCTTCCCGATCAGCGTGAGGAGCGTCTCGCCTTTGTGATGCGCTGGCAGCAGTTCACCGGACCTATCGTGGCGAAAGGCATCGAAGATACGGCGCTATACGTTTACTACCCTCTACTTTCTCTGAATGAAGTCGGAGGGAATCCGGAACCTTCGAAGATATTGGGATGGGAAAAATTCGTCGAATTTATAAGGGGCCGACAACGGCTCTGGCCGGATTCCTTGAACGCCACTTCTACTCATGATTCGAAGCTAAGTGAAGACGTCCGCGCAAGGCTGAATGTCCTCTCAGAGATTCCCGATGAGTGGGCAAAAGAAATTTCAGAATGGTCGAAGGAAAATGAACTCCATAAACAGGTGGTTGGTCGGCGCAAAGTGCCTGATGCCAATGAGGAATATCTAATCTATCAGGCGGTTATCGGCATCTTGCCTGCTGATCGATCCGAATTGAATTCGATCTCAGAGCGCCTTCAGGCCTACGCCATAAAAGCGATTCGGGAAGCTATGGTTCACACGCGTTGGACGGAACCCAATACGGCTCATGAACTGTCTGTGAGCAGGTTCATTCAAAAGGTCATTTCCCCCCAGGAAAATTCCGCATTTTTGTCCAGAATCGCGCCTTTTCTACAAAAGGTGGATCATGCCGGCATGATTAATGGTCTCAGCCAGGCATTGCTGAAAATTACATGTCCAGGGGTTTCAGATTTTTATCAGGGCTCCGAATTTTGGAATCGCAACCTCGTGGATCCCGACAACCGCGGCCGTGTCGACTTTCAAATTCGAACCGACGATCTCCAAGCCTTGGTCGACTGCGCGCATGGCGAGACGATGGAGATTGCCAACAACTTGCTGACTCAATGGCATGACGGGCGCGTTAAGCTATATATGATTTGGAAGGCGCTCGGCTACCGGCGTCAGCATCCGGTTTTGTTCAGGGAAGGAGAATTTATTCCCCTGGAAGTAGTCGGCGACCAATTCCATCACATCATTGCTTTCTTGAGACGGCACGGAAAAGAACAGGCACTTATTGTGATTCCGAGATGGGTGGCAAATATGCCGAATAGTGTAGATACAATTCTGGCTGGAAGATTTTGGCGAGGAACCAATCTACGGCTGCCACCGACAACTTCGAACTCCTGGCGCAATGTCTTTACTGCAAAGGCTTGCGATATCAAGATTGAAGGTAATAATTCGTTCATTGCGGTCGGTGATTTGCTTGCGGATTTTCCGGTAGCTCTGCTGGTTCCGAGCGAAACCTCAACGGCGGGCATGTAGCTGAGGCGTGTCAAATGAGTGCATCAAGAGAAATTCGTAAATGCGTCAAAGGTTGAACTCTTGCGACAAACATGTTGCCCTAGTATGAAGGTGCACAGCCCTGGAAGATAATTTTACAAGGGTCTTTAGACTAATTGCATTTTATGACGAGGAGGTCTCGCGTGCCGGAAGAGCGAGCTGACGGGCGTCGTCGAGTCGTAATCGAGTGTGTTTGGCCTCAAATTGATTCCGGCCATTTTCCGATTAAGCGCGTCGTTGGAGAAACGGTGGTCGTGGAAGCGAATGTGTTCGCAGACGGCCATGACCAGGTTGCATGTCAGCTTTTATTCTGGCAGGAAAATGACAAAGCGGAGCACTCGTTGCCCATGAAACATATTGGCAATGATCGGTGGCGTGGTGAGTTTCCTGTCCTGCACGTGGGGCGATACGAATATACGGTAGAAGGCTGGATCGATCGTTTCAAAACATGGCGCAGTGACTTGATAAAGCGAATGGATGCGGGGCAGAACGTTCACATTGACTTCCTTATCGGAGCCCAGATCATTCAGGATGTGGCCTCACAAGCCACTGGCGAAGACGCGGACCTCTTGCGCCGAAGTATGCGCCAACTGCGTGAGGAAAAGGACGAAGAGTCGAGGAAGAATGTCGCTGTCGACTTAGAACTACTGAATACTGTTCAGCGCTGCCCGGACCGTCAACTCGTTACTCAGTACGAGAAGCGATTGGCCGTAGTTGTTGATCGTGAAAAGGCGCGATTCTCTGCATGGTACGAAGTATTTCCCAGGTCATGCTCGACCGAGCCTGGGCGGCATGGAACCCTGCGAGATTGCGAAGCTATGCTTCCATACATCGCATCCATGGGTTTCGATGTCGTATATCTTCCGCCAATCCATCCGATCGGACAGACATTTCGCAAGGGGAAAAACAATTCAGTCTCAGCACAACCGGATGATGTTGGCAGTCCATGGGCGATCGGCTCTGAAGAAGGCGGTCATACTTCCATTCATTCAAAGTTGGGAACACTGGAAGATTTCAAGCATTTCATTTCCAGCGCGAATGGACACGGGCTTGAGGTCGCTCTGGATATTGCATTCCAATGCTCACCGGACCATCCGTACGTCAAGCAACATCGGGAGTGGTTTCGGACACGCCCGGACGGCACGATACAATATGCCGAGAATCCGCCTAAACTATATCAAGATATTGTCCCACTCTATTTCGAATGCCCCGAATGGAATGCGCTCTGGATTGAGCTAAAGGAAGTTGTTCTTTTTTGGGTAAGGCAAGGAGTGCGCATCTTTCGCGTCGATAATCCACATACGAAGCCCTTTTCATTTTGGCAATGGTTAATTGACGATATTAAGAAGCAGCATCCGGATGTGCTATTCCTCGCGGAGGCGTTCACGAGGCCTCATGTGATGTATCGGCTCGCCAAAATAGGTTTTTCCCAATCCTACACCTATTTCGCCTGGCGCAACACCAAACAGGAATTGACGGAATATTTCAACGAACTTATGCAGCCCGAAATACAGGAATATTTTCGGTCGAATCTTTGGCCGAACACTCCTGACATTTTACCAGAGTTTCTACAAGTCGGCGGGCGCCCTGCATTCATGATCCGATTTATTCTGGCGGCGACGATGGGTGCCAGCTATGGAATTTACGGGCCGGCTTTCGAACTATGCGAAAACACTTCTTACCAATCGGGAAGCGAAGAATACCTGAATTCGGAGAAGTACGAGCTCAAGCATCGCGATCTTAATTCAGCCTGGATTTTGAAGGATTTTATTGCTCGGATCAATCTGATCCGCAAACAGAATCCGGCGTTGCAGAGTAATCGCAAACTGCGCTTCCACGCAACCGATAACCCCTCGTTGATTTGTTACAGCAAAACAACCGAAGATCTTTCCAACATTATTATCGTCGTCGTTAATCTCGATTCGTTCCACGCCCAAGCAGGTTGGATTGATCTCGATCTCAATGCGCTCGGACTTGATGCGGCTCACGCCTTTCAGGTCCATGATTTGTTGGGAGAAGGCCGGTATCTGTGGCAAGGAGCGCGGAACTATGTCGAACTAGCACCTGAGAGTTTACCAACGCACATCCTGCATGTGCGCCGTTGGGTTCGCACGGAAACGGATTTTGACTATTACCTTTAGATGAATCGATCCAGCCCAATTTCCGCAGTAGCTATGGAAAGGAGGCGCCATGTCGCAATCGACCTTGAGTGAGTTCGATCGTTACCTGCTTGCAGAAGGTACCTATGACCGCGCGTATGAGAAGTTGGGCGCTCACCTAAGTGAGAGAAACGGGCAACGCGGCGTGCAGTTTGCCGTCTGGGCGCCGAACGCAGAAAGTGTTTCAGTAATTGGAGATTTTAATAATTGGAATCCATCGACTGACACCATGCGCCCCAGTTCGGCAGGTGTTTGGGAAGATTTCGTGCCGGATATTGGATCCGGATTCGTCTATAAATATCATGTGGAATCGCGTAATCGACGCTATGTAGTCGATAAGGCCGACCCATTTGGTTTCGCCGCCGAAATTCGACCTCGTACAGCCTCATGCGTGTGGGACTTGCAAGATTATTCCTGGCTTGATGGTTCCTGGATGGCGAACCGGGCAAAAAATAATTCCCTCAATTCTCCAATTTCAATTTACGAGGCGCATCTTGGCTCTTGGATGCGTGTGCCCGAGGAGGCCCACCGGTGGCTAACCTATCGTGAAATGGCTCCTCTCCTAGCCGATTATGTCCATGACGCAGGTTTCACGCATGTCGAATTTCTCCCCGTCATGGAACATCCCTTCGATGGTTCGTGGGGATATCAAATAATTGGTTATTTTGCTCCGACCAGCAGGTTCGGCACTCCCTCCGATTTCATGTTTCTCATCGATTACCTTCATCAACGAGGAATTGGGGTCATCCTGGATTGGGTTCCTGCGCATTTTCCAAAGGATGAAGCCGGACTCGGTTATTTCGATGGAACTCACCTCTATGAGCACGCAGATCCGAAACAGGCGGAACAACCGGACTGGAACACCTTCGTTTTCAATTACGGACGCAATGAGGTCCAAAGCTTTCTGATTAGCAATGCCATGTTCTGGTTTGACAAGTACCATGTCGACGGGCTTCGCGTCGATGCGGTCGCGTCGATGTTGTATCTCGATTATGGTCGACGTGAGGGGCAATGGATACCCAATCGTTATGGCGGGAAGGAAAATTTAGAAGCAATTCATTTTATGAGAGAGGTGAATAAGCGCGTTTACGAATCCTTTCCTGACGTGATAATGATCGCTGAAGAATCGACAGCTTGGCCGCAAGTATCGAGGCCTATCTATCTCGGAGGTCTTGGATTTGGCCTCAAGTGGAACATGGGTTGGATGCATGACATGCTGGACTACATGTCGCAAGACCCGATCTTGCGCAGCTATCACCACAGCCAGATCACTTTTAGCCTGGTCTATGCGTTTGCTGAGAATTTCATTCTACCTTTCTCGCATGACGAGGTCGTTTATGGAAAAGGCTCCATGCTTCGGAAGATGCCCGGCGACGATTGGCAGAAATTTGCGAACCTGCGGCTTCTTTACGGTTTCATGTTTGGCCATCCTGGAAAAAAACTTCTATTCATGGGGGATGAATTTGGGCAATGGTCGGAGTGGAATCATGAGGCGAGCCTCGAATGGCATCTGCTGAAGAATCCATTTCACGCGGGGCTGTTGCGGTGGGTGCGAGATCTCAATACCTTATACCGCGGTCAGTCTTCGCTCTACGAATCTGACTTTAATGCTGCCGGCTTCGAGTGGGTCGATTGCAAGGATTCACAACGAAGCATTATTAGTTTTCTTCGCCGCGGACTCACGGAGGATGACCAAATTCTTTTTGTGTGTAATTTTACTCCTGTCGTTAGAGAGAACTACCGCGTGGGTGTTCCGCTGGAGGGTTTCTGGAAAGAAATCCTGAACAGCGACGCACCCTTATATGGTGGCAGTGGACAAGGAAATTTCGGAGGTTTGTCAGCCATCCCACTTCCGATTCATGGCCGGCCTTACACATTGAACATGACACTTCCTCCTCTCGGGATTGTCGCGTTCCAGCCGGAATCCCAGTACGGCAGATAAAGCGCGAAGAAAGGCATTATGGCAAAACAACCGGGCAGTGCAGGCGATCCTCTCTGGTACCAAAATGCAATCATTTATGAGCTGCACGTGCGCGCCTTCAAGGACAGCAATGCGGATGGGTTCGGTGATTTCCCGGGTTTGATACAGAAATTAGACTACCTGCAAGATCTGGGCGTGACGTGCCTGTGGCTGCTGCCTTTTTTTTCTTCACCGCTTAAGGATGATGGATACGACATTTCCGACTACCTGAATGTCCACCCGATGTATGGCACGATTGATGATTTTCGGACGTTCCTGGACGCCGCTCACGACCGGGACCTGCAGGTAATGATCGAACTGGTGGTCAATCACACTTCCGATCAACATCCGTGGTTTCAAGCGGCGCGTCTGGCTCCGCCGAATTCGCCCGAGCGGGACTTTTATGTATGGAGCGACACTGACCAGAAATACAAAGACGCCCGAATTATCTTCACCGATACCGAAAGATCCAACTGGACCTGGGACCCTATCGCCAAGCAATATTACTGGCATCGTTTTTTTTCCCACCAGCCGGATTTGAACTATGACAATCCAAGAGTCGTCGAAGAAATCCTCAAGGTGATGCGATATTGGCTGGACATGGGCGTTGATGCGCTGCGTGTCGATGCCATCCCATACCTGATCGAGCGCGACGGCACCAGTTGCGAGAATCTTCCGGAAACGCATGCAATCATCAAGAAGCTTCGTCAGGAAATTGATTCGGGATATTCCAATCGAATGCTGATGGCAGAAGCCAATCAATGGCCAACTGACGTGCGACCGTATTTCGGGGACGGCGATGAATGCCACATGGCATTTCATTTTCCATTGATGCCGCGCATCTATATGGCGCTGCGCCAGGAAGATCGCATGCCCATCACCGATATCGTCGCACAAACCCCCGACATTCCTGAGACCTGCCAATGGGGCTTATTTTTGAGAAATCACGATGAGCTGACGCTCGAGATGGTAACCAATGACGAAAGAGATTATATGTACCTCGCCTATAGCGCGGACCCAAGAATGCGTATCAACCTGGGCATCCGCAGGCGTCTGGCGCCACTGGTTGACAACAATAGCAGACGAATCGAACTGCTAAACAGTCTGCTGCTTTCATTTCCCGGCACTCCGGTGCTGTACTACGGAGACGAAATAGGAATGGGAGATAATATCTATCTCGGAGACCGCGACAGTGTTCGGACTCCAATGCAGTGGAGCGCGGACCGCAACGCTGGATTTTCCACCGCAACGCCTGCCAGGTTATACAGCCCCGTCATTATGGATCCGGTCTGGGGATACGAAGCGATTAACGTCGAAGCCCAACAGAGTGACACATCCTCACTCCTCCACTGGATGCGAAACATGATCGCTTTGCGCAAACTTTTTCGGGTGTTCGGGCGCGGCACGATCGAGTTTCTCAACCCAATTAACCGAAAAATCTTGGCGTATATTCGGTGCTACGACGGTGAGCAGGTTCTGTGTGTCGCCAATCTCTCCCGTTTCGCCCAGCCGGTCGATCTCGATCTTTCAAAACTTGAGGGCATGATCCCTGTAGAGATGCTCGGGTACGTGGAATTTCCAACCATTGAGCATGCGCCGTACCGGCTGACATTAGCGCCATACAGTTTTCTCTGGCTGGAGCTTCAGCGGAAGACCAAACCCGCGGAAACCAGTGTTGCTGGCGCTGAATATGTACCATTCGATGTAACTGCTGGTTGGGAAAGCCTTCTCGAAGGCCCGGGCCGTGAGCGGCTGGAGACTGTGGATCTTGTGGAATACCTGCCGAAGCAGCGCTGGTTTGCCGGGAAGTCACGCCGAATCCAGACGACGAAAATCCTAGATTCAGCTGAATTGGACGCATCGCATTCGGCCGTCACTCTGGTTGAAGTAGGGTTCGATCACGGATCATCGGAGACGTATCAATTGCCGCTCGCCATGACGTTCGGAGAGGTCGGAGATGAATTGCGAAGAGCGGCCCCGACCGCAGGCATTGCCAGCATTACATCGAAGAGAGTAGGCGGCTTGTTGTACGATGGAACTTTTGACGACAAAGCGTGCGCGGAATTGTTCTCACTGATCGAAAAGGGCCGCAAATTAGAGGCGCGCAACGGCCATGTCCAAGGGGTGCGCGGCAAAGCTTTTCAGGATATTTTGGGATCCGGGGAGGCTCCATTGCAGGTGCGTCGCGGCTCGGCCGAGCAAAGCAATACCTCGATTCTATTCGGGAACCAGTTCATCCTCAAGCTGTTCCGTCGCCTGGAAGCAGGTGTGAACCCGGATTGTGAGATCGGCCAGTACCTTACCGAGAAAACAAACTTTGGTGGAATCCCTCCGTTTG
Source organism: Saccharimonadales bacterium (SeqCode) (assembly GCA_035486415.1). Classification (GTDB taxonomy): domain Bacteria; phylum Acidobacteriota; class Terriglobia; order Acidiferrales; family UBA7541; genus Palsa-360. The sequence goes on from DATHNC010000006.1 coordinate 48,348, forward strand.
CCGGTTTGATCGAATACACGCCGGCACCGAATGGTGAACCGACCGTGCTCGCGATGCTGCAGGGTCTAGTGCCGAACGAAGGCGACGGTTGGAAGTGGACGGTCGAGGAGCTCGACCGCTATTACGAAACGAGTGCCGCCGCAGCTTTTCCGGAAAACGCAAGCGACGAACTTGGTGATCCACTCGATCTTTCCGAACGCCCAACGTCTCAACTTGCTCAAGACCACGTAGGCATTTATCTCGATTCCGCGGCAGTGCTTGGCCGCCGTACCGCCAAATTGCATCTGGCCTTGGCGTCACCAACAGAAAATCCGGATTTCGCGCCCGAACCACTTACCGAAGATTATCTCAATGCGCAGCTTGCAGACGCCCGTCAACATGCAGCAGGTGTCTTCGATATCCTGAAGGAGCGCGTATCCAATCTGCCGGATGAGGAAGTTGAAATCGCAGCTTCGGTGCTGAGCCGGAGGCGTCGGATTCTCGAACATTTAGGAAATTCGAAATTTGAGGGCCTTCAATCACAACGGATTCGAATTCACGGAGATTACCATCTTGGACAAGTGCTGCGGGTCAAGACCGATTTTGTGATTCTAGATTTTGAAGGCGAGCCCGCTCGATCTTTGGCGTATAGGCGCTCCAAACAATGCGCGTTAAAGGATGTGGCAGGCATGTTGCGCTCGTTCAGTTATGCTGCGTATGGGACGCTAATTAATTACACCGCGCGGCATCCCGAGGATCTTGCGCGTCTCGAACCCTGGGCACAGCTCTGGGAGCGATACGTGGCAGCAGAATTTCTACGAGCTTATCGCAATACTGCGCAAGGCGCGGACTTTCTCCCCTCGAGCAAGGCCGACTTTCGGAAGTTGCTTGACGTCTTTCTACTGGACAAGGCGCTATATGAAATACTCTATGAATTGAACAGCCGTCCCGAATGGGTTCGCATCCCTATGTTTGGAATAATGTCGCTCCCAATATGAATTATTTCAAATGCGTGTACACTGCCAAAATAAGGGGCGATCTGGCTTAATAAAGGACTGAACTTTGGAAGTAGACTCCATCCCGCAACAAACGCAGGAAAAGGCCGCGCAAATCGATAGCGCTGATCTCGTGGTAGGCCTTTTCGCCGGTTTAAACCAACAAAACATATCGCTGCTGTACGAGGGACTTCGCGCATTGCCCGGATCCCTACGAATCGTGGTGCTGCAAAGCGACCCTGCAGGAAACAAGGCTACGCAAAATTCGCTATCGGCCGAAGGGAATTCGTCGCTGTCCGTGCTGCCCTGGTCTAACGTAATTCCGGACCTTGCGGGGGGACCTATGCAGAGCATATCCGTTGCGTGTCGATCGCTTTTCGCGACGACCGAAAAAATGGGTGCTCGCGGGTGCTGCCTCGTTGCATCCGAAATGGAAGGCGAAATGCCCCAATGGGTTTGCCAGTTGGTTCAGCCTCTGCTCGAATCGGATTTCGACTTGGTCGTGCCGTACTATGCGCCCCGCAAGTTGCAGGGATTGCTGAATAACAGCATTGTCTATCCACTCACACGAAGTTTATACGGAATGCAAATTCACAATCCGCTCGGTCCGGACGTGGGCGTTTCACGACGGCTGGCCCAGAAGATGCTCGGAAATAATCGGAACGCTAACGCCGGATCGAGCCAGTCGCATCCACTAGCTTCGCTTACGCCAGCAGCTGTCTGCGATAACTTGCAAATATGTCAAGTGCACGTCGGAGCGCGCATCTATCCGCCAACGGATTGGGTGAACATGAGCTCTCTGCTAGCCCAAGTGTTGAGCCCGATCTTCATTGAAATGGAGCGATATGCCCCCTGTTGGCAAAGAACGCGGGGCACCGTTTCTTTCCCGGCACGTGGTGAACCCGTGTCTCCGTCACAAGAGACAGGAACATTGGACATGAATCGCATGGTGGAAACGTTCCAATTGGGAGTTCGTGACCTTCAAGAAATATGGGGTTTAGTGCTCCCACCTGCCACTTTGTTCGAGCTTAAGAAATTGTCCCGCTTGGCGACAGACCAGATCAATATGCCTGACGAGTTGTGGGCGCGCATCGTTTATGATTTCGCGCTTGCGCACCGCCTGCGAACGATTAATCGCGATCACTTGCTCCTTTCGATGACACCCCTGTATCTGACTTGGGTGGTTTCTTACGCCCGGGAATTAGATGGTGCTGGAGCGACAGCAGTCGAGAAACGAATCGAACGCCTAGCTCTCGCATACGAAGCGGTCAAGCCCTACTTTATATCTCGCTGGCGCTGGCCTGACCGATTCAATCCATAGCCATTTGGAACGGAGGTATTGTATGTGGGACCAAGTAAAGCAAGCTTTGGATCAGTCGACGACGAAATTCCTTACTGAGATTGCACACCTGCTGCCGGGGGTGGTCGCTCTCGTCGTGGCGCTGCTGATTTCCAGCGTATTGGCGTGGATACTCGCAATTGTGGTGCGGCGGCTGCTGACCAGCATACACTTCGACGAACAGCTAAACCGTTGGGGTTTCGCCTCTCTCGAAGAGTGGTCGCCAATGAACAGCCCAACGCGCTTGGTTTCGCGAACCACCGCCTTCCTGGTCGTGATCGCAGGATTTCTGATCGGGATTGCAGCTTTTGACGCTGAATCGACATCGCTACTTGTACGGAGCGTCTTCGCCTATATTCCCAACATTGTTGGCGCCATATTAGTTTTGTTAGTCGGCAGCCTCGTCGCAAGCTTTCTGGCGAGAAGCGTATTGATTGGGGCCGTGAACTTGAATCTCCACTATGCGCGTCTGTTAAGTGCAGGTGTGAAATGGCTTGTGATTGTCTTGGCGGTTGCCATGGCACTTGAACATCTCAAGATTGCTCCGAGCATTGTTGACCTTGCCTTTGGGATTCTCTTTGGTGGGATTGTGCTGACATTGGTGCTTGCAGTTGCTCTTAATTCGAAAGAACTCGTCACCAAATCACTAGATCGGAATGCCAAAGAGACTCCCAACGAAAATATTGAGGAGCCCTTCCGTCATGTATAAGTACGGAATCGAGCTGCGATGAATATCACGATGCGCAAACATAAAGATTCTCTTTTTGGATATAAAAAACTGCACTTGCAGTCAGATGGCTGAGGCCTATCTTCAGTATTTGGCAGGTGATCTCTTTGAGGTTTTCAGCGCTGGTATAGAGCCGCACGAACTAAGCCCAGCCGCAGTTCTAGTTATGGACGAGGTAGAGATTGATATTTCTCGTCATTACTCCAAGAACGTCGAAGAGTATTTGACCTTTCATTTCAAGTTCGTCATTACACTCTGTGATCTTGCCCGCGGTTGATGCCCGTTTTTCGGTTTTGCTGAGAACTTCCAGCACTGGCATTTTCCAAATGCGCCCACATTGCAAGGTCCGTTCCACCCAGATTTAGAAGAAATTCGCGGCTTCCGAGACCAAATCAAGCACAGAGTGTGGAGCTTATTTCTGACGGTTCTTTGAGTTCGTCGAGCTACAGCATCGTAAAGTAGTGAATCGCACGCTGCTCCCTAGCCAAAATCTCTTAAATAATTCCACATCGGCGTGGCGCGACCCTGCCAAATTGCAACACCATGATCGGGAGCGCGGCCATGCTCCAGATAGAACAGGTGCCCGTTCGGCAAGAGTAGCTAGGATCCAAGTGTGACGAGAAGTGAATTTTGGCGGCCACTGAACGCGCAGCTACTCATCTCCGGGACGTTGCCCGCCGTTTATGACGGCTACAGGACAGCTATGATGGTGTGGCATTCGATTTCGGTACAGCTAAAGACGGGAGCCTCATATTTAATAAAAATGGCAGCGACATCATGGAGTTCTATCTTCGTTCTGGTCGGTGAGATGGTTTTATCAGGTTTAGACCAACAAATGACGCTGAAGAGGACAATTTCGTCAAAGCTCTTGGTCAATAACTTGCCTGACGTTACCATAACGGACTTCAAAGTTTGTTCCCTCGGGGAATGGCGATGGGCTATCCGAGCGTGAACTCTAAGGTTGATGGCGCGGCTAGAGTATTGAATTTGTTGGAGGAGGTCCTTAAAGCCTCCCATTCCGAGAAATCCCGTATGTAAAGGCGGTTTCGCAATGCTTGCTCATCGGGCGTTAAATCCGCTGCGACTTCCGTCCTTGTAATCGCCATCGCCATTTCGTTCTGCGCATTTATTTCGATGCGTCCATCGATTGAGAATATAAATCAAGAGTCGTTGTCACTTTCGCGCGCCGTAGCAGCCCTTGAACTGATTTTACGTCCGTTTCCCGATTCACCAAGAAAGGTGCAAGCGAATGCACGGAAGTTGCGAAAGCCGAAGGCATTCCCGGTTTTCTGAGCCTGCGAGGCTTTGCGTACAACACGTGACTGCGGGCGAGATTTTTCGTACCACTCACCGTACCGTTGAAACTTCGTCTTACACGTATTTCCACGTATTTAGGTGGCTCCCATCGACTTGTAAGTTGTTCAAAGTATTGGTTAGCTGGCCTTTGACACGGTAGAGGTCTGCGGTTCGAGTCCGCACGGGCTTACCATTCGTTTCAATACTTTAGAGGGATTTCTTCGGAATCCTTCAAAAACTTCACCTGCAATTCTTCACCTGTAAAATGGGCAGTCTCAATGGGTCGATGCAACACTTGCTCAAGGACTTTTTGTAGTAGGCCGGGCTTCTGATTTTGTTTGCGGGAGTCAGTTCAAATAAAACAAAGTCCTGATTAGGTTCTGATCCAGTACTGCCATCCAGGTCGATTCTCGACGGGAAGTATCATTAGATGTGGTCATATCGTTTTGCAACGACTGATTGGGTTGATGTGACTTTTCAGATGGGGTTAAAATCGGTTAATCGTATGATTCAGTGCGACAGATTTGAATTTTCACGACTGCCCTCATTGTGCATCAATTTCACTCTCACTGCGCAAGGGAGTTATGTCCCTTTCGGAGACGAGGGAGTCGCCAAAAAAGGAAGTAGATGCCGATATAAAAAAATACTGACCAGATCAGCCCGAAAAACAATAAGAATGGAACGCCGATCCAGGCTGTGGCATAAGGCGTGATGAGCACTCCTTCGGCAGGCAACGAAGGTTCAGGACGAACACCGAAGTCAACCATGGCTTGGGCATGAGCTGCGGCAAATTTATCGCCGCCGTCGTAATTGCTATCCACCTGAAACTGACCGTATCGTTTGTCTTGAATCAGGAACTTTGCTTTTCCTTCCGCATTGGTCGGCCTGCTTCCGAAATCCAGCTTGCCGAAGGAAGTCTTCTGAGTGAGACCAACAACTTGATATCCTAGCGGCTTCCCCTTGGAGTCAACCAAAGTCACAGTGATTTCCATATGAGGACGAGGCTGACCTTCTTTTCCTGAGTTGGCTGGAATCCATCCGAACAGATGTCCGAAGAATGTTTCCACGCCAGAGTCTTGCGCCGCGCCGGATTTAATTTGTTTTGTCGCTGTATCATCTGGAGAAGTGGGAGCAACTGGTTGCCAGTTGAGGGTTAACGTCGTGCTCTCTGGCGGTTTCCCTGGCTTTTTTTGGTCCGCCTTGGCCGCGGAGGCGCCAAAAAGCAGGCACCCGATCAGAATAATCGTGGCGGTTGGAATTGCACTCAAGTGCGGTGGCGCAGCAGCCTGAGAGGCCGGCGCAACTGCGGACTGACCTTGAGCATCATCGTGCCGCGTCTCCCACATGGACACCATGGGGAAAACTTTCGTAAACATCATGTACAGGAGCATAAAAACTGCGACACCGCCAAAGGTGATGGACCATTCCACCCACGTGGGGCGATAGTGAACCCAATCGAATGGAAGTCCTGGATTTTGCAAGTAAGGAGTCGAGAGCGAAGGGACAACAATCAGGTACCGCTTCGCCCACGCTCCAATAATAATCAAGACAGACGCTGCGGTGACGATGCCGGCCGTATAGGGCCGCAGGCGTTTTAAGATTAGAGCGCCGCCAATCATCAGAAGTGGAACCAGGATAGAAAGTGTCAGGTCGCCCCACATCAAGATCGCGTAATCGCCAAAAAATAATTGCCTCAGCAATAGCTTTTCAGCCGCTTCCACTTTATAGGTCGAGGTCAGGTATTCATTGATATTGAAGTAGAGATACAACAGAGAAAAGGTGAGCAGGAGCAATCCAAGATTTCGGAAGTGAGCCGGCTTCAAATAATCTTCCAGGTGAAGCATTCGTAGAAGGACATACATCGAGACCACTACGGCTGCCGATCCTGAATAAATGGCGCCCATAACAAAATAAGGGCCAAAAATGCTGCTATTCCATCCGGGGCGGAGCGTCATCGCAAATATCCAGGAAACAACCGTGTGGACGGAAACGGCCAACATGATCATGAGGATGGCCATGCGGGAAATGCATTTGTCGAGCAACTTTTGTTCTGGGGCTGTGCCTGTCCATCCAAACGTAAGCCAGCGATACAACTTTCTGCGCCAAGCCGAAAGTTCTTGCCGTTCGGCTAGCAGTGCGAGATCCGGAATCATGGGGAGGTAAAGATAAAGTGCGCATCCTGCCAGATAGGTGCTTACCGCAATCACGTCCCAAAGGATGGGAGATTGAATACGCCCATGCGTGAAAAGATTCATCATTCTTTCCGGGCGGCCCAGGTCGATGATGACCATGGGACCGCCGATGCACAAGGCAAAAACGGTAATCGCTTCAGAAAGACGCGTGATCGGATGGCGCCACCCGGAATCCGTGACGCGAAGGATTGCTGAGATTAATGTTCCTCCATAGCTGATTCCTGTGAAGAAAACAAAGTTCGCGATATACAGGCCCCAGGAAATTTGATCGCGCATCCCGGTGACCACCAGCCCTTCACGCAGTTGCGTGATGTAGCCGTACAGTCCCCAGAGCGCGACGACAGCAAAGATGGAAGCCCACACATAGAATCGCCGCGAAGTGTGGGTGAGCACTCGAAGCATATTTTCTTCTCTGGCGGATTGCATGGCTTGGTCTCCTAGGACTTGGCTTCACCTGGTGCTGCATATTTACGATTCGCGGCTGGCAGAAAATAGACGCGTGGCTCCGTGCCAAGCTCTTCAAGAAGCCGGAAACCAGCGCCCTGTTTCGTCACTTTGGAAAGCTGAATAGTTTCGCCCTTACTGTTGGTGACGGCGTCTTCATATTCGTCGCCAAAATAAACTGCGCCCATGTCGCATTTTTCGGCGCATGCAGGGAGTCTCCCTGCGCGCAATTCTTGCGGGCAGAAGATGCACTTTTCCACCACACCCTTGCGATGTGGAAAGTTGTATTCCATCGAATACGGCTGAGAGAGTTCCTTTGCCAAGTGCGGCGGTTCCGCCCAATTGAAGGATCGTGCTCCATACGGACACTGCGCGATGCAGTTTCGGCAGCCGATGCAACGGTCCTGATCCATCATGACAATTCCATCGGTGCGCTTGAACGTGGCGCCAACCGGGCACCCGCGCACGCAGGGGGGGTTATCGCATTGCATGCATGGACGAGCCAGGTAATACGGACCGGCTGCGGGATTGTCCAAAACTTCGAAGACGCGAATCCATTCCTGCATGGGTGGAACGAAGTGCATTGCGTTGCAGGCTTTTGTGCAATCACCGCAACCATCGCACTTGGCCAGATCGATGACCATCACCCACTTCTGATTTGTCGGTGCGACTGATCTGGCCGGCAAGGACTGGTGTGTTCCTTGCGCGGAAGTACTTTCCGTGATCGCGAGGGAGGCGATCAGCGCACCTCCCGTCCCCTGTAAAAAACCTCTTCGAGTGATCGACATGTTGGTCTCCTGTGCGACTACTGCACGATCATCTTCATGGCCATGTCATCATGGCCTTTGCCGCACTTGGCCATACATTCGACTTTGTATTCGCCAGGCTTGCTCGGTGCCACCAGCACAAATTCGTTCATTCCTTCTTTCAGGCAAACATCCCAGCCCTGATCCTTGAGTTCTTTAATGCTGAAAGAGTGAACGCAGTTGGGAAATTTGGGATCCATTTCAGATCCTTTGTGTGCGGTGACTCTGAACTTAATCACTTCCTTCGCCTTTATCGTGATGGCGGGATCTTTCTGTCCGGCAACCTTGAATTTATTGTCGTGGTCGGCAGTCAGTTGAATCACACGAGGTTCTTGTGCAAGCAAATATAAGGACGGGACAATCATTGTGAGCAGCAGCGCCAAAGAAACCCATGGCATCAAACGGCAGTGATTTTCAATACTCGCAAGCTCTTTAACCTTTTTGTCGCCAGACTTAACATCTACCTTCGTTACATTCGACACGGCATGCCTCCCGACGTAATTTATTCATGTTGCATTGCAGTCGTAAATTTACTCTTATGCTCACCAGGTGCAGTGACGCTCTTCACAAGTAGTTGTGACGCGCATCACGAGCTAAGAACCCAATAAAAATGGCCCCTTTTGGGCTTCGTTCGGCCAGACGATTCCAAGCCAAACCGAATTGGCACACATCGTCTGTCCGATTCTCATTGCTTGTTCCTTTGCGGTTCACCGTCCCTTAGAACGCGTAGCGAAGCGCAAAGAGCAATGTGCTGCTGTTGAAGTCAGGTGCGGTGACAGGCTGGAGCGCATACGTCTGGCCCGCATACGGCCCGCTACCATTTGGAATGGTGACGCTGGGATTAATGGGAGCTCTAGAGTTGTATCCGTAAAAGTTCCACGTGGTTTTGTAACTCAGGCCCTTGGCGATATCAAATTGGATTGCAACGAATGGCCTCTGGTAATTGAAGGCCAGAGTTCCTGCGGGTTGAAGCGGATTCAAAAAAACGGAACTGCCTCCCACGAACGTAGCGTTATATCCGAGGGTCGTAGTGACTCGGTTCACGGGCTTCCACATGATGTCGCTGAACGCGTAATGTTGGTGGCTGCTGTAAAAGGCCAAAGTACCCAAATTGATGCTTGAGTTCGTTCCCGCGCTGGTGGCTTCCGCAGTAGTGAAAGGGCACGCGGAATTTGCCGGTGTATAGAACAAGTATCCAGAGGTGGGTGAGAAGCCAGGATAGGTTGTGGTGGTCAAGCTTCCGAAATTGTCACGGAAACAAATGTAAGTCTGCAAATTAATGTCCGTGTAGTTATATCCAATTGTAAATTGAAGATTCGAGCTCCGCGCCAAAACCGTGGAAAAGCTATACGTGCGGCCATGTTCGAGATTGTAAACTTCGCTCACATTGTCGCGGTTTTCATGGATATCGACTGCGGCGTCGATGGTCATCCATGTCCGCGGTTTATAATTCGCATGAACCTTGTAACTCTGGATTTGCCGCGGGGAAGTCCGTGTGTATGAGAAATCGTTATACCCGAATTCGAAATCCGTATAGATATGAAGTGAGTCCATCGGCCGGAAAGTCAGCCCAGCCAGGGCAACCTGTTCATTAATCGTGGTCTCGCAGCGTCCTTGGAAGATCGTATAAATACTGACCGCCGGGCCCGTCTGAGTCCCTTGGCCACAATACAACGAGGAATCAGTGCTTCCGATCGTAGTGGGAGTAAAAGTAATCGACCCATCAGCATTTAGCGTGCAGCCCGCGGGAAGTGTGGTCGATCCCGTCGGGAATGCGCAGACGCCACGAGCCGCTAGAAAATCGTTCGATGCCTTTGCTCCTACACCACCGGGAAAGTAAGTTGCTCCTTGATTTGTCACGGTAGTGTTTGAAGGATAGAGCGCGTCCCATGGAGTTTCGGAGATGTCCCTTCGCTCGTATTCATAACCGATTCGGCCGCTGATCCACTTCGTGATGTCGTCTTCCAGCTGAATGGTATTCGATATCCGCTTTTGCCCCAGGAATGTCGTATTCATTGTTTGATAGGCGTCCGGTGCCGAAGCGGTGCCATGTTGCGGGCAGGTTAGCGCGGTATAAGGAGCCGCACAGATGCTGGCAAACGTAGAGCCGCCTGGAACTAACGGCGAAAACTGCGCTATGGGTAACAAGATGCCGGTTGGACCTGCGACCGCGGGAATTGCAGCGAAAAGATTCGTGGATACTTGATTAAAATTTCCGGCAGTACGCCAGTTGTCAAAATTCACCGAATCGACAATCCGGATTTTGTCGGTTAACGAAATAATTCCCGACCAATTGGCGCGCATGGCGACTTGCCTTGCATGCGCTGCTCCACCAACGATCGCTTCGCGAAGCTGTCCCGCCGTTGCGGATGGGTTGGTCCATTCATTTACGACATCATTTAGGTTCGGAATACTATTGTTGCTGCTGTTGTAGCTTGCGGCCCCTGACATTTCCAACCGTTTGAAATATGAGGATTGGAAACTCAGGCGTTCCGTCGGCAGAAAATCCCGGCCAGGCGCAGTTCTCAAGTAGGAAACGGCTTGTTTGCACAGGGGATTTGCATATCCGAGCGAAGTGGGGGTAGCATTCGGAAAAGGTGCAAGCGCCAAACTCGCGCCACAGGGAGTCCCTCCTGTAAGAGGCTGATAAAACCAATTTGTTCCCAAATTTGTGGCGACCGTGCCCGGGAAAGTGGGTGATTGTACCTGAAATGGCGTGTTGGCGAGAGTGTCGCTGGTATCCTGCTTGTTATATTCTAGAGATTGGTCGTAAGAAATTGTTGTCTTGGGAAGAAACCGGAAATCCACTCCCATATGATAGGCGTTCGTGGTCATTCGGAAATTCTGCAACAGTAGAAAATTCGTTGTGCCCGCAAAAGAACTGTTGGAAGGACCTTCATTCACATCGCGAAAAAAACCAAGCCGGAAGCGGACGTGTGATTGTGGCAGCAGTACCAGGTTATAATCCTGCATCCGTCGGACCAGATACAGCGCGGCGGGTGAAACATTAACTGCGATCGAAGGAAATGCCGCGGGATTTGACGACAACGGACTTGCGGTAGGCAGCAGGCTTGGATTCAGCGGGTTCGCAAGCAGGTTATAATCCCAGAAATCTTTGTCGCGGCGAAACGTAAGCGAAAAATCGTACCATTTATTTTTATTGATCCGCAGCCGCGAGACATCATTCGGGTCCCCGCCATAACCAAAGTTGCTGAAATTAAGGGTGTCGAAAAGACTTCCCTGCTGATCCAGGGACCTCATATTGATCGTGTAATCCAGTAAGCGTATACCTTTGTTGAGGTCAACGAATGTGTCATAGGTATTTGTATTTCCTGTAACCCAGTCTTGCCGGTATCCGACGTCAACCGATTCGTGCACGTTGTAATTGCCGGTATTCTTCCCCGGGTTTTCCTCCGTGCCGCTCTGGGCCCGAGAGGAAGGCGCTAAGGAAAGCGCCACAATCACCAGTAGCAAACTAAGTGTTCCAATGCTCGCACGTCGACTCATATGTTTGCACCCCGACAAGAAAGAGTTGCGATTCCCGGCAGCTTGCACCGTGTTTTGCCCTTGCCACTTGCTTTGGTTAAGCGTTTTCATATTCAACCTACCGAAGAAGATCGTTGTTAAAATTCGATCCGTGAATCTGCGTGTGGCACAGTTGGCATGCGTTCTGTTGAGTTGCCATCTGAGGATCCATGACGGGTGCATGTCCGAAAGCAGCACCCGTGTGGCAGGACAGGCAGAGCAATCCGATATTGCTGTACTTCAACATGTGAGGATTGGCGCCGCCGTGTGAAATGTGGCAAGCCGAGCAGCCTTCCGTTTTCACGGCGGCATGTTCGAACACAAAGGGGCCCTGCTTATCGGCATGGCACTTGAAGCAGACCATATCCCCCGAGGCTGAAGCTCGAACCTGGCGGACCTGGTGACCCGCTTCCCAATTTCCACTCGAACCATGCTGATCGTGGCAATCCGTGCACTGAATTAGCCCTTCGTTTACGCGATGACGAAACGGCATGTTGAATTGGGATTTCTGCTGCGCATGGCACGTATAGCAAAGCTCCGGTTGAGCTTTTACGAGCAGCTTTTCCGCCGTGGCCGCGTGATGTGGCGAATGGCAACTGAGGCAGCTCACATTATTCTGCCGGTGGAATGAATTCGCGCTATTTAAATGGGATGGCCCGGAACCGTGGCAGGTGAGGCACTGCTTGTTGATCATTTCCGGCGTGGTTGTTTTCGCTTCGAAATCAAAGATCAACTTCTTGGCAGCCGGATCCTTGCTGTCGTTCGCTTCCGCGGCCAGTTCGGCGTCTGCGTGCGCCTTGCTTGAGCCATGGCACCCATCGCAATTTGTTGCTGAGTTTGTACTAGATAGTAGGGCTGCGGAGTGCACTTGAGATGTATTCGAATGAGCCGTCCTGGCCACCTGATCGACAGAAGATTTGTGGCAGTGAGCGCAGGCCTCGACTCCCGAAAGCTTGGTGATATCCGTCGGCGCGGCTAGTCTGGAAGCGCCATCGGATCCGCCAGCGGCGGGTTGTTGTTGCGCAAGAGCTAGTCCAGATCCAAAAAATATTATGAGAACAACCAATACCCAGTTCAAATTCTGGAGCTGCTTCAATCTCTCAGGCATCGGCGCACCCTTTTTCACCAAGCGGTCAAAAATCTAAAATCAATTGCAACTCAACAAAGTGCGGCCATTGTCAGTGATACATGGAATCCTGTATGTGACCCGCTTCACTCTTTCTTGTGACGACTTGCCATCGAATTTGTGACTGGTGTCACATATCCATAGAGGAACCTGCGGGAATGAGCGAAATTCTTCATCATTTAAGTTGTCATTTTGAGAACGGCGACGGAAGTTAGGCGCGAGAATTGTCTTGCATGGAAATCAATCAGAACCAACAAAATATTCGATGGAACAAAGAAAACATGACGAATTGCTGGTAGACTTCGGAGTTTGAATTGCTTCGCGAAGAGCAAATCACATGCCACGTGTAAGTGCGGAGCAAAAATAAGGAGCGGCTCATCTCTCGTTTTGTGACGCAAATTGTGACGTAATTGGCTCGCACCGGCTGGGAATTGCACTGATATCCGGCTATTGCGCAACCCCGTATTGAATGGGCTTAAATCGGTCGCTTCAGTAAGTTGCAGCGGATAACTGCGAATCGCCGCCGTTTTCGCTTTCTAAATTGACACGGTAGAGGTCTCCGGTTCGAATCCGGACGCGCCTACCATTTCAGTCCCCCCAACAAAATGAAGGAAGGCAACGGACCCGCCCCTTAAAATTCGCAAGGGATGGGCCACCGTATGCCCCTTCGGACAACCCAACAAAGCCGTAGGCCTCGAGTCTCCGATAGAACCATGGTTGGCATGTTGCCACCGCACTGCTTAGAGGCGCTTCGACTCGGTAAGAACGACGCAGAGAAACTGCATCCGATTTTCCAGGACCCGGGACGAACAACAACGCTCCGGAACAGCACTGGCAGCTGCAATCAGGGGCTGGACGTCAGAAACTCCTCACCCTCGAATGCGCGGGGAGAAGTGTTTTTTCTTGACATCTCCTTTTATAGAAGCCGGAAGGGCAAAGGCTTTGGAAAATGCCCAAGCCAGTACCTCGTGGATGACGTATAGGAGTGGTGTTATTCAGCAGTGTAAATGGTCAACTTAAAAAAGTGAAAGGGTTTGCCACCCGCCACTTTAGATCGGCTGTCCCGTTGTTTTACATTAAGTGAATTAATGTTATTGACATATCAGATAAATCGAACTAACCTTCGCCTCCTCCATAGCAGTTGTCAGCCGCGAGAGCCCAGCGGCAGGGAAATGTTCGCGAAATTCTCCACGTTTAGGTTGGAAGTGGGCTAGCTTTAGGCCATCTCGATTCACATTGCGATGATGATAATTTAAAAATCAGAAAGGAGACAAGAATGCCCCCCAAATTCGAAAAACTCCAAAAGGGAGAGCGTCGGATTAAGCATTATGGGTGGAACCCGGACTTGCCCGACCATCGCGATTTACTTTATGCCGTGCCTCCTCCAACCGCCATGGCGTTGCCCCCCAGCGCCGATCTTCGGCCGGACTGTCCACCAGTGTATGACCAGGGACAGTTGGGAAGTTGCACCGGCAACGCAATCGCCGGTGCAATTCAGTTTGAACAAATCAAGGCGAAACTCCCGTCATTCACTCCTTCTCGGCTTTTCATCTATTACAATGAGCGCGTCATCGAGCACGACGTACAGCTTGACCATGGAGCGCAGATCAGAGATGGCATCAAGAGTGTTGCCACGCAGGGAGTTTGCTCAGAGTCTTCGTGGCCCTATAGCGATCAAAATAAAGATCCGGACCCCTGTCCCGATTGCCCGTACGCAAAAAAACCGCCACAGAGCTGTTTCGACGAAGCCAAGCAGCACACAGTAAAGCTGTATCAGCGGCTGACTCCTGTCCTGAATACTTTGAAGGGGTGCCTAGCAGATGGATACCCGTTTGTATTCGGATTTACCGTATACCAGAGTTTCGAGAGCGAGGCTGTGGCCAGTACAGGAATCGTTCCGATGCCCGCTTCAAGTGAAGCGGTTGTTGGAGGCCATGCCGTAGTTGCAGTAGGGTACGATGACTCCTCCCAATGCTTTATCGTGAGAAATTCGTGGGGGGCCGGTTGGGGACTCAAGGGATATTTCATGATGCCGTATGGTTATTTGACGAATCCAAATCTTGCAGACGATTTTTGGACGATTCGAACGTTAGGGTAAAACCCTAGGATCACGAATCTATCGCACGCGGACGGTCAGACCGAACGTTTGAGCGGCGGGAGCATCTTTTTCCCAAGGGCGTCGATATTCCAACTTGATCGCTCCGCTCCCTGAGAGCACAGCCTTAAATTGCCAATGATGGGTTCCCCCTTTTCCAGGGGAACTCATCATTGGTTCGAATTCATCCCTCACGATTGTGAATGCCGGTTCAGGTTTTACGGTGAAATCCCATCGAAATCCAGTCGTCGGGTTTTCTGGTAGAGACAACTCCAACACTTCGCCTACGCCAACCGTCATTTCACGTTGGTCGTAGCTTCTGTTGATTTCGATCATTTTCGGTTGCAGCGCACACCCCAGACATAAGAGAAGAATTATCGCCAACAAGTAATCAATCTCCTTAATTATTCGTGCTGTATTCACGATGTCGATGCCAGCCTGAGAAATTTGACCAATTCTTCCACCAGTTGAGGGGCTTAGCAAGTCCCAAGTTTGTCACTGAACCTTATCTCAGAACGTAAAAGCTTCATGCTAGGTTCAATAAAGGTACTTGCCAATGCAATAAATAGGCAGTAGTATGCGCCTAATCACTGAGGATATCTGCGTCCTGATAGCGCCAAAGACTAGGGATATGAAACCCACAAGGAAATCAGGGAGAGCCAGCATATGACTGTTGACAGAGCATGGGCCGAGCGGAATCTCGGCTTTGACCCGATCGCGACACTCGCACCCCCCCAAACCTTCGCAAATGAACGAGCGGCGAAAAGGTCCGCAACGATTGAGGATCTGGAGCGGGAGATCATTGATTTCGATTCAGAAGCGCCGGCAGGGAAGGAGTTCCTTTCTTTCACATCTGCCACGGGCCTGTCGCGATTCACGGACGTGCCATGGCCCAAGGGGCTCGCCCCTAAGACAAATGTGGGGCCGGGCGGAATTGAAGGTGGCCCGCTACCGCCCGCGGATGTTCTGGTAGTAACCTGGACCGTCGATGAAGGGCATGCGCTCAGCCGCGTGCTCACCCCAGGCAAAGATTCTCACAACGACTATCTTCCTTATACGCATAACTACGATTCTATCGCGAGCAAGATGAGCGGGGGCTGTCCTGCCGTGGAGGCGAAGCGGTTGGGAGCCTACTGGATGACGACGATTAATGGAAAGAAAGTCGTCATTTTCAAATCTGACTCCCACCTGTCACAGGACACGCGCAAGCTTCCCCAACAGGATGGAACTCTTCCCAATGAAGATGTTTGGAAACAGATTATTCAAGAAGTAAATCCCGGCCTGGTGATTACAACTGGTACAGCCGGGGGCATTGGCAAACAGTGTGAAGTGGGGGACGTAATCGTCAGTCCGATCGTAAGATTTGATTGCAAGAAGTGGTTGAAGAGTGAGCCATATCACGATGCTCACTACGAGGACAGCGCGCCGAAGTCCAAGTATTTTCCTCAGGCGAAGCGCCTCTTTAAAGCAAATTCCGGGCAGCTTCCGAAAGACAACACCCGGCCGCCGAAAATCGTAGTGAGCAAGGGGCTTTCGTCCAGCGTGCTAACCACCGATTTCTTTGGGTTCGATACCTCAAATAACTATTACGGCCTTAAGAATCTGGGCGACGTTTCAGAAATGGGGGACGCTGTGCTTGGACTCGTTGCCAGCCAGATGCTACCGAAGCCACCCCGATGGGTCGCGGTGCGGAACGTTTCCGATCCTCAGATCAAAGCCGAAGGCACGATCAAACAACAGGCTCAACTCGCGGCTCAGATATACAAGGGTTTTGGACGCTGGAGTTCCGTTTGCAGTGCGATTGTATGCTGGGCGCTTATCGCAGCTGAGTAGGCTAGGAACTTCTGCATGAGACGACTCACCATATTTGCATAATGGAGGGAATACAATAATCTCAGCCAGAGTAGCTGGCCTCGAACCAAAAGAATTGTTTTGAACTTCAGAACACGCTCATGCTTCGGACACGTCGAAAACATTTGAGTCTGCCCAAGCTACTCCGAATTCCCTGCACTGTTACCTTGGTGAGATCTAGAGTTCTTTGCCTTGACGGCCGGCCATATTATCCAATGACAGACTTAACCAAGGGTTAATGTCGCCCGTCGTAATTCCCTGAGATTCCCGTATGGCTTTGCACTCGCTTTGCGGCATTGATCAGGTTTGGGCCGTTCATCCGGAAACAATAACAAAGTTTGTGACGATTGTTCCATGACCTCCTCCCGGACGGTTCCCAAATATCTGACGGTCAAGTCCCTCAAGCAAATATTTCACTTTGGCCCGGGTATCGTCGAACTGAATGACAGACACTGATTGTGTCTTCTGATTATCGGTGTTAACCAGAGAAGCGGAAACACTGTGAACTTTCTGAGAGTTCTGCAGACTGATCGGAACAGGTACATCCAAAACTCCTGAATTTGTCTGTCCGCATCACACAAACGTCCTTGTAAAATATTGCGACAAGAAATCAACCCATTTTCCAATAGCAGCCATTCTAAGTGCGTGTTGCCAATTGCGCAGTTTCAGGGATTTTTTTTGGGTTCGGCTGCGGCTGCCCTTCTTTTGGCTGATACTCCGGCCAGATAGGCAGCCCCGTCCGAGCGGCTCTTCAACGCCGCCACTTTTGCAATGATTGTGTCCCGTTGTTCCGGTGCAGAGAGTTCTATATCTTGCCGCATCGCGGAGTGAATAATGATAGGAAGATTCCCGTCATTAACGGAATCAGAAGGTCTGGAAACGGCTGCTTGGGTATAGTTCAGGGCGTCCGACTCGAGTATTGCGAGCCCGCCGGTTCCCGAGGAACTCGCGGGCGATGGCAAAGTGATCGGAGTATCGTCGCGCGCGACATCGAGGGAAAGGAGCGGCAAGACCGGATTCGCTGCACGATCGCGCTCGGTTAGCGGGTCAATCCCAAAAATCTTTTCGATGGTCGCCGGAATAGAAGAATGATCGTAGAGGCGATGGTCGACCACGTTCCTCGGTATCCACGGCGAGATAATGACAGCAGGAACTCGCGGGCCGTATTGTTCAAACGTAAAGCCATACTTGTTATGATTAGCTACGACGGCCGTGTCTCCTGGAGCGACAGCCGCAGGAGGGGAAGCATGGTCAAAGAACCCCCCGTGCTCGTCCCAAGTAATAATAAGCAGACTATTTTTCCAAACCGGTGAATTTCGCACGGCCTCGTAAGTTGCTTTGAGCAGATCTTCGCCAAGCCTAATATCATCGAGCGGATGCTCAGATGTACTCCCTTTGTAGTCGTTAAGAAGCGCATAGCTAGGTTCGATGAAGACATAGTTGTAGGGAAACGGCTCCTGCAGGTCGTCAGCAAATTGTCTGAATTGCCGGATCTCGCTGAGCTGAATGCCCTTTAATGCAGCCGTCATCGGGAATTCATCGCCTGCATAAATTCGCCGGCTGAGACCCTTAGCACTGATTTTGTCGAAGATATCTCCATTTGGAAAGGAAAAGCCGAAGGCCGTCTCCCACAAGGCTATCTCGCCCGTGGTTGGGCTATGGTCAAGTCCGGCAGAAGATGCCGCGTGAACAAACATTCTGTTGGGCCAGGTGGGACCTGGCATAGAGGCGTGCCAACGGTCGCAAATCGCGAATTCTTGTGCGAGAGTATGCAGAACAGGGATTTGATTCGGAGAGTAACACTTCAATATTTCTGAGACATCTCTCTGCTGATGTGCCTTACTGCAAGCCTGCGCATACGAGGCAACGAATCCGGAATTATTGGAGGGAGGATAGTCTCCACCGGGGACGTATTTGGCGGTGGAACCGCCGAGTTGGCAGAGCACGTCATCAAATTCATGCCCTGGATCCACTGCCATCGCATAGTCCGCAGGCTGACAAACCGTCGCGACTTTTCCGTCGTATGTGTTAGTTTCCGTGCCTGAAAGACCGTTTATTGGCGTTTTCAGCCCAGAGACGGCGTCGGTTCCAGAAATAGCAGAAAAACCAAGTAAGTGATCGAAGGAGCGATTTTCAAACATCAACACGAAAATGTGCTGAATTTGACTGAATGCCATCGTTCACCTCAGCGCATCGCTCGTTTACCATCCGAGTCTACTTTGCAATGTGCTCTCGTGTTGGCTGCAATTCAAAAAGCGATCAGTTTCGCGCTCGTCGAGGTAAGGAGCCAAAACCAACTGGCCACTCTTCACGTATTGCGCTCGAAAGGCACAGGGACTTTAAGCGAAATGGGTGTCGCTTGCAATCATTCGAGCCTCCCAGATTTCGTTCGCTTCGGGAATGCCTTCGTTCCGTGCGATGACTTGCGCAGCGTGCAAGCCGGATTGCAGTGCGGCTTCCATGTACCCAAAGAAAGCCATGCAACAGTGTTCCCCGGCCCATACAAGTCGCCCGTCCGCTTCGTAAAGCTTCTTCGCTGCCGTCGTTACCTGACCGAGTGTCGGGCATGAATAACCACCCCGTGTCCACTTTTCGCCAGACCAATTCATGAAATTGTCGGCAGCAGACTCCGAAACAAAACCCGGGTACAGTTTTTCAATCGCTGTTTGGCAGTATGCTTTGGGATCAGGCGCATTTATTGCTTTCTGCGCCAGGTTGCCGCCGGCGAATAGTGTTAATTCAGCGCCACTTTCAATCGGGATGATTTGATTGTCTGTTCCCTCCCAAATCATTCCCAGTCTGTCGTCACTTCCACTTGGGGCCAGCTTTTTTTGTAGCCAAAAGCGCGATTTCGTCTCCGTTAGGTACTTAACTGCCGGGCCCATTTGAATTTTGATCGAGTCCAAATTCTTACCTGGTAGCATTTCGCTATCCAAGCAGGAAGGTGGAATCGCTAAGATCACCCAGTCCGCACTGAACGAGTCGCCCTTCTCAGTAATTACTTGCGGCTTTGAATCCATGTGGATTTTCTGCACTGGATGCTCTAGCAAAACCTTACCTCCGGCCTGGGTCGTCGCCGCCTGGAGACACTTAGCAAGTTCCTGGTTGCCGGCGGCACACCGGAATACCTCGGTGTCTGTCCAGAATTCGGAAGGCCCGTGCCTTGGTTTCCATAAGTCTGTAAGGCTGCCGCCCTTCACTGCCGCCAGCAATCCCAAGTAGCTCTGCTCTTTGACAGGCAGTGTTTGATTCGTGGAAATCTCGAACCGAAGTTCGGCCTTTGCTGCCGCGCTGCATCTCGTCAAAGAGGCAATCCAATCCTCGACAGATCGCTTGTCCCAAAGCCCAGATTCGCTTGCATTCCACGGCATGTGCGCGTCGATTTTCGCGGCATCGTGGTTAAGGGTTTCATAAGCCGCTGTCATCTGGTGGTAGATCTCTTCTTGAGCTTTCGAATCCAGGGGTTGGCCGTTCAACCACATAGGCGCATCGAGGCTTACGTAGTCGTCGTCCGGAGTGATTAGACTTAATCCGAGATTAAACCTTCTGGCAAATCTGAGCCACGTGGGGTGATTTCGTCCAATCAGCTCGCCACCCCATTCAATCATCTGCGACTTGTCAGGATTACCGCGAGTCAATACCCTTCCCCCAACCCGACTGCGGGCTTCCAGAACCGTTACTTGGACGCCGTGGCGCGAAAGCCACCAAGCCGCAGTGAGCCCTGCGAATCCAGCACCTACGATGACTACGGATTTATTGGACAGCCCACGCCGCGCAACATCCAACTGAGTGAGTTCGAGTGGGTAATGCTCTCCACTAAGGCGAATCTTCTCTTGAGTCGCCGACTGTCTTTCCGCGAGCGACGGAATAGATCCGAACTTCCGGTATAAGCGTGAATAGATTGATCGTCCCATCGGATTTTCCTCGTGACTAATGAAGCTCCGAAGATCTGAGTAGTCGCTTCCAACCGGTGAATTGTAAGAGCCATCCACTCCGAAAATTAAATAGTGTGTGCTAATTTAGTCTACTTTTAGATAACTGTCTAGTACATTAAACAACGCGTTCTAGGGCGGGTCGAACATCCTGGAATTTAATGAGTGACACTTTGTTCTCCTTAATGTCTTTTGTGTTCAATCCCAGAATGACAGTATTGGTTTTTCCCGCAGCCTGTTCAGCCGCTGAGGCCCAATGTTACAGCTCTCAAATTGTCTCTGATCCTGTCGGGAATAAAATGGTGGGGAATTGCCTGCGGCCTGAAGAGAGCGCGGTGCGGAAACTAGAAATAATTACAGCTTAATTTGTCTAGCGGCAACTTTCGCGGAGGTGAGTCAGAGTTAAAGTGCTAATGCGCGGCCGATTTCTTCACATTTTCCGGAACGGGGAATACCAGATAGGGATTGTTGGCATCCAGTATTTTTACATGTAGATCCAGCTCTGGATGCGCGCCTTGTTTACGAACAATATGGCCAGGGGACTTTACGTCCGTCGCGATTTCTCCGTGATCCGCATAATCGGAATACTCGGTTTCAGTCACCAGGTCTGCAAGCGCCGGATTCTCTGTCTTTGTTTCGACTTTTGCGATTTCATACTGGGGATCGAGAGTCGCTTTGACGATGACTCCGGCCAACTCTCCGTTCAAGGGAAATGTAAGAACCGTAGCACCCTGCTCAGTGGAGATCTTTGTCTTGTCACCAGCAGCCCAAGCCGCTTTGAGGACGCCATAAGGAAGAATCCAGAGCTGCAGAAGGCGCTTCTTCACGGCAGTCAGCGCGGGACTCGCAGTGCCTTTTCCCGCGACTAAACCACCGCCAACCTCCGACTCATCCCACGCGAATGACTCACGCACAACTTCGATTGTGCGTAGGGGCGCGGCACCTGTTTTTGCTGGAACGCCGGGGGTACGAGTCAATTCCACGCGCATCGCAGGCGGATTGTATCCGATAGAGGCATGATACTCAGTGGTAAAACCTTGCCACGGTTCGCCGGGTTTGCTCGATGGGGCCGGGCTGTAAGTTGTTCCGCTGCCCCAAAACTCCATCGTGTTGATCACATCCACTTCCGGCAGGCGCTGTCCGCCCACGCCGGACCACCGGGCCAAGCCCAAGGCTTCGGATGCGGCTTTCAAAGTTTTCGCCACATCCGGTTGCGTGGCTGTGTCCACGGCAGCGGCTGTAGCTGATTTCGCCGTACCACCGGACGTCGGACCACCGCTTTGCGCGGCTGCAATACCGAAAGCCAGCGCTGGCAGGCCCACGACCATCAGAGCCCGTTTCACCCACGGGTCGATCCTGATTGCTCGCATCGGTATACGCCTCCTCGTGCTAGCTTCCGGTCAGTGACGTCGCGAAAAAGCCGCTTTTCTAGTGATGTTCTTTGGTTACGACGTGCGCAAAATCTCTTTCGCTGCACGGTAGCGATTCGGTCAGAATCGCCTTGGGGTCGGGATTGAGCAAAGCCACCCGCGGCGTAGTGGTCCATGGTTCAAGCAATACATCCGGATCTTCGACCGTCGCTGTCCACGTGAGTGTATTCCCATCGCGGTGCAACCGTTCGATAACGTGCATGTTTTCGCTATGAAAATAACCGCCGAGCTGGTCAAACCAACTGGTGCTATTAAACCCAATAGAATCGACCACCATGGTATCGCCTTCCCAGTGGCCAATTGATTCGCCATTCCACGTGCCGTCCAGGTCTTCCAGATTCGTATGCGGGCGCCCGTCGGTGGGAATCATCCGATAGCTTGTGGCAGTTGCAATCAAACCGCCTTGGCCCGGATAAATGAAGATCAAATACTTAGGTGTCTGGGCGATGTAAGACGGAACGCCCATGCGCGGAACCCCGGCCGGCATGCAATTATTGGAAGGATCCTCTTCGTTGGAATTGGCGTCAAAGTTTTTCACCCGCTGCCAGTATTGGGGTTTGTAGATGGGACGGTTGGACCCCATGCGCCGCAAAAGGGTAGCGGCGCGTTCATTCTGCTCGTTGTTCTGCGGCTTGCGCTTTTGCAGCGGCCAAGTGGCAATCTGCACGCCGCTATGAATGTCGCGAGTCCCCTCCGGCCCGACTTCGATGCCAACATTGTGCATTTGATTCGGGACGCCCAACAAATTGTCCGCCAAGCCGTTCCACAATCCCGTCAAATCGGGATGTCCATCCGGCGCCATTGGCGTGGGCCCGACGGGTGTCGGCGGCATTGTGTCTTCGTGGTCCATGCGCGGACCGCCATTAGCCTGCGCAAAAACAACTGCCGGGATCAAGCACAACAAGGCTGCCGCGACCAAACGGTTGCGAATCAGAATGTGACGCGTCATATGAATACTCCTTCCAACTTCAGTTGCCGTTAGGGTCCGCCGCGAATTTGAAGACCCGGCCATCGGCAAGCTTCAATTCCTGCAGGAATCCTGTAGTCGATCCATCCTTTGCCGCCAAGCCCGAGGCAGTTACTTCATCGCCCGGTTTCAATCCGCCGCGATCTTCCCGGCTCATGCCGGCGCGCCGAAGCGCGCCCGGGCCGCCCAATTCGAAAGCCCATTTTTGAACTTTGCCGTCGGAGCCTGTAACGTCGATGGTCAGATAGGAATGGGGATTAATCCATTCTACTTTCGCCACCGTTCCAGACACAGTAAATGTCTTATGGATATCGAACTGCGCTTGCACGGAATGATGCGCGTACGCGGCGCCACCCATTGTCAGCATAAGAATTAATAATGCAGCGCTGCGGAGCGTTTTATTGGATTTGGAATGATTCATGTTCCCTCCATTGAAATCTGGACGTGCCGTAGGCGACTTCGGTTGCGAAAGAAATATTTACCGTATCCTAACGCTGTACTTCCGAATGACGCAACAACTTTTTGTCCAAGATCATTTTGTTTATGAACGATTTATTTATGGACGCTGATCGTATCGGAATAGGACTGAATGTACCGGCCCAACGTAATGACCAGAAACCATAGGACCAGGGAAGTGCCTGCGAGGAACTTCGCGAGTGGCGGCGCGTTCTCCCCAGGCCCCAAATCCGCGACCGATTCGAACGCACCAGTTAAATAAAATGCCGCCACATTCAACCCCAGAAGCATAATTGCCAGCATCTTCAGCCAGAAAGCCCAATCGTAGGTGTAATACGCAGCCATTCCTGTAAATGCCAAGACCCCGGTCACAAGGTTGAATCCAAAACCAACCATGGCCCACGGTACAAGTTGGTGCAGCGGTGCGACCGGAATTTGCTTGGCAAATCCCAGTACCCGCAAGTTGAGGAAACCCACCGTGCCGATCAGGATCGCCAGTCCCACAAAATGCAAATCCATCATGAACGCCCACCACCACTTGCTGGCCGTCATCAACTCGGCAAACTTGTCAGGCGAGGGCTCAAACGCGTGCACCATTTTTGAAATTCCCGAGGTGTCCGCTTGCTCCTGCCCCGTGCCAATCTCCGGGTGTCGGATGTCTCCTCCCGTAGTCCCAACGCGTGCCATAAGGCCCACCGTTATCAGAGAAAAAAATAGGACGCCGGAAAGGCTCCAGTTCCAATGCGTAGGGTGCAATCTCTCTTGTGATTTCCAAAGTGCCACAAGGGAGAGCGCGCCCGTGATTTCCATGAAAAAAAGCGCCAGCATCGCCGCGCCTTGGTGCCTGACGATCAGGTCTTCGGAAATACCGGGTGTCTTGCGAATTGCTCCATCCGCCCCAACCCCGCTGAAAAACGCCAGAATGGAAATGAGCGCCATGGCAGTGAAAATGATCAGGCCCGCACGCCTCAAGTCTTCGTTTTTTTTACCCACAAGGGAAATCAAAAAGAGCCCCAGCCCGACAATCGTGCCAATGATCGGAAAATGATTTAGCAAGAGGTGTAGGTGCGCGAAATTCATGGGCCGTCCCTTCGATGAACCGTAGACTACGACGGGTATGTCAAATACTTGTACGTGTAGGCCAGTAACCGACCCGCAGTGATTGCCGCAAACCATAAGAAGAGCGACCACTTCGCAAACGCCGCACCCCTGGTCATCATTTCTTCCTCGCTCAATTCTGAACGGTCAAACACGCGGCTCTTGAGCCTCTGCATGACCCACACGGCGAGCCCAATGATTGCCATTTTCAAATAGAAGTCCCAATTCGTCAGAGTTTTTGTCGGGTAGGCAATCACGAGGAAAACTCCGGTCGTGGCATTCGTGGCAAAGCCGATCCACATGATCCGGAACAATCGCTTGAGCGGCGCAAGGGGAATCCCTCGCGCAATCCCGAGGAGCCGCAAATCCAGCACCCAATTTGCGCCCACGAGCAGCGCAAGACCAAAGGTATGAAAAAGCAGAATAAAATAAAACGCAAAAGGCGATTCGGATTCCCGCAGCCAGGTGCTGAAGCCGCTGTCCTCAATGGTCTGCAAAAACAAAGGGGGCGCCAAGATGATCTCCTTGCCAGGAAATTTCTTCTCGGCTTTCCCGCCGCGGGCCGCACTCTCTTATCAAGAGGAACCGCTTGCATAGCGATTCCGTCCAGTTACGAGTTCTTTGGCGCCGGCAGGGAATTCATAATCAGCCGGACTTCATGCCGCGGGTCATTCACGAGTTTCCAATCATTGTTGATAATCATCGTGGCACGATCGTTCTCCGAATACGGAAGCCATTTTGGCGTTCCCGGTGTGTTGGGAGTTCCCGTGCGCGCAAACGTAGCCCAGGCGCCGCTTACTTTGTCTGCCAGCGGTTGCAGTTCAGGACCGTTGCCCACTTCTTCAGGCTGCTCAACAACATTATTGAAAACGAAGGGAAGCTCGACGGTATGTGGCGAGTGCCGCTTGCCGCCCTCCACGGGCGTTTCCCACGTGAAGAGGTACATGAAGACTGGTGCTTTGCCCTGCGCCGCCTTCCGCTCGGCCTGGGTGATAGCCGCAGCGGGGAACGCATTAATCATAAAGTAAACTTCGCTGGCCGAGGCGCTGGGCATCTCTTTCCGGTACAGGTCAATCAAAGCATCCGTCGAGTCCCCATATCGCGCCGACAAGCGCGACTTCAATCCCGCGTCATCCAGCGAATACAGAGGCGAATCAGGTGGAGTGAAAAATGTGCCCTCTGTGTTCACCGTCCCGATGATCAGCGGCACTTCGGCGGAGATTTCAGGAGCTGCCGGATCGAACGGATCGCGGGGAAGGGCTCGGCCATCGACTACGGGAGCGAGGACAATCGGAGCCGTTCCAGGTGCTGCTCCACGATTGTCGATTGTCGAGAGCAAGCGATCCGCAGGAAGCTTCTGAAGATCATCAACTTGATTCGGTTGCATACCCAGCTTTGTAAGGATTCGCTGCGTCGTTTTGTTTGCGTCCTCACGATGCACCCCCTGAAGGAGCGCCCCGCTTTCAATAATCGCCTTGTGGTACAGGCCTTTCGCGGCAGGCATCGCAAGTAGCGTGCTGATCTTAAGGCCTCCGCCGGATTGTCCGAAAAGCGTCACATTTCCTGGGTTTCCTCCAAAGTGTGAAATGTTGTCCCGCACCCACTCGAGTACGGCTATGACATCCAACAGTCCAGCGTTGCCGGAATCGGCATATTTTTCGCCGCCCACATCTGCCAGATACAAATATCCGAAAATATTCAGCCGATGATTTACGGACACGACCACCACGTCCTGCGAAGCGGCGAGGTTGGTCCCATCAAATGAGTGGGCGGATCCCGCGCCCGATGCGAAGCCACCGCCGTGCAGCCAAACCATCACCGGCCGTTTGCGCGTGTCCTTCAGGCTGGGCGTAAATATATTCATGACGAGGCAATCCTCGCCTTGGACAGCCGGCTCCTTATGATTCAGAATGAGCGGCTGGGGCGGGCCGCTCAGTTGAGGGGCAGTCGATCCGTTCTGATAAGCTTCGCGCACTCCGGTCCAAGGTTCGGGTTTGCGTGGCGGCATAAACCGGTTGCTACCTGCGGTTGATGCGCCGTAAGGAATTCCTCGAAAGATGTGTGTCCCGCCCAGGACGATGCCGCGCACTTTTCCCGATACCGTCTCCACGATGGGCCCTTCGTATTTTGACGAAGTATCTACCCCATACGCCAATCCAGGCATAAATCCGCGAAACAAAATGCCGGCCACAGCCGCACCGCCACTTATCATCGAGGACTTCAATAGCGCGCGACGGTTGAACGTTGTGCTCGGAACGTATTCGCGGGGTTGGCCGTTTGTTTTTCGGTACATGAATTTCCCCCCCGATCGTGTTTACGCCCACTACCATTCCGAGGCGCGCTTTTCGCTGAGGAATCTTACTTTCTGTTTTGCCAGGCACCCCAGGAGAGATTCCCCGGCGAAAAACTCGCCTCAGAATGACAGAACGAATATCCACACACATGAAAATCATTGCTTTTGCTACTTCTCAAAATTGCTGAAATCCAGATAATCTCCCGAGCAGGATATTTCGCCAAGCTCCCAATTCGGCCGCAATTCGTAATAGAACGTTGTCGTCCAGGGTTTCACCAGCGCTTTAGGATCGATCATGGTGATGTCCAGTTCGAGGTGATCATTGTTCACGCGCCTGAAGCGCTCGATGACGTGCAAGTCGGTGCTATGAGGATGGCCGAGCCGGTCGAGCCAGGTCTTGTCATTGAATCCAACAGTGTCAACCACCAGCGTTGCATCTCCCTCCCAATGGCCCACCGACGTTCCCATCCACAGCTGATCCGGATCGCTTGGGATGGCACGCCCATCCGTATAAATACGTCGGACCGTATGGTCGTACTCATAAAGCAGCAGCGTATATTTGGGTGTATGCACAAATTCAAACGGATATGGGTGAAAATAAACGCGCGGCACACCGGGAGGATCGCATTTCGTAAGGACTGGATCGTTCGTCGACTTCAGAGTGAACTCGCCCCCATTGGAAGCCTTGGCCTCTGCATACTTCGCCGCCGCCCAGGGAGTCAACTCGGGAAGATCCTTCGTGAAAGTGTAATTGGTAAAGCCGCGCTGAGAGCCGGGAGGATTTCGCATCATCCACACGCCGGTTAAATCGTGTACGGGCGCGGGTGTGGAAGGAGCTTTCGCCGGCGCATTGTGTTGATCCGCTGATTGGGGCCCGGATTGTGCACACAAAGTGCTCGAAAGGGACACCGCCGCCAAAATCCCGAGCATCCAAACGCTCAAACGTCTGCGCACGTTTTTCCCCCTGATTGTCGCTGGTACCTAAAGATGTGACGCACCCGGGGCCTTTTCAGTTACTGTTCAAAAAGCTGCAGCGCCTCGCCGCTCGGCCCGATGAGCTTGTTGATCCACATGGTGTGCGGGTCGTTTTTTGAAATATAGCCGCTCGCTGTGATCGAGTCTCCGGGGTTCAGCGTGTGCTTGTCCCAACCGGCGCGGGATAATTTGTTCGGAGCGGTTAGCTCTGCTTGCCATTTTTCCACTTCGCCCTTGTCATTTTTTACCTCAAAAAAAAGTTGCACGTGCGGATTCACAAAACGGAACTCCCTCATCGTTCCCTTGACCGTGACGATGTTTTTCGTGTCGTATGCCGCCGTTCCGTGGTGTGCGAAGTTCGCGGAGGATAGTGCAAGCGATGCAATGGAACAAAATAACAAAAAGATAATTCTTGTTCTCATGTGGCCACCCTTGGCCGGGATTCTCTCACCGGTTTCAGTGCATGTCAATTAGCCGCTCAAGAAACATGAATTCTCGCTGCGCGCATCCAGCCAAAGGCTGGAGCATGATGTGTCGCGCAAAAAAAACGAATGGAGTTAAGCGCATTGACATAATGTTCTCTTGTCAACTAGACTCCGCCCAGTTGCCTGCCGATTCCTGGATCTAAAATACGGAGGAAGAAATCATGCCAATTTCCACGAAATGGAAAGATGCGGCCCCCGTAATTTGTTTCGTCTGTTTTTTGATTGTTGCTTTTGCGAATGTAGCGCAAGCCCAAAATCCGCCGATTTATGAAGTTGATTCGAGCTGGCCAAAACCTTTGCCGAACCATTGGCTCATGCAGGGCGTCCCCGTGATGGTCACGGATAAGGACGATCACATCTGGGTCTTCAATCGTCCGAGAGATATTAATGTCGATGAATCGGGCGCGGCCACTACTCCTCCGCGCACGGATTGTTGTATTGCCGCGCCAGCCGTTTTGGAATTTGATACTGCTGGCAATCTCCTGAAATCATGGGGCAAACCAGGCTACGTGCCCGGTTGGCCTGCCGAGGGCATCGAAAAGCCGGGCGCCGGCGCCGAACACGCGATCCTCGTCGACCGCGAAGGAAACGTCTGGCTCGGAGGGAGCTCCCGCGGAGACAGCATCCAGAAATTTACAGGCGACGGCAAATTTCTCTGGGAATTCGGGCATCGCGGACCACGACCCATACCAGGTCAGCAACCACCTCCTCTGAAGCAGAATAATCAGGATACGGATACATTTCCAGGCGGGATTTTCTTCTTTGATCTGGACGAAGACGCCCACGAACTGTACATCGTGGACCAGAAGCGCGTTCTCGTGTATGACATGAACAGCGGTGCCTTCAAGCGCGGTTGGGGCGGCCACGGCATTCCCCTAAGTGAAATTGACAACGATCCCACTCCCCCGTACGACTGGAAATCGGGACCGCCTCCTGATCAAAAGCAATTCGCTCCGGCGCTGCATTGCGTGCACATCGCGAATGATGGACTCGTTTATATTTGCGAGCGTGGCAGCGATCGAGTTCAGGTGTTCACCAAGGAAGGAAAATTTGTCACCAGTTTCTTCGTGCATCCCTCGACGCCTTCTCGCGGGCCGGAATGCGGCGGCCCGGGCAGCACAACTTTTGGAATGTGCGGAACTATTTACAATCTCACCTTTTCCCATGACCCGCAGCAAAAGTATGTCCTGATCGCCGACGGCACGAACGACAAAATTTGGATCCAGGATCGCAAGGATGGCACCGTTGCCGGTTCGATCGGCGACAACGGCCGCATGGCGGGTCAATTTCATTGGATCGATGCGATTGCCATGGATTCAAAAGGCAACATCTACACCGGCGAAGTGGATACCGGAAAGCGCGCGCAAAAATTCGTCCTGAAAAACGGCGACGGAAAGGCGCGCTCGCATCCCCACGAGTAGCAGTGGCGCAGCGAAGTGGCCGCCTGAAAGCAGGCGCTACAAAAACCAGCCGACTTTGGGTTCTTACACAGACTCTGAAGCCTGTGCCACCGAAAAACCGAGCTACTGCAAACGAATTAACGTGAGCAGAAACGAGGAATCCTCTATGTCAATGCGAATAGGATGGTCCAGGTCCCTCGCAACTGCCTTCCCGTTTTCGTTTATTGCGTTTCTTGCACTCGTTCCTTTGGCTCATTCGCAAAAAGCCCCGGAGTACAAGGTCGACCCGTTCTGGCCCAAACGATTGCCCAACAAATGGAGCATGCAGCAAATCGTCGATATTTATGTGGATAAAGAAGACCACATCTGGGTCATCAACCGTGCCTCTGACGCGCGCCCCGATGAACTAGGCGCGGCCACCACGCCGCCCCGCACCGAATGCTGCATCATCGGCCCCGAGATTATCGAATTCGACACTGATGGCAGCGTCATCAGAGCCTGGGGCGGCAAGGATTACGTCCCCGGCTGGCCCGGGCGCTTGCAAACCCTTGGCGTAGATCGAGACGAGAATGTGTGGATTTCAGGCACGATGCCGGGCGACAGCATCATTAAGTTCACAAAGGATGGAAAATTTCTGTGGGACTTCGGCCATCGTGGACCCAAAGTTCCGGCTTCGGAAGTGAAACAAAATAACCAGCAAACAGACATTTTCCCGCCTGGAATCGCGGCCTTCGAATTCGACGAAGTCGCCCGTGAGGTCTACATTCCTGACGGGTTCCTGAACAAGCGGATCCTCGTCTACGATATGGACACGGGAGCGTTCAAACGTGGCTGGGGAGGCAAAGGCGCGCCTCTCAGCGACATCGATAATGACCCTACGCCCCCATATGATCCATCTGGCCCGCCGCCTGATCAGAAAATGTTCGCGCCCGCTCTCCACTGCGCTCACCCTTCGAATGATGGGTTTGTCTACGTCTGCGAACGCGGTAGCGACCGGATTCAGGTGTTCACCAAGCAAGGAAAATACGTAAAGGAATTCTGGATTCATCCCTCCACGCAGTCTCGCGGCCCGCATTGCGGAGGCATCTGGAGCATGTCCGATCCCCCATGCGGAACGATTTACAATCTCACCCTTTCCACGGACCCCCAGCAGAAGTACATCCTCGTTGCCGACGGCACGAACAACATGGTTTGGATTCTCAACCGCGAAGACGGCGCTTTGGTGGGCTCCTTTGGAGGCAACGGCCGGTATGCTGGACAACTCCACTGGATCGACTCCATCGCCATGGATTCCAAAGGAAACGTATATACAGGCGAAGTGGAAGACGGCAAACGCATTCAAAAATTTGTCCCGGTAAAATGAATGCAGCGTGCCGGGGTTTCCGGACGATCTGACGATTTCGTGGATCGTTCATTTGCGGTTAAGGTTCTTTTCTGAAGTTTCCAGGATTGAGAAGCCTTAGACATTATTAAAAAGCCGGCTCGTGTTCGCGTGCACATCTCTCCCATGACGGGAGCAGCTCACGCGAGCACGAATGGTTCGATCTCAAAACGAATCTTATGCGAAAAGGAAAAGCTATTCGATAACCACGAAGGAAGAATCGTCCCGGAAAATGCCCAAAGAAAGTGCAGTGAATGTTTTAGCCTACGTAGGGGATTAAAACGGCGGCAGTAGCAACACTCAGCCATATCAACAATTCTGCACCGCCCGCAATTTTTGCCAGCACTGGCATTTCCGGTGCCTGCTGCCATTTCGGCGCTTTCTGCTGTACCAGAATGTGAAGCGCAAGCCCAAGTGGAATTAATAGTCCAAGTTTGGTCAGGAATGCGATATTGGCGAGGTACGTTTCAGCGGAGACAGAGAAAAGAAGAAATCCTCCTGCGACGGCGATGCCAAATCCGATCCAATTCCAAAGGAATAAAGCTTCCGATAGCTGCATCTGCGCCGAAGATTTTTTTTGTTTCCCAAGAAGGCTTAAATCGACTGCAACGTTCGTACCTACCCACAGGGATAAGCCTGCAAAGTGGGTCGCCTGAACGAACGGATAGACCCAATCCGAACCGGCAATCGCCAGCGCGAACTCCCTATTTTGCAGCCAATGCCCGAAGCCAAGCAGGGAACTATCCATCACAGCCAGCCTCCAATAACCTGTGTCCTGTCAGATTGAAGCGCGCTGCATTTCGATACGATTGCCCTCGCCAATTCAATTTAAATAGCGTGCTGCTGTCCCACACACGTCTATCCAACTCCGGTAAGCGCGGGAACTTCGACTCCCGCAATAATTGCACCTATCCATAATCCAATCGAAACGACGGCCAAAATTTTTGCCCAGACCGGTATCGTAGGTAGTTTATATAAATTGCGCCCTTGTAACTGAAGGATGAGGCTCACAGCGATTGCCAGCGCGATCACCAGCAATTTGTCATAGAAAATACTGTTCCCGTAATACGACGGTGCCGAGCCGGCAAACATGAGGAAGCCAGAAAGGAAATTGAATCCCAAGGAAATCCACATCCAGGAAAAGAGCCGGTCCGCGAGCTGCGCGGCGTCCAACATGCGCGAGGTAAGACCCAGAATTCGCAAATCCACGATCAGCATCGACCCAACTAAAATAAACATGCTGAAGTAATGAACGATCTCGACGGTGGCGGCGGACCAGCTTGTTCCATTGATCGCCGCGATGAAGGAATTTTCCTGAAGCCATCTGCACAGATGAAGAAGCATGGTTCAGCCATCTCCCGCTGGGAAAGTCAGCTCCCAGCTGACATGCCTGCACAATAGGGTTCGCACAGTTGCGCTACATTTCTTTTTAATATTTTCCGGAGCGTGAATAACTTGATGTGGCTTGATACTCTGTAGGAAACGCCAGCCAATGTTCGCCCGGTTTGCTCGCAGGGCCAGGGCCGTATGTCGCGGCACCTTCCCAAATCTCCATGATTTTCATTAAATCCGCATGCAGAACCGCCGACATCAACCACCAGAGCATTGAGTCGGCCGCGCGATCCTCAACTCCCCACGACCCCCTCAAGGCGCTGCATTCGAACCAGACGGTTCCTGCCTTTGGCGGCATAAAATGGCCCTAGAGAGTTCTCGCCGTCTGGAGCGCTCTAGCGTTCCCACAAAAATCAGAATTCAATTCTCAGCGCAAACTGGATCTCTCGTTGGCCATCCTGGACTTCCTGGGTGACTCGCCCCCCGCTCGGAGCTTCGGAGAAGGGGCTGATCTCAGTCGGGGACCCGCTGAAAATTTGAGTGTTGAAATGCTGACCGCTAAAGTTTGGATGATTGATGACGTTGAAGAATTCGGCGCGGAACTCCACCAAACCGGCCTCTCCCAAGATCCCTAGCTTTGTGTCCTTTACAAGCGAGAAGTCCCAATTCCGTTCGGGTGGCCCGACAAGGCTATTCCGTAGCGCCGTTCCTAGTTGGCCAATCGTCGCCGAACAACTTGTTAGCCCATCTCCATTACAATTCGGCTGCAACGAGAACATGTTTCCGTTGACCCAATTGTTAGGGTCACCGGTAACGACCTTATTGGGGTCATAGGGAACAGGCGTATAGAGGCAAGGAACCGAGCCAAATGGGCCATTGGGGTTATCGCCCGGCATCCAGGTGCACAAACCGTCCGCGCCGCTGTTCGTGCTACGTTTGAAGTATTTGGCAATCAGAGCCGGCGTATTGATGTTTGGCCGGTCACCCTGTCCGCCTTGCAAGACGCCAGAATTCGAGCGATTGGTGCTGATAATGGGGGAAAATGGTTCGCCGCTTTGAATGCTGACGATGCTGCTCATGAACCAGCCATTGGTGAGTTTGGAAAGAATCCCGTTACTCTTAACCGGGTCTGGAAAATGATAAAGAACGTTAAATTCCCAGTTGTTAAGAATATCGAAGCAGGCCGGTCCCCTGTCGACGCTCGTATTGAGCGGATAAACGCCCAGCAGACCACCTGAAGTAATGCAATCCTGCACGTTCGATTGTCCCTGGGTTTCATCTGTTACGCGGCTGCGGGTGTACGCGGCTTCGAGTTCAAGTCCGTGGCTCGTCCGCTTTTGTAGCACCACTTGCAAGGCGTTATAACGAGAAGTTGCTGCGGTGGCGATATTGATGTCGCTGCCAAAGTGAGAGTTCAGGTTATTGTAAGAGCTCGCGCATCCCGCCGGCAGCGGGCTTCCTGAACAATTCGTATCCCAAAAGGGAACCTGACCGCCGACGCAAACGCTTGCGGGATCACCGCAAGGACCGAAAGAAGTAGGGGGAATCGGATTGCCGTCACGAACCATCGGCAGGTGAACTCCGTGGTTGCCCACATAGGCCACACCGAGGGCCATGTCCCATGGCAACTGCTGCTGAACGCTGGCGTTGTACTGGACCATGTAGGGACTCTTCCAGTTATAGTCAATAAATGTAGGGGTGAAGACGCCTTGGGAGTTCGGTGTGTAGAAGTTCCGAACTTGATCGGGAATGGGCAAGGGAAACCCGTTCGCTGTAGTTCCTAACGTGGCTTCCCAACTTGATATGGTCGGGATTCCAGCGGGCGCGCTAGGGTTAATGTCGACCAACGCTGCAAACGGCGGAGATCCATTCGCGGTTTGTCCAAGGGCCGTTCCGATGTTTCCCATGTCGTAATAAATCCCGGCGCCGCCGCGGATAGCAGTCTTTCCATTCCCAAAAAGGTCGTAAGCAATCCCCACACGCGGGCTGAAGTTGCGTAAAGATTTGTTTTGGATGACAGGGCCGATTGTGAATGGGTCTGTGAAGTCGTTGACTTGTCTGGATTGCCGCCCGCTTAGTTCGTGCGGAGTATTCATGAACTCGTATCGCAGGCCAAGGTTGACAGTTAGCCGCTGTTTTACGCGCCAATCATCCTGTGCATAGAAGCCGTAGGTGTTGAAGATGAAATCCCGGTTTTCCGTGGCAAAGGTGGGTGCGAACTCGACCTGGAGTGGATTAGCAATCAAGAAATCAGAAAATGTATTGTAAATAATCTGGCCGTTAAAGGAGTTGGTTGCCTGACTGGCTTCGTTGAACCGGTTGAGCAACATGCCAAACTTGAAGGCATGCTTGCCATGGATCCAGTTCACGTCGTCACTGAGGGTGTAGATGTTCTGCCGATTGAAAGTGACAGGCGCGGCATTCACCGAACCGAACTCGGCATAAGCGCCGCCGCCGGGCCCCCCCAAGTCAACTATGCCAGTATCAAAGCCCGGCACAAGTTGGGGGCCGGTGCCACCTGGCAGCCCAACGTTGGCCTCAGCGATGATGGCGTTTGTGCGGCTGAAAGAGAATCTCACGGCATTGAATAGCATAGGAGATAAAATGTGATTTTCAGCGAGGGTAATCCATTGATTTCTCGCAGTCGGCGCCTCGCGAAAATAGGAGTAATCGCCTACCGTTTCATTTTGAATGGCGTTATCGATGGTGTATCGGGCAAAGAAGGAGTCCTTGTCGGAAATTGACTGGTCAAAACGAATCTGCCCGTAGTTCTCTCCGAGGGAGTTATGGTCGTTGAAGGTCTGCACAGGGGGATTGCCGGCAACCGGGTCGAACACTGAACCCGGGTTGGGAAGCGGTACGAGCGCCAACAATGGAGCAGTGAAGGGGCTAAGCGTCACGTCACTCGGAATGTCTGGACATGCCGCCGCGGTGATGACCGTCCCAGCGCCAAAATTGTTTGCTGCTGTTGCGTTCGCCGGGTGACATCCCACGCTCGGAACCGGGTTGTTGATGGGAACTCCCTGGGTTTCCCGAATGCCTTCATAGACGGCATAGAAGAACGACTTGTCTTTTTTGATGGGGCCGCCAAAGGCTCCTCCAAACTGGTTCTTCCGAAGCGGAGCCTTCGGAGTATCGCTTTGGTTATTGAAGAAGGTATTCGCATCGAAAGCATCGTTTCGAATATATTCGAACACATCGCCGTGGAATAGATTGGTCCCACCTTTGCTCACGGCAACCATCTGGCTGCCCATAGCCAGTCCATACTCGGCCTGAAACGTGCCAGCGACGATCTTAAACTCTTTGATGCCGTCCAAACCGAGCGCATCGCCAGAGTTGCCCGCCACGGGGCTGCGACCCAACATGTTTTGCAGGATGGCGCCATCCAATGTGAAGTTATTGGATCGCGGCGGAGCTCCGTTTACGCTAAAGCTTGTACCACCCTGGTTATTTTGATTCTTGTCCTGGTTAACACCCGGCTGGTAAAGTGCCAGATCAATATAATTCCGGCCGTTCAGCGGCAATTCCGCCATCTTCGTTTCGTTGACCGTGCCCCCGAGAGTTGCATCCTGAGTATTCACCATGGGCGCTTCTTCCGTCACCACGACTTGCTGCTCCGTGTTTCCTACTTGAAAATCCAGGTTGATCACCGCTTGCTGAGTGACCTCTAAAGTGATGCCCCTACGATATTCAATCTTGAAACCGGCGTGCTCGGCTTTTACTTCGTAGTGGCCTACGGGCAATTCCGGGACTCGATACTCTCCGTCTTCGCTCGTCTTCACGGTACGTGTCAACCCTGTGTCAATATTCGTGACAGTCACGGTTACATTCGGCAAGACACCGCCGGAGGTGTCCTTCGCGACTCCCAGAATAGTGGCAGTGGGTAATTGAGCGAAAAGCGGAATGGCCATCAAAACTAAGACTGCAGCCAAAATAATATGCACGCGCAATTTTTTTGGAAGGTGTCCCATGTGGTCTCCTCCGACGAAGTAGCCTAGACATCTCACTACAATCGCAAGTCGTCCTACCGGGAAATTTCGTTAACTATGGAATTTCGTTTGGCCCGTGGCCCAGGAATACGCATTGAACTTGTGAATGATTCAAAAAATATAAAAAGTGCGGTAACCCTACCGCTCGTTGCGGGAAGATTGACCGGACATCCAGGACATGTCAAGAGAAAAGAACGCGCTACATGAATTTCTACGACTTCAGCCTCGGCAACAATTCAAGCGCGTTCTCCCGGTCGATGGCCCGCAGCTCTCCTTCACTGAAGCCTCCGTTTTCAATCAACCCCTTGCTGACGACCGCGCCGGATCCGCCCCCCAGCGGAAAATCCGTTCCGAACAAAATGTGCGACGCCGGGACAAGTTTTTTGAAGGACGGTAATGTGTAGGGATTAAAGGCCTGCGCAGTGTCGTAATAAAATTTCTGCAGCTCGTAGATCACGCCCTTCGGCAGTTGCGGCGCAACGCCGTTGAGGCGGCTGGTAATGTACGGCACAGTTCCCCCGCCGTGCGACCAGATAAAACGTATGTCCGGACATTTCGTTACAGTCCCCGTGGAAAGCAAACTCACAATCGTGCGCGTCGTATCGAACACAAACTCCACGCCCCGATTCTGCGCATCCGAAAGAACTGCCTGCGTACCGCACGCCGCGCAGTAAGGATGGCAAAACACAACCGTCTTTCTCCGGTTCAGTTCCTCCATCAAGGGAGCGAAGGCAGGGTTGCCGAGGTACTTCCCTCCGTAACTTGAAAGGACGCATGCGCCGTCCGCCTTGAGCGTATCCATCGCGTATTCGAGCTCGAGCAACGCGCCTTCGACATCGGGCAGCGGCAAAGTGGCGAAAAGCCCGAAGCGACCTGGATAATCCTTTATCAATTTTGCGGCGTAGTCGTTGCACTCTCGCGCCAGAGCGCGCGCCGCAGTGTTATCGCCAAACCAAACGCCGGGATCGCTGATCGAAATAATCGATGTTGCGACACCTCCTTTATCCATTTGATCGAGAGATTTTTGGGGTGTCCAATCTTGAAGCCCGCCCTGGGTCACGCCTTTTGCAGCGCTTTCGGCAAGCAATTTGGGCACGGTAAAATGATGGTGCGTGTCGATCCGAAACGGACGCGGCGCAACAATAGATCCCGTCTGTGCTTGGGCTATGAATTCCGGCAGAACTGAGGAAGCGCCAACCGCCGCCATTCCCCAAAGAAGATCCCTTCTCGAAAACAGGCCGGAATTCATGCGATCCGATTTGCCATCCAATTCTCGAATGCTCATGGCTGGTCCTCTTTTCGTCCGTGAATATTTTCGTTTTCACGGAAGCGATGTCCTGGGTCTTATGGGGCAGAGCGATTGGCAGATCATACTTACCCCCGCGTGTTGTTTCAAGCACAACGATAATTAGAAATAAAACCGTATCTCTTTCGATTGGCTGTGTAATTCGGTCGCATGAACGGCAGTTGTCAGACCGAGTTTTCTTTTTTTTTTATTTTTGGTGTGAACTGTGACCTGGTATACGATCCACGCGAGGATGGAGCTAAATGAGAAAACATTTACTGTACTCCTTGGTTCTACTTTCGGTTATCGGAATGACCTGGGGCTCTGTCCGGGCGCAAGCTCCAACCGCACCGAGCCTGATCAAGCTGGATCCAAGCTTCGACCAACTCATTTCCTCCGACGCAAAATTGGAATTACTTCAAGGCGAAGGTGCTTTTGAAGGCGGCGAGGGGCCCTTGTGGATTCAGCGGGGAGATACGGGATATCTTTTGTTCAGCGATGTCAGTGGAAATCGCATCTTCCAGTGGACGCCGGACTGTTTTCAATTTCCGTGCAAGCCAGGAGGTAATCTGTCGGTGTATTCGGAGCACTCCGGCTACATCGATGCGGCACGCAAAGGGAGCGTGGATGCCGTCGGCGCCCACCTCTACGGTTCCAATGGCCTGACGTTAGATCGAGAGGGAAGGATTTTATTGGATGCCAATGGCGACCGTGCCGTGGAACGCCTCGAGAAGGATGGTCAACGCACCACGCTTGCGGACCGTTTTGAAGGCAAGCGGCTCACCTGCCCGAACGATATCGTCATCAAATCCGACGGCGCAGTCTACTTCACCGATGGCATGGCCGGTTGTCTCCCCAAGAAGGAAGACGATCCCGCAAAGGAATTGCCTTTCCATGGTGTCTATTTCGTGCGTAATGGGAGCTTGCAATTGCTGGACAAGGACCCCGGGAATTTCCCCCCGAACGGCCTGGCCTTTTCCCCGGACGAAAAAATTCTTTACGTCAACAACGGAGGACCGGACCCAAATCAAAGGCAAATTTT
The DNA here is from genome assembly GCA_035486415.1 of Saccharimonadales bacterium (SeqCode). Classification (GTDB taxonomy): domain Bacteria; phylum Acidobacteriota; class Terriglobia; order Acidiferrales; family UBA7541; genus Palsa-360. Next base: position 86,788 of record DATHNC010000006.1, read on the forward strand.
CGCCTACGATGTCCAGCCGGACGGGACGGTAAAGAATCGGCGGCTCTTTATCGATTTCACTGGCGAAAAAGGGCCCGGTGGTCCGGACGGGATGAAAGTGGACGTCATGGGAAACCTCTATTCCACAGGCATGGGAGGCGTGTGGGTAATTTCGCCTGCTGGCAAACGACTCGGGAAAATTCCCGCGCCGGAGGGGATGCGGTTTTCCAATCTGACATTTGGGGATCAGGATAGCAAAACACTCTATATCGTCAGCTCAAAAACACTTTGGAGAATCCGGCTGAAAGTCGCCGGCCTACGCCCCGTTGAGAAAAAGCGGTGATTCCCAAAAATTGCCGCGAATTTTGAGCTCACCGATTTTCGCGCGGCTACTTGTCCGCAGGCGCTTCCTTTGATTTCAGCGCTTTGTATTGCTCCACGTCCTGGTTGTTCGTGCAGAAGTATTCCTGCAGATCTTCCTGGCCGAGCGTCCACACATGAGGTGCGGACGTCCACGGTTTACTAAGAACCTTGGGATCTTCAATCGTCACTTGGTACACCAGATAGTTCATTGATGGGCGGCTGATTCGCTCGACCACATGTTCCTGGTCGCTGTGAAACCACCCTGTAAAATTGTTCCAGGTTCGCTCATCAATACCGATGACATCGATTATCAAGGTGTCGCCGTCCCAGTGGCCAACCTCATCGCCGTTAAAGGCGGGATCGGGTTCGCTCTTGTGCGGCCGCCCATCCGTGTGAACTACGCGCCAATTATTGTTCAGCTCATCCAACTGAATGAAAAGCCCAGGCGTTTGGATTAACTGAATTGGGTACGGATCGATCAGAAACATTCCGGGAACGCCGCGCGGCAGGCAATTCACGGACGCACGACCCAACTCATAATCAGTCGACGTCATTGCCTTGATCTTTGCCGCCGCCCACGGCAGGAAAGACGGCGCTTCCTCCGGGGTTACTTTTGAATCGAATTGCCTTCGCAGTGCCGGGTTGAATGTGAATCCACCCGCCGTGCCGGGAAACCAAATTCCGGAGAGATCGACGTGGCCATCCGCTGTACGTGGCGCGGGCCCGCCCTTGGCGGCAGGCTGTGACTTTGCTTTCGTGGCAACCGCTTCCGCGGCTTTCCCTTCCTGTGCCTCTTGGGCTGTCGTGGGTAGAAGTGCCAAGCACAATAGACTCACAAGCGCTCCTGTGTTAACACCGAAAAAGGCGAGGCGTCGTTTCATTTTAGCTGCTCCCAATTGTCGCCCGGATCGAATTTCTACGGATTATCGCTAAACTTCCCCTCGACGTCTTGCCCGATCCGATGCACCTGACCATCCGAAAGCTTTATGGTTTCCGCAGCGGCCCTATTTTTTACGCCATTTTTAGCAAGGCAGGCACGTACCGTGACAGTCTTGCCAACGTTGTCCTCAAAATCTTTTCTTTGGGTTCCGCTTCGTTTTAAAGTGGGTAGCGAAACCGTTTCAAAAGTCCATGTGTTCACGTTGCCGCCGGCGTCCTTCACATTCAGATGAAAATAGCCGTGCGGATTTTGCTATTCAAAACTAGTAAATGTCCCCGTGAGGTCCATGCATTTATTTGCATCGAACTCAGCCGCAAACGAGTGATGCGGCATTGCCGGAACTGCCCAAGCAAACAAACCGATAACGGCGAGCAGAACGCCAGTGAGGTTGCGCTGCATGAGAACCTCCTTTAGGGAACAAATTGCGAATTCGTTGAACGGTTGGGCCCTGTCTATTGGGGCTACCGTATCATATTTGATAAAAAGTTTTCAATGTTCCGGAGCTTCACCTTCAGCAGGAAAATTCAATCCCAACTTGAGCGCGAATCCTGCCGCCTCGGTTCGCGCATCAATTTATTGAATTTGATAGACGTAAACTTCTCCGGGAGAGGCACCGCGTGGCGGCACGGCTACAAAAAGGCGAGACATCTGTGAGACCAGCAGGCCCGTTTTTGCGCCCGGTCCCGACGGAACATTCCCAAGAGATTGATAGTGATCAGGGTCTGTCTCCTTATAGACGTTCACCGCTCCGGTCCCGCCGGAGGTTGCATAGATGCGCTTGCTAGAGGGGTCGAACATCAGGTCATCCACTCCTCTTCCCACAGTTAGAGCCTGCAGTTCTTTTCCAGTCTGGGTATCAAACACCACGATGGCTCCGCTGCGGCAGCCCACAAAGAGACGATGCGCTGGTTCGTCCAGCGCCATCGTTGCATTTCCCTTGCCCAGCTTGACCGGCCAGACAGTTGCGATCTTATTCGTCTTGCGATCGATCACTTCTACTTCGTTTTTTGCCGGATTATTCAGGAAAAGTCTGTCGCCCGATTTTTCCAGGGACATGGCTTCCAGCGTATCTCCGTCCACCTTGATATCGGCGAGCTTGGTGCCAGCCGTGGTATCCACAACGCTTAGCATCGTGAACATTTCGTGTGCATTGTCGCCGCCATTGTCTATATAAAGGTAATGCGTGGCTGGATCGTAACCGATGGAGTCCGTATCGACTTTCAGAGCGACCGAATTCAGCAGACTGTAGGTTTTCCCGTCATAAATGTTCAGCACTCCTTTTCCTTCGTCGGTAATATAAATGCGCTGCAGGTCCTCTCTGTAAAGCACCGCGTGCGGGTGATCGACTGAAATCGAGCGGATATATTTTCCGGTCGCTAAATCGAATACCAGGACTTGTTGAGACTCCTCTCCAACCACGAACAAGCGATTTCCACCCATATCGATTCCGAGATGATCGAAGCGGCCCTTCACCATGGCGGGCATTTCGTATTTCGTGGCCAATTTCAAGGGCGCGGCAGTCTGCGCTGCCACGTGTTGCGCACCTAAAAGAATTGCCATCGCCAGCAATCGCTTAATGTTTTTCATGCGGAACCTCCTGTTTGTAGTCCTTCCATTAATTTTTTTTATGAGGCAGGTTACCTAAAAAACGCCAGCAATTTCTGGATTGGTACAGATTTTCCTATCGAGGCCCTTGGTGAGCGAATCCTACGCCTATCCTGAACTGGACACAATGAATTTGAATAACACTCTTTCTCGAGTTCCCGCAGAGAGCGCCTGGTTGAAGAAAGTTATCACCGGCCAAAAAATTGTGTGGCTCGTTCCGGACGACCACTTTATCTACGCGGACGCCAAAACCGCGCGGAAAGACTCAAGAAATTATTTCCGAGATTGCGGAGCAAAAACGGTGGCAAATTCGATATCCGCTTCATCTATGCGTGGCCAGGTTTTAATCCACTTCGACTCGATCCAGATGGTGGTTTGAAGAAACCTCAAATCGACTACATTGAAAGTAGTATTCAAGTATTCCTAAAACCCTATTGTGCGGACGACCGCAATCCATAGAAGCTATGGGACGGAAAATAGGGATGCGCAAGCGATCAGGAAGGAATAAAATTTACTATAAGGGACTGTAGCCTCATTCCCCCCCAATGAGCGACTCCCGATAAGACATCCGGTTGGATCTGTTTTAATTCGCCCGCCCATTTGGGTGTTCAGTCCGATGGGTGGGCAAACTATATCCTTCGAATCAGGGACGATGGATATGATTGCGGATGTTGAAAAAGAATCAATAAATGTCTGCGGTGCTTCTCGAATCGAGTGGCACGCGACTAAAAAATAATTCACTTGTTTAGGTTAGCGGTGCCTGTTTTTTAAACAGCATCCTAAAACAAATGCGCAGAACGTCGCCCCAGGATGGGCGGCGAGAGAAGCGTTGCTCGAGAAACGCTTCTGACGGGAGGAACCGTGCCGCAATCCAGAGATTCCCAATCACCCGATCTCTATGCGTCGGAAGTAAGTGTAAACCCCGCATCAAAGAATAGGATCTACGCAGGAGGACTACGCAGAATTCTAAGACACGCACTCGACTCCCTGTTTTGTAAAAGCTTTCAGGACAAGGTTACTCTTGGAAATCGGGAAGGGGCGCAGTGGACACTACGCGTGGGGGCGCTTGACTCAAATTCGATTGTCTACAGCGGAGGGGTTGGTGGGGATATTAGCTTTGAGATCGAATTAATCAAACAATTCGGGCTTTCCGTTGTCATATTTGATCCATCGCCAATTGCTCTCGAAACAATCAGGAAGCACTCGAATGATCCGGAAATAAAAAGAATTGAATTCAATCCAGTTGGCCTGGCATCCGAGAGCAAGAGTTTGCGTTTTGAGCCAAGCAAAGTTCCAGGTGAATGGCAAATGGCCGTAAGCGAAGGCAACGGGTCGCGGGTGATTGCTTGCACAACGATCACAAATGAGATGGGGAGACGCGGGCACAAGAAAATTGATCTGCTGAAACTCGATATTGAAGGATTTGAATACCAGGTCCTGCAGCATTGCCTCGAGAATCAACTGGATATCGGACAGATTTGCGTTGAGTTTCATGACTTTCTTCCTGACATAGGGCGAAAGTCGACTCTGGAATCTATTCTTGCTCTACGAAACCACGGCTTCTGCCTTATCCATAAACAGAGGCATGATTTCACTTTTCTGAAGTCCTGAAATCCGGTGGCACTCTACACGATGCGAATTGGATGGGACTGAAGGATGTTTGAATTTTCTTTTCCTGCTTTTTCGTCAGCGCCCTCCTCGCAGCGGCTATGACTTCATCCGCTGAAATTGCCAAGATGCACTTTTTCTTTTCTACGGTGCAGACCTCGAGCGCGCATCCAAAACATTCGGTCTGCTTGTGCAGGATTTGATTGCGCTCTCCAAACGGGAACCACACGCCTGGCAAATTGCGAGCCGAGAAGATTCCAACGATTGGCGTGCCAACGCTCGAAGCTAAATGCATCGGACCACTATCTAATCCCAAATAAAGATCGCCGCGTTCCAGAACTGCCGCGGATTCGCGAGGAGTCAGGGCGCCACTTACGTTGAGAGATCTTCCCGGCCAAAGTGCTGCGACTTCTTCAATATTGCGGTGATCTTCCTTGGCGCCTATAAAAACAATCGCGTGATCCGGGAATTCGCCCGCCAGCTTCGGCATGAGGGCTTTCCAATTTTCAATTCCCCAATCCGTCGCTTGCATCTTGGAAGCCATTCCAACCACGAGAAAGGGAATCTTCCCGAGCGGACGCAATGCTTCGGCAGCTCGAACTTTTTCATTTTCCACAAGCATTAAATTCCAACTTGCCGGATCGCCGGGACACGCGTCTCCGATGGGTGCCAAGCATCGTGCAAGCCTGGAAGATTCCGCTTCGTAGCGGCCGCGATGAGGGTCGTAACGATGTTGCGCAAGATCGCCGTAGGGAATCCCAATAATGTTTTTGACTCCACAAGAACGGAAAAAAAATTCGTCACGCTTGCACACTGCTTCGCCTCTCGGCGGAGTGAGATAAAGGATCGCGCTTGGCTTCAGACTGCGAATTCGGCGCCAAAGTTTTGCCAACTTCAGAACATTGCGAGTTCCCACTGGGTAAGTCATGTAACCGTTAATCAATCCCGAATCTCCAAGCACTAAAGGGGCGGCCGGAGCTTTCGCATGGACTGGGATATTCGTAAGAAGGATTCGCTCGTAATCCTTAAAAGCTCGAGCGATCAAGTGGAAACAGGGAAGTGCGACTACGGTGTCACCCAAGCTCCCTAACCTGTAAATAATTATTGTGCCGTTTTTAGCCATTGGAAATGATGGAATCCGTTCGGTATTGATATTGAGGGAAAGGTCTTGCAAGTGTTTTTTAACGAAATGAAATAAATTATGATCCGGCCCTGGCGGCCATCGCAATCAGCTTGGTCGTGCTGAAACCTTCTACGAGTGGCACCAGACAAAGACGGCCTCCCCAAGAGCGAACCTCCGATGCACCTACAACTATTTCATCGGCATAATCACCGCCCTTTACCAAAATGTCCGGGCGAATTGCCTGAATGAGTTCCAGCGGTGTGCTTTCATCAAAAATCACAATGGCATCCGATGCCGATAAGGCGGCCAGTACTCTCGCACGTTCCTGCTGCCCCACCATGGGACGGCCGGGCCCCTTCAGCCGTTTTACCGAATCATCGCTATTGAGGGCGATGACCAACCGATCGCCTTGTTGTCGCGCTTGTTCGATCAAATTAATATGCCCGATATGAAGGAGGTCATAGCATCCATTGGTGAATACGATTCGCTGTCCGGCGGCACGCCAGCCTGCAACTCTGCCCAAAAGGCGCTCACGAGACAGAATTTTTTCTTCGGCGTGCAACGCGATGTCCGTCGAGATTGCGCCCATCAATTCATTGCGATCTACAGGAACGGTCCCTGCTTTGCCAACCACAATGCCCGCTGCGGCGTTGGCGAGCCTGATCGCATCCCCAATCTCAAGTTTGCATGCGAGACAAATCGCCAGCGTTGCAATCACCGTATCTCCTGCTCCTGAAACGTCCAAAACCTGTCTCGCAACGACCGGTGCGTGCAAACGCGCATTTTTTTGAACCACAGTGATTCCTTTTTCTCCCAGAGTGATTGTGAGGAAGTCCAGCCCGCATTCTTCTAAATATCGCTCGGCCTTATCCAGAAGAGTATCGAGATCTTCAGGTAAAGTGCCGGCTACAAGCGACATCTCCTTCAAGTTAGGGCAAATTGTCGTGGCATTCCGATATTTGTGAAACGTCGCGGATTTGGGATCTACAAGCACAGGAATTCCGAGCGTGCGCGCATCATCAATAATCGCAGCACATTCGCGCTCGTTCAAAGCGCCTTTTGCGTAGTCCGAAAGAATCACCGCCGAGCACGAACTGATCGCATCGCGTGCCTGCCGGATTAATTGTTCATAGACGGCAGCATTTGGACAACCTTTCTTCTCAAAATCGAGTCGTAACATCTGCTGGTTCTTGCTTAGAACACGCAGCTTGGAAGTTGTGGGTATATCCTTTACAGGCACAAACAAAGTCTCGACCCCGGCAGCATGTAGGTCAGACTCTAACTGCTCACCATCCATATCCTCGCCAACCAAGCCGATTACAATCGCCTTCGCGCCTAGCCCAGTTATATTCATTGCAACATTGGCGGCGCCTCCCGGGCAGTGCGTAATATGCGTACCGTGAACGACGGGGACCGGCGCTTCAGGCGAAATGCGCTCCACCGTGCCCCAAACATATTTGTCGAGCATGACGTCGCCCACGACGAGGATTTTGCGCCCGTCCCAGAAATGTTCAAGCAGCTCGATCGCGCGATTCGGGTAGCTGATCATTGGATATCTCCTTCGGAGCTTGCTCTGTTGGAACAATGCGCTTGCTCCACCAAATCGCACAACAAGTGCCCCGCAAGAATATGTGCTTCCTGAATTCGAGCAGTTTCAGTGGAGGCGATGCGGAGCGCCAGGTCACTCACGGCTATAAGCTTTCCGCCATGCGCTCCGGTGAAACTGACTGTAAGCGCTCCAAGCTTTTTAGCTTCCTGTAAAGCCAGGCAAACATTCTGGCTGTTTCCGGAAGTTGAAATTCCGACGACAACATCGCCGGGGGCGCAAAGCGCTTCCACCTGACGACGGAAAATTTGATCGAACCCGTAATCGTTCGCGATGGCCGTCATCGCTGAGGTGTCCGTGGTTAAGGCGACAGATGCGAGGCCTTGTCGTTCGCGCCGAAACCTGCCGACAAACTCGGCCGCCATATGCTGGCAATCCGCGGCACTTCCACCATTGCCGCACCAAAATATGGTGCCTCCGGCATGAAGTGATTCCAACATTTCAGCAGCGATGGATTCGATGATGTGAAACTGACTCGACAATTGCTGGACTATATCCAGGTGATTATCGATGGACTGGCGCAGGATGGCCCTGGCATTTACGGATTCCCAGTGTAACGCACTGATTTGCAATTTCATGGAGTCGTCCTCGTGTTTCGTTAGAAGATGATTTCTTCAAACAAATGTATTTCGTGATTCGACTCTACGAGAAGGAGTTTACGAATTGATTCGTTTGAATTCTCGAATGAAATGTTTTGTTGTGGGCTGCGTGAAGGATCTTTGAAAGTATGATTTGATTCGTTGTTCCATTCCGGATGCATCGCTTTTGCCCCTTGCTTGCGATGCTCTTGCGACATTCCGGATGTTGCAGGAGCTGGAAACATTTTTCAGCGCATTCTTCGGGACTATCCCAGAAAACCGCCTCTTCATCTTCCTTATAAAGATCCAAGTGTTCCGTGGTGCGCTCGGCACAAAGTACGCCGCCCAAAAGTGGTATTTCGAAAGATCGCGTTGTACTCAGGTCGCGATTTCCTTTTGAAAGCAATCCCAGGCTTACCTTGGCACATTGGATGACCTTAGCGTATTCCTGATCGTCATAGATTCCCGAGCCTCGCCAGAAGGGCTGTAGAACAGGCCACTCCGGAGCCCTCTGCCAGCGGTCGCCATAAATGGAGAGTGGAACATTTAGCGCCGCCAACCTCGCCAGGAACGGGCCACGCTCCGGCATCCACGTTCCGACGAACGCAACGCCACTGGAAAAACGTCGATCATCCACCTCGGTAATCTGTTGTGGAGAGTGGGCCAGTTCGTCAGCAGACATAAAGACCCGCATAACTTTGGTCGCACCGTTTGCACGCGCCTCGGGCACATTACATTCGCGTAGGACGACGACCAGGTCGTAGAAGGGAACGGCCTGTCTATAAAGTCTCCAGCGAAGACCGTCTCGGTTTCCATACGGATCATCAATGTTGTAATTAATTACAGTTCCAAAAAGTTTTTTCAATTCTTGTACAAGCAACGGGCCGATCAATTCACCGCCTTCGATATAAACGCAAGAAAAATCAATCCGAGGAATACTCGCTAAAAGCTTCCTTCGAATAATCTGTTCAAGGAATAGGCCACCTGTGTGCCAAGACCATTTGTCAACTAAGCTGCCATACGAGTAAAGAGAGAGCGGATCAATCACGTACACCTGATATCCAAGGCGGCGCAAAGCAAACGCACGATGGCGCGACGTACCGGAATTTCTTCCAATGAAAAGTATGGATGGTGCGTTCATGAATTTACCAGCTCGGTAAAAACCTTATAGGTTGTGTCCCCGTAACGATCCCAACCGCCTATAGATTGGACGCGTTTCAATGCGGCGTCACTCATGCATTGTCGGAGTTCGCGGTTATCCGCCAATTTCTGCAAGTTTTCTGCGATGGAATTGGCGTCGCGGATGGGAACGATAAAACCTTCTTTACTGTGAGTGAACAGATTGCGAGCGCCTGTATTTTCGGTGGCAATGATCGGACATCCGCACGCCATTGCTTGCGCTTGCACCAGCGCAAGGCCCTCTTCGACACTGGGAAGAACCATCACATCGCTGCTGCTCATGATGAATTTCAACTGAGGCTGAGGGATATGCCCGGCGATGTGAATATCACCTCGATGGCAGCCCTTTTTAATCACATTTTCCATTTCTGGAGAAAGGGAACCGACCAACGTTAATCGCTTATTGTCACATGTCAATTTGTCGAAAGCATGCAAGAGGTATGCAATTCCCTTTCTAACGGCAATGTTTCCGACAAAAAGAACATGAAATTCTTTTGTGCTTTTTGGGGCGCAGGGAAAAAAGGCGTTGAGGTCCACTCCGTAAGGAACGAGGCGCATTTTTCGTCGACTGACGCCTGCTTTGACAAACGTGTCGAACGCAAAAGTCGAGGGAACTGTGATCGCGTCTGCTGTCTCGTATTCGGCCTCTTCTCGATGAATGACTCGCGGGTCAACTCCCGCAAAGGGAATTCCTTGCCGGTCATACTCTTCGCGCAGAATTTGATCCTGAAAGCGGATGTGCGACGAGCCTCTATCGCAAACATATTTTGCCCCCTTCGCCTGCGCAGCGCGGCCGCTACATAACGCCGATCCTGAAAGGCCTGAAAAAACATCACACTGAGGAATATGTTTAGCCACGTACCGATCAAACCAAATTTTGTCTTGCCACTCCCAAAAAAGCCGGGCCGCTGAGGAACGTGGAGCAAATCGCATGTAGGGCGCGTGCAGGTAGGGAAATGTATGGATGGTCTGTTGAGGCAGCCGTTCCCGCTTCAATTTGAATCGGGGATAGCCGGAAAAAATTGCTCCCAACGCGGCGCGCTTTTGCATCTGCCTCGCCAGATCGAATGTGTGAAATTTTCCAATCGTCGAAAGAACTACTTTTATGAAGCGGTTTGAACGGGTAGAGTCCGCCATGCTCTGAAAAGATATGCTGTTCGCGCAGGTCACAATTTCCTCACGCATCGGGGCTCACCGGTAAAATTTGCCGGAAACGGGGAATCGTGCACAGGGCCAACACGAACCTTTGCGCGTTATCCTCAACGTGCTGCAAGGCTGTGCGCACTGCATATCCGGTCATTAACGCATCGCTTGCTAGAAGTGCCACTGCCGCGCCGATAATCCCCAAGTGAAAAATCAGAAGCCTGGCGAGCACCAAAGATAAAATTCCGGCGCCAATATACAGGACAGCGATTCGGCAATGACCGTTTACAGACATGGCGATCACGGAACTGGTGTCCCACAACGAATTGGTGACAACCACCATGAGCAAGATGTAAAAGCAAGCGGCATTGAACGGAACTTTCTGGCGAATCCAGACTCCATAAATGGCGGGACCGACGAGCGCGAGCAGCAATCCTCCCGCGATTGACAAACCCAACGAGGCCTGGCAGGCGCGGCGATGCAGCTGGCGCGCAAGAGAAATATTTCCCTCGCCAAATGCTCTGGAGAGCTCTGGCCAAATCGCCACCTTGATTACGCCAATAATTTGGAAGCTGACGCGGGACAGCGAACGCAGTGTTGCGAAGGATACGACGGCAACCGGACCCAGAATCGAACCGATCAGCAGAGTAAATCCCTGCAAACTGATTGCGTAGGCAATTGGGAAGGCCATGAATCCGAATGCGGGGGCAATCAAACGTCGAATCGTCTTCCAGCGAGCGGTGCACGCACCGTAGCGAATCCATGGGCTAAGCCGATGCAATAGCGCGATGTAAGTGATCGTCCCCATGGCTCTGACAATCAAATACGTGCATGCGACGGACAGCAGGCTGTGGCCACGCCAAGCAACAATCGTTGCCGCTGCAACCTCTACCAAGCGCAGGATCATCAGCCAAAAAGTTCCAGTGGCAAAATTTCCGTCGGCGCGGAATCCACTCTCCGTGATTCCGTTTTGTTGAGAGACTACAACGTAAGCCGCCAGTGCGACCATCACTGCGGCCGCTTGTGGACTGGAGATGGTTGATAATCTGAGCCATTTTTGCCAGGGGATTTGCCATGCAATTACACTGGCTAAAAGCAGGCTCACAAAAGAGACTATCGACACAAGCACCCAGGAACTTTGAAATGTCTCCAGGGCGCGATCGCGGTCATTTGCCGCGACGCTCATGGACATTTCACTGCCGGAGGCGTCTCCAAATCCAAGATCGGACAGCGTCAAATAACTGGGGATAGCAGAGAGCAGAAGCCAGTCGCCATATCTAGCGACGCCCCACACATGCAGAAGTATGGGCACCGAGCCTAGCTGAATGATGGCGGTAACAACGGGACCCAGTGCGGAGGCCCCGAGGCCGCGCATGAGTCTTTGCCGCAAACCATTCTTCGGAGCTTCGGTTCTTTCTATCGTGGTGTTGTTCCTGGTCATATCTTGTTTATCGAGGATTAGCTACGAGGCGAGTTTTTCGCGCAAGTCAAGGGGCAACCGGCTGCATTTGTTTGCAAGGAAGGCTGCCAGGCGCAAGGTGAGCGCCATCATGGTAAACGTGGGATTCGAACTTCCGCCGCTCGGAAAAACGGAGCAGCTGGCAACAAAAAGATTGGGTACGCCATGGACCTGAAGATTGCAATCGACAACACTAGTCCTTGGGTCTGTCCCCATACGAGTCCCGCCCATCGCATGGTACGTATCGGAAGTCAGCTTCAACCACGAATCATCCATTTTCCAAAGTTCAGTTGACAAAGTAAGTGGACCTACTCCAATTTTGTTTAAAAAACTGCCAATAACTCGCGCATAAAACTGAACCGTACGCTGCTCTTCCTTTGAAATACGCCAATCCACGACAGCCTTCGGCATTCCTAGGACATCCCGTTCCGCGGAAATTCGGATGCGACTTGCCGCCATGGGCTTCTGCTCGCAATCCAAACGCAACGTAATCGCCGCGCCTTTGGAGATCGCTCTTCGCTTTCTTACGTGTGCGAACCACAACAGGCGTGCAATTTCTTTCAGGTTGGCCGGAAGCGTTGACATCGCTTTGATCATTTTTCCTGAATGTTCTCGCCTCTGAATGCTTTGCAGAATTTCGCGCATGGCTGCGACTCCCGTTCCTGAGGGCTCTTCGATGGCGAAGTGCGCCATTACCGCTAGAAGTCCATGTTTGGAGCGGAGTTCCTCAGACGCTTCGAGCTTCGGAGTAAAAAGAGTGCCGTCCACTAGCCGGGGCGAAAACAATCGGACAAATTGCCGCCTGGCTTCTCCTTGAATGGTCGCAGCACTGACGCTGATGTGGTCATGAAAATACCGACCAACGTTGTCCGTGGAATTTCCAATACCACGCTCGCTGACGGAACTGGAAGCCAATAAAAGACGGCTGCTTTCAATCGTCCCTGTGCAGATAACAAATTGTTGGGCGCTGAATCTAAAAATTATTCCCGGGTAATTCTTGACGACGACACTTTCGATCCGTCCGTTCGTTTTGTTGGGTACGATGCATGTCGCATTCGCATGCAGAAAACAAGTGATACGCGTGCTTCGCAAGCATTCCCGCCCAATGGTGTTTGCCAAATTGCGTTTGGAGAAGGGCGCCCATTTTGAAAACCTGATTCTCACTTCAGGGCAATCTCGCTCTTCCATTTTGAGCAGATGAAAGAGTTCGGATTCAGGAGAACCGTGGCCGACATGCATGATTGTGAGCACTTCAGCATAAAATGAATCCAAATCGCAGTCTGTGATCGGCCACTTCAGGGATGGCGCCGTGCCCGGGGGACTAAAAACATCCGAGGTGTAGGGAAGCAGCTGACCGCCCCAGCGAGTGGAGGATCCTCCAAATACGCGAAATCTGCCTCGAGCAGTCCCATCGTGGTGGTTTCCTTCCATCTTCGCGGAATAGATTTCCTGGCTGCGCGTTTCTAACGTGTGGCCGCCTCCTTCAATCAAATTCACATCGATGCCGTGAGCGGCCAGACTCCGCGCCAGTATAAGACCGGCGATTCCCGCACCGATAATACAAACAGTGCTGGTGTATTCTATTGGCTGAGATATTGCGTCCAAATCAATCTGCATCTAGGATCATCCTCATCGATAGCTCGCGTGGGCGCTTAATTTCTGCTCCGGATTCAATTCAATCGAACTAACTTTCCGTGCGAAATGACATCCAATCCAGTTCAATTCTTCCGGTGTAAAACGACAACTTGAAATTGCCTTGATGTTGGCTTTCAGGTGACTCAGATTCATCATTGAGGGCAAGGCGATCTGAATGCTGGTGCGTGTTAGGATCAAATTTAATATGACCTCAGAGAGAGTCTCGTCGCCGGATATAAGCAATTTTTCGCGAAGTTCGTATGGGATCGAAGGGAGATCGGCAAGTCCGCGTAGCAGAGCTTTGCTTTCAGTGACGTGATCAACGCCGCCAAACGGGTGATTGGCTGCAAAAATTAAACCTTTTGTGTGTACAGCAGACAGGATTTGTAACATCCGCAGGTCAAACAAATTTACCGGGAATTGCATTGCACGCAGAACTGGAATTTTTGACTCGAGAGCCGACGCGATAACTTCAGGCTCGGCGGAGATGCCGGCCATGCGGATCTTACCGGCGATAATTAATTTATCGAGTTCGTCCATTACATCGAGTTGCGCGAGTGCGGATGCCGGAGCCGCATGCATAAAAAGTATGTCAATATAATCCGTTCCAAGTCGGCGCAGACTTTCCTCCAGGCTGTCGCGCAACACTTTGACCGTTAACTGATTTTCCTTGAATTGAGCCTTCACCTGATCTCGAATCAGATTGCGCGCTCCTGGAGCAACATCAAGAATGGTGCGTAGAGCCGGCATCAGAGCCCTCTTCCAACCTTGCTGCCGCTTTGGCACGATGCCAAATTTTGTGGAAATGATGACGCGATCCCGACGCCCCCGCAGGAATTCACCGACCACGCTTTCTGACTCGCCGTATCCGTAAGAGCGGGCAGTATCGAAGAACGTGATACCGCCGTCATAAGCCGCACGGAGAGCGTGAAGTGATTGGCTGCGGCCACTTCGGCCCATCAAAGCTGCACAACCAAAGCCGAGAACCGAGGCTTGTACTCCAGCGATCCCTAATTTTATGTATCTCATTTTTGGCCTGGTTATGACGTGTTCCTGAGGCTGGAACCGTGTGCTTGTCACTCGAAATTTAGATTGACTGGGCGCAGTCGGATGACCGCGTCCTAAATATGTTTTACGGACGGGCCTGGCAAATGGCCGCGATAACGAAAGATCATGCCCACGAGTTTGCGCGCCGACCAATATCTCGGTACAAAGCGTCTCGGTTCTGACAGACACCGAAATAACCACCCGAGATAAAAGCGATCCGCCCACATTGGAATATGGACTTGATCTCCGCTCAGAAATGCAATGGCTGCGCCAATGCAGTGGATGGCGGGGAACGGATTTAGATTTTGTTTGAGGTAGTAACCGAGCCTTTCTTGTGTGCCGCCTCCAATGGTCACGATGACATCCGATGGCCGGCGCTCGCGAAGTTTTCCAAGCAGCGCTTCATCCTCAACAACAGGTCCATAAACTGGGGCGAGATAAACATCCTCGGGTAACACCTCAATGCCTTGCTCTCGCAGCCATGCAAGATTTCTTTCTGCGCTCGTACGATTCGCCATAACCCAGAAGGAGCGCCTTGAAACCATTAAATTTGCTTGCTTCAAGAGTTTCACCAAATATTCCAGACCTGACAGACGCCGAATATTATCTTTTTGGAGAAAATTCCAAACCATGACCATCAATGCGCTATCTGCGATAGCGACATCCGCGCCGAGCAAAGCCTCTCGATATCCCACGTCCTCAGGGAGGTTCTTGAGCGCAGGCGCCGCCGGTACAACGAGCAGACCGCCATTGCGAAGCAAGTCGATCGCTCGTTGCGCTTCTCCTACGAAGAAGTGAATGCCTAAAATCTGCCGAAATTCAGTCTTAAGATTGGGAGTTTCCATGGTCATCTCCTGACCAGATGGAGAACTTCGTTTTCAATCCACTGATAGGTATTGGCCATGCCTTTTTTCAGAGGGATCGATGGCTCCCAACCTAGATATTTATTTATTTTTGTGTTGTCACTGTTGCGGCCATTCACTCCTTTCGGAGCGGAGAGGTTGTATTTACGATTCAACTTCGTTCCTGCGATCTCCTCGACGATGTCCACGAGTTGGTTGATCGTAACGAGTTCGCTGCTGCCCAAATTAAGAGGTTCATGAATTTCACTTTCGATGATTGAGAGAATGCCTTTGGTGCAGTCATCGATGTACATAAAGCTGCGGGTTTGGTTTCCATCGCCCCAAATTTCGATTTCTTTTTTACCGGAGGCCTTGGCCTGTAATACTTTTCTGCAAATCGCCGCAGGGGCTTTCTCTCGTCCGCCTTCCCACGTCCCGTTCGGCCCATAAACGTTGTGAAACCGCGCCACACGGCATTGCAGTCCGAAATCTTCTTCAAAGTGGCGGCACATGCGCTCACTGAAAAGCTTTTCCCATCCGTAACCGTCTTCCGGCATGGCGGGATACGCGTCTTCTTCTTTAAGCGCAAGGACGCCCGGACTCTTCTGTTTGTCGGCGTTGTAAACGCATGCGGAAGAGGAATAAAAAAAGCGTTCCACGTCATTTGCCGTTGCGGCCATCAACATGTGTGTGTTGATCAAAACGCTGAGCATGCATAGAGCGCGATTGTTTTCGATGAAGCCCATCCCGCCCATATCGGCGGCGAGCTGAAAAACGGCGTCCATATCCTTCGTCGCCTGGTAGCAGCTTTCCTTGTCCTTCAAATCCAGGCGCAAATTTTCAGTGTCCGCGCTTTTCTGGTACCACTCGTCGAATGGCTTGATATCCACGGCTCTGATTTCGCCGATTCCGAGGGCCCGCAACCTTTTTACGAGATGGCCTCCGATGAATCCTCCCGCGCCACATACGACAACTTTCTTACCTTTGAGATTCATTGTTGTTCTCTCCTCGAGATCCATGAGATTTGGTTTTTTTTCAAAATCCGAAACCGATGTGATGGCTGCTCCGAACTGCGAGCGGATATAGCTGTAGTAAGGAAGGAAAAAATGTTTTTAAAAAATTGTTGTTAGTCTTGCAGAGGATTCGATGACTTCCTTGGGATAGCCGGGAAAATAAAAGCAGCTCTTCTAGTGACGCGTTGCGCCCGAAATAACCGAGTCCGTGTTACGAGTCTTCGAGATCACCCGAATATCCTTTTGCGGGTTTGTCTCGGTCCGTTCCGTGTGGATACCCAAATTGGGTTTCATCGCAAGTTCCCTGGACTTAAGAACGATCATGTACTCGTAGAAAGATTGCAATACGGCATACTGAAACCCCTCAGCGCCGTCGAGAAAACCTCGTTTACCCAGATAAAATAAGGCGAATTTCAAGATGGGACGAACCGGCATTCGGTAGAACAGTTCTTTCTGATGAAAACGGCGTTCAATTGGATCGCTGGCCAGAAAGGCGCTTTTCAAGCTGAATGGCTGATTGACCATCCGGTTCCTGCTGATCTGTTCAGCCTCAAGCGAACTATAGGAATTGTGGCGCTTCAACCACTCTGCAACACCTTTGCTGAAAGGAAAGTGGTCTAGAAAACCGGAAATATCTCCTGTGGGCCCGTCGGGAACAGAAACGGGATTGATCAGGCGTTCGTAATGCATCGTGTTCGGGCGAAACAACCGAATATAATACGACGAGGCGACCACGTGTTTTAGCCAACGATCTCCCCAATAATCCCGGCGGCGAATTCGATAGGCGACTAAGTTCGAAGAGTTTCGCACTGCCTGTTGCATACTTTCGGCTAACTCGGGAGTCACGCGTTCATCAGCGTCAAGATGCAGAACCCATGGATGCCGGAACGGAATATTTTTCAACGCCCAATTCTTATGTTCAGCCTCATTCCCCCTGAATATTTCCGTACCGTTTCCGCCCGGCCGGACCACAACTTCCGCGCCATAGTTTTTTGCGACGGCGGTTGTTCGATCGGTGCTGCCCGAGTCATAAACATAGACGTCATCAGACCAGCACACGGAATTCAAGCAGCCTGGTAGGTCTCGTTCTTCGTTTTTCGTTAGAATAATGACTGAAATCAATTGTTTTTCACCGTTTCAATAAAGGATGGCTCTTTAAACCGGAGAAACCGTGCGGGCGATCCGGCGACGACTGTTCCGGATTCCACGTTACGAGTCACCAGAGAGCACGCTCCAACGACGGCGCTATCTCCAATCATGACTCCGGGCATGACAAAGGTTCGAGCCCCGACGAATGCGTCTGTTCCAATTGTGATTTTGGCCGTGGCGAGGGGGGTAGTCGGATCCTGAAAGTCGTGCGTTCCGGTACAAAGGTAGGCTTCCTGCGCCACTACGCATTTTGGACCGAGTTCGATTTCACCTAGTGAATACAGGTTAGTTCGATCTCCCACATTCGACCTGTCGTTAAGAATCACATGCCATGGGATCTGTATTCGTGCTCTCTGGTGGACAAAAGGCGTCCCCTGAATGCGGCATCCAAACACGCGAAGCCAAAACAAACGCCAAGCATTGAATGGTTTTGGAGTCCACTGGCACAGAAGAGGCCACGCAAAATCCCAGAGCAGCAGACCAATTCGCTCACGAAATGACCACGGCGATGCCCCACGTATGGGGATGGGATGGACTTCGAGTTCCATGCGGTTCATTGAAGCGCAATCTCCTGAAAATCATTCAAGTAGCGGTTGGCAATCTTTGGAAGGGCGAATCGTTCTGCAGTCCGCAGTGCGCCATCTCGCGCTGCGCGCAAGATATTCTTATCGCCGACAATTGTTTGCAGGGTTGAAGCCAGATCGGGCGATCCCCTTCGGCCGCGTTCGTCAAATGTCCATCCGTTTATGCCCGGTTCTATGTAATCTCGAAAACATTCCAGCGACGACACAACGGGAGGACATCCCTCTGCCATCGCTTCCAGTGGGGCGAGTGGCGAAGCCTCGCCTCGCCCGGCGATGGATGGATAAACAAAAAAGCTGGAGTCCTGATAGTAAGAACTTAAGCGAACCTGATCGAAAACCGGGCCCACCCACTCAATGTATTTTTCAATGTCTGATGTTTTGTTTCTGAGTTGAAGCAGATATTGTTCGCCGCCGCCTCCGTATTCAAACTGCCATGGTCCCACAAGGCGAAGCTTCCAATCATTGATTCCCCGGGCAACCAGTTGCGCGAATGCCTCGATCAGCAAATTCACACCCTTTTCAGGATGAATCCGGCCAACATACAAAATAGTTTTGCTGCGCTTATCCACCGTTGCGACTGCGCGTTTTGTGGAAACAAAGTTAGGAATTACTTTTACCTTTGGAGCAAGGCGGGGAACTTCGCGGCAGACCGCATTTCGAATTACGGTGGATACGGTTTGGAGACGCGCAGCTTGCTTGTAAAATTTCATCTGCCCTTTAGGGTAGCGAGCGATGTGGACGTATATTTTCCCAGCCTTTGTGGATGGAGCAATCACGGGTAGCCAGAACGTATTTGTCACCAGGATATCCGCGGGCTGCAGATAACGAAGGACACGACGTGAGTAGAGTAGATCGCGCCATTTCAACCGCATCAGCGATCGAGGACTGTCATAGCCGGGGATCCGGATGTGATGCACACCCTCCATAACTTCCTCGTGCTGTAAACTAGGATGTTGGCGCGAAATATGAGTGACTGAGTGTCCTTGCCTCGCGAATTCCTGACCCAGCGCGAACCAAATCTTTTCGACCGAGCTTCCAAAGATCGCGGGAACCGGCATGAATGCACCTTGAACAATTGTTATTCGCATAAGCTAGTCTGAGGCTCTCGAAGATTCGGATTTCACTTCGGATCCTTGCGGGAACTGGCCGGAGAGCTCCTGAAGAATTCTGGTGGAGGGAGTCGGTTGCTCTTTTCTCGAGTAGCTCTGTGCCTTCGTTTCAATCACATTGAGCAAGATTTTGTGCAAACTCTCTGCCGCTTTTTTAATTTCAAACTTTTCTTCGAAGCACTCCTGTGCGCGTCTTCGCATTTGCATCTTCGCCTCCGGGGAAAGCTCAGAGTATGTTTGCAGGAGTGTACACACTCCATTTAGAGTATCCTCATCGATCAAACCCGCTCTGCTCGCTTCGATTTCACGCCATATGTTTACTTTATTTGTTACAAGGGCGGGAAGACCGGCGGCCATGGCTTCGGCGACAGCAATACCAAAATTTTCCTGATGGGACGGCAGTACGAATACTTCCGAAGAGTGAATCGCTCCCCATTTCATATGGCCTGAAATCATTCCCGTCCACGTGATTCTCGATGCCACGCCAAGCGATTCAGCGATGTGGGTTAATTTCTTTTGCCATCCGGTCTGGTCCGGGCCGGCAAACAGCAGGTGCCAGGTGGTGTTACTTGCCAGAACTTTCGCAAACGCTTTTATGAGAAGATCGCAACCTTTTTTTGGATGAATCCGCCCCAGAAAAAGCGCCACACGTTTTCCCTTTAATTCCGGAAACCGGGACAGAAACTCCTTGCGGCACGCTTCCGCATCCAGCGTTGGCCGTGTGGTGCCGTACCCAACGACCACCTCATTGCAACGGTACAGCCAGAACGATTGTCGAGCCAACACGCGCTCCTCTTCGCACGTAAATAGAACCGCTTGCGCATCGCGCAGCACGCGATATTCGGCCCATGGCCAGTACACCCATTTTTTCAGGTGCTTCATCGGATACCTTTTTTTAAACCATGGATCGAGCATTCCGTGTGTGAATACAACATAAGGTGTCCGCGTGTTGCGCAACGCGAGCCTCGCTCCAAAACTGTGGAATTGCCAAATTCCATTCACGATGACTGCGTCGTAGCGATGGCAGTTTGCGCGCATCCACGGAATGAAGCGCGCGCTCAAGCCGTATCCGGAAAGCGTCGGACCTAGTGGATGAATAGTCAGAGGACTCTGTCCAAGGAATGGCGCGTTCGGGTGATCAAGCGAGGCGATTTCGACACGATGACCTAACGATTGAAGAGTCGTTCCAAGTCGATTAATACCTTCGATCGGTCCGCCGCCTCGAGGATTTGCCGAACTGATGGTGTGCAATATTTTGATCATGAATATAGTCCTGACAATCGCATTCGTTCGGGGTTGGTGGCAGCAGAGTCTGCTGGTGCCACTGGAGAAATCGATTCGTCCGGGCGATCGGATTCCACGCCCGCCGGGAAAAAGGGAACAAGCCATTTTGCCAAAATGCACAGAAGCACGATCACGGATGGAAATGAAATGGATGCGATCAAGCCGGAAAGAGAAGATTCCACAAGGCTGTGCTGGTAGGAGGCAACCAGCCATACAAACCACAATGTGGAGGTACTTGGCAGACCGGACCAGCTCGCATCGCCCAGGAAGATGCGAATCCAGTAGTAGAAGAGGCCGAAGAAGAGCGGAGTCCCAATCAAAACGCCTGTTAAAGAAAACGCGTTGTATAAATTGGCCATCATCCCGTAGGAAACTTCCGTGGTTGTGTCGGTAATATTTGATTCGCCGGCGATGTGAGAAAGGTAGTTAGCGGCTTCGAAAATGGGCTTATCCGGATACAAGACGCTCGGCGTCAGCAGTTTGAAACCCCATGTAATGGTCTCCCAACCTGTAAAAGACTGTTGCCGCTCGGTTGCATAGATGAGGCGGTCCGCTTCGCCAATCATTGCCAGTCTGCTGAAAGCCGCCAAAGATGGGCCAAAATAGTATTGCTTGCTTACGTGATCGGTTACCGTCGTCCGAAATTCTTCGTTGCTCATAATTCGCCAGAATGTATCCGCCGTGACTTGAGCACGTTCTTCAAATGTGCCTTCTCGTCCGCCCGCGGAGCGCACATACTGGGAATACGGAAAAATAATAACCATATAATAAATAGCGCCCAGCGAAACGAGAGCCCACAATCGTGTGTCCATCCAGCCGTAACGTAAAAAACCGAGTAATACGTAGAAGACAAGCGGTTCGATCGCTTCCTGTTTACCTGTGCTGAATATTCCGATTGCCGCGCTCCAAAGGACGAGGAACAGGATCACAGGATGGGTCATCCACAGTCTTGTTTTCTTCCTCCACAAATACAGCATCGGGGGGACGATCGAAAGGGACTTGAGCGATCCCAGAACGTGGGTAATGCCAACCCAACCGCCAGTCTGAATTCCCGCGCCCTGGGTCGACGGAATCATCGATACAATGTATCCACCGTAACTACTGCAAAACAAAACGACAGAAAGCGACAAGAGCATCTGGGCGCTGAATGGCCTGTTCACCGACCACCGCTCTGGGCAGGGAATATGAGATTGAATGGTTGTTCCGAGGAAAACGCCAAAAAATCCGAGTGCCATTACCGCAGATGTCGTGAATGGCGCATACAAGGTGCCATCCGCTGGCTCAAGAACCAGAATCTTGATGGCCACTCCAATTAACAGGAATTTGCTGATCAAAATAGCATTCAAACATCCGAACGCAGATTGCAGTCCGCCGCCGGCATAGATCGCCAGCAAGCCGAACAAAATTGCAATCGTGAGCAGAAAGGAGACGACTACATTAGTGCCCACAAATAGCTGGCCGAGAAGGTAGATAAATGAGATCACCAGGATCAGTAGCAATTGGTGGCGTGTAGCGCCCATCAGCGGATTTCCTTAATTTTTATCGCAATCTTAGAGTGCAGTGAATCGAATCAAGAGAAGGAGCGTGTCACGGAATTCGGAAAATAGCGGCGCCCGCAACTGACGGAAAAATGTTTTCTGCGCTCACCATCGCGTTTTTCGCACTGCTGCTTGGCACGAAGAGAATATCTCCATCATTCAGCATTGGATCGGGAGCCTTACTGGCCATGATCTTCTTAAGCGAGATCGGCAAAAGTTCACGCTGTTCGCCGTTCTTGCGAATGACTTTGGCGCTGTTCAATGCTGCGGTTTTGTTCGCTCCTTGGGCCAAGGCTATTGCTTGCATAACAGTTAAGCGATCATTGGTCTCAAGTACGAAACCGCCGGCCCTTCCCACATCGCCTACAACGTAAACAATGCCTGCATGGGAAACCATGACCGTGTCGCCTGGACGAAGATCCACGTTAAATGCCGCGCTACTTCCTGGCTTGCTATTTAATTCCACGATTACAGGTCTGTCGGGCTCGTCGCGATGGATAATAGTAATCGCTTTTCCGGCGTTGGCCGTTATACCTCCCGCAGCCGAAACGATATCGAGCAGCCCATGGGCTCCGAGCAATGGATAAACTCCGGGATTTTTAATTTCACCCAACACTGCAATCCCTTGCGTGGAATATTGCGCCACAGTCACGGAAACGTGGGGCTGTTTGAGAATATTGGCGCTTTGTAATCGTGCTTCAATCTCTTTGCCTGCTTGTTCCGCCGTTAATCCGGAAACAGGGATTACTCCCGCAAGAGGCAAAGTGATCTCGCCGTGTTCGTCCACGCGAAGCTTGGTGGAAAGTTCCGGCGTATCGAATACATCGACATCCAGCTGGTCACCGGCCGATATCTTCAGAGGGTGAGCGACTGGATTCGAAGGTACATCCGACGCAGATATCGTATTGACTGGAATCAAATTCTGCGCCGCCAAAGGACAAACGAAACAAGTTAAGAGAACGAAAAGCAGTAATGTTCTAGGCATAGGGAGTAATCTCCAATCTTAACTTTCTCGAATCTCGCCGCTGACATCAGTCACATTGCAGGGGGGCAGTTGGTCGTACTGAGTGGGGTCGGAATAATAATAGGCTGGGCGCCGTACTGCATTCAGCACGAAACCAAGAATGTTCGCTCCCGATCGTTGGAGCACATCTCGCGCGCGCAGCAGCGCCTTATTGCGCGAAACGCCGGAGCGAGCGACAAGGAGCACGCCATCCGCGCATGCCGAGAGCACCAATGCGTCCGCGAACGGCAATGCGGGTGGCGTATCCACAATAATGAAGTCATATTCAGGCCGGCAAGTCCTCACCACCATTTGCAACCGGTGAGTGGCTAACGCATCCGTCGCACCAGACTTAAGAAGTGTGGCCGGAATTACGAACAAATTTGGGAGAACGTCAATCGGCTGGTAGCACTGGTACGATGTTTTGCCGACAGAAACCATCTTTGTGAAACCAGGTTTGAGGCCGAAGTGCGCCCCGATGGAAGATCGCCTCAAATCTGCATCAACCAATAAGACACGCTTCCCATGCTGCGCGAGTACTGTGGCCAAATTACAAGTGGTGGTTGTCTTGCCGTCGCCCGCCATGGCGCTCGTTACAACTAGCACCTTCATCACGGGAGTCGACGACAACATAATTACACTGAACAACGCGTGATAGGATTCCGCAGCTGCGGGGTTTGCGAGGGAAATCGGCCGGCCGGGGGATTCCAACACCAGATTTAATCTTGGAGAACTTGAAAATTTACTTCGTTCGGTGGCCAGAGCGGGCAAAAAAGGAACCGAGCCAAGTTCCGGCAGGCCAATAATTGTTTCGATTTCCTCGGAGGTTTGGCAGGTATCGTCAAAAGATTCCAACGCGAATCCTAGAAGCAGACCCGCAAAAAGTCCGCCTCCTAATCCAAACGCCATATAAAGTTTCCTGCGGGGCTCCACCGGAGTATCCGGAAGCTGCGCCCGATCGATGACGTTGACAAAGGACGAAGCCAATCCGGATGTGACGCCAGCCTCCTTTACCTTCAGTTGCAGGGTGTCATAAAGCTGTTGGCCCGATTCAACATCGTGTTTCAAGAGGGCGTACTGTGCCACGTGTTCATTCAGCCTGTAGGCTTCCGATTTCTGTTTTTCAAAATCGACTCGGACCATGGCCTCGGATTTTGACGCGGCATCGAATTCATTCGTCAGACGAGTTTCCAAATTTTTGTCTTCATCCTGAATTGCGGATTTTACCCGGCTCAACTGCGTCTGGATTTCACCAAGCTTGGGATAACCCTCGCCGAATTTAGAATTGAGTTGCGCATACTGGCCCTGAAGCGTGGCTTCCTGAGTTCTGAGTATTTGCAGCGTTGTACTTGGCGCGATGGATGACATCAACTCCGGATCGGCCGAAAGCGATAAACGGTAGCGGGCCTCCTTTACAATTCGGTCTGCTTCGGCCTCGGTCAGTTCCTGGTTTAGCTTTTTCAGCCGGTCTGTGACGATATTGTCTTTTTCATCGCTGCCAAGCAGGTTGTTTTCTCTTTGAAAATTAGCCAATTTTTGTTGAGCATCCGAGGTTTTAGCTCTAATTTCTTCCATCTGACGGGAGAGCCATTGCGATACCTGCGCGCTGCCATCCACGCGTGCTTGAAAGGTTCGCTGCATATATTCGTCAACGATCGAATTTGACGTTTCGCCGGCCAGTTCAGGATCGGGGCTGCGAAAACGCACCTCCACAATCTGCGTATTGGGAACTACCTTCACGGTCAGATTGTTGCTGAATTTGTCGAGCAACCGTCTGCGCACTGAGGGCGACAAATCCGTAATATTCGCGACAATGGCGGTGTCCGGGCCGGCAAAAGCTGAATTTGCAAACATTCTTAATGACTGGATGACTTGCAGAATTACGCCATTGCTGTGGATGATTTCGACTTCTGTCTTTACGCGGCTGTCGACATCCGATTCCTCGAGCTTATCTCTTTCGTTTAAATTAACGTCCGAAGGTCGATTGGGGTCAATCTGCAACCGCGCCACTCCTTCATACTGTGGCACTTTCACGTAAGAGTAGACAGCCGCAAACATAAAGATAAGTGCCGCCAAACCGAAGATAGGAATCTTGCGCTTGAGAATCGTAGTTCCAATTTCGGCGATAGAAAGTTGCTGAGAGCCGGAAACGCGAGGTTCTGACCGCGCCGTCCAAGCCAAGGGAAGTTCGCGACGAAGTGGTCTTGCTAATTGACGATTGTGTTGATTCATATCAAATTTTCCTGATTCCGTGTTGATTCTGTTCTCAGCTGTCAAGTAAAGGTGAGTAGGCTCGATCTTGAAAATTAGGCTGCCCCTGTGCCGCGCAGCACTGCGGGAACAGTTCGCACAAGTATTTTTAAATCCAGCCACAACGACCATTTGTCGATGTATTGCATGTCCAGTTCCATCCACTTATCGAACGGCAGGGAACTTCTTCCCGCTACCTGCCAAAGGCACGTAATTCCTGGCTTCACGCTGAACCGCCGGCGTTGCCAATCCTGGTCAAATAATTTGTAGTCGCGCATGGACATTGCCCGTGGGCCAACGAGACTCATGTCGCCGATTAATACATTTAGCAATTGGGGAAGTTCGTCAATGCTGCTTTTTCGAAGCGCTCTTCCAAGGGGTGTCACTCGCGGGTCGTGCTTGATCTTGAATGCCGGGCCGCTCATCTCGTTCATCTGAGCAAGCTGTTCCTGCAATTGTTCGGCGTTGGCGACCATGGTCCGGAATTTGTACATCTTAAACTGGCGCTTGTTCAGTCCCACTCGTGCCTGGCTGAAGAAGATAGGGCCCGGCGAGGTGAGCTTCACGAGTGCCGCAACAATCACGAACAACGGTG
Source organism: Saccharimonadales bacterium (SeqCode) (assembly GCA_035486415.1). Taxonomy (GTDB): domain Bacteria; phylum Acidobacteriota; class Terriglobia; order Acidiferrales; family UBA7541; genus Palsa-360. Next base: position 112,420 of record DATHNC010000006.1, read on the forward strand.
CGAAAAAAATCAACAGCGTTCCCGATAAAATGCAATCGATGAATCTTTTTGCCAATGCCTGACCGCTTTCCTCTGGGTAGCTGTTGTTCGGTAGGCGAGTTTGCGTACCGGTCTGATCGTTTGTTTGCAAAGATCTCCGGTTGAAAATTTGCGGATCGTAACGGATGCCAATTCCATGCTGCTCGCAAAGCGATACCAATTGAGATGCGTGCTCATAATACGAGCGCAGGGGCAAATAAATTGCTGCCTCATCCACAACACTGTGTCTGAGAAAATCCGCCAACCCCCCAAATGTGCAGCATCGCTTCTGTGCCGTCTTCGTTTCGAACATTTCAATGCCAGACCAATCGTCATCCACGAATCCTACGACGTCATATCCGAACTCCCGCCGCTCTGTGACTTCGGCCGCAAACCTCCTGGCTCTTTCATTTGTCCCAACGATAAGAATAAATCGTCGATTTTTCCCATTCCGTCTAAGTGCGATCAGAAGGGAACGCGCCATCATGCGACCCGTAATCATGACGAGAGTGCAAAAAATCCAGAATGAAACGCTAAAAATCATGGTCGAGCGGATCATCGCAATATGGAAAAGTTTCGCCCAAATAATCAAAATGGCGGTCGATAGCAAGGTCGCTTTGCATACTTCACTGATCTGATCCCGGCGTCTCGTGAGGCGCTTGGAAACATATAAGCCGCACATAGAAAACAGCTCGTGCCAAACGATGAGAATTCCACCGAATAAAAGAATATTGTCTAGTCTGATGGGTATGGAAAGTAAAGCGGCGAGCCGGATTTCCGTGGCAGATGAATTAAGAACAACCGTGGCGAATCCAAACGATGCAGCGAGCACGAAGAGGTCGAAGATCTTCATGAGGTGATTCACGATGTGTCGGCGGCTGGGAATCATGTCGGATCCGATTTTCTAAACAGCTTTCACGCAGTAACCCTCGACCCGGGCGGTTACCAATGTTTTCGCGTGTTCAAAGGAAATAACCAAGCTATCATTTTCATTTGCGATTTTTTTCGCGACGTGACTTTGGCTGGATGGGATTCTGGCTGAAGGAATGCCGGAGCCATCTACCGGCATAAGAGATCCTCCGACAGGACAAATGGACGAGGCTTCGCCATTCTGAGTCACATAGGACATCCCTGTTTGACTTGAGTTCTATTTATTGTTCAAACACTTCCCCGGTGCCTGGCCCAACTGAGCTGATTTAATGCAGTTGCCTGGTGTTGGTGTCTGAAATCGCTTCATCGCTCAAGACAGCAAAGCCGTAGCCTTCTCGCTCTGACATGACTTCGTCTATTCGCAAAACGTTACCCTTGATATGAACGTGAAAGACTTCTCCTGTCTGAGTAACTTCATCGATCAGAACTGTGAGTTCAACCTTGTCGCCTTTCGGGGGACATTGTTCCGCCAATACGAAAACTCCGTGCTCGCTGATATCGCGACTCCGCCCCATGCCTTGGAGCGTTGCCCCATCAGGGGTCCGCCATCGGAATTCAACGGATGCTTCGAGTGGAAATCGAATTTCCGTTCTGGTTGATCTCATAACTGTCAGTTGGTAAGGCATTTTTCGATTGCAGCTTATGCAGGCATGGGAAATCGGGCAAGATAACGAAAGTAGGTCGTAAAGATATGTAAATCAGGTAGAAGAAATTCCGATCTCAGTTAAACGATGGAGAGAAATTATTCTACTAGGGCTCTGAGTACTTTCGTACCTACGAAACGTAAACTGTATTTATATCTTTGCGGACCCCGATTTTCATTGTGTTTCGGTCAAGTCGCACAAACCAATGGGTGTTTTTCTTTCGGCATCGGGAATTTCAATGGAAGACATCAGAACGACGGAATGAATCTTAATTTATTTCAATTATAGAAGGCGTTCGTGCTGGCTGCGATCTGCGGGTGGTGAGAGTTTTTCTTGCGACTTTTCCTCGTCGTTTCGCTTCCGATTTATTGCGTAAAGCGCGAGTTCCAATCGATTGGAAGTTCCCAATTTGTTGAAAATTCTGAATAAGTAATTCCGAATGGTATTTTCGCTCAACTTAAGTTGTACGGAAATATCTCGATTTGTTAAACCTTCGGCGATGAGTTGAACGATCCCCTCTTCACGTCTCGTCAGCGTACGGTCCTTATAAGTTTTGTCCTGTTTCATCCGAGTGGCGACTTCTTTTGTTTGGACCAAGGCGTCGAGCCCGAATTTCAGCTCCTTGCTGGTTGCCCACACCTCACCCTGGCACACTGCATTGATGCACTTACACAAAATATCAAACGGTTGTTCGCGGGAAAGTATGCCCGTGGCCCCGGACCGGAATGCGTCGACTACGGTTTCTCTTTCACTCGAATCCATGAGGGCGATAATGTGCGTCTCGGGACGCGCCATTCGTATTTCGGAGGCGATTTTCAAGCCGGACAGCGGCCCGTCCTTAAGATCGCAGGCGATTACAAGAGCATCCAGATCGAATTTGCGATTACAGATTGCGGAGCGGACTGCTTCTGATGTGGTGGCGGAGCCGACGACGACCAATTTATTCCTGCTGCGCCGCAGTGCTGCAGCCATTAGTTGACATCCCATATGGCTGGAATCCGCAATAAAAACGTTTGCGCCACGCGTCCTCATGTCGACGTTGTTCATGGTTGAAACACCTGGGAGGCCTTCCTTGGTGACTACGTTCGGCACTGAGGGGATGTCGAGCGAGTGAAATTCTGTTTATCCGAGGCGGGCCTTGCTTTTACTCCTTAAATTAAACTACGGCACCTCCTGCTGAATCACGCAAAATATACGAAACCAGATCTAGCGTGCGCCAGGTTCCTTATAAATAGCCAATTCGAACTTCCGATGCCTTAAATCAAAACTCTATATCTTGATGGAAAAAATACTTCCAGACTCAAACAAATTGGGAACCTCGACTGCGTTGCGTTGACGCGATAACAATCAGATCATGAGATTGAAATAAGAGCGTGGGACGCAGATCATTCCACGAGGATTGTTATCCAGAGTTTATCTTCTTGAATCGAACTAGAATCCAACAATCCCATTGACTCTCCAGTTCTACCAAAAACGTTAAGAGCATCCCCCCTCATAGCAGAAACCCCGGTGCACAAAAATACAGGGTTTACTGTAATTTGTGATTATTTACGAAATCCTTATTTCGTCTGCGGATTCTCGGCACGGTTTTCTAATGGTTTTTCCGCTACCAACTGGTTGTATCTCAAGGTTTCACTGAATAGGATTAAATTTGCATGAATATTCTTTTATTTTGGGTGGGTGGTGATGCCTCACCGCCAAATCAATTCAACTCCATTTCTTTAATTCTGGAGGATGGGAATTTTACTGCGCGTACGTCCCCACCGATTTTGCGCTGTTGGTTGGAAGCAAAGTTTGCCAATCGCCTAGGAAGGCAGGTGAAGAGATTGCCGGCTGATTTTGAAACAACACAATTCCATAATCTCCGGATCCAACCACAAAGGAAGAGTTGCAATTGATACACCGATTCTCCTGAAAAATTGTGCCTAACACTCCAACGCTGTCTGTCGCCTGGCCACTCGAAAGTTCGCTGCGCATCACTGCCATGTACCCTTCGCGGTTGGCGTAATCTTCTGTATTGGATGTCACGTTAGGAATGTTAGCCGTGAGACTGTTGGACCGGATTTCGATGCCGATGTTACCCGTTCCGAAAGCAATGGGATCCTTGTTGACGAACACATCGTTAACATAGGACATCCACAGCCCATTTGAATTGCTGATGTTATTTTCTTTTACAGTTACATCATAAATCGGGTCGAACTGCTTGGCGGCGTCATTTTCGAAGCTTCTGACAAAGATTCCCCCGCCATTTACGATCGTGTTTCCAACCACATCCACATCACGTAGCGCCGCCTGGTAGAGCCAAATGCCTCTTGGATTGTCATCCAATGTGTTTCCGCTGATGATTGTTTTTTCGAGCCCCCATACAAAAGTAGCGTAATGGCTCGTCGAATCGGGAATTACGTCCCAGGCGTGATCGACTTGCATAGTGCTGGACGCGTACTTCGTCACTTCGCGCGTCTGGCCCGCGCCGGTGCCACTCACAATGGCAACGCCATAATTCTCGGGCAGGCCGATGCCAAACGGATTGGTATTGATCACATTATTGGGATCAACAATCGTATTGGCAGTCGCGGACGCAACGGTCCCGATGTTTTCTGTTCGGTTGCCGCCCCCTCCCTCGGTTAAGAGTGTTTCGCCGTCATTGCGAAGCTTGTTCGTGACGGGTCCGTTCGTGACATTAAATGTGTTGCCAAGAATCGCGGTTCGGTACGTGAAATCCATTACGAAGCTATGCGTCGTAATGATCACGGATTCATACTGGTTGATTGCATCGCGGGTGAATGTGTTACCGGTTACTATCGCGTCATGAATGGATTGAAACGTAGGAGATCCGTCGATCCAAGTCGTCATATTACCGCTAAACACGAACCCAGAAGAGAAACTGAATAAGTACGGATTCTGGCCGCCGATAGATCCGCGTTGCAGGAACACGCAATTGCTGACCACAAAGTTTTGGTTGCCAGTAAAAAACAGCTGGCGCGAGGTCCCCATGTCTATCTTTATGCGTTGGAAGAAACTCCGCGTATTCTGCTTCCAGATGGGGCCTTCCTGGGTGGCGCCTGCGTTAACAAGTGTAAAATCGCGCAGTCCCACTAGGTCAGAGCCCTGAGAGTAAATCGGATAATTGGATTCATACCTGAGAGTGGTCACGTCAATTCCCGCGCCCTGCAAGATCACGTTGGATCTCATGGTGAGGGAGTTAGCTAGACGGCACGTTCCGCGAGGAAGTTGCACGATTCCCCCGCTTCCAGCGGCGGAATTAATCGCATTTTGTATGGTTGCAGAATCGTCGGTGCTTCCGTTGCACGGTGTCATGACATTGAGAACTCGCCCGGAATATGTGAATCCCGCTGCCCATCCGACGCCTAGGGAAAGCGGGTCACCGGATCCCGTTACCACTGATATCTGACGGTCAAGTTGAACTGGTCCGGAGCCGTTTCCGTTATCCACTAAAATCACCGATGCCGATGTCGGGCGCAGCGTTGAAGGCGCAGTAACTACCAGCATGTTTTCCTGGCTCGCGCTCATATTCACGGTGGCGGGTTGTCCGTCAACGGATACTACCGGAGCACACCCCGGGGCCAGTAAATTTTTACCGAAAACCTTGAAAGCTCCTCCGGGCACAAGCTGTAAAGCATCCAAATGCCACGGAATTGCTGCATTAAGCTTGGTGATATTACTGGTACCCAAACTATTGGACACCCATAACGTCATAGAATTGTTCCACGATTGCGGTATTTGAGCCGCCATCCAAGTCGTGCCTACACGATTTACAATCTGTAATTTCGTGGGAGTCGCTCCAGATTGTGCCGCGACCCACACCTGGGCTGTCCCGTCAAAGTTCGTTCCTTGAATGAAGGCGATATCCCCAGGCTGAACACTTTGGCTTGCATTAAAAATTTTTGGCGCCCCCGCAGAAGTGCTGGGAATTGGAATTCCAACGCCAGTTGGGGGAGTAGTTACCGGGGGCGGAGTCTGCGCAGGTGGTAAAGCCGGAGAAGTTCCAAGTCCTGGTAATAAATATTTTTGGTTGCTCGAATTGTGGCATGCATATGTAATTACAGCAGTACCATTGGCCGCGAGACCGTCGAAAATATCAAGGCAGCCTGTACTGTCCGGTGTGGTAATGAAATAGGTGCCGTCCCCATTCGCAATCAGTTTCCACTTTTGCGTTTCGCCCCCCGAGCATGCTTTTTGGATCACTTGAACGCCAGTTGTCACGGATCCTGCCCCCGCATCGAGGCACAGTGTGTTGAGTTGCGATTGAACTACAAAGTAGCCATCCGTAGTCTCATTCAGATTGAAATTTTGGTTGCCGGTTCCCGTGCAACTCCATTCATCAATGCCCATCCCCACTTTGGCGGAGCCCCCGTTGATATCCACGCATGACCTGGTGGGTTGAGACACAATGGTGCTCAAATAGCCGCCGCCGGCGTTCAGCTGGGTTGAGGAAGTTACAGGATGCAAACTGGAAGCGGAAGAAGCCCCTGCAAGAAGAATGCACGATATCAATAATGTAAGCATGTGATTCAATTTCTGCAGCACTGTGGGCCTCCCGAACTACAAAGACAAAGTCTCGAAGCCCAAGTCTGCACAACTACCGTCGATCCAAGTCACTGACCCCTGATACGGTTTTGGTACAGGTCCTTCCTCCAGGTCCTACGCATCAAAAGTCTCAAAAATGTGACAAAACTCATGACCAAATCAAGTGCCGCGAATTATTTTCAGAAACACACGTGTCTCGTCCATTAGCAATCTCCTTTCCTGATTTTAACCGCATTTTCATAGTCATTTACAAATCAGAAAATTTCGCCGGTTGCACCAGAAGGACAGACGGTCGCAATGGCGAACGATGCCAAACACCGGCGACTGTTTTCCTCCGGACGCAATCCGCAATTCCTGGTGAAGATGGATGCCAACAATGGAAAAGTAATCCAGTCATTCCCCATATTGGCTGGCGTAGACGCCAACGTTTTCGAGCCGGCAACAGGAATGTTATTTGTCTCGACGCGCGAAGGCATGATCCACATTTATCATGAAGATTCGGCGGACAAACTCAGCGAAGTCGAAACGGCCAAGACCGAATACGGGGCGAAGACAATCCAGATCGATCCCAAGACCCACAATCTTTTCCTGAGTACGTCGGATTTTGATCCGCCAGCGGCTCCCAGTGAATTACAGAATGACTCTGCATTCCATCCCGAATCGCGTATGCTTGCAAACCAATTCAGCAAACATTTCTCGAGGCATCCTTGGCCATGGAATAGCAGCAGCCGCGTTACACCTGAGATGTCAATCCGCAGACACCCTGTCAAGGGGTTGACACACGCACGCGTATTCTGAACGATGGTTCAAGCCTCCTCCTTCTGCAATGCTCATCTCTACGTGTGTTTTGCGTTTTCCTCTTAGCCTTTCCTGAAACGGCAGGGCGCGTGCATTCCAAGTGGTGTGGCGTACCTATACAGCGAATTAATTTAACTGGGAGACTCGAGATGTCGTTCCGAGGGAAATCGGTACACATCCGGCTCTCAACACCTGGGGCCCCGCTGGCGGCAATACTTGTGGTGTGTGTTTTGTTGCTTGCTGTCGGCTGTGGAGGAAAGGATGCGCCCGCCGGAAATACATCCGCCGTCGATGTTGAAGTCGTTCAAGTTGAGCAGAGGGACATTCCTATTTACGGGGAATGGATCGGCACGCTTGATGGACTGGTAAACGCCGATGTCAAGGCACAGGTCACCGGCTATCTTCAAAAGCAGGCCTATGCGGAAGGCTCCTTCGTCAAAAAAGGCCAGTTGCTCTTTCAGATCGATCCGCGTCCATTTCAGGTAGCGCTTGATCAGGCCAAGGCACAGTTAATGCAGGCACAAGCGCAGCTCTCTAACGCGGAAGCCACGCAACTGCAAGCCCAGCTCAATGTGAACAAGTACACGCCACTTGCCCTGGAGCAGGCTGCTACTCAACAAGATCTCGACAATGCAGTCCAGACGAATGTTGCAGCAAAAGCTACTGTGCTGAATTCCAAAGCCGCGATTCAGGCTGCGGAAGCAGCGGTTGAAGGTGCACAGATCAACCTCGATTTTACCCGCCTAATTGCACCGATCGATGGCATCGCTGGGCAATCTCAACTTCAGGTCGGCGCCCTTGTTAACACAAGCAGTTCTGCTGTGACCACGGTCTCGACAGTTGACCCCATCAAGGTTTTCTTCACGGTTAGCGAGCAGGAGTATCTCGCCTTTAACAGACAATACCCAACCGAAGAGATCAGGGAAGCCGAGGAAAAACGTACACCGCTCGAACTGATTCTGAGTGACGGCACGACGTATGCGAAGAAGGGGAAAATCTACTTCGCAGACCGCGCGGTCAATCAGAACACAGGCGCGATCCGCATTGCAGGTCTTTTTCCCAACCCAGGAAATATTCTACGCCCCGGACAATATGCCCGTGTCCGCGCCTCGACGAGCATCAAGAAAGGGGCCCTGCTCGTTCCCCAGCGAGCGGTTTCAGAAATTCAAGGCAGTTATCAAGTCGCTGTGGTCGATAGTGAAAACAAGGTAAGCATCGTGAAAGTTCAGGTCGGAGAGCGCGACGGCAGCATGTGGATTATCGAAGACGGCTTGAAACCCGGTGATCGCGTGGTCGCCGAAGGTGTTCAGAAAGTACGTACGGGAGCGCAGGTCAACCCCAAACCGTTTGTTACAGGTGCCGCCGAGACGAGTGGGGGATAGCCCAAATGTCTAAGTTCTTCATCAATCGTCCCATCGTGGCGATCGTGATCGCAATTCTCACGGTCATCATTGGCGCGGTCACTATCACAAGTCTGCCAGTCGCACAGTTCCCAAATATCGCTCCGCCAGAAGTGCAGATACAAGCGACTTATGTTGGCGCAGACGCGGAGACGCTCGAACAGTCCGTGGCTACCCCCATCGAACAGCAGATGAGTGGCGTGGATAACATGAATTACATGTATTCCTTGAATGCCACTGCCAACGGGCAAACCACCATGATCGTGGACTTCGACGTGAAGACCGATCCGAATACAGACCTGATTCTCACCCAAATGAGGGAGACGCAAGCCGCATCCCAGCTTCCTGCGGATGTCACAAATTATGGAATCACCGTTCAAAAGTCAGTGACATCCCCTTTGATGCTAATTAGCTTGTACTCTCCGAAAGGCACTTACGACGCAGAGTTCCTGGCCAACTTCGCCTACATCAATCTCCATGATCCGATTACCCGATCGTCCGGCATTGGCAATGTCCAGATCTTCGGAGCCGGCCAATACGCGATGCGCCTCTGGGTGAAGCCCGATCAGTTGGCCAAGCTGGGAATCACAGTTACTGACATCATTAATGCCATTCAGGCGCAAAACACCGTGAACCCCGCCGGCCAGGTTGGCGGCGAGCCATCGCCCAAGGGACAGGAATACACTTACGCCGTCCGTGCCCAGGGTCGATTGATTTCCCCCGAAGATTTTGGGCAGATCGTGCTTCGCGAAACGCCGGACGGCGGGATTGTGCGAGTCAAGGATGTTGCGCGCGTACAACTTGGCGCTCAGGACTACAGTACCCTCAGCCGTTTAAATGGCAAACCAGGGGCGATTATTGCTGTGTATCAATTGCCCGGTTCAAACGGCGTCGCTGCAGCCGACGGGGTCAAAAAGCTGATATCAGAAGCAAAGAAACGCTTTCCGCAAGATATGGATTACGTTATTTCGCTCGACACGACCGAAGCTGTTACTGCGGGAATCAAGGAAATTGTCCAAGCTTTGATCATCGCCATCGTGCTTGTAATCATTGTGGTCTACATTTTTTTGCAAGGGTGGCGCGCCACGCTGATTCCGATGATTGCGGTGCCGGTGTCACTGGTCGGCACGTTTCTATTCTTCCCGCTTTTTGGCTTTTCTATCAATACTCTTTCACTTCTTGGATTGGTGCTTGCCGTCGGCCTTGTCGTAGACGACGCCATCGTTGTTGTGGAAGCAGTCGAACGTCATATCGAGGAAGGGATGTCACCGAAGGATGCGGCTCTTCGCGCGATGGAAGAAATCTCAGGTCCGGTCGTTGGCATCGCCCTGGTGCTCTCCGCTGTATTTATTCCGACGGCCCTGATCCCAGGTATAACGGGACGCCTCTATCAACAATTCGCGGTAACCATAGCAGTGTCGGTGATCATCTCGGCATTCAACGCGCTTACTCTCAGCCCGGCGCTTGCCGCGCTCATGCTCCGTCCACGGGAGCAAAGTAAAGGCCTGCTTCGAAGGTTCTTCGATCGCTTCAACCAAGTTTTCGAACGCGCCACCAATAGCTATGTTCGGCTCTCCGGTGCGTTGATTCGCAAGGGTGCCCTCGCGATCGTGATCCTGGCCATATTTGGCGCCGCAGCCGGGTTCTTTAGCTACCGGGTGCCTTCGAGCTTTCTGCCAGATGAGGACCAGGGATACCTCTTCATCAACCTCCAGCTTCCTAACGCCGCCTCACTTCGTCGTACCGATGAAGCCACAAGGAAGATTGAACAAATTCTTGCTGAAACTCCGGGTGTGAAGTACACGACCAGCGTAATCGGTTTCAGTCTGCTGAGCTTTGTCCGAACCAGTTACAACGCTTTTTTCTTTGTCACATTGAAAGATTGGGATGTTCGCAAGAAAAGGGAAGAACAGTACCAGGAGATCAAAGCACGATTGAATCAGGCACTGAGCAAACGCCCCGAGGGAATCGCTTTCAACTTCTCGCCTCCAGCCATCCCCGGTGTCGGTACGTCCGGCGGTTTTACCTTCGTGCTCGAGGATCGATCAGGAAAGGATGTTCAATTCCTCGCGAGTAACCTGAATACATTTCTGGGCGCACTTGCCAAGCGTCCGGAGATAGGATTCGCAGCCTCCACACTTCTTCCGAGCGTGCCACAGCAATTCGTTGATGTGGATCGCGACAAAGTGATTAAGCAAAGTGTTTCCATCAGCGATGTCTATAAAACGATTCAAGTCTTCATGGGAGGATATTTCGTCAACTATTTCAATCGTTTCGGGCGGCAGTGGCAGGTCTATATTGAGTCCGAAGAGGAGAATCGCACGAAGGCCGAAAACGTTGGGCAGTTCTACGTGCGGAACAGTAATGGCGATAACGTTCCCCTTTCCGCGCTGACTAAAATTGAGCCGCGGTCCGGCCCCGAGTTCACCATGCGATTCAACGAGTACGGCAGCGCGGAAATTAACGGCAGCGCGGCTCCGGGCTATAGCTCTGCGCAAGCCATGAAAGCCCTCGAGGAAACATTCGCACAAACCATGCCCCGCGAAATGGGTTACGACTACATGGGCATGTCTTTTCAAGAAAAAGTGGCGCAGCAAGGCGTGCCGGTATGGATTATCTTCGGTTTCTCGTTGCTGTTCGTGTTCTTGATTCTGGCCGCACTCTACGAAAGCTGGACGCTGCCGTTCAGCGTTCTGCTGACCACACCCGTCGCCGTCTTCGGCGCGTTTGCCGTATTGTGGCTCCGCCGCACGATTACAAGTTGGTTCCTTCCCACTTACATGGTTCAGATTGAGGGCGATGTCTATTCGCAAATCGGACTCGTGATGCTCATTGGATTGGCGGCCAAAAACGCAATTCTGATCGTCGAGTTCGCCAAAGACGAGTACGAAAAAGGCAAGCCGCTGATCGACGCCACGCTCGCGGGCGCCCGGCTTCGGTTGCGGCCGATTCTGATGACCTCATTTGCATTCATCTTTGGCAGCATTCCGCTCTGGATCGCCTCTGGCGCCGGGTCTGTCGCGCGCCAGATTCTCGGTACCGTCGTGATTGGAGGGATGCTGGCCGCGAGCGCGATCGCCATTTTCTTGATTCCAGCAACCTTCTATCTAGTGGAGAAGTGGTCCGGTGCCGGTAAAGAACGCGGACTCGCCCAAGTGCCGGGATCACCTGCTCGGGAACCTGGTGACTAAATCACCGACATGAAACATCGTCTGATTCATGAAAGGGAAATGCAGCGGGACCCGCCTATGAGACGGCTATTCGTAGTGACGACGCTGGCCGCGAGTTTACTTGCCGGGTGTAAAGTGGGCCCGAATTACCATAAGCCGGCCACTACAATTCCCACGGACTTCCACGGCCCTAGCGAAACTCTGGAATCAAAGGCGACTTCCTATGCTGACCTTCCCTGGTGGCAGGTTTTCCAGGACCCCGTCCTGCAGAACCTCATTCGAACGACTCTCAAGCAGAACTATGATCTGCGAACAGCCACCGAGAAGATCACCACTGCGCGTGCTCAGCTTATGATCACCCGCTCAAACCAGTTCCCGCAGTTGACCGCAAATGGCAATGCCACGGACGAACGATCGTTTAGCGGCTTTCCATTCCAAACAAGATTTGGGACCTATGCCGCGGATGCGACATTTCAATTGGACCTTTTCGGCCAACTGCGGCGCGCCACCGAGTCGGCACGCGCTCAATTGTTATCTACGCAGTATGCTCAGAAGACCGAGATTCTTACTCTGGTGAGCGATGTGGCGAGTGACTACTTTGCGCTGCTTGCACTTGATCTACAACTCCAGATCGCGCATGACACGGTCAAGACCCAGCAAGATGCCGTCAAGCTGACTATGTTTCGACTAGAGCACGGCGTCGCCACAAAGCTAGACGTGCTGCAATCTCAACAGTTGCTCGATACCGCGAACGCGCAGATTCCCGATTTGGAGAGACAGATCGGACTGGAAGAGGATGCGCTCAGCATTCTTTTAGGCGAATACCCACACGCGGTGACGCGTGGGCGCCCTTTGGTCGAGCAACCAACACCCCCTGAAGTCCCCGTTGGCCTCGCGTCCTCGTTGCTCGCGCGGCGTCCGGACATTCTCGAGGCGGAGCAAAACCTGATTTCCGCGAATGCAGAGATTGGAGTCGCCAAAGCTGCTTTCTTTCCACAGATTGCGCTTACCGGCACCGGTGGCGGGGCAGTCGGGAGGAGCAGCGTATTTGCGACCTTCATAAGCTCCAACATCGGAACATGGAGCGTCGCGGGGCAGTTAACGCAACCCATTTTCGAGGCCGGCAGGCTTCGCGGGAACCTTCGTGCCACCGAGTCCGTGCAGCGACAGGAACTGATCGCCTACCAGCAAACCATCCAGGGGGCGTTCAAAGACGTGTCCGACGCTCTGATCGCCTATCAGAAATATTACCAAGTGCGCGTAGCCCAGGAAACCACAGTTAAAGATCTAAGCGATTCGGTTAGCACATCACTCACGCGCTACCGGGGCGGCATCGCCACCTACCTCGAGGTCTTGGACAACCAGCGCTCTCTGTTCAGCGCGCAACTGACATTGGCACAGGACCGCGGCAACGAATTCCAAAGCCTAGTCCAACTCTATAAGGCGCTTGGCGGGGGCTGGCAACAATAGCAAACCGAAAAAGGTGGCAGGGATTCGAACCGAGCTTGCCCCATTGCCTCAAACGCCACACAAACTCTGTGCGCTCTCACAGGATAAGAATGACTGGAAATTAGAGGCGCGGCCTGAAATTCACCTACTTTCGTCCACACTATGATCCACAGGGAAGCTGAATGTGAAAACTGTGCCTTTTTCAACTTGGCTTACTACGCCAATTGTCCCTCCATGGGCTTCGATGATGGCTTTTGCGATTGGCAAACCCATGCCGGTACCGGGGATACGATGACGATGGCCCTTGCCTCGGTAGAATCTGTCAAAAATATTATTTCTCTCTGAATTCTCAATCCCTGGTCCCTTATCCGCTACACTGAAAAAGACAAAACCGGCCCTTTGCTCAGCACTTATTTTGATCGGCTCTCCGGGATAAGAATATAGATCAGCATTTTGAAGGATATTGGTAAACACTTTCCTTGCCCAGACCGGATCCACGTACAATTTGCATTCCAGACTGCCTCCTTCAATTTGCAAGGCTCGGCTGCTTTTAATATTTTCACAGTCCCCAAGCACTGAAGTAATTAATTCATTTACCGGCAAAGAAATCAATTGAAGCGTAACTTCGCCTGCTTCCAGTCGCGCCATTTCGTTCGTTTGCCCAATCAAGCGGTTGATTCTGTCGCATTCTTCGTCAATGACGATCAGTAATTCCTTTCTCTGATCCCTGTTGAAATTCAGATTTTCGAGCAGGCTGGTCGCTGATGCTTTGATGGACGTGAGCGGAGTTTTGAAGTCATGCGTGACTGCATCCAGAAGTACCGATTTTAGCCGTTCTCCTTCGCGTACGGCTTCGGCCTTGCCCAACAACTCGATGGCTTGTGCGCGATCAATGGCGGACGCTGCCAATGTTCCAATGGCATCAAGAGTTTTGTTCGAAGCCAATGATCCGGAAATTGCCACACTTCCAATCACTCTTAATCCGAAACGGATGGGGGAAAAGTAAAGTTCCCGTGAAAGATCGGTCTCTGGATTTTCGCGCATGGCCGCAGATTTCAGACGGTTGGTTTCCAACTGAGGGGCGTTGACGCCTGCTCGATAGACATCTCGGATCTCAGGCAGATATAAGGCCGCCGCATCCGCATGAAATATTCGTACGATCTGCCTTGGAATCTCCATTAACAATTCATGCTGATCGCGAGGTTTCATCAGGTATTGGCTGAACTCGTACAATTGCTCGATTTCAGTTCTACGGCGGTTGGCTTCTTCCGCCTCTCTTCGCGCACGAGCGGAAAGTTCGCTTCCGATTACTGCGGTGATTAGAAAAGCAAAAAGACTTGCCCAATCCTGTGGGTCGGAAATAGTAAAGCGTCCGATGGGAGGGAAAAAATAAAAATCCAGAGTCAGCGTTGCTGCGGCAGACATAAATACCGAAACGCCAAGGCCCCAAAGAGCGGAGGAAATCAAAACACAAAGCAAATAGGCCAGGACAACCGTTGTAACCGCAAATCCTGGTTCATGACGAAAAAATTGAGTGAGCACAGCAACGGTGAGTAATGCGGCGGCATATCGCCCAATCTGGGATAGGGTTTTCGGCACGGATGAATTCTAGCGCAGGTCCATCCGCTCCGCCCGTGATAGACGGGTTTTTGAAATGTAATTTCTGTTTATTCGAGATAGATAATATGTTTATGCCTTGTTAATCAATTACTGGTCACACTTCCAGTGACCGCCATGTAGTGCCAAGAAGCGAAGCTACGAGGAATCTCTTCTGGATTTGTAAAGCTGAGGTTCCTCGCTTTGCTTGTATGGCCTCGTCGAACAACACCAGATTCCCTCTTTTCGATGAAAATCTGAATTTCGCCTTACCAAACTGTTTAGAAGTTTCTTATGTTGCCGCCACGACTTTTTAACCACCAGGGAGAGAGGATAAGCCTGTCACGCAAACATCTGCTGTCGACGTGGGGCACATAGGCAAGTGACCCAGGGACAGTACGCTTGCGAACAATGGACCAGGAATCTGGAGGATAGCAGAAATTTCAAGGCCGGATTCTGAAGACAGAGATGAGCAGATTGCGTGGCGGGAAGGAAAGGCCATGACCATCTTCTTGCTGCTTAATGGATTAGGGGTCGCTTTTTTGCTGTATGTTCTGGCGAATTTCCTGAGGGAAGGCCGGCAAACAAGAAACGATACATTACCCCCGTACCGTTTGTTTGCAAAATATGGAAGTTCCCGTCAAATCTTTGTAGCTACAAGGACTGTTGCATCCACTGCGAAAAAGATGGATGAGACTTCGGTCCTCCCGTTTCCTGACGGCAAAGTCCACACGGAGGCAGGTGGAACAGAGCCTGATGAGCGAGAAAACCTGGCACCGCTGAGCAAATACGCCACAAGGTGAAAGGCCGTTTTCAGCAGGCGGGATCGGTTTCCGTTGTGAAGGGCGGACACATTCAGGAGAAACGGCGAAGAGGAGAATTACAACACCATGCTCGACACAATTTTTTCAGTCGCAACGGTTGTATTTTTCGTTGTAGGCGGGTTGTATGTCAGATTCTGTAATGGGTTGAGGTAGGGAAAATGCTCGATACGATTGTTTCGCTGGCGGTCTGCGCAGGTCTGCTTATCTATCTTGTTTACGCGATGTTGAGTCCGGAAAAATTCTGACCATGACAAACAATGGATGGCTGCAAATTTTATTTTTTCTGTTGGTAGTGCTGGTGATCACGAAGCCGATCGGCGCGTTCATGACGCGAGTGTTTAACCGTGAGAAAACTTTTCTCGATCCGGTGCTGCGCCCGCTGGAGAAACTGTTGTACCGGTTGACGGGCGTCGATGAAACGACTGAGATGGACTGGAAAGAATATGCTGGAGCGATGTTGATTTTCAGTGGCGTGACGATGGCCCTGACCTATTTGGTCGAGCGCGTCCAGAATTACCTGCCTCTCAATCCGCAGAAACTTCCGGCCGTCGCGCCGGACCTGGCGTTTAACACGGCGGCATCCTTCACGACGAACACAAACTGGCAGGCTTACGTGCCGGAAACAACGATGTCGTACCTGACACAGATGACGACGTTGGCCTATCACAATTTTATTTCCGCTGCGGTCGGTATTGCGTTGGCCATTGCTGTAGTGCGTGGAATCGCGCGCCGTGAGAAGGACACGATCGGAAATTTCTGGGTCGATATCACGCGTGCCACAGTTTGGGTATTGCTGCCAGCGTGTATCGCGGGTGCGTTGTTCCTCGTTTCACAAGGAGTGGTGCAGAATTTCAACCCCTACACGACGGTGCCATTGCTCGACCCGCAAACGGTACAGATCACGGGCAGCGACGGCAAACCAACCACGCAGGTTATTCGCGAACAAACAATCGCGCAGGGCCCGACTGCATCCCAGGAAGTAATTAAAGAGCTCGGCACCAACGGCGGCGGTTTTTTTAACACCAATAGCGCGCATCCTTTTGAAAACCCCACCCCGCTGACGAATTTCTTTGAATTGGTTTTGATTTTTTCTATTGGCGCAGGGTTGACCTATACATTGGGGCAGATGACCAGCTCTCCGCGCCACGGCTGGGCTGTCTGGTGCGCAATGGCGCTGTTGTTCCTGGTAGGAGTCTTCGCCACGTATTCTGCCGAGGCTCGCGGGAATCCAATGTTGCAAACTTCAGCTAATCATGTGCAGCCAGCCGGAAATATGGAAGGAAAGGAAGTCCGATTTGGCATTGCGAATTCCTCGCTCTGGGCTGTCGTGACCACGGACACCAGCTGCGGCGCGGTGAACTCGATGCATGATTCGTACACTCCGCTTGGCGGGATGATTCCGCTGATTAATATGTTGCTCGGAGAAGTGATTTTCGGAGGAGCGGGTTCGGGGCTGTACGGAATCATCGTGTTCATTATTCTTTCGGTATTTATTGCCGGTTTGATGGTGGGGCGCACGCCGGAATATCTGGGCAAGAAGGTTGAAGCGTTTGACGTAAAGATGGCAATGCTCACCGTCCTTGTTTATCCACTTTTCGTTTTGACATTTACAGCGATCTCACTCGTGGCGCCGAAATTCGGTTTGTCGAGCCTCGCGAATGCGGGTCCGCATGGATTGACGGAAATTTTCTACGCCTACGCGGAAGCGGGTGCTAACAACGGGTCGGCATTCGCCGGGCTCAACGCTAATACGCTTTGGTACAACGTAACGATTGGCGCGACCATGCTCTTCGGCCGCTTTTTTATGGTCATTCCTGTGCTTGCGATTGCCGGAAGCCTGGCACGCAAGAAACATGTCCCGGAAACGACCGGAACATTCCCGGTCACGACCCCGCTTTTTGCAGGCTTGCTCATTTCAGTAATCATCATCGTGGGAGCTCTGACGTTTTTTCCCGCGCTCAGCCTGGGCCCCATCCTGGAACACCTGCTGATGAACGCGGGCAAGACATTCTGAGAAAAGGAAAAAATGACATCGCAAACAAAGAAGGGTCGATCGATCTGGGACGCGGAAATTGCCAGCCGCGCATGCTGGGATTCGTTAGTTAAACTAAATCCACGCACCCTGATGAAGAATCCGGTGATGTTCGTGGTGGAAGTCGGAGCGGCGCTTCTCACTGTTCAACTTGTGCGCAACGCGCTGAATCACACGCACGCATTTTCTTTCGAGTTCCAGATCACTGTGTGGCTCTGGTTCACCGTGCTGTTTGCTAATTTTGCCGAAGCCATGGCCGAAGGCCGCGGCAAAGCGCAGGCGGACACGCTGCGTAAAGCGCGCACGGAAACCGTCGCGTATAAGCTGAAGGCCGATGGCAACAAAGAGGAAATTTCAGGGTCGAAGCTTCGAGTCGGCGACGTGGTTGTGGTTACGACTGATCAATTTATTCCCGGAGACGGTGAAGTCATCGAAGGCGTTGCTTCGGTCGATGAATCTGCCATCACTGGCGAATCCGCGCCGGTGATCCGCGAATCCGGCGGCGACCGCTCGGCGGTTACGGGAGGCACGCGCGTGCTTTCCGACGAGATCAAAGTCCGCATCACCTCCAACCCTGGCGAAACATTTCTCGACCGCATGATCAAAATGGTGGAAGGCGCATCGCGGCAGAAGACTCCAAATGAAATTGCTCTCAATATTTTGCTGGCGGGACTTACGATTATTTTCCTGCTCGCCGTTGCCGCGCTTCAGCCAATGGCCATTTATTCTGGAGCACCGCAAAGCCCGTTCGTGTTGTGGTCGTTGCTGGTCTGCCTGATCCCAACGACAATCGGCGGATTATTATCGGCGATTGGAATTGCGGGAATTGATCGCGTAATTCAACGCAACGTCATGGCCATGTCCGGACGTGCCGTCGAAGCCGCGGGTGACGTCGACACCCTGCTCCTGGATAAAACAGGCACGATCACTCTCGGAAACCGGCAGGCAACTGAACTGATTCCGGCGCCAGGAGTAAAGGATGCGGAACTGGCCGACGCCGCGCAACTCGCTTCGCTAGCGGATGAGACTCCGGAGGGGCGATCCATTGTGGTCCTTGTGAAGGAAAAGTACGGACTCCGCGGACGTTCGCTCGCATCGCTTGACGGCACATTCATTCCATTCTCCGCATTGACACGAATGTCAGGCGTCGATTTCGACAGCCGTGCAATACGAAAGGGTGCGCCAGATTCTATTAAAAAATACGTCATTGAAAGGGGCGGCGCAGTTCCTGCTGAAGTGGACGAAGTTGTCCAAATCGTGGCCAGTTCTGGTGCGACACCGCTTTTGGTTTCGACTGACCACCGCATTCTCGGAACAGTTCGTCTGAAAGATATCGTCAAGGGCGGCATGAGAGAGCGTTTCGATCACTTGCGCGCCATGGGCATCCGCACCGTGATGATCACGGGAGACAATCGCCTCACCGCTGCGGCCATTGCTCAGGAAGCAGGCGTTGACGATTTTCTCGCCGAAGCC
>DATHNC010000007.1:0-5895 GCA_035486415.1 Saccharimonadales bacterium (SeqCode)
AATACTAACGTCCACAACCCTTGTGGCCGACTGCGGGGGCGGGTGTCAGACCCGCCCTTTCGGACGCGGCGTGATGACAAATCCGGATCGGCCTATCGCGAATACCTCAACACATTCAGCGGCGGCTCCAGACCCGCATTCAATCGAGGATCAGGAATCGGCACGCCCGGCACCACCGGCAAAGGCAGGACGCCCGCCCAGATCGGCAGTGTGTAGTCCGCTTCGTCATCTTTCGGCGGCCCGCTGCGCACCTTTGCCGACACTTCCTCCAGCGGCATCGCCAGCACCGAAGTCGCTTTCAATTCCATCTCCGCCGGCGGCCGCACATCATTCCAGCGCCCGCGCACGATGTGGTTCGTAAACGCTTCCAGCACGCGATTCTTTTCCCCGCTATCTTCCACCGGCATCGCGCGCCCCAGCATCACCACCGAGCGGTAATTCGCCGAATGATGGAACGCCGAACGCGCCAGCACCAATCCATCCACCAGCGTCACCGTGACGCACATTTGCACGCCGCCGGCGAGCGTCCGCAACATGCGGCTGGCCGACGAGCCGTGCACGTACAATGTGTCGTCCACCCGCGCGTAATTCGTGGGAATCACGAATGGCTGGCCGTCCACCACGAATCCCACGTGGCACACAAATCCTTCGTCGAGGATTCGATACACCGTTTCGCGATCGTATTTGCCGCGGTCGGGCAGGCGTTGAACTTTCGTGCGCGATGTAGGGCTGAATGGCTCGGTCATGCATCGAGCGTAAGCCGCCACGCCGTCAGCCGCAAGTGCCAATCTGGATGGCCGCGGATCGGATCGCGCTCGCTCGCTGCGCGACCACCCAGGTTACTATTGCGACGGCGGCTGCGCGGCCACCGCAGGCTTGGGCGGCGGAGCGATATGCAACACGCGAAATCCCGTGTACGCCGGATCAGCAGCGCGATACTGCGCTTTGCCATCCGCGGGACGATCGGCGCTTCCACCCAAAGTTTTACCGGAGCCGTCGGCGGCGATTACCCACTCCGCCGCGTTTCCGCCGAGGTCGAACACCAGCTCCTCGCCTTCTTCGCCCTCCGCCGCAAAACTTCCCACTTCGCGCAGCAGCGGCGCATCTCCAGGCAATTCCTTTACCTTAGCTTCGAGCCTCTGCGCGTCTTCGGGATTGAGCGCGTAGCCCGCCCAGTAATCCAGCGTATTCTCGCCAGCGCGCACCTTGTAGAAATCGGTCGTTTCACTTTCCTTCGGAAGCCGGTAGGTCTCCGCAGTCAGCTCGCTCAACCATTTGCAGTAGGCCGAAGCCTGCTCCAGTGTGATTCCGTTCGCCGGATAATTTTCTGTGCCCGCATCGAATTTGTAGTCCTTGTCGAATGCCGCGAACTGCGCGCGCGTAATCTCAAACCGCCCGATTTCGATCGCGCCGCGCTTCACCGTTTCGGGAATCAACACGTCCGGCGCGGGATTCTCTGGCGCAGCAGGCGGATGAAACGCCACGCCGTACGACGCTCCCACTTTCTGCACCGTCGCGCGCTTCAATTCCACTTCCAGCGGCGACCCTTTTTTCAGCGCCTCGTTTTCCGGCGGCTTCGTCTTGAACAAATACGCATCGAACCACGCCCCTTCCTCATTCACCTTGCGCAGCTGGTGCGTCAATTTCCGCGGCCCATGCGCTTCGCCGGGAAACAGAATGAATTTCACCGGAGCCTTGCCGATCGTGTACAGCGCCCGATAGTGCGTCCAGCCTTCTTCCGTGGGAACTTGCCGGTCAATCGTGCCGAAAAAAATCAACGTGGGCGTCTTCACCTTATCCATTTTAAATAGCGGCGATTTCTCGATATAAAGTTGCGGATCTTCCAGCGGCGTTTTTCCAAAATAATAATGGTCAAACGATTCGCCGAAATCCACGTTGGCCCAATCGCTCAGCCATTCCACGTCTCCCGCGCCCACCACCGCCGCCTTGTATCGGTCCGGATTCGTCACCGTCAGTTGAATCGAAAGGATCGAACCGTTGGACCATCCCGCCGCGCCAATCTGGTCGGGATCCACCAGTCCTTTCGCTATCAAGTTATCCACGCCACGCTCGATATCCGGAATTTCCAGCTCGTAATATTTTCCGCAGCAGATGGCTTCCACGAACTTCAGTCCGTAGCCGGTGCTGCCGTGATAATTCGTCTTCAGCACGAACGCGCCCTTCTGCGTCATCAGATTCGGCGCGTAAGCCCAGCGCTCGGCCCACTGATCGTGATCCGCGCTGGCAGGGCCGCCGTGCGTAGTCACAATCAGCGGATAGGTTTTGCCCGCCTTGTAATCATCCGGATAGTAGAGGATGCCTTCCACGTCGTCATCATTCGCGCCCTTCCACTGCAACACTTCCGATTTCGCGATGGGCTTATTCTTGAACGCCGGATTCAAATTCGTAATCTGCAGCGGCGAAGTGATTTTTGTGCCCTCCAGCTTCGCGCGATAGAATTGCGTTGGCACGCTGGCGGTGGAATGCTCGTAAATCAGCGTCTTTCCGTCCTCGCCCAGATCGAAACTGAAGTAGTGCTTCTCATCCTCGCCGGAAATGGATTTGCGCGACCATGTTCCGCCGTGCCGCGTGAACCGCACCGGCTTGGTGTACACGCCATCGGCCAGCAGCGCGATGAATCCGTCGTTCGTCGCTTCCAGCGAGCGCGAGAAGCCCCGGTCCCAATCCAGATTCACTTCGCTCGATTTCCCGGCGGCCAGATCGTAGAAATAGACTCTTTCGACGACGGCCACCAGGAACCGCGGGTCGTCGGAATACGGCGCTACGACGTAAAACCCGGAATTGTCGCGCGCCCATGTGACGTCATTCGGCTGGATGCGCTCGTTTGCGAAAACCTGTGTGCGCGCGCCGGTCGTGAGGTCTATCAGGTAGGTTGCCGGCGGAATCTTCTGGTCCCACGCAAAACTTAATTCCCGCCGCGCCACCGCGACGGCGTGTTTCTTGTCGTGGGAAAGTTCAAAACTCAAAATCCAATCGTCATTGTCCGTCAGCCGCGTGACTTTCTTATCCTTCACCGAAAATTTGTACAGCCGCACCGGCGCGGTGTGCGCCGTATCGTCCACCACGTTTGAATCGTCCTTACGCTCCTTCGTTTGCCGCTCATACAGCGTCGGATCCTCTTCAGCGCTGAAAATAATCGTGTCGTTGTCCAGCCACTCAAATTGCCGGATGCCGCGCTCAAAATCCGTCACCGCCCAAGGCTCGCCGCCCGCCGCATTCATCAGCCACAATTGCGTCGGCGCCAAATCCGGTTTCGGCTTGGCTAGCGCGTGCGTGCTCAAAAAAGCAATCGTATCGCCCGAAGGTGACCACCGCGGATGCGAAACCTCGTCCGTCCCCCGCGTAAGCTGCACTTCCTTGCCATCATTCAGATTCGAAAGGTACAAATTGCTGACGCGCAGATCCTTCTCCTTATCGGCCGTGCCCTTCACCCAAAGCGCAAGTCGCCCATCCGGCGAAATCCGGAACTGCTCCGCATCCTCCTGATAGACCACATCCTCAGCAGTCCAATGATTTTTCTTCGCGGCATCCGGCTTAGCCGCGCCCGCGTCCGCGGCAGCCTGCGCCATAACAATAGGCGCGAATAGAAACAATATTCCAGCCAGCAGCTCAGGCGCTTTCCAGCAATGTGCAGCAATCGTCTTCATGCGTTCCTCAAGCTTCATCGAAGTCCTAGATGTCGTATTTGAACCGTCGAAAAACTATCACAGACTCCCGGCTGGCGGGTAGCCGCGCCGTAGGTGGCCGGTAGGTTATTTCATACCCATCGATAGTCGCGACTTCGCGACAATCATGTGCCAAAATACTTCGCCATGCGGTCTATTTCGGCGTGCCTCGTGTTCATCCTTCTGGCGTGTACTCATGTCAGAGCACAGCAGGTGTCTTCGCATGCTCAGAGTCTGGTTGAAACAATTCAACAGCTCCGCAAGGTTGGCCTGCCCAGTCCCGACGAAGTGGACAATACCCCTGCCAAAGTGCCGGGCCTGCTCAGACAACTCAACCAAGAACTAAAGGCTCTCATCGTTGACGATTTAAACGACAGCACCCGGTACGGCGCACCGAATGAAGAAGAATTGTTGGAACAACTCAGAGCCGCGGGATGGAACGAACTTCCTAACCACAAATGGAATGCCTACGGAGAGATACGGCAAATCAAGTTTGACTGGAAAACTGAATATCAGCCCGGAATCTTGATTGTGTCGCCTCAATTGTGGATTCCTTGCGGTGGCGGCGATCCAGATTCAGTGATTTATGTTTTTCAGGGAAACGCACGCCACTGGGATTTAGTGCTCTCCACCGATTCCGATTTCGATGCGCAGGACCAACGCGACGAGAGTGGCATCCAGTATGCAATATCTCCCCCTGATTCGCGTGGAAAGTGGTTCCTGGTGCTTGCACGCGTCCCGCCCTCCTGCAGTGGGCGTGATGATGTAGTTCGCTATGAGGTTTTGGATCCGGGTCCGAAAGCAGCAGAACCAACCGTACTTTTGACGCATCAGGAGAAGCTCGTTGGAGACTTTAATCCGCCGTTCCTCCTCGACGTCCACGAGGATTGGTTTGCGATAACCGAAGGGAAGCTCAGAAGACTCGATCGCGGGTTGGGAGTTACGATTTCGCGCTACCAAGTACGCGAGAACCAAGTTCAACGCATCGCTCCTTTAGCGCTTACGCCGCAAGATTTTCTAGATCAATGGGTCCAATTGCCTTGGGCTGATGCTAGTCAATGGAGTAAAGGGCCTTCCGGTGACGCGCTGAAAGAATGGCATTCTGAACTGAGCGGCCTCTTACCGGATTCGACGGAAATACGATCCGTTCATCTATGCTCTGGAAGCGAAGCGGGCGACGCCGGCTGGCTCGTCGAAGTATGGATCGATCAACAGCTTAATCCTTCAACGAAGAAGCAAAATCTCTACATCGAAATCGCGAAGACAGGTGGAGTCTTTCATATCTCGCAGGTGCGCGATGTGCATCCCGCCGGATGCCAGGGGAAAACCCCGCTCATGCCGTTCATGGAACACAATCTGCCCGCTTGGTGAGCGCGATTTGCGTCGCATAGATGCACCGCGGGAACTCAGCTAGAATGTTTTTGTCAGCGCATCGGAGCTAATACCATGGCCATCAGCCGCGAACAAGCCCGCAGCGAACACATCACCAGCACTTCGCACGATCAATTCAGCGAAACGATTTACGGCGTGGTTTGCTCGACTTGCCACAATTACATCCTTATCGATAAGACGAACTGCCCGCCGTCTTGCCGCGAACACGAAACCTGCCGCGCTGCTTACGCTTAGATTGCACCCGAGGCTTGCGTAAGTCTCGCGCAGCCCTTGCCGACTCTACAGTCTGCCGCGTACATCGTCAGCCACGATCAAGAAGCGCGCTCTCAGGTTTTGACTTTGTAGCGCCCCTCCCGCTCTGCGGGAAAAAGCGGCGCCCTTTGACGGGCACCAGCCCCCTGTACACACACAACGTTTTGCATTCCGCTCCCCACAAGAGGATGATGAATCTGTGAAAATGTCGAACCCAATCCGTCGCCGCTCCAGTGCCCTCTCCCTAACGCTCCCAGCCACCCGCTCCTCCGTCGCCCGCCTCCATAAGCACCGATTTCTATTCGATACAAATAAGCCCTTTTCTCCCAACACCAATTTTTCAACTTGCAGACAACAAAGCAGTTCCTTTTTTCTATTCGATACAAATGAGCAATCACAAATCACTACTCACCAATCACTATTTACCAGGTTTCGCGGCCTTCGCGGCAGGTCCGGAACCCCGCCCTTCCCGCTTCGCCAAATCTCAATGCCTTGTGGATTGACGCCTCCTTCGCCGTTGCGTACGATGCGCCGCATGCAGCGAAAACGCTGCCCAGGAGCGCCC
>DATHNC010000008.1:0-15461 GCA_035486415.1 Saccharimonadales bacterium (SeqCode)
AGGACAGCTGAGTTACCACACTGTGAAACAAAATTCTTCGCACTGGAGTACTGGTATTCCTAAGACTATCCGATAATATCCAGTATTGTTCGCCCCCATCCCTTCGGTCCAGGGGCGTCCCCCATGACAATTGTTTTCGTTCGGCCAGAATTTTCTACCGTTTGTCCGGCCACCTCGGAACCCTGCCCCGGTGCAGGCAAAAGGATTGGATGGTCGACAGCCTTCAGCCAAGGCAGGTCGAGGTCGCTCGCGCCTATTCCGACCAGAGTCAGCTTGATGTGCGTCGCCTCGCGGAACAGTTGGGAAAGTGTGCGGACGGCGCGTGCCGTGTCGCACTTGGAAGAAAAATGCCAGAACGTCGGCCCTTGCCGCGCCTCGTAACCCTTCGCACGCGCTGTTTCTACAAACTTGGCAATCGCTTTTTCATCCGCGGAGGTAAAATAAAATGGCTCGTCAAACTCGCGCGCCCGCGCCAGTTCGGCGTTGCGTGGTTTTAGGCCAGTGTTGTCCGCGATCTCACGCAGGCTCATGTGGTGAAACCCTGCGACTCCCACGGAGCATTCCTCCGCAATGTCGTCCAGCGCCTCGCAAACTTCCGCGTAAGGCCGTCCCTGCGCGATGCTCAAATATCGCGCCGTGCGCACCACTCCCGGAATTTTCAAGCTGAAGTAACCATCGGGAAAGAAAATGCCGCCGCCATTTTCGGTAACGAACGGATGATTGTGCTGCAGCTTCCGGCGAATCGGGTCAATTTCCTCGCGAGTGCGGGACGTCAGCAAAACATATGGAATTTTCCGCTGCTCGAGCTCGAACAAAGCGTCTTCCGCCCCCGCATAAGACTCTGTGCGAGGGTCGACCAGCGCTCCTTCAAGTGCGGAAAAAATCAGATGGCGAGGGGCAAGCAAGACACTAAGCAGTGTAACGTGTGCGAGCGCGTCATGGAAGCGCAGGTTTAAGTGGCGCGGGCTTCAGCCTGCGGAATTTTGCCCTTGCAAGGACTAAACCCCGCAGGCTGAAGCCCGCGCCACAAAAAAAACGGGCGCCGCGTAAGCGGCGCCCGGTCCCGTCCCTGCTGATTTAAATTAAACCTAGTCGCTGGCAGCAGACTGCGAGCCATTGGCCTTCGGCACGCTGATGTAGCCGGTGACCTTATCCTTGCCAACGGTGTTCACCACCAGTTCCAGCGGGCGGCGATCGTTGCCCTGATGGAAGAAGATGGGTTCGTTGACAGGCAGGTTCTTCTTTTCGATGCGTGAATCGTCCACGATCAAGGAAACGTTATAGCGTTTCTTGTTCGGGTTCGTCCCGCGGAGTTCGACCATAAAGCTGCCGACCTTCACAGGTTTGTTCTTGGCATCGATCGTGAATTCGACGTAGTCGCGCTCACCGAGGTGGCGAAGCTGTTCCACGTCCTCGTGGTTGCGAGCAATCAACGTTCCCAATTCACTACGCGCCATTTTCAGGTCATTCTGTGTGCCATTCAGGTCGGTGCGGACACCGTCCACTTTGCCGTCCACGCCTTTCACGTCATCCGTGCTGGCTTTGGTGGCAAGTTCGGTCTTGGCGGCGGCATCGACTTCGGCAATCTTCTGCTGATCTTCTGTACGGATGGCCTCAGCTTCGTCCCGCGCCTTCTTCAGGTCCGTTTGGGTCAAACGCAGACGCTTGGTCACCACGCTCAAGTCGCTCTGCAAACCGGCGTTGGACGTATCCGCCTGCGCCTCGTGCTGTTGCAACTGAGAGATCTGTCCGGCGAAATCGGCTTGCATTGTCTTCGCCTTGGCTTCCAACGTTTGTTGAATATCCTGCGCTTGCATGGACGCGTTGTGAGCCATTACCAGCCCTACAACGGCCACAACACCCAATGCCGCAATGATCGCAACAACCCAGCCCGGTACGCCACGACTTACGGTCACGGAATTGTCATTCATATCAGTCATAGGTCATCCCCCTTTTAAATACCCTTTCCTCTTGACAGATATGCACGCGAAACGCCAAGTGGCCATTCGGACAGGGCGTCGGTATCAAATTGAACCGCAAGGAGATACAGCTTTGCCCCGATTTTCTCGTTTCTTTCCTCTATGAAAAGTTTACGCGATTAATGAGTTTTCTGGATATTGCCTAAGAAATGCGGCAGATGAATTCGAATGGCAAACCATTTCGCATTCCGGGAGGTCGGAAAGTAATGTAGTTCTTTGATTTATAAATTTAAGAAATATAAACCGGCCAAAACCGTCCATATTTCCAACCAGTCATTCTTTCAAACTTGATTTGCTTCTGAAATTTCTCGCGGGTATTGGTTTTCCATTCGCGGGATAGTTTGCAATACGTTCCGAGCGTTCTTTCTCCAGTATTGATTCAATTAACGCATTGCTAAGATGAATGGATTGGGGGAGTCATGGAAAACATTTGCGAGAAAACAACACTGGAAATTCGAATCGAACGGCTGGAGAAGCAAAATCGCCGCCTCAAGCTGGGCGCACTCACTGTTCTGATCGCTTTTGTTTCGGTGAGCCTTCTGGGGCAAACCAAACAAACCAAAAAGACAGCGCCCAAAACCGCCGCAGCGCCCGCCGCTCCCGTGACGCCGGAGCTGATCGAAGCGCACAGCTTCGTTCTGAAAGATTCGAACGGCAAAGTGCGCGCGGAACTTTCCATGACAGGCACTGGTCCCGGCCTAAAATTACGTGACGAGGCTGGAACGGCGCTTGTTACCCTCTCCCTGAACGATGACGCCCCGCAAGGCCCGCTCCTGCTCATGTCTGATCCGCAGCACAAGGCCGGCGTTTCCATCAGCGTTTTGAGCGGCAACGGTTCTCAGCTTTCTTTGGTGGGTGAGCGCCCTGACATCCAGGCACGCATGGCCGTGGCCCCGGCAGGAACCTCATTCGAAATGTCCGACGCCGATGGCTTCACCACCAGTATTGGCAATGGTTTGCAATCAGCAAAAGGTAAGCAGCCGAAGCAAACCACCGCCGCCTCAATCAGCCTCTACGGCAAAGAACGCAAACTGCTGTGGTCCACTCCCTAAGCATTTTGTAGGACAGGCTTCAGCCTGTCTTCTTTTGAATTTTTGTCAGTTCGGCAGAATTCAAAACAAGACAGGCTTCAGCCTGTCCTACCAAAGTCCCAGTCGCGAAAATTCGGCAAGCAAATCATCGGCAGTCGTGAAATGAAACGCGTTGATACCCAAGGTGGCTGCGGCCATCACGTTGCCGCGGAGATCGTCAATGAACATGGCTTCATCCGGCATGGCCGAGGCTTCGCGCAGCGCGTGATGATAGATAATGGGTGAGGGCTTGCTTGATCCAACGCGGCAGGAGTAAATGCGCGTATGGAAGTGGCGCACAAAAGAATAATTCGCTTCAAAATGCGCGACGTGGATCGGATCGGTGTTGGAAAGCAACGCCAGATTGCAATTTTTTCCGAGGCGCTCGAAAAGGGCATCCGGCAAAATGGGCTCCGGATGCAGGACGCTATTCCAGATCGCGCAAAATTCTTCAAAAGAATAAGAAAAGCCTAGCTTCCTGGAAAGGTGCGCGTGCCAGTCTCGCGGCGTCATGCGGCCTTCCTGCCAATCGAGCCAGTTTTTATCCGCCTCGAGGTCGCGCAGAACCTGCGTGTGTGTCAGGCCGTCGCGGTGGCCCAGCGCTCCCATGGAGCGAGATAGGTCAACGCCAATGATCACTCGGCCAATATCAAAAATAATCGCATGGGGAATCTTTTCAATGGGAGGGCCGAGAATCGGCATGGCTATTCATTCTCAGGCTGCGGGCGCTCAGAAACGGATGCAGAGGTTGCGGCACCGGAAGATCGGGACCGGAGCACGCTGATTGCAGGCGGAAGCAAGGACAAGAAAATGACCACGGCGATGACGTAGTGAATGTTCTGGCTGATGTTCGGAATTTGCCGTCCGAGAGTGTAGCCGCCGAGAACCATGCCACCGCCCCAGAGAATTCCTCCGGCCACGTCATAGGCAAGATAGCGGCTGTAGGGCATCTGCGCAGCACCTGCAACGGGCGGGCAAAACGTCCGGACGATGGGAATGAAACGCGCGAGGATCACGGTTTTTCCGCCGTACTTTTCATAAAAATCGTGAGCACGCTGCAAATGTTTCTTGCGAAAAATGAACGAATCCTCGCGGCGGTAGAGAGTTTGCCCCGCTTTACGGCCGATCCAGTAGCCAATCTGATCGCCCACAATCGCGCAGATCGGAACGAGCAGCAGAAGTTCTGCAATATTTAATTGTCCGGAGGCCGCAAACACGCCCGCCGTGACCAGCAGGGAATCGCCGGGCAGAAAAAAGCCCACGAAGAATCCCGTCTCTACGAAGACAATGCCGCACACCAGCAACGTGCCGCCCCACTCAATCAGGCCTTTTACATTGAAGAGGAAATGAAGGATTTGTTGGATCGACGCCATGATATTTTGACGCAGGCAGCTTTACGAAAAGCCCGCACCCCTATTCTGGTTGCCGGCGCTTGCTAAATCGTCCCAGAAAAACCCGCGCAGGCTGCACACCTATACGGTAGCAGAAAATGACGGGGTCTTGACTGCCAAGTTCCCATTCCAGCGCGAGAATAGCAATCAGGTTTCGCATGAACGTGGACGTTTTCACAGGGTTAAACCCCGCTCAGCCCTGGATGGCAGGCTTTGGGCGGAGTGCAACTGCTTTTGCCGCCGCGCCAGAATCTCTCGGATAAAGGGAATCGCGGTCCGCATGGCTTCTGCCCCCGCGGCTACGGCTTCGTCAACGCGAGAAAAATCGCTCCACTCGAAATGGCCAACTTTCGGTTCGACTAGTAAATCCGCATAGCGAGACCAGGAGGGCTCCAGCGAGCTTCGATGCGACAAGCGGTATTTTACATCGAAAATTTTCACTGCATCTTCCGGCGAGCCCGAAATGTTTTCCTGGATCCCTACGTTGATTCCCAGCACGCATCCATCGTTGTTCCTCGCGGCAATGGCCGTTGGCACAGGTGCCACAATGCAGCCGTCGGCCAAGAGATGGCCTTCATGCTCTACCGGCTTGACCAGGCCCGGGAAAGCGCAACTGGCGCGAATCGCCACTTCAATAGGTCCGCGGGAAAATACGTAAGGTGCTCCCGTGTCCAGGTCCGTGGCCACGATGGACGTTGGAATAGAAAGCTCCTCCAGCGACCCGGCTCGAAACCATGTTTGGACGAATTTACCAATGCAATCTTTTCTTTGTTCGCCGGGGCTGGATTCCCGCGGATGAAACCGCAGAAAATCGCGAACGCGCACGCGCCTGCCGAGTTCGCACAGATCACTTAAAGAAATGCCGTCCGCGTAAGCTGCTCCGAGCAAGGCGCCAATGCTTGTGCCGACAATTCTGGAAATGGGCAAGCGCTCCTGTTCGAGAACTTCCAGAACTCCCAGGTGTGCAAAGCCTCTGGAGAATCCGCCGCCGAGCGCAAGAGTGATTCCCGTGCCGTCTTTGGTGTGAGCCGCAATGCGCGCTTGCAAACCGCTGTTTGATTGACGATTGGAGTTTGGCTCGGGAACTCGGAACGCTGGCATGCGACAAGTTTGCAGACGCGCGGCGAACAGAACAATGAAGCGGACGTGCTAGCTGCGAAGTACTCAAGTACCCTGTACTATTTTGGCCAAAAAAATTGTGCCGCAACGGCTAACAGTACTTCTCTCCTATCGAATTGTGGCCTACGTACCATTGTTAGTCTCCGCAACGAAATGGAAAATGCCAATTGTCAGACGGAAGCAGACAGAAGCAAATCGACCTGAGGGGGACAACGAGATGCCAAGCGCATATGCATCCTGGGTAGGACAGGCAGTGATTCTGCAAGTGGCAGCTGGCGATTTACGCGTTCCTTTGCGCGGCATCATTGTTGGAGAATCCGATGGCGCGGTTCGGTTTCGAATTGGCGACACCTGGGACATCGACATCTACAAGCCCATGATCCTGGCCGTTGAGCAGGACAATTGGGCAAGCCTCGTTATGAACTAGATTCTTAACCCTGGCGTTCGGACGAGGAGCCCCATGAAACTACAGACTCGATTGATCAACGAGGAAGTTCGAAGAGAACTGGTGGACGAAGGACGGGCCGCGTACCTTCTGGGCCTCCCCCAAGAGCAGCTGCGAGAAATTAGCGAGATGTCCGGACTGGGACACTTGGAAGGAACCGCGAGCGCCTTGCGAATGGTTTTCACGTACGAAGAATTACACAAGCTTTGCCAGATTATTGTGGGCCCGTCGTCCTAGTTTCCTGGTTCATGCTGCTACACGGACGGATATTGGAATGCGGCCTTAAAAAATATTACTCCGGCCCCTGCTCTGTTTTATCCCCCCGGCCCCGGGTTTGCATCCCCCTGACGAACCCGGGGCCTTCTCCCCCCTTGCTCGTGATTCGTAAATCGTAATTTGTGACTCGTGGAAAATACCGGTGACTGGTGACTAGTGAAACTAAAGGGTCCTGGTCTTGTTTTAACTCTCAACTCTAAACTGTTAACTTTCAACTGACGTTCGGCCAATCTCGCGGCAGCCCTATCAGAGATGGATCCAGCTCGCTGATCGACGCGCAGCCCAGGAGCTTCATTGTTCGTTCTAGATCTGCGCGGAGGATTGAAATGGCTCGGTGTACGCCGGGTGTGCCGGCAGCGGCCATTCCGTAGGCGTAGGCGCGGCCTACGAGCACGGCGCGCGCGCCCATGCAGATTGCTTTAATAATGTCGCCGCCGCGGCGCACGCCTCCATCGACCAACACTTCCACTTGCCCATTCACCGCCTGCACAATTTCCGGAAGCGCGCGCAGCGTGGCGGAAACACCGTCGAGCTGGCGGCCACCGTGGTTGGACACAACGACGCCTGCTGCTCCTACGTCGATGGCACGGCGAGCGTCGTCACCCGTGAGGACGCCCTTGGCGACGATCGGGCCGGGCCAAACATCGCGCAGCCAGTGAAAATCTTGCCAGGTCACAACAGAATCCGCGAGCGCAGCGGCCACGTCGATCAGTGCCATCTGCCCCACGCCGGGAATAATTACGTTGGGCAATGTGTGCAGGCCGCCGTCCAGAAAATAGGAGGCTACCCATCCGGGATGCGTGAAAAATTGGGCCAGATGCGGAATCATGCCGAAATAATTTCCGCTCATCAGTTGTCCGGTGCCGTTGCGGATGTCTCGTTCACGCATTCCTGACGTGCCTGTATCGATCGTAACGAAAAGTGCAGTAAATCCCGCGGCCCATGCGCGTGCCAACGCGGCTTCGGCGGCAGCCCGGCCACCCAATAAATAAAGTTGGTACCAGACAGGTCCCTTCGTGGCGGCGCGAACGTCTTCTAATTTGTGTCCGGCAATTGTGGAGAGAATGTAGGCAGTGCCTGCCGCGCTCGCTCCGCGTGCTGCCGCGCATTCGCCCTCGGGATGCATCAGGCGGCTGTAGCCTATGGGCGCGAGAATCGCGGGGAAAGCGAGTTCCGCACCCAAAACTTTTACGCGCAGGTCGCACTGCGGCACGGCCATCGCATTGCGCGGGCGAAATGTGAGGGATTCAAATGCGCGCACATTTTCGCGCAAGGAGGTTTCGCTCTCGGCGCCGCCGTCCAGATAATCGAAAACCGCGCGCGGCAGGCGGCGCATCGCGCGAGCGCGCAGGTCGGCAATATTCACGACGCGAGGTGCGGAAAGGGAGCGCGGCCAGCTACTCATGCTTCACCAATCCAAACAGAGAAGAATCCCTCAACAGGTTTTGCAAATTAAAAATGATCATGGTGGCAGGCATTGTACACGACGAATCCATCCGTCGAAAATGCGCGGTTCAATTTTCGGTTGCGGTTATGTTTGCATCGACAGATCCGCTACACACGAATTCGCAGGCCGCAAGTCCGAGGACCGCGAATTCGCGGACGCCGAACCGGCAGACCACAAAACCCTGGAACACACATCCGCAGAAAACAAATCCACGTACCATGAATCCGCGGAACCCGAATCTGCGCCGACGGCGCGAAGGATAATAGCCCGGGGCAACGCCCCGGGTACCGGACCACAAGAACAATACGCGCCCTGAAAGGGCGGAGGGTCCTTGCGCCCCTTCAGGGCACAACAAAAACGTTTGCACTAAAACCCAGGGCGTTGCCCTGGGCTAGCGTACTTCAGCGCTTTCAGCGCCGGAAAACCTGAGGGATAGACTACGCGCCAATTCCTAGGGAGTCTTGAATACCCACGGCCCCGGAACGCGCCAACTTTCTATTTTTGTTTGACACTTCGAACGGTTGCCACGAAACTGAACAGCCGATTCCTGCACAAGAGTTTGGATCCATCGAGGACGGATATTTCATGACACTGACGCTACTCGACTGGGCCGCGATCGCCGGATATCTGCTGCTGATGCTCGCTTTGGGGATTTATTTTCGCCGGCGCTCCGGGCGTAACACGGAAGAATATTTTGTTTCCGGGCGGCAGGTTTCCTGGTGGCTCGCGGGAACGTCAATGGTCGCCACAACATTCGCCGCTGACACGCCGCTTGTGGTAACCGGACTCGTTTACTCACAGGGAATTGCGGGGAACTGGTTGTGGTGGAGTTTTCTGCCGTCGGGAATGATGACTGTATTTCTTTTTGCGCGCCTCTGGAGACGCTCCGGCCTGCTGACCGATGTGCAGTTCGCCGAAATGCGCTACTCGGGGAAGCCTGCCGCATTCCTGCGAGGATTCCGCGCCGTTTACCTCGGATTGCTGATGAATTGCCTGATCCTCGGCTGGGTGACCAAAGCGATGACCAGCATTGTGGGGTCGATTTTTGGCAAAAGCGAATCCACAAGTCTTGCCATCTGCATTTTCTTTCTCATTCCGTTTACCGGATTTTACGTTTCGCTGGGCGGTCTTTGGGGCGTGTTGTGGACCGACCTGTTTCAATTCGTTTTGAAAATGGGCATCGTGATCGCCGTTGCCTATTACGGTGTGCGCGGCGCCGGCGGAATGCACGCCATGCTGGCGAAACTTTCGGCCATGCGTGACATCGCAGGTCCGGGAGCATCGAACATCACGGCGATGTTTCCCGATTTTTCCCGCGGCCTAACGGGCGAAGCGTTGTGGACGTTGCCGGTGCTCACATTTCTCATGCATCTGGGCGTGCAATGGTGGGCCTTCTGGTATCCGGGATCGGAGCCGGGTGGCGGCGGTTACATAGCGCAAAGAATTTTCAGCGCTCGCGATGAGCGTCACGGGCTGCTCTCCGTGCTGTGGTTTAACATCGCGCACTATGCTTTGCGCCCGTGGCCATGGATTTTGACGGCGCTTGCGGCCGCTGCCCTATATCCCGGCTTGCAACATCCGGAAACAGGCTACATGCTTATAGCGACCACATATATGCCGCACGCGTTGCGCGGAATTTTGATTGCGGGATTCATGGCCGCGTTCATGTCCACGATCGCCACGCAGCTGAATTGGGGCAGTTCTTACCTGGTAGAAGACTGTTACAGGCGATTTGTTCGGCGCGATGCGACGGAAAAACATTACGTAAACGTTTCGCGGATCGCCACACTTCTGCTGGTCGCGGCTTCGGCCTATGTTTCGGCGCAACTTGTGACCATCGGCCAGGGCTGGGAAGCGGTGCTCGAAGTGGGTGCAGGGACCGGCGGGGTTTACTTGCTGCGATGGTATTGGTGGCGCATCAACGCGTGGAGCGAAATTTCGGCTATGGCCACCGCGCTCATGATGACGTTAATCCTGCATCACTGGCAGTTGTTTACGGGAAGCGGGCCTGTGATTTTTGCCAAGACAACACTCACGACCACGGCGGTGACAACTGCCGTGTGGATCGCGGTCACATTGCTTACGCCTCCCGAGCCCGAAGAAATTCTGCTGCCGTTTTACCGCAAGGTGCGGCCGCATGCCGCGGGATGGCGGCGCATCGCGGCTCTGGCGCCTGATTTGCCTGAAACACACGACTTGGGCAAAAATTTACAGGCGTGGGCACTGGGTTGCGCTATGGTGTATGCGGCATTATTTGGCATTGGAAAAATTTGTTTGGGCGTGCCAGGAACTGGAATGATGCTTCTGGCATTGTCCGCAGTGTGTGGCGCGTTGCTTTATCGTGATATTTCGCAACGCGTGACGACCGAACCCTTGGGAGGAATTATTGTTTAACAAAGACCGCGATAGCGGTGTGGCGGGGCTGTCGAGTGCTGGACAGTTCCATGCCGTAACCGCTTCATTTTTGGGATGGACGCTGGACGCTTTCGATTTCTTCGTAGTCGTCTTCTTATTTGACAAGTTAGCTGCGGATTTTCATGTCACGAAAGCAAAGGTTGTGGCCTCGGTTCTCGTCACGCTCGCGATGCGGCCCGTGGGCGCTCTTATTTTTGGATTGCTCACGGACCGCTATGGACGCCGCATTCCACTGATGGCGAACGTGGTTTTCTTTTCTGTAGTGGAACTGGCTTGCGGATTTTCTCCCAACCTTACATTTTTCCTGATCATGCGCGCCCTGTACGGCATCGGTATGGGCGGCGAGTGGGGCATTGGCGCATCGCTTGCGATGGAATCCGTTCCGCCGCGATTGCGTGGAATTCTTTCCGGAATTTTGCAGAGCGGATATTCGCTTGGATACATCCTTGCGGCGATCGTCGCACGTTTTGTGCTGCCCACATGGGGATGGCGTCCAATGTTCTGGCTCGGCGGATTACCCGCGCTGCTCGCGTTTTACATCAGCGCGCGCGTGCCGGAATCGGAAGCATGGAAACAGCACCGCGCGCCATCGACCGGCGCGGTTCTCAAAATTGTGGCCACGCAATGGAAGAGTTTTCTTTATCTCGTTTTGCTCATGACGTTCATGATGTTCCTCTCGCACGGCACGCAAGATTTGTATCCGGACTTTCTCGGCACCGTCCACAAAGTAGCTCCCGCGATGCGCGCCTACATGGCCATTATTTACAATGTCGGGGCCATCGTTGGCGCAATTGCCTTCGGGCAATTTTCAGACAAGATGGGCCGAAGAGTCACAATGATCGCCGCTATGTCCCTGGCCTTGTTCGTGATTCCGCTGTGGGCATTTGGTTCTTCGCTGCTCGTGCTGGCGACTGGCTCCTTCCTGATGCAGGCAGGCGTGCAAGGCGCATGGGGCGTGATTCCCGTGCATCTCAGCGAACTTTCGCCGGATGAAACGCGCGGTCTTGTTCCCGGGCTCGCCTACCAATTGGGAATTTTAATTGCCGCGCCGACCAATACAGTTGAGCTCTTGTTGCAGGAACACATTGGCTATCAGTGGGCGCTCGCCGGATTTGAAATTGTCACCATCGGCGTGCTCATCATAACCATCGCTCTGGGTAAGGAACGAAAAGGCCGCAGCTTTCATCAACCAGTAGAAACCGTAGTTACCTGATCGCCTTAAGTAGCACAGGCTTCAGCCTGTGGAATTTAGTCCTCGCAAGGACGAACTCCCACAGGCTGAAGCCTGTGCTACTAGACCCCGACCCAAAACTTCTTTGCGGAAATTTCCTGCACTTGCGGCATCATAAAGAACATGGAATCCGGAAATTCGCCTAACAATTTTGCAGGCTTGCGAGTCCTCTCGCTCGAAAGCCGCCGCAGCCCAGAAATGGCCAAGCTGATCGCCACGTACGGCGGCGTGGCAACGATTGCTCCTTCCATGCGCGAAGTTCCTCTGGAAACCAACACCGAAGCGCTGGCGTTTACCCGCACTCTTTTTGCGGGCGGTTTCGACATGGTTATTTTCCTGACGGGTGTTGGCACGCGAGCGCTCGCGAAAGTGGTGGAGACAGTTCATCCTCTTGAAGCATATTTAAGCGAGCTTCGCAAAATTACAATCGCTGCGCGCGGGCCGAAACCTTTGGCAGTGCTGAGGGAATGGAATGTTCCGGTGGCCGTCATTGCTCCCGAACCAAATACGTGGCACGAACTTATGCGCGCCCTGGACGAAAAAGCGGGAACTTTTCCATTGCAGGGACGCCGCGTGGCCATTCAGGAATATGGGATCTCTAGCAAGGAATTGATTGCTGGTCTTGCCGCGCGCGGCGCCCAAGTTACTTCGGTTCCCGTTTACGAATGGGCTCTGCCGGAAGATACAGGACCGCTGCGCTCCGCGATCACCGCGATTGCCGGCAAAGAATTGGATGTGATCCTCTTCACAACCGCCACGCAAGCCGACCATCTCCTGCAAATTGCCGCAGAAATGAATGCAGTAGACGCGCTCCGCCGTGCTCTCACACGCATGGCTATCATCTCGATCGGACCCACAACCAGCGAGAGGCTCCGCGAGCACGGTATCGCTCCGGACATGGAGCCGACACACCCCAAGATGGGATACCTCGTAAGCGAGGCCGCGCAAAGCAGCGCCGAAATTTTGCAAAGAAAGCGAACGAGTTAAAAGTAAAGATAACTCCCCGAGAGCCCACCAATTGCATAATTAGCTTAAAACGCGAAGCCCAGGTTTTGTAGCGCCGGCGTCCCGCCGGCAGTTTTCTATTAACAATTATCAAGAACTGCCGGCAAGATGCCGGCGCTACTTTATTTCCCCCGTGTTACATCAAACAAAGTCTTATGTTCTGCATCCATAGGACAAATTGGACACTTACGATTCACGCGCGTAGCCTTGAGCCGTGAATCCAGAGCAAACAAAACTTGATATGGCCCCGAATCCGGAAGTCGATTTCATTCATAAAATGGCCAGCCGCATGGCTGCCGCCGACCCCTTGCACGAAGTGCTTTCGCAGATCGTTGAATTCGCCGCATCCGTCGTGAGCTGCGATTCCTGTTTCCTCTACGCGCTTGAAGATGGCGAATTGATCCTGCGTTCTTCCAAAAATGCGCACCCCGATGTCGTCGATCGCCTCAAGCTTCGCCTGGGGCAGGGCATCACAGGTTGGGTAGCCGAACACGGAAAGCCCGTGGCCGTGGCGGTGAATGCGTCGCAAGATCCGCGCTTCCAATTGTTCAAAGATTTGCCGGAAGATCGCTTTGAAGCATTTCTTTCCGTGCCTGTGATGTGTCGCGGAAGGATCGTTGGCGTCATCAACTTGCAGAATCGCGAGCCTCACGTGTATACGGAACGCGAAATCATGCTGGTCACCACGATTGGATTTCTGGTCGGCGCGGAAATCGAGATGGCGCGGCTCGAAAGTGAAAACCTGCATCTTTCGGAAAAACTGGAGACCCGCAAATTGGTGGAGCGCGCCAAAGGAATTTTGCAGCGCGAGCTTAAGCTGACCGAGGAGGAGGCTTACCTCACGATTCAGCGCCAGAGTCGCCAGCGGCGCAAATCAATGAAGGAAGTTTCCGAAGCCATCGTGCTGAGCGAGGACGTTCGGCGCGGTATGGGAGAATAGATCCACAGCGGCCTCTCAATTTTGCGTGGAGAAACAAAATTCAAAAGCTTTAACACAGAGAACACAGAGAAAAGAGGAGAAAACCAGAGAATAAATGGAAGGTCTGGAATTTTTAAGTCATCGGTTTAATTTCTCGTGTTTTTCTCATCTTTCTCTGTGTCCTCTGTGTTAATCTTTCGCCTTTTTTGCGTCCCCTCCTCGCCCGCCAAAAAACTTGACAACAAGTACATACCTGCGTATCCTCACATTCGCATGCATTCAAACTCTTATTATTGGTTCGCCTTTACGTACCGCTTCCCTTGGGTGGGAAGCGGCCAGGGGCGGATCGCGCGTGCGACGAGGTAAGGCGAAAAGTTAGAAAGCGCGAAAGAATCCCAGAACTGGCCGCGAGAACCCAAAGGGTCCCGCGGCTTTTTTGTTTTTACGCTGACGAAAGCGAGCTTCCTAAAGAGCTCGCAATACAGCAGGAAGCCAAAGGAGACTCGCAATGATCGTCAACATGTCGGCAAACGCAACCAAGGAACAAGTGGAGCACGTTATGGACAGAATAAAAGAATGCGGATTCCTTCCTCACCTGATTCAGGGCGCTGAGCGCACAGTGATCGGCGTGGTCGGAAAGAATCGCGGGCGTCGCGCCGAAGTCGAAGCGCTAAAAGTCGCGCCCGGAGTGGAGGATATTATCTCCATCTCGCAGCCGTTCACGCTGGTCAGCCTCGAACTGCAGCCCAACCGCACCATTGTGGATGTGTCAGGTGTAAAGATCGGCGGACCGGAACTGGTGGTGATGGCCGGGCCGTGCTCGGTCGAGTCGCGCGATCAGCTGATGCAGACCGCGCGCGGGGTGAAGGCTTCCGGAGCACACTTGCTTCGTGGCGGCGCGTACAAGCCGCGCACCTCGCCCTACGATTTCCAGGGCCTCGGCCTCGAAGGGTTGAAGATCATGGCGGAAGCGCGCGAAGAAACCGGCCTGCCGATCGTCACCGAAGTCATGGGCGTTGAAGACCTCGACGCAGTTGTCGAGTACGCCGACATGTTGCAGGTAGGCGCGCGCAACATGCAAAATTATCCACTCTTGCGAAAACTGGCCACCGTGCCGCGGCCGATCCTGCTGAAGCGCGGACCATCAGCCACCATCAAAGAATGGCTGCTCGCCGCGGAATATTTGCTTTCAGGC
Organism: Saccharimonadales bacterium (SeqCode); assembly: GCA_035486415.1. Lineage (GTDB taxonomy): Bacteria > Acidobacteriota > Terriglobia > Acidiferrales > UBA7541 > Palsa-360. The sequence continues at coordinate 14,493 of DATHNC010000008.1, forward strand.
GGAAACCCCAACGTGGTTTTGTGCGAGCGGGGAATTAAGACGTTTGACTCCGAGCTGAGAAATACTCTCGATCTTGCGGGCGTTGCTCTCGCGAAGGAACTTTGCCATTTGCCCATCGTGGTCGATCCGTCGCATGCAACAGGACGCCGAAGCTTGGTTCCTGCAGCCGCGCGTGCAGCGGTCGCTATCGGCGCCGATGGCATCATCGTCGAAGTGCATCCTTGCCCCGAGCGCGCTCTGTCCGACGGTCCGCAATCGCTCGACTTGCCGGGTTTCGCCGCGATGATGAAGGGCCTTCAGCCGGCCATCGCCATGGTTGCGGCTGGTAGATAGATCGGAGCAATTGGGTTTAAGTAGCACAGGCTTCAGCCTGTGGGGTTTTGTTCTTGGAAGGACTAACCCCCACAGGCTGAAGCCTGTGCTACTTAATGCCCATTTATCTCGCGGACCAAATAATTCCATCCGGGTCCGTGCCAATCGGCACCACGGTCAAAATTTTCCGCGAAGCCACATCCACAGTGCTCAACTCATTTGCGTTTGCATTGGTAACGAACAGCCGGCGGCCATCCCCGGAAAAATAAAGGCTGCTCGGGGCCTTGGCCATTTCCAGTGCAGCAATCATTTCGCGCGCGTGTGCATCAAAAACTGTCGTCTGATTGCTGGCGGAATTCGTAACCCACACTTGCGCCCCATTCGGAGTGAACGCAATTCGCTTCGGCCCTTTGCCGCCGCTCGGAAATTCCGCGACAATCGCGTCCGTTGCAGTAGAAATAATCGAAATTTTTGCGTCAATGCGGCTGGCGGCCCACACTTCTTTTCCGTCCGGAGAAATCGCGATCCCTTCAGTGCCCGGTCCCGTCGAAATTATTTTCACTTCTCCTGAAGTTTTATCGATCACGCTCACGCTTCCGGAAACCGTATTCGTCACGTAAAACTTTTTTTCATCGGGCGTGTCCACAATCATGTGGC
>DATHNC010000009.1:0-3236 GCA_035486415.1 Saccharimonadales bacterium (SeqCode)
CGATCACCACGCGCATGGTGCAGCTCGTTAACTACTCTCCGACGTTTCGCGACTTGATGCGCGATATTTTCAGCGGTTCGCAGGAATATCGGGGCCTGAAGCGGCGTTTGTGGGGTCAGCTTGGAATTACGATGGCGGAATTTGTTCACAGTTTCCTCGATCCACGACTTGTGCGCGAAGTTGCCGCCCGCGAACCTTCCTGATGAAACAGCCGGGCAATTCAAGAAAGTCGCGGGGAAAATCAAAGAGCTCTAAGAATCCAGCGCAGTCTTCGAAAGGTACAGCTTCGCTGGTCGCTGTTCCGGAGCAACGTCCCCGCATAGGCCTTGAGGCCGTGGTGGAGAAAATAGTCCCGCGAGAATGGACTCTCGCTCATTACAACCCGCAGTTGCCGCCTGTGCTCTCGACGCCGGCGATGATCGGGATGATGGAAATAGCGGCTGCGCAGGCGGTTCAGGCGGACCTGCCTGCTGGAGCGATTACCGTTGGCACGCGGATCGAAGTGGACCATTTGAAAGCGGTACCTGAAGGAACTTCCGTTCAAGCGACCGCGCGGCTGGTGGAGCACAAGGGGCGCTTCATGGTTTTCGAAGTGAAAGCCAGCGCGAGCGATCATCTGATTGGGCGCGGGCGAGTCTATCGAGCCATCGTTGAACCTGCGAAATTTCAAGCGCAGGCCCACGCGCGAAAGTCCTGAGCGCGGATTTTCTCATCTGACAGACCGAGCCAATTACAATTTCAATATCGCCTATTCCTAGTTGGTTTTGGAATTTTCGGCCTTGAGGATGAAGGCTGCCACATTGTCATGCAGCGCTTTAAGCGAAGCTGCTCGCGCATACACCATGTGCCCGGATTCGTAAAACTGAAACTCGATGTTCTTCTGCAATTTGAGCGGAATCGGCAGGTGCTGCATTTCGTAGACTCCTTCGTAAAACGGCGTGGCGAGATCGAAATAGCCGGCGTTCAAGAGTATTTTAAGGTCCGGATTGTATTTCATTGCCATCGCCAGGTCGGGCATCACGTTCGTTGCCATTGGCAGCGGTAGAGAGGATCCCGGAGGCTGATGCAGGAAATTCCACGTCTTCCAGATCTCGATTTCCGGCTTGAAAGTCTTGTTCTCGCCAAATTTCAATTCTTTGCGTACGTAATCATTGAAAGCTGAAACGTAGGCCGATCCGATCGCCGCTGATTGAGGATCGTATTCCGCCTCTTTGCTAAGAGGATCCAAGGTGGGGCCGGAAAAGCGCGTGTCGAGGCGGCCAGTTGTCGTGCCCGTGTCGTCCTGGAGCGTTTTCTCGAATTCTCCGCCGTTGATGCGCAGATCTGCTTTTTCGATGTATTCCACCGGAAGGCCGGTGTACTGATGCAGCTTTTGGGCGATCGCCTTGCGCTGCTCCGGCGCGAGCGTAGACCCAGCTGCGAGTGCTTGTGCGTAATCGTTCATCGCAAATCGCTCGACCTCTGCGACTAGCGGAGCTAGTTCCTGATGCGCATCCGGCAGTTTGTGGTGATACCAGGCGGATGCGGCGTACGTCGGCAAAGCGACTTGGTAGGGGAGTTCGACTCCAGGATTAAACTGCGGGCCGTCTGCGCTCAAATTGAAGTTCAATATTTGCGACAGAAGAATAACGCCATTGAAGTCCACAACGCGTTCTGTTTCGAGCACATTGACCAGCACGGCGGATCGCGTGGTGCCGTAGCTTTCGCCGAACATAAATTTAGGAGAGTTCCATCGTCCATATTTGCTTAGAAACTGCACGATGAAATCCGCGAACGCATGTGCGTCCTGATCGACGCCGTAGAACGCTTTTTCGCGATCCTTGCCGCTGATGCGACTGAAGCCAGTTCCGGGCGCATCGACGAATACCAGATCGCTCACATCGAGAAGGCTGTAATCGTTGTTGACTACCGGATATGGCGCGGCCGGCGTGTGGGAATCGTCCATGGTGACGACGCGCTTCGGCCCGAATGCTCCCATGTGCAGCCATACGGTCGAAGAACCTGGGCCGCCGTTGTAGAGAAATGTGACGGGACGCGGCGCACCTTTTGTGTCGGATTTGAAATACGCCACATAGAACATGCTGGCTTCAGGCGTCTGGCTCTTGTCGTTTGGATCTTTGTTCTGAGGGACGTCATCCCAATCCTTCGTGTGGACGACGAGAGTGCCAGCGTACGCGTCGTAATTGATGAGATTCCCGCCAACGGTGACGGAGCCCTTGCTTGTCTGTTGCTCCGGCTTGAATTGCTCCGGCTTTGCCGCGTCGGGTTTGCTTGCGGGTGTGTCGTCCTTTGCCTGCGCGACAACTCGAATCGGTAACGCAACCGCTAAGATCATCAGAACGACCAACCACAAGGCAAACCTTCGCATCGAGCGTATCTCCGTTTAGTAAAGTGATAACCCTGCTTGTCGGGAGGAAGCACACTCCGACATTCCGCGTGAGGAATAGGGATCGCGCGGTCTATTTCAATGCGTCAGCGCCCACTTGTGCGCATTGGGCATCTTGCGACGAAGTGCCGCCGGAAAGTGCAATTGCGCCGACAATCTTGCCTTCGATCACGATAGGAATTCCGCCCTCCAGAGGAGTAGCTCCTTCGAGCCCCAAGTACCGCAGGCCATCGCCGCCTTTGGATACCTGGTCCTGAAACCATTTTGTCGGGCGCTTGTAGAGCGCAGCCGAGCGCGCCTTGCTGATGGCGAACTGGGCGCTTCCAATCTGCGTATTGTCGATCTTCTCGTAATAGACGAGCGTGCCATTGGGATCCACGATGGCAAGGGCCATGGTCCAATTGTTTTTTCGCGCTTCCGCGATTGCGGCAGCAGCGGCCTTTTTCGCGTTTTCGAGCGAGATTGGTGGGCCGTAAGGATTCGGCATCTGCTGCGCTTTCACACCTGCAGCGCAAAGCAAAATGGTCAGAATCGCCATGAATCTTAGAATGGATCGCGATGGCACGTTTTTCTCCTCCTGATGTCCTTCGTGATTGTGCGGCTTGGAGCTTTCCGCATCGCGCCGAAGGACCGGTGCCGGATTATATATCCATAATTCACGATTCGTGGCGAGGCAACGAAAATGACTTGCCCCGTTACAACCGCTTTGAAGACCGAAGCCATAGCGCGGCGGCGTTTGACACGCCTTTCATCGGCCATCAGAATACATATGGCGTGGCGGGTGATTCGAAGGTCCTGCCTGGGGCAAAATTCATAAGTGTAAGCGATGGCTCGGCTGACGTGTGTGCAC
>DATHNC010000010.1:0-22338 GCA_035486415.1 Saccharimonadales bacterium (SeqCode)
CGCATGCACTGGCGCGGGCTCTCCGGCGGAACGGAAGTTTGGCGGGAAATTAACTCATTCTTTGCCGCGCTGAGAGCACGATCGGGAATTGGCGAAGGGAGCCGCAATGCCTAATCTGACATTCGCAGTCGAGTGTGCTGAGGTGGTTCCGTATGCCGCCGTTCCCCAACTGTCGTTCAAAGTGAAGATCGAAAATAAAGTTGCCGAACAGGCGATTCAGAGTGTTAGCGCCCGCGCCCAAATTCAGATTGAAGCTACCCGCAGGAAATATGACACTGCGGAACAGGCAAATCTAAAGGATTTATTCGGCGAGCCGGATCGCTGGGGACGGACATTGCGGAACATGTTGTGGACGCATGCGAGTCTCGTGGTCCCCCGTTTCACAGGCACTGTGTTGGCAGAAATGTGCGTCCCATGCACATTCGATTTTAATATCCCGGCAACAAAATATTTTTACGGATTGAACAACGGTGATTTGCCATTGTGCTTTCAATTCAGCGGCACCATCTTTTACGAGGCAGAGGATGATGCCTTGCAGGTCGCTCCGATTTCCTGGGACAAAGAGTCTAAATATCGCCTGCCGGTAAAAATCTGGAAAGATTTGATGGATTTGTATTACCCGAATAGCGCATGGCTAGCCCTGCGCAGAGATACTTTCGAAAAGCTATATCAATTTAAAGTTCGCGAGGGGATACCCACGTGGGAAGAAGCACTAGAGAAGGCGTTGAGTGCGCTTCAAGAAGCGGTGCAATCGTGAACACTGCGCTGGTCGACGGGATTGTTAGGGCCGTGCTGTATGAAGGTTACATGCTTTACCCCTACCGGCCTTCCGCAGTGAAGAACCGCCAACGATTCAACTTCGGGGTGGTCTATCCGCGTGAGTATTGTGACGCTAAAAACAGCGGTGATGCGTGGGCCATGCAAACGGAGTGTCTGGTCGCGGGCAATCGAAAAACGGAATGCCTGATTCGTGTGAGATTTTTGCGCATGGTGGACCGTTCTATCGCAAAGTTGACCTCGGCATGCGACGAACACTTGTGGATTGAACCAGAAAAGTTGGAACGCGTCGAACGCCTGGAAGCAAATGGACAGATATTTCAGCCCTGGCAGGAGGCTGCGGAAGAAACGATAGAGATCCCCGGATTCGGAATATCTGATTTGGCGCAGCAACCAATGCAGTGGCCTTTCCGTTCGTGCGCAAAGCAAGAAAGGGAGTCTATTCGAGATGAGAATGGAGGAATTGTCGGGGCTATTAAGCGTAGCAAAGCAAAGTTGGAAGGCTTGATTGAACTGAAGGCCGCAATGGTTACGCCTGATGTATTCAAGCTCACTGTGATCATCGCGAATCAAAGCTACGTGCAAAATCCTAACGACGCAAACCGCGACATGGCCCTGTCGCAAGCCCTGGTTTCCGCGCACACGATTCTCGAAGTGAGCGATGGCGAATTTATTTCGCTGGCTGATCCTCCGGACCGATATCGCAATCTTGTTCGCGATTGCCAAAATGTGGGCACGTGGCCCGTGCTTGTGGGAGTAGAAGGCGAGCGCAATGCCATGCTTTCCTCGCCGATTATTTTGTACGACTACCCGCAAATCGCTCCGGAGAGCCCGGGCGATTTATTTGACGGGTCGGAAATAGACGAGATTTTGTCACTGCGGATTCTGACGATGACGGACGAAGAGAAAGGCGAAATGCGCCGGTCCGATGATCGCGCGCGCCGAATCTTGGAACGGACCGAAGCTTTGCCGGAAGAGCATTGGAACAAGCTTCATGGAGCGCTGCGCGGATTGCGCGCATCGAAAGGGGAATTGCCATGAACGAATGGGAATGGCAGATCCTCGAAGACAAGTCATGCCTGAAGTCCGTCGAGATTGCAGGCGTGCTGGTCCGCTGCGGCAATCGCGTTCGGTTGCAACCGAAGGCGGGCGGCGATGTCTTTGATCTGGCGCTCGACGGAAAAATTGCGACGGTTGAATCCATCGAACAGGACTATGAAGGAAAAGTGCACGTTTGCGTGGTGATTGACGACGATCCGGGCAGAGATATTGGAATGATGCGGCAGCCCGGGCATCGATTCTTTTTCGCTGTGGATGAAATCAGACCATTGACTGAAGGAGAACGAACACGGCCCGAGGAAATAAAAAAGATTCTGATCGCCGGGATTGGAAATATTTTTCTTGGAGACGATGGCTTCGGGGTGGAAGTAGCCGGACGTCTTGCCGGTCATGCGTTTCCATCTGGCGTGAAAGTTGCGGACTTTGGCATTCGCGGATTTGATCTCGCTTACGCTTTGATGGAAGGTTACGAAACAACAATTCTGGTGGACGCTTATCCGGACGAAGGCCAACCCGGAACGCTGTTCGTGCTCGAGCCGGATTCAAATCAATTGGATTCCCCGCCATCGCAACCGGGCTTCGTTGATCCTCATGGAATGCACCCGCTCAATGTTTTGCGAATGGCTAAAAACATGGGCGGAAAACTCAAGCGTGTCCTGGTCGTCGGCTGCGTCCCGGCAACCTTGGGACCAGACGAAGGGCAAATGGGATTGAGCGCGCAAGTGGCAAACGCGGTAGATGAGTGCGTGAAACTCATCGACTCTCTGGTGTCCCGAATACTTGCGGGAAAAGTGCCGAATGGGCCTGAAATAAAGTGACACGGTTCTGAACAAGGGAGCAGGCACAGTGACCATGGATACCGGGACGCAAAAAAGTATCGCGAAATTCGTGATTGATAAAACGGGAAGCAGGTTTACCGTTCAGGCGTTTTCCACGGGTCTGCTTTCCTCATTCGGCCACAATCCTACGATTGCGATACGCGACTACAACGGAGAAGTCGAAATTTCACCGGACACATTCGAACATGCTAGGGTCCGGCTGAATATACGAACTAAACAAATGGACGTCCTGGATCGAATGAAAAGTGACGATCGGAAAAAACTTGAGGAAGAGATGTATGCGAATGTCTTGAACGTAGATCAGTTTCCGAAGGCGTCCTACGAGAGCACAGAAGTTTCTATTCAGAAGCTCGGCGGCGAATTGCTGGTTGCGCACGTGGTTGGCGAGCTTTCGTTTCATGGTGTCCAGCGCCTGCAACTGATCGATGCGCGCGTGACAAGGATGGCAACAATGTTACGCATTTCCGGCCAATTCACATTGCGGCAAACTGATTTCGGAATTAAGCCCGTTTCGTTCGCGGGTGGAACGCTAAAGCTTAAGGACGAGTTGAAGTTCAACTTTGAGCTCGTGGCTAGAGGGCAGGAACAACCGGAAAATACTTATCAAGCGTGAATTGAAGTTTTTGTAAAAAGGGGTTGCATCGTGTGCCTTGCCATACCGGGAAAAATTGTCGAGATTGATCCCCAAAACCATTTGCTAGCGGTTGTAGAAGTCGTAGGTGTGCGCCGCAAAGTGGATTTGGGACTGCTGCAGGATGATCCGCCGATTGCAGGCGATTGGGTGTTGATCCATGTGGGATTCGCGATGAGCAAAATCAGCGAGGCGGACGCGCTCGATCAAATGCGCACGCTCATGATGCTTGGGGAGACCGAAGCGGCCATGGAAGAAGTGCGCGGTTATGGTCTGGGAGAAGGAGAAACAGATCCGCCGATTAAAGGTCGAAACCATGAAATACGTGGATGAATTCAGGAAACCGGAATTAATCTCGCGGGCGGCGGAAGAAATACGGAAGCTTGCCGATTCAAACCGCCATTACCGAATTATGGAAGTTTGCGGCGGTCACACGCATGCGATTTACCGTTTTGGCCTGAAGGATTTGCTGCCAGCCAATGTGGAATTGATTCACGGTCCCGGCTGTCCGGTTTGTGTTTTACCCATGGGCAGAATTGATGATGGATTATCGCTGGCTGCGCGGCCTGATTTTATTTTTGCCGCATTCGGCGACATGATGCGCGTGCCCGGAACGCATGGCAGCCCGCTGGAGTACAAAGCTCGCGGCATGGACGTACGAATTGTGTATTCGCCAGCCGACGCGCTGAAGCTTGCGCGGAACAATCCAGAAAAACACGTGATGTTTTTCGCCATAGGGTTTGAAACAACCGCGCCGTCCACGGCCCTGACGCTAATGCGGGCGAAAGACGAAGGCCTGCGCAACTTCTCCGTGTTTTGCAATCACGTCACAATCATTCCGGCGATTCGCGCAATCCTTGATTCTCCTGATATGCGTCTGGATGGTTTTGTTGGCCCTGGGCATGTTTCCACCGTCATCGGTTGCAGGCCGTATGACTGGATCGCCAAGAATGAAAGTAAACCCGTGGTGGTTTCCGGTTTCGAGCCGCTCGATATTCTGCAATCCATCGTGATGCTTTTGCGCCAGCTCCGCATCGGGGAATCGATAGTTGAAAATCAATATAAGCGCGTCGTCCCCTGGGAAGGGAATCGCGCGGCGCTGCGCGCCATGGCGGAGACGTTCGAGTTGCGCCCTTATTTCGAATGGCGCGGCCTGGGCTTCATTTCGCAATCTGCTTTAAAGATTCGAGAAGCTTATGCGCAGTGGGACGCCGAACAACGCTTTTCCGTTCCGGGCGTGCGAGTTACCGATCCGAAAGCGGCGCAGTGCGGCGAAGTTCTGAAGGGCGTATTAAAACCATCGCAGTGCAAATTGTTTGGGAATGAATGCACGCCCGAGCAGCCGGTTGGCGCCTTGATGGTTTCCTCGGAAGGATCGTGTGCGGCTTATTACAGCTACCAGCTTCACAAACCCATAACGATTTCGAATGCGGCGAGTGATTGAGGAAAAAATGTCAACACAGGCCACGCTTGCTCCCAAAATTAGTTTTCGCGAAACGCAAATTGAAATGTCGCACGGAGCGGGCGGCAAAGCCAGCCGCAGGTTAGTGGAAGGATTGTTCGCGCCGCTACTGTTTGGCTCCTCGGCGGGACCGCTGAGTGACGCCGCGCACATTCAACTCGATGGCACGAAAATCGCCATAACCACGGATAGCTTCGTGGTCAAGCCGTTACGTTTTCTCGGCGGCTCGATTGGAGAATTGGCCATCAACGGCACGGTAAATGATCTCGCTGTTTCAGGCGCGCGGGCTGAAGCGATCGTCGTTACGTTCATTCTGGAAGCGGGTTTGCCCACTGAAATTCTGGAAGCGGAAGTTCGCGCCATAGGTCGGGCTGCGGAAAAAGCAGGAGTCATCATTGCCGGTGGCGATACAAAAGTCGTGGAGCACGGCAAGGCCGATGGAATGTACATCACGACGACAGGAATCGGCCGACCGCTTTCCGGCGTGGAAATTTCCCCGCAAAGTGTGAAACCGGGCGACAAGGTTTTGCTCTCCGGCCCGATTGGCGATCACGGCATTACCATTTTGCTGGCCCGCGGAGAATTGGATCTTGAGGCAGAATTATCATCCGACACGCGATCCGTTTTTCCCTTGGTTCAAGCCGTCGTCCGCGCTGCAGGCGCTGGCGTGCGATGGATGCGCGATCCGACGCGCGGCGGCGTTGCGACTTCCTTGAATGAATTGGCGCGAGACTGCGGCCACGGAATAGTTCTGCGCGAAGAAAAAATTCCCGTGCGCGCCCCAGTGCGTGGAGCTTGCGAACTTCTCGGCATGGATCCATTACATATCGCCAACGAAGGCCAATTCCTGGCAGTCGTTTCCGCTGAGCATGCTGACGCGGCACTGCATGCCTTGCGTTCGACGCCAGGCGGGAACAATGCCGAATTGATTGGTGAAGTTTGTGAACAGCCAGAGGGAGCTGTTTTGGTGACAACTCTTTATGGCGGCACACGGATGATCGACATGCTGGTGGGTGACCCGCTGCCGCGAATTTGCTAGGACTCACAATGGCCACAAGTCTGGAGCTAACAACTCAAATCGAGCAGCGATTGCTGGCGCGCAACCAGTTGCTCCAATCTTTTTTTGCAGCCGAGGCTTTGCGACTGGCGGAAACATGCCGCGAAATGTCTGAGCGTTTTTTGCGCGGCGGCCGCTTGCTGGCATTCGGCCGCGGTCCGTACGCTACGGATGCGCAGCACGTTTCTGTGGAATTCGTGCATCCGGTGATTGTTGGCAAGCGCGCTCTTCCGGCGCTTGATCTCTCCGCGGCATTTGAACCCTGGCTAAAAACCCTGCTGCGACCGGACGACATCGTTATGGGCTTCGGTCCTCCTGATGGTGACCGCGAAGTTTGGGCCTCATTGGAATGGGCACGAGGCCGCGGGGCGATGACATTCTCTTTGCCAGGAATGTCCGGTTCTTATTTTTTTAATTCTGCCGCGCCAAATGCGTTCATGCATCAGGAATTAATTGAAATTCTTTATCACACACTTTGGGAAACGGTTCATGTGTTCTTTGAGCATCGCGAATTAGGGCATGACGTGGGAGCGGCTGGATTTCTGTATCCCTTCCTGGGCAAAGAAAAACAGGAAACGGTCGACATTATTTCCGAAGTTGCCGCATCGATTCAGATGAAGGTGCGTGACGACTCGATTCTTCGAGAGCTTGCCGCCGTCGAAGAAGCGGAAAAAATCGGCGTTGCGGCAGTGGCGATTCGACAACGAATCGATCGCGGCGGGAAGCTCATCATTTTCGGCAATGGAGGATCGGCGACGGACGCCAATGATTGGGCCATCGATTGCATCATGCCGCCGCACGGCCGTCAGCCGATTCCCGCAATTTCCCTGTCGATGGAACCGGCAAATATTTCCGCAATCGCCAACGATGTCGGCACAGAACTAATTTTCCAGCGCCAGCTGATCGCGCAAGCGCGCTCCCATGACATTGCGGTTGGAATTTCCACCAGTGGCGGCTCGAAGAATATTGTGATGGCGCTGGAAGAGGCTCGCAAACGAAAGATGCTGACCGTAGCGCTACTGGGCTATGACGGCGGCGAAGTTGCGCGGCGCGGCTTGGCGGATTTTCCAATTATTGTTCGATCGGATTACATTCCGCGGATTCAGGAAGTGCAAGCAACCATATATCACGTTATTTGCGAAACTCTGGAGGATTTGGGCCGTGGCTAGCCTGGAGCTTTACGGAACACAAGGCTGCCCGTACACGCGAGAAATGCGGGAATGGCTCGAATGGAAGGGAAGCGCGTTTAAGGAATTTGACATTGAGACGGATCGCGAGGCATGGGAGCGCTTGCGCGCATTTTCCGAGCCTCCTTTCACGGTCCCGCTACTGGTCCAGGATGGAAAAGTTCTACAGGTTGGGTGGCAAGGCAGAAGCTGCGTCGTGAACGCGAAATAATATTATAACTCAAGCCTTTGACATCAAAGTGCGCGGCGTGGTGCAGGGTGTAGGCTTTCGCCCATTCGTATATCGGCTTGCCCGAGAAAATAATTTGTGCGGTTGGGTATTAAATGCGGAAGTAGGTGTCGAGATTCATGTAGAGGGAGAAGGGAACTGTATCCGATTATTTCTCGACGAAATGAAATCTCGGCTGCCTCAGGCCGCATTTATCGCGGGCATAAATGTGGAAGCCGCAAAAATCAGAAATTACGAAAACTTCACGATCCATGAAAGTGCCGGCGGAGGCAAACCCACGGTTCGAATTTCACCTGACCTTCCGATTTGTGAAACTTGCCTGAAAGAATTATTCGACGTGCGGGATCGCCGTTACCACTATCCGTACATCAATTGCACGGATTGCGGTCCGCGATACAGTGTTGTTCAAAGCTTGCCCTATGACCGGCCCCGTACGACGATGGCCGCATGGGCTTTGGACGAATACTGCGCCAGCGAATACGGCGATCCCGCAAACCGTAGATTTCATGCGCAGCCTATCGCGTGTCCTGATTGCGGGCCGCACTACTTCTTTTTAGCACCGGACGAGGTAGTGCGCGACGACGACCGATCCATACGCGAGGCTGCAGATTATCTTGCGTCGGGGATGATCGTGGCGGTGAAGGGACTTGGCGGCTACCACTTGGCTTGCGATGCGAAAAATGGAGACGCAGTATCCGCGCTGCGCTCCAGAAAATTTCGCAAGGAAAAACCATTTGCGTTGATGGTGAAAAATATAGAAGTTGCGCACAGGCTGGTGCAATTGGATTTAGCGGCGGAATCATTGCTGAATTCCGTCGCGCGGCCGATCGTACTTGCTCAGTCCAAATTAGTATTGCCTGGAGTATCTCCCGAGAATAGTGAACTAGGCGTGATGCTTCCTTATAGTCCTTTGCATCATTTGCTTTTTGCCGCGGGCGCTCCAGAAATTCTGGTAATGACCAGTGCGAACCGTTCCAGCGAGCCCATCGCTTATGAGGATGAAGCCGCGCTCCTGCAACTCTCTGGAATCGCGGACGGTTTTCTGATCGGTGAACGTCCTATCGCTCGTCGTGTAGACGACTCAGTTGTACGTGCTGGCGCATTCGGGTCAACAATTTTGCGAAGAGCCCGCGGCTATGCGCCCGGCGCTGCTGCGACGATTCCCACGGAACGCCCGATACTCGCACTAGGCACTGACCTCAAAAATTCAGTGACGCTGGTTGTCAACGGGCAATGTTTTGTCAGCCAGCATATTGGTGATCTGGATCATTACGAGGCGAATTGCTCCTTCCGCGATACTGTTCAGGATCTTCTTTCCATGTATGAAATTGATTCCAGCGAACTGCTCGTCGTGCACGATGCTCACCCCCAATATCTTTCAACGCAATATGCGTTAGAACTACGCGCTTCGGAAGTAAGATCTGTGCAGCACCATCGCGCGCATATCGCTTCGGTCCTCGCCGAGCATGCCGCGTGGGATCAGAGAGTCATCGGTGTGAGCTTCGATGGCACCGGCTTTGGAGATGACGGCACAATTTGGGGCGGGGAAATGTTTGTGGGATCTGTGATGGGCGGATTTGAGCGCATTGCACATCTGCGCTCTGTGTCGCTCCCTGGAGGTGATGCAGCCGCTATCTTCCCGGTGCAGTCAGCTGCCGGATTTCTTTCACAAATTTCGGAGCGTCATGATTTTACTGCTGAGCCAATTTCATTCCCGTCGCGGTACAAAGACGCGCTGCAAATGGTGCACGCTGGCTTGCGCAGCTTTACCACAACTTCCGCCGGCCGTCTTTTTGATACAGCGGCAGCGCTTCTGGGCTTTACGCGTGGAATAACCTTCGAAGGGCAAGCGGCCATTTGGCTGGAGCACCTCGCCAACCGCGCATCGAACCCAGACGCCTACCCGTTTCCCTTCGTGGACAACGAATTGGATTTTCGGCCGCTACTCGGTGCAATGATTCATGATCGTTTGGGCGGACGGGACACGTGCGAAATCGCGCGTGCGTTTCAGCGCGGGATCGCCACTGGCCTCGGCGAAGCTGTTGCAATGCTGTGTTTTAGGTACGACACGACCACGTTGGTGCTTTCTGGTGGCGTTTTCCAAAATGAGTTGCTCTTGCGCGACATTCAAAACCTTTTGCTGCCTCTGCATCTAAATATTTGGACGAACCATGTGGTTCCTGCGAATGACGGCGGAATTAGCCTGGGGCAGGCTGCGATTGCAGCGTTATCGAGTATTGATTTGAATTCCAAACAAACTGTGACTGCAAAGGGCGCTGTGTGAGTTCGGACGCGAGGCTTGGCATATGCATGAACTTTCGATTGCAATGAGCATCGTTGAAATGGCACAGGAAGAAGCGGAACGCCACGGACGAGCGCAGGTACACGCTGTGCATCTTAAATTGGGTCGATTGTCCGGTGTCGTAAAGGAGGCCCTTCTTTCGTCTTACGAAATGGCGTGCGAATCAACTGCCCTGGAAGGCTCGCAACTTTTAATCGAAGAAATTCCAGTCGAAGTGTTTTGCCCTGAGTGTCGGGTGGCACGGATGGTGCAATCGATTCAGTGGTTTTGCTGTCCGGAGTGCGGGACTCCCACTCCCACAGTTCTGCACGGAAAAGAGCTTGAAGTTGTGGCGCTGGAGCTTAAACAATGAGCAGCGAACCGCGTATGTTGGAAGTTCGGAAAAATGTTCTCAAGCAAAACGATTTGATCGCGCGATCGCTTCGTGACCGATATCGTCAAGCGGGAGTATTGGTCGTGAGCCTTGTTTCCAGCCCCGGTTCCGGGAAAACGGTATTTCTGGAAAAAACTTTGACCACGCTTCGTTCCAAATATCGCGTTGCGGCGCTCGTGGGCGATCTGGCTACTGAAAACGATGCGGCTCGCCTCGCGCGAAGCCGGGCTCCTGTGAAACAAATTCTCACTGGGGCGGTCTGCCATCTGGAGGCGGCGATGGTACAGACGGCTCTGGAGGGTTGGAATCTGAATGAATTGGATTTTCTATTTATTGAAAACGTAGGAAATTTAGTGTGTCCCTCATCGTATGATCTCGGCGAAGATCTTCGCTTCGTTTTACTGTCGGTAACCGAGGGAGAGGATAAGCCTCTCAAATATCCCACTATATTTAACAGCGCTGACGTTGCGGTCATTACAAAGTTGGATCTTGCGGCCGCCGTGGAATTTGATGAGGAAGCCGCCTGCGCAAACATTCAGGCTGTGAGGCCTGGAATGGAAGTCTTCAAGTTATCCGCAAAAACCGGCGTAGGAATGCCCGAATACGTGCAGTTTCTTGAAAGCAGACTGGATCGTTCACGATCCGCAGCAACGGCATAGTTTTATTCGATTGGCAGTGAGTTTGAATCTTCAGGCGAAGGGGCAAACGATGAGAAATGAGACGAAAAAAACGATAAAGGGAATTGGTCTCGTCATATTGGCAATCGGCGTTGTTAAAATGCTTCCGGATCTCGTTCGTTACATGAAAATTCGGTCAATGTAATTGGAATCGAGCAAGTCCCGGCTCTTCCGTCCCGCGCAGCGTAGTGGTGTGGTCCGACTTATGAAAAAGTCCGATTAAAATAGGGCGAAGTGCGTTTAGAAGGGCTCACCGTATATTTTCACGAAAAATCCTTCAATTATCTCCAAACTACTGCCGAGCCATGCCAGAGAATTGTATCGAGGGTTACACGCACAATTGCCTCTTCAGGTCCATGTTCCTTCCTTCCTTCCTCCGCTTTCTAATAAAAAAGATTGAAACCGATTTTATCCTCCAGACATATAGATAACTGGATTCCGGAATGCGCAATTGCGGAGTTCATTTTCTAGGACTAGAATTCGCATCACAGAATGGAAGCCTGGGAGGGCGCGTGAAAAAATATTTAAATCAAGTAATCATCTTTGGATTAGTCTGCGCTGAAGTACTAACCGCGGGTTTGGGAAATCAAATGGTCGCAGCTGACGAGGGTGAACAGTCCGCTCTGCAAGCAGATCAATCCATGCTGTCCGCTTTGCAGAAATCCGATAAAGCGGCAGCCGGTAAATTGCTGGATGCGGATTTCGTTTGGACAGATATATCAGGCAAATCAATAAAAAAAGCGGAAGCGCTGAATGCTTTGTCTGCATTCGCAACGGATAATACTGGCGACGAAAAGGTGCAAACGCATTTCTACACCCAGATCGAAACCGTAATTGGCGAGCATCATAACGCGCGGTTCCTCAGAATCTGGGTGAAGCGTCCGGAGGGCTGGCGCGAATTTATCGAACTAGACACTCCAATCGTGAATGCGGACGTCCCGCGATCAATGGTTCCGAGTCAGGGGGATTGCGAAAATCCTTGTCGCACATTGCCATATAAACCTGAGACGGCCATGGACAAGATAATTCTTGCTGACTGGCAAAAAACGAAGGTGGACGAATGGCATCCAAACGCGACGGATTGGCCTCTGCATATCGCAGACGAATTTCTGATCATCAATAACTCGTCCATGCGTGGTAAGGCCGATCGTGTGGTTTTGGCTAAAAAACAAGAGGAGGCCGGAGTTGGCACCGTTGGCGATCCGATTACAGCGATGGAAATTCATGACTTCGGAGATAACGCCGCGGTCATGATTTCGCATCACGTGCCCCACCGCGGAGGGAAGCCCTATTACAACGTCCGCGTATGGACGCTTCGCGATGGCCGTTGGCAACTTGCTATAAGCCAGCAGACCTCGATTGAATCCGCCGCAGCAGTGCCGCCTGCGAATTCCAAATAGTCCCTCTGCGTAATTACGATCCGGGCGTCAGATACGGGGAGCGCCTATTTTCCAGGCTGCTCCCCGTTACTTTTTGGACAGCCGAAGACATCAAAAGTTTTAATTTACCGCGAAGCAATAAAACAATCCCGCACCGCCCGTACTCACCAGATTGTCCTGGCTGCAACCACGGCTTGGGTGAGCGGAATTCCACGAAGTATTGTTCGCGCCGCTCCGGTCAAAATGCCCAAGCTGGGCTGTGCCAGTCGTTTCGCTCGTCCAGTTGCTGCAGGTGTGATCCATCCCATCGGTGTAGGCCCTGCCGTCTGTTTGCGAGCCGGTCAGCATGTCATGCACGTTTGGAGTATCGCCACGGCCGTTGAGCATCGTTCCTTTTTCTGTAAGCGCGGAAAGTTTCACGAGGTTATTTCCCAAGCGCGCTTGTTCAGCCGTGTCCCCGTGCAGGTCGGCAAGATTGTTGGCAATTTTTTCGCCCTTGGCGTTGTACCACGGACCATTTCCAATACGATCACGTGCATTTACGCCGGGCTGTCCGTTTGCTGCGTTGGTGCTCATATAGGCGTGCCAGGTTTTATTGCCGCTGCCAACTGCCGCGGCAAGTGTCTGGCAAATTCGGTCAGCCCCCGCGAGGCCGCCGAGATTCGCGCCATGGCCTGAACCTGCGCTGGTAATAAAGAAACTCATGGGTTGAGGCGGAGCCTGTTGCTGCGCGGGCTGCTGTGCGAACGTAATGTATGCGCCTACGATGGACAAAGCCACAGCGGCAATGCCGGCCTTGATCTTCCTCATGTTGATCTCCCTCAAGTCAAATTTTTCTAACTGTTGAAGTCACAGCTGATTTTATGCCCAAGCAATTAGTGAGGAAGATAACACGACTAGGGATGAATTGAAGATTGGAAAATTACGAAAAGTTCTGGCCGGGAATATAACCCTTAATGATTGTCACGCAAATTTAGCCAGCCTTTCAGCTTTGTGATATCCAACAAGGAAATTTGGACCGGTGCCGTTAACTTAGCGTAAAACAACCTGTTTTTTAGCGTCGTATTCACCAATAGGATACATACAGATACTTTTTAGGTGCGTGAATAGGGTAATTCGTAGATCGTAATGCTTCGGCCAGGGGGATCTGTGCCGAATTGAAACAATAAATTAAAACGATCCAAGAGGATCATTTGCATTGGTATATGCAGATGCATCGTTTTGGAACGCACAGAGCGAAAAAATGGATATGACTTCTTGTATTCAGCCGGACTCCTTCGATAGTTTTCGCATCCCGAACACGTCTGCTTCTGTTCATCAAAACGGAAAACATGGCCTTCCCGGAAGACTGTTTATTGTCGAGGGGATAGATGGATCGGGCAAGTCCACGCAGTTGAGCCTTCTTCATAAATGGTTAGAATCCAAGGGTTATGGAGTGGTCTTTAGTGAGTGGAATTCCTCCACTCTGGTGAAAGATACGACCAAGCTGGGGAAGAAAAAGAAATTGCTAACTCCTGCCACTTTTTCAGCGATTCACGCGACTGATTTCGCGGATCGAACCGAGCGAAGTATTCTGCCGTTGTTGAAAGCAGGAGCCGTAGTGCTTTGCGATCGCTATGCCTACACGGCATTTGCACGTGATGTGGCTCGTGGCATGGATTGCGAATGGGTACGTGCACTTTACGGGTTCGCAGTAAAACCAACGGTGGCCTTCTACTTTCGAGTTCCTCTGGAAACTGCGATTGGGCGCCTCACAGGCGCGCGCGATGGTTTCAAATATTACGAAGCCGGCCTCGATCTGGGATTGAGCACTGATGCGGAAGAAAGTTTTCGCCTGTTTCAGGGCCGGATAATCAACGAATATGAAAAAATGATTCCTGAGTTCGGCCTCACGGTCATTGACGCCACTATGCCGGTCGAAGCGCAGCAGGCGCAGGTTCGACAAATCGTAAAGACGCATCTGGAAGACGCCAAGAAATTAAGGACTAAACAATGAGACAAACTTACGGTAAGACTCTTCCGGGGATGCGGCTGGAAAACCTCACTGGAAAACTGATCGTCATTGAAGGGACAGACGGAGCGGGGCGCACGACTCAAATCAATTTGATTAAGCCCTGGCTCGAGGAATTGGGACACGCCGTGCTGGACACTGGAATCACTCGCTCGCGGCTTGCGGGCGACGGCATCCGGCGCGCCAAGGAAGGAAATAACTTGGGACACGTTACCCAGAGCCTCTTCTACGCAACCGATTTTATCGATCGTCTGGAAAATGACATAATCCCTGCGTTGCGCGCCGGGTTCATCGTTTTGACGGATCGTTATATCTATTCCTTGATGGCCAGAGCGATTGTTCGCGGCATGGATGCTTCCTGGATACGCAGCATATATAACGTTGCGCTCAAGCCGGACGCCGTCTTCTATCTGCGTATTGGCGTGGATCAATTGTTGCCGAGGGTTGTATTTTCCGGGGGATTCGACTACTGGGAATCCGGCATGGATTTGTTTCAAGGGCACGATATGTACGACAGCTTTTGCAGTTACCAGACGATCTTGCTAAAAGAGTTCGATCATCTTGCCGAGGAATATAAATTTGAAATTGTGGATGCGTCCGCAAACGCCGAGGACGTTTGCAATCACCTGAAGAAAAAAATTCTTGCAATTCTCAAGCCTGATGAAACACAACCAGCGGTGTCAAACCCGCAGGCCTATTTAATCGAAACGCTGATGCAGAAGGCGGTAGTAAATCTCCTGGCCAAGCGCAATGGCCAGGCGCAACTTTCTGAAAGTAATATCGATTTGCCGCCATTTATTCCTTACAGTACGGAAGGAAATGGCAAGAACGCCCACTAGGTTTTTACATTCGAGGCGACGCAGAGTGGCCTGCAAGGAATTTAAAGTTTTAGCAATTTCTCCGCGTTACCGTGCGCGACCTTTTCTTTATCTTCCGCGGACACCGGCAGGCTGTCCAGAAATTTGCGGCCCACAATATTTGAACTAAAGGGATAGTCCACAGAAAACATGATCCGGTCAATTCCCACCACTTGCTGCATGCATTGAAACGGCGGCGTGCTGAAATATCCGCTGGTGGTGAGATAAAAATGCTCGTGAAAATATTCGCCGACCGGGCGCTTTAAATCCGCCGCTCCTCTGCCCAAAACCATTTCCGCGCGGGCAATGGAAAACGGTAAATTTTCGCCCATATGGCCGACGATGATTTTGAGGGCAGGGAAGCGGTCAAACAATCCGCTGACAATCAAACGCAGGCAATGCATTCCTGTTTCCACGTGCCAGCCCCACATCGCCGTCGATAGCATAAATCCCAGCGAACCGGGGAGACCGCTGTAATACGCTTCCATAACGGGCTTTGGCGGCGGCGCAGGATGCAAATAAATCGGCACGTCCAGCGATGTCACGGCTTCAAAGATCGGAGTGAAGCGCGGGTGATCGAAAAATAGTCCGTTGCTGGTGCCGTTCAGCATCACGCCTTTGAAATCTAATTCGCGAACGCAGCGATCGAGTTCCGCCGCAGCTTTGTCCGGTTCCTGCAGAGCCAGAGTGGCAAAGGCTGCAAAGCGGCCAGGATGTGCGCGAACTGCGGCGGCCATTCTGTCGTTCGCGTCTCGGGCAACAGCATTCGCGGCGTCCGAGTCCAGTTTGTCCACGGTATTCGCCGATACCGAAAGTACCTGCATGTCGATTCCCGCGGCATCCATATCGGCGATGCGCCCATCGCCTACATCAAGCAGCTTCGCATTCATGCTTTGCATGAACGCGGCGGATGCGCCCGTCGCAGGCATCTGCGCGGCCTTAAGTATTTCTGGTGTTGTGATGTGCTCTTCGAGTGTGATGATTCGCATCCGCACATGTTACACAACACATCTATCAGCGGCAAAAATATTCCCAGGTATCGAAATGCTGAGGTTTTTAAATGGCGCGGGCTTCAGCCTGCGGGGTTTAGGCCTTTCATGAACAAAACCCCGCATGCTGAAGCCCGCGCCACTGGAGTTCCCAAATATGATTGAATCAATTATTCAGCGCGGCCTATTTCCACGCGGAGTACAACGGCTTTCCGACCATGAGAGCCGGATTCGCGCCCGGACGCGGCTTGAATTTTTCCGCGCGGCCGTTGTTCACTTCGGCGAGGTACAGATTACCTTCCTGATCGACGCTCATTCCGTGCACATTCCAGAGCGCTCCCGGCCAATCTCCCTCGCTGCCCCATTCGTAAAGAAGATGTCCGTCCAAATCGAACTTGATAATTTTCGCGGTATAGCCGTCGGCAATCCAGAGGAAGCCGTCAGCTGCTTTGTAAAGGAATTGTGGTGTGGATGGTTTCCCGGTAGTCCACTGGTCGAGAAATTTTCCGTTTTCGTCGAAAATCTGAATGCGATGATCGGAGCGGTCGGTAACAAAAACACGGTGTCGAGGTAAGTCAAACACTACACCATGCACGTCGTGGAAAGTCCCCGGTCGCGTGTCGTCCGGAGGCAAGGATGGCTGGCCCCACGCCATCAGATATTTGCCATCTTTATCAAACTTCACGACGCGCGTATTGCCATAGCCATCGGTCACGTACATCGTTCCGTCGGGCAGCCAGTTAATGAACGTGGGCCGGTTGAAATGTTTGTCATCCTCTCCGGACTGGTAGGGCGTGCCCAGCGTTTTCACCAATTCTTTTCCGTCGTGCGTGAATTCGTAAACGGCGTGGCCCTGATCGTCCACCACCCAAATATGTTTTTCCGGATCGTATGGGTTCATGGTAATGGAGTGCGGACGCCGCAACATCTTGTCCCATTTCGTCCAGTCTTCTATCAGATTGCCATTCGAGTCGACCACCACAATGCAGTGCTCCCAGCGCGCATCCACACCCAGCGAACCCTTCCACACCGGATTTCCGGCAGCCGTCACCGGTCCCACCGAAGCATTTCGCCAGGGCACTTGCGCGACAGGAAATGAAATACTGGGGCCAACGGAAGGGTAGGGAATTTCTTCGGGCCGTTTCATGGCAGGAATTTCGCCGCGCTCCAGAATGAATACGCGATCAGGATTTTCAGCGAAAACACTTTCCACCGCCCCATAGGTCCACTTCTCGTGGCCAGGCAATGCGGTGATTGGTTTTGGCCAATTAGGATCGACCTGGTATGGACCATCGACATCCTGGCCCACGCGCTGTCCGGCAAGCGCAGCAAACCCATAACCCGGCTTCGTCTCTGCTTGCACGGAAATCATTTTGCTGGTGGCAATCGCGCCAGCCACAAATGCGATGGCAGCCACGGCCGCCACGAGAAGCGTCATTTTGCGTTTCGTCATGAATTTTTATCTCCGAAAAGACGTGTCACTCAAAAAACTGAACCGCTAAATTTCCGGAACGTACTATACACCCGTCTGTCCGCACGAGTCGCGCACGACGGCAGACTTGGGGGTATGTGATCGATTTAGAAAATTGAATCGGAAAAAGTGGTAGGCATTCAGAAAGATTATTTTTACGTGTGGACCGTAACCGTGGACAAATTCATCGCGTGGCCGCACACGTATCGCTTTGCCGTGAGACGGATAACCCGCATTACTCACTGGATTGTCTATTTCCTGGGAACGCCAATCTCCAGATTGGCGTTTTTTGCTACGCGCCAATCAGGGGATTGGCGTTCCGAGGCTTGCCCCAACTCAATTCATGCAACTGTGATTTGAGATTTTGAAGCTATCCCGGTTGCATCACATGGCTATAACTCACCGTTTGAGCACTGAGGCGGCGCGGTCCTGTAGTGAGAAGGTCAAGCTAATGCGCAGAGAACGCGTGATCACCTGGGCTGGCGACGATCATGTCGCGCGAAAAACAGCGGAATTGCCATGATGGCTACAAAAAATAAAACCATAAACGCAAGTGCTGCACTTGGAGTAGTGAGTGGGGGCATGTTGATCTCCTTTACTTCGACGTAATTGTCGCCCACCCAATAACGAATTGCTGTGACGCAGGCTTCAGGACTGCGTGATTCGAGTCACACTTAAACGCGCCACGTAAGTCCCCCGATTGCGCCATTCGGCATAAACATTGCCGCGCTTGCCTGCGCCAAGGAAAAAGGGCCGGGAGCAAACATCTTCTCCCGGCCCTTTTTGAGTTGCGAAAATGTATTTATTTTGTCCAGGCTGCGCGAATCGGTTGGCCGATCAGCAAAGCGGGATCGGCGCCCTTGCGTGGAACAAATTTTTGTGGACGGCCGCCCCACACTTCTGCCGTGTAGAGATTGCCTTCCTGATCCACGCCAAACTGGTGCGTTCCCCACAAGCCGCCCGCCTCAGGAGTCATCGTACCCCAGGAATAAAGCAGCTTCCCATTCAGGTCGTACTTGTAGAATTTAAAGTTTCCGTGACCGTCGGACATCCAGAGGTGCTGGTCGGCGGTCATGAAAATGTGATACGTCGCCGTGGGCCCATCGCCGAGGTACCACTGGTTGAGGAATTTTCCGTTCTCATCGAAGATCTGGATGCGCCGGTTGCTGCGGTCGTTGATGTAAAGACGGCGCTGGTTGTCTATGGCGATACCGTGGACCGTGTTGAAATAGTTTGGCCGCATTTCATGACCGCCGGCTGCTCCTCTTTCGCCCCAGGCCATCAGGAATTTTCCGTTCTTGTCGAATTTCACGACGCGCGTTTCTTCGTACCCATCCGTGACGAAGAAAGTTCCGTCCGGCAGCCACGCGATATCCGTCTGACGGCCGAAAGTTTCACTTGGCGGGCCGGTTTTTTGAATGTACGAAGGCCGCGCGGTATTGCCCGTCATTTTTGCGTTTCGCTCAGTCGTTGTGTTCAGCGTGCCGATGGTCTGAAGCAATTTCTTGCCATCGTTGCTGAAGATGCGGATCACTTCGTGGCCGTCGTCGATGGCCCACACGCGTTTTTCCGGATCATAGGGACTGATCAGAATTTTATGAACGCGGCCCTGGGACAAAACATTCGGATTGTCGGGCTTGAAGAGCGAATCCCACTGGGTCCACGCCTCTTTCACATCTCCCTTGCTGTCGTACACCGTAATAATATGCTTCCATCTGTAATCCTTTTCATCGACACCCATGTAGTCGTCAGAGGCTTCGCCCGGGCTGGCATACGGGCCAACGGACGCATTTCGCCCATACATTCCTCGTCCCGGCACCTCCACGTGAGCCTTCAATCCGAATGCGGTTTCGAGCTCCACATATGCTTTCTTTGCGCCTGCCAAATCGGGCAGCTCGCCGCGCATCACAACGAAAATACGATCGGGATTCTGCGCGAACACACCCTGCACGGCGCCCCACGTCCAACCCTTTTCTTCGGGAAACAGCGTGGACAAGGGTTTCGGCCAGTTGGGATCGACACGATACGGACCATCCACCAGCTCATCGCTAGGGTTTGCAGGATCGACCCACTGGCCAGCCTGTTCCTTCTGCGGCGCGGCGCTTACTTTTTTCGTGTTCATCCAACTCAGCAGAGTCGTAGCGCCAATCACGGCACAGATCATTGCCCCAACGATTATTTTTCGACTAACCAGCTTCATTTAGGATCCTCCTGTGTTTGCCGCGCGCGCCTGCATATCCGAGTCTCGGGATTTAACCAGAACAGGTCGCTATGCGAAACTTTTTTAAAATGACAGTTTTGGATGGGAAACGCCGTTCAGGCTTCCCGCTCGCCGATAACATACACCCAAGTCGCAATATCTAAGCCAGAATTTTACATTCCATGTATCCCTGACAGTTTCAAATCAATTTTTCGAGTGTAAGGTAAAACACTGATTATTTTTGGTGTACCGTAAAGACCCGATACAGATGCAAGACCTTTATGCTGGAGATTCCGGTTAAAATAGAAGAGCGTGCCCAGCGGGGGAGTGCCATGAGATCAAGAACATTCTGGATTTTCGCACCTGGCGTTTCGCTTCGCCGCAGAGTCGCACTCAGCCTTGCCATAGTAAGGCTGATTCTAGCTCCCGTTATTTTGCTCGCAATCTATTATTTGTTTCAGATGGGCTGGATTGTCGATCGCATCGTAAGCGTGGACGCGCCATCAGCCACACTCGCGCAGCAGGCTTCAATTCAAATGCTTGAGGCGCGCAGAGCGGAACGTAATTTCTTTCTCCTGTATGATCCCGTGGACGTAAAGGCGAATAACGATTCGCTTGCGGCCGTTTCTGGAATTCTGAACCAAATTCGCGGTTTGCACCCCGAAGAAGACGTCACCATCCAGAATGCCTTGAACTGTGTCAACCGTTACCAGCAAGGCTTCGAGGAGGCAGTTTCATATTTTTCGAAGCCGGGTGAAGCGCAGCGCGGCCGTCTCGAAACTGTCGTGCGGAATTACGAATCGGATTTGAACACGCTTGTCCGCCAAAATGATCGCCACAGCCGGGCAAAGCTCGTCGAACAATTGCGCGAACAGGTCGGCTCGTTCGATACGCAGATCATGTCCACGATTCAGGCCAGTGACCCAAAACTGCGGCAAGTGGCCAGCGATCTGGATGCGACGAGCCACGATTTGTTCGCCTTAACTTCCACGCTCGAAGGAGAAAATTGGCAGCGCGTTCAGGAAGATCATCAGCGGGCGCAAAACCTTCTGCACCGGGCGGAGTGGGTTTTGAGCATTGTTTCCGCCATTACGATCTGCCTCAGCCTGTGGATGAGTCTGGTCCTGCCGCGACAGGTGATAAAGCCGCTGATGATTCTAAAAGAAGCCGTCGATCATGCCATTTCTGGAAATTATCAGATTCAATTTGAAGTGCAGGGAAAAGGCGAAATCGCGGAGCTTGCGAAAAGCATACGCAGCCTGATCGGGCATTTGAATACCACGCGGCAAACAGCGTAGTGAATTCAACCGCAACGAAAGTCCGTTTAGTTTTCGGTGAGACGGTTTACGGCATCTAGCCAACAAAATTCTCCGCCTGATCGGTGTTGCCCGTTCCCTTGTAATGCGTCGTCGAAGGAAATTGTAAATTCATTGTATCCGCCGCCAGAGAGGCGTACCATGCGCACGATAGAAGTCTCAATCAAACATTCCGCGCGAATCGATCTCTGTTTATATAAGGAGCGTGAAACATGAGTTCCATATCGAAATTGAGCAGGAGGGCTTTGATAAAGACCGGGCTGGCCTCGACGGCTATTCCTATCGTGTCGGGAATTTTGGGTTCGCCTGAAAAGACCGAAGCGCAAGCAAAAACTGCCGAAGTTACGTTTGCGGCGGTTCCCGGGGAGAAGGGTGTTCAGGATGTTTTCGGAGCGTACGATGTGGACCCGAATTGGCCGCAGTCCTTGTCCGCATTGCCTGGCAACGAAGCCTGGAACTGGGGATCGGGCGAAGGAATTTTCGCCGAAAATCCCGATCGTGTCTTCATTCTTCAGCGCGGCGAATTGCCGAACGTCAAGCGGCCAAAAGAAATTGACCTTCCACAATTGGGGCCGAGTCTTGGATTTCCAATCGGCCGCTTGCCATACCGGGACGCTACAGCGGCCAGCCCCCCAGGTCAGCTCGATGGTCCAAATCATGGCACAGAGAATGTGGATTGGCGCTGGACCCATTGCATCGTTGCTGTGAATGCCAAGGGAGAGATCAAAGAGACTTGGCCGGAGTGGGACAGCATGCTTCGCCGCCCCCACGCGATTTACATCAATCCATACGACAAGGATAAATATGTGTGGCTGGTGGACGATTATCGCCACGCGATTTTCAAGTTTACTCACGACATGAAGAAGCTGGTGCAGACCCTCGGTACGCCAAATGTGCTCGGCGCCGACGCCACTCATTTCTCCCGACCCACTTACCTCGCGTGGCTCCCCGACAGCACCATGTTCGTGGCCGATGGATACCTCGGCACGCGCGTGGCCAAGTTCGACAAGGACGGCAAGTTCCTGATGGACTGGGGAATGAAGGGAAATCCCCCCAACGAAACTCGACCAGGCTACCTCAATGGCGTGCACGGTGTTGCCGTGGATGTTCCCAGCGGGAGAGTTTTCGTCAATGATCGCTACAACCATCGTGTGCAGGTATTCGACACCAACGGGAAATTCCTGAACATGTGGAAAGTAGGAGACCCGCCGTCCGATGTGCATTGCCTGCATTTATCCGCCGCCGACCGGCACCTTTGGCTCTTCGATCGCGGCACCAACAAAATGATCAAGTACGATCTGGAGGGCAACTTCTTGTACTCCTGGGGCACGTTCGGAGATTTTCCGGGCGGTTTCTGGGGAGTGCACGGAATGCACGTGGACCAGGAAGGAAATCTGTACACGGCAGAGGTGGACAACGGGCGCGCCCAGAAGTTTATGCCGAGGAAAGGCGCAAATCCGGCCATGCTGATCGGGCCGGGGGTCAAGCCCGTCTGGTCGTAAATACAAAATAATCGCTCGCC
>DATHNC010000011.1:0-8812 GCA_035486415.1 Saccharimonadales bacterium (SeqCode)
AAATCCCGGGCGCTCCGTTAACGAATTGCAATAGGCATCGGCGTTAACAAAAATTGTCACTCTGTGGGGAACTCCGACCTCTCGCCTGCTTTGCGTCAAGATATGAGCCAAAATAAGCCCGATCCTACAGGGAAAGCAGTATGTACGTAACCCATTAATCCTATCTAGTATTCCGTTCCAGTTTGCGAGGCTTTTTGGCCAAAGCCATGGAATGACCGTTATTCGGACAAATTTAAAACTATCTGTAGTTAGTAGTTGATGCTACGAGGATCAAGAAGTTTTTGCTCATCCTCCGGCAGAATCATGCGATTTAAAATCGGGGCGCTGATTTTTTGCATGTGAATTGTTTCATTTTCTGAGGTGAGCAAAAGTGAGTTCCATTCGTGTGCTTATCGTGGATGACCATGAGATCACCCGGCGCGCCATCCGCTCATTTTTGCTTTCCTATCCCGAAGTGCAAATTTGTGGTGAGGCGGTTGACGGCCTTGAAGCGGTGGATAAAGTAAAATCTCTGCGGCCCGACGTTGTGCTGATGGACATTTCCATGCCGCGCATGAACGGGCTGGAAGCCACCAAAGTCATTAAGAAGGATAATCCAGAATCCAAAGTGATCATCGTAAGCCAAAACGACCCGGCCATTGTGTGCGCGCAAGCTCGCGAAGCCGGGGCCGCGGCATACGTTTCCAAAAAAGATATCGGGCAAAATTTATTGTCTACACTCAGAAGCATTGGGGATAAACGGCAGCCTTCTGACATGACGGATCGCAGCGCAAAGGAAAAATCTGATTTGAAACCCAGCTGGGTTGCAGGCGCTGGCGAAATGGCTCGGCTGATCCGGGAAAAGGATTGGTCCGGCACATCGCTCGGTCCACTTGAAAGTTGGCCCCAAAGTTTAAGGATCGCTGTCAATCTGATGATGAATTCCCTCCACCCCATGTGGGTCGGCTGGGGTATGGATATGCCATTTTTGTATAACGATGCTTATATTTCGGTTTTAGGGCTTACAAAACACCCCAGATCCTTAGGACAGCCGGCAAGCGAAGTTTGGGCGGAAATTTGGAATTTTTGCGGACCTTTAGCCGAAAAAGTCTTTGAGAAAGGGGAAGCCAGCTTCGTAGACGATGTACGATTTTTTATGAACCGCGGCGGCTACTTGGAAGAGAATTTCATTTCGTTTTCCTACAATCCTATTTACGATGAATCCGGAAAAATTGCCGGCCTGTTTTGTCCCAACACAGATACGACTCCGAAAGTCCTTAACGCGCGGCGCTTAAAAACACTCTCTGAACTTGCAGCCAAGGGACTCGTTGAACGTACCGCGGATGCCGCATGTGCCTCATCTTTCGGAACCATCTCCAAAAATCCGGACGATATCCCCTTCGCCCTGCTTTATTTGCTCGACGGAGAAGGGAATCTAGCTTTCCTGGAACAACGCACGGGCATTTCCCTCGACCTCAACAAGCTCAGTCCATCCCAAATTGACCTGCGTGAGAAATCTCGCGAATCGGATTTTTGGCGAATCAACGAGATCCTGGCATTTGGGTTGCCTCAGATCGTTTCGCTCGATTCAGTCGCTTCCATTCCACTTGGCTTGGCAGGCCAACCCTTAAAAGATGCCATCGTTCTTCCCGTCAGTTCAGGCAGACAAGACCGGCCAATTGGAATACTGATCGCAGGAGTTAATCCCACACGGAAGCTCGATTCGGAATATCACACTTTCTATGGTTTGCTGGCAGCTCAGGTTGCTTCCGCCATTCAGAATGCGCGCGCAGCAGAGGAAGATCGTAAACGAGCGGAAGCTCTGGCGGAAATTGATCGCGCCAAAACCGTATTTTTCAGCAACGTCAGCCATGAATTCCGCACTCCACTTACCCTAATGCTCGGTCCGGTGGAAGATTTACTTTCGCGCAGCCACACGGATCTTTCTCCCTCGGCCAAAAGTCAGCTGGAACTTGTGAATCGCAACGGATCGCGGCTTTTGCGGCTGGTGAATACGCTGTTGGATTTTTCTCGCATTGAAGCCGGCCGCATGCAGGTTGTCTATCAGCCCACCGATCTTTCCGCGTTCACCGTGGATCTGGCCAGCGTTTTTCGCTCGGCTACTGAGAAAGCTGGGCTTCGGCTCGATTTGGATTGCCCGAAGCTTGGCGAGCCTGTTTATATCGATCGGGACATGTGGGAAAAAATTGTCCTCAACCTAATTTCGAATGCCTTCAAATTCACATTTGAAGGGGAAATCGCTGTTTCGCTAGTCAAAACAGGAAACATGGTTGAGCTACGCGTACGTGACACCGGCGTAGGTATTCCTGCCAATGAAATTCCACGTCTCTTCGATCGTTTTCATCGCGTCCAAAACACGCAAAGCCGGACTCATGAAGGCAGCGGCATCGGTCTAGCGCTGGTCCAGGAGTTGGTGAAACTTCACAGCGGAGCCGTGCATGTGGAAAGCAGTCTAGGGAAGGGTACTACCTTTGTTGTTAGCCTTCCCCTCGGGCGTGGTCACTTACCCTCAGACAGGATTGGCACAAGCCGAAGTCATGCCTCCACCGCAATGGGGGCCACGCCTTTTCTGGAGGAGGTGCTTGGATGGCTTCCATCGGCCGAATCGTCTGAATTGCCAACTGAATTACCGCCGGCGCGTGAATTGTTGCAGGTCCCTTGCCCCCCCATTTCCGGGAATGGCGAAGCCTCGGCGGGACGCCCCCATGTTTTGATTGCGGACGATAACGCCGATATGCGCAGTTATCTGTTTCGATTGTTAGCGGAACGATATGACGTAAAAACTGTTCCCAACGGGCATGCAGCGCTGGAAGCTGTCTGCGAGCGTACGCCGGATTTGATTTTATCCGACGTCATGATGCCTGAGCTGGACGGATTTGGATTGCTGCACAAGGTTCGTTCCGATCCAAAAACGAAAACGATTCCAGTTATTTTGCTTTCTGCTCGCGCCGGGGAAGAATCCCGAGTGGAAGGAATGGAACATGGAGCGGACGATTATCTGATCAAGCCGTTCAGCGCTCGCGAACTGCTAGCCCGCGTGCAGACCCATCTGGAAATGGCCCGAATCCGAAAGCAGGCTGAGCAAGCACTCCGCAGGCAGACCGAGCAGTTTGAAACGCTTCTCAATGAAGCTCCGCTTGGCGTCTACCTGATTGATGGGCAATTCAAAATTCGCGCTGTGAATCCTGCCGCGCAACATGTGTTTGAGAATATTGCCAACTTGATTGGCCGGGACTTTGACGAGGTCCTCCATAAATTATGGCCGAAAGAATATGCGGACGAAGTCGTGGCAAGATTTCGACATACGCTCGCGACTGGTGAGCCTTACTTTGTTTCGGAACATATCGAGAATCGGCTCGATCTCGGCGTTCGCGAAATCTACGAATGGCAGATCAGCCGCATTCCGATTCCGGACGATGATTACGGAGTGGTTTGCTATTTCCGCGACATTTCCCGGCAGGTGCATGCGCGCGAAGCGATCGCCGCATCCGAAAAACGGCTTAGATTGTCGTCGGAAGCCGCGGAACTCGGCATCTGGCATTGGTACCCGGGCAACGATCAAGTCATGTGGGAGAACAATCGCCCTTACGAAATTTTTGGCCGTTCTCGCGAGGATGGCCCCATTAATCTTGCTGAATTCCGTGAGAATGTCATTTTCTCCGAAGATGCAAATGGCTTCGATCGAGCCATTTCCCATCTGTTGGAAACCGGAGCTCGACTCTTTTTTCAAGGCCGCATTTTGCGAAAAGATGGAGCCAAAGTCTGGGTTGAGTTGACCGGTCAACTCGAGTACAAAGAGGACGGCTCACCGCTGCGTGTGCTGGGGACCGTGCTCGACATAACAAAGCGCAAAGAGGCCGAAGAATTACTGCGCACGCACCGCGAACGCGTCGACTTGGTCGCCCAAGCGGCCAACGTGGGCTTCTGGTTCTGCGATCTTCCTTTTGAGAAATTAAAATGGGACAACCGTGTGAAAGAACATTTCTGGCTCTCGCCGGAAACCGAAGTGACGATCGATACGTTTTACGAAAGATTGCATTCTGACGATCGCGAGCGAACTCGACAATCCATCGAAGAGTCCATCTATAACAGACTCCCGTATGACATTGAATACCGCACAATTTCGGTCGATGGCCGGGAAAAATGGATTCGCGCCATTGGCCGCACTTTTTACGACCCTGACATGCAACCAAAGTCCTTCGATGGCGTGACGCTGGACATCACGGAAAGCAAGCGCGACGAGGAAAGGGAGCAGCGCATCACGGCGGAAACCGTCGCCGCAACTGCTAAATTCCGCGCCGTTTTTGAACAATCCTCGGTCTTTGCTGGAATCATGACCCTGGACGGCAAGGTTATCGATGCAAATCGGCTTAGCCTGGAAGCCTGCGGATATCGCCCCGAAGAGGTGCTCGGGCGTTATTTTTGGGAAACGCCATGGTGGCGTCGCTCAAAGGAATTGCAAAACAAGATTCGGCTTGGCACCGCGCAAGCCGCGCAAGGCACGGCTTATGTGGATAGGCTTCTCTATCACTGGGCCGATGGGACCGAACGGATTGTGGACTTCGGCCTGTATCCGATCCTCGACCCCGAGGGCAAGGTCATATTCCTCCATCCCACGGGAATTGATATTACCGAGCGTGCGCGAGCAGAAGAAGAACTGCGTAAAAGTGAAGAGAAGCTCCGCAACCTTGCCGAAGAACTCGAAACACAAGTGCGTGCGCGCACACGAGAACTTGAACTGCGTAACGCGGAAGTTCTAAAGCAATCCGACCTGCTCAGCGAACTGTCGCAGCGCCTGTTGCAAACGCAGGATCAGGAAAGACGCCACATCGCACGAGAATTGCATGACAGCGCCGGCCAAATTGTGACTGTGCTCAGCATGCAGATGGCGAGAATCGGAGAGCTCGCAACGCGCGATTCTTCTCAGGTGTCGAAAGTTGCCGAAGATTGCCAGCAACTCGTTCAACAATTAAGCCAGGAAATACGCACGACTTCCTATCTCCTGTACCCGCCATTGTTGGACGAAGCCGGACTCAATCAGGCTCTAAGCTGGTACATCGAAGGGCTGGTTCAACGTAGCGGCCTCGAAGTTAGACTCAGTATCCCTGAAGGATTTGACAGGCTTCCGCGGGAAATGGAGCTGATCGTTTACCGTCTGGTGCAGGAATGCCTGACGAACATTCATCGCCACAGTGGAAGCAAGAGCGCGCACATTCGGATACGGCGCGAAGGAAAAAAACTTTCCCTGGAAATCCAGGACGCTGGAAAAGGTATTCAGCCCGAAAAGCTGAATCATTTGCAATCGCAAGGCGGTGGAGTGGGCATTCGCGGAATGCGTGAACGAATACGCCAGTTCGATGGTTCCATGAACATAAAATCAAATCATTCCGGCACAACTATTTCTTTTGAATTTCAAATCCCCACGAATGCCAGTTCGACAGCCGCCTCCGCCGGGCAGAATATTTCAGCGTCCGTATAGCCGCAAGCCTACAAAGTGCATTACAAGGATTTAGATTCGGATTGCATGAAATGGAATCGGAATTTTGGGGTGAGCGACGGGGTTTGAACCCGCGACCCTCGGTGCCACAGACCGATGCTCTACCAGCTGAGCTACGCTCACCACGGACGAAGTACACACAGTTTAGGCCACATTCGGCTTTCAGTAAAGCGCCTACCAAGAACAGCCACTTTTTGCCTTACTATCAGATGGGAACTCATCCCGCAGCCCTTTTGAATCATCGCGCTTCTGTGCAAATTATCACCTTCAAGCATTAAAGATTCATCCTCTCCCTGTGCTGCATTTGATGGTAAAAACAGGTATGCGACTACGAGGCTTATTCAGGCTCCTGTTCCTCTACGACGTGGCCGAATCCATTGACATGATCAAGTTGCGCAATTTGCTGGGCGCGCGTGTCGGTTCGTCCGGGCAGGCATTTCCGCGGCGCACGCCCGGGTATGTACGCTTTGAAGATCCTCCTGTACTCGAGACGGCTGACTGTATTTCCGTAACGAACGGCGGAAATGTGGCTTGCCCCGTGAAGTATTACTCGTTTGGCGCAATCGTGATTCAGGTCGAAGTGCCCTTCGATTGCGACATGAAAACACTTGTGGAACAAGGCTCGCGCTGGATGGATGCAGCCGACGTGGAGCCTCTCGTACGGCAACTCGCCCGCGGCCGATTGCAGCACATACAGCCGGCCGTGACCAAGGCCACGGAGGACTGGCTGCAGGAAAATTATCTAGTCGTTGAAATTCACGAAATTTTTGACGGCGATGGCCAGCAGCCCGCAGCCGACAAAATCATCGCTTCTTACGGTGGAGAACTCGTGCAACTGATTCGCGGCGAGACCGCCACGCTTGCGAAGCATTCGATTGAAGAATCTTTGCAATCGAGCCTGTCATATTACCCTTCGGATTTAGTCGTGGTCGGCCCTCATGGCGCGGTAGTGGTCGATGGGCCTGAAGATGCCGCGGCCGTAACTCAAATTCTCGAATACGCCAAAATGCAGTTGCTTGAATTTCGCTACTACGACCGTTTCCTGACGGGCGTGCTCGCGGAATTTTACCTATCGCTGGAACGGAAGAGGAATACGCTGACCTCGCGCTTGACGCTGCCACGCGAATCGCAACACTTCAACACGATTCGATTGGACGTCATGGAATTGACGGAACGCATCGACAACGCGATTAAATTTGTAAGCGACATTTACTATGCTCGAGTCTATCGCTTGGCCGCTACGCGCATGGGAGTGGAGGATTATCGGAATCTGGTGGATCAAAAGTTGGAGACGTTTGGCGAGCTCTACGACTCAATGGTTGATCGATTCAATGAAACTCGGTCGTTCGTGATTGAACTTCTGATCGCAATCCTCGCTGTGCTTGACGTGATTTTTCTTTTTCGCGATTTTGTTATGCCGCGCTAAACCTCGCGTCAAACGAAGGATTTCGCTTTGCGAATGGTTCGTTCCCGCGTTGGAGGTATTCCGCGCTTTGCCTCGAACCTGTTCTCGCCTCTCAGCCATTCGGAAAGCGGGCGCGTGCCAATTCGTATTTGCGCGCGCCGGAGCATCGAGCTGAGAAATTGGACCTCGGCCGGAAGATTTCTTTCCGCGTGCCCTCGCGCCTCGCGCTTCACAATGATTTGTCCCCGCGAGGCCCACAGCAGTCCCCATTTTGGCGGGAGGTCTTTCACCTGAATCAAATCAGGTGGACACAAATAATAGCGGCGCTGCCCCATCCCCGCGCGCGGATTTTTGCGGACCGTCTTCGCCGCATCCCGTAAAAAATCCGACCGGGTCAATTTGCATTCGATGAGCACGGAACCCGCTCCCGATATCCATCCGATCACATCAGGGTTCTCATCGGCCGGTGTCGCAAATTCATAAAGGACCACGGAGCATTTTCTGCTCAACCAATGCACGCCCATCGCAACTAAAGTGGAATGCTGCATGTCGGTTCAGAATTGTCACACAAACCATCCTCCGATTGTTCAGCGTTTTAAGCTCAGAGTTAGCACATTGAAACAGTAGTGCCAGTTGGACAGGCTTCACAGGCCGCGGAAAAAGCCAATTTTCTTTCATTCTGAGCGAAGCGAAGAATCTCTCCTTGTTTCTTTTCCTAAGATTAAATCGGAGAGAGATTCTTCGCTTCGCTCAGAATGCCAGAACAAGGCCTTTTTTTCCGCGGCCTGTTCATCCAATCTGTTTTCGGTTCAGAATTTCGCTAAAATCACCCTGCAAATCCCCAAGATCCTTAAACTTCGGCTTAACAACATTTTTTAAGCAAAATTCCCCAACTTGTTTTATATTTGTGTGCTGCCCCATATCTAAAACAGATGAAAGGATGTATCTTCCACAATTATGGACACAAGATTTATTGGCCAACCTCATTCCTGGGATCCCCGACGTTTGTACAGCCAGACCGGCGCCGATTGGCAAATGCGGGTCGATTTTGACCGTTTGCGCAAGGAACGCCTGGAGAAGCTCCGCGCCTCGATGAAGGCAAACGACCTCGGCGCTCTCGTTCTTTTTGCCGGCGCGAATATCCGTTACGCTACAGCTTCCTATCAAGGCAACTGGAAATACAACATCAACATCCGCTATTGCGTGGTTACTCACAACAGCGACCCGGTTCTGTTCGAAACCGCCGGATCGGACTTGCACTGCGCGGAAATCGACCTGCCCTGGATGGAAGGAAAGATTCGCCCCGCCATCACCTGGCAATGGGCGGAAGGCGCGGTGCCGTACATGGCCGGCCGCATGGCGGAAAGCGTCATGGAAGTCCTGAAAGAAGCTGGCGTAACCAAAGAACGCATCGGCGTCGATAACTTTGACATGCCCGCTCTCGAAGCTTTCCAGAAGACTGGCCTGAACATCGTGAACGGCTGGCCGGCTGTGTCGCAGGCCCGCGTTGTGAAGACGCAGGATGAAATCGAATTGCTCAAGCAAGCCTCCAGCATCGGCGATGCCGCCATGTGGAAGATCAAGTACGAATGGCTGAAGCCGGGCGTTCGCGAGCGCGAGATCGAAGCAAAGGTTCACGAATTCATGCTCGAGCGCGGTTGCGAAATTATTTACGACATCATCGTCGCGTCGGGCGGCAACACCAGCCCGTATCGCCGCTGGGCCACGGATAAGCTGATCCGCCAGGGCGACCTCGTTATCGTTGACATCAACGCTGTAGGCCCCTCCGGCTACTTCATTGACTTCGTTCGCTGCTTCAAGTGCGGCGGAGCGCAGGGCATGAAGATGACCCAGAAGGAAATCGATCTGTACCGCGAAGTGTACGATTCCATGTACGCCGGAATCGACAA
>DATHNC010000012.1:0-34989 GCA_035486415.1 Saccharimonadales bacterium (SeqCode)
GCGCTCAGCGCAGGACCATGACTGGGCTGTCGACTCCGCACTCGTGTCCAAGGAATTAGGCGTGCCGGTAAAAGTTATCTGGAGCCGCGAATCCGACGTGCGGTTCGGGCGCTTCAAGCCTATGACCTCGCAATATCTTCAAGCGGCGGAAGATTCGAGTGGTCAGTTAACCGCATGGCATCATCGACTCGTCGCGGACGAAGCGCTGGCGATGACCGATCCCACGCGCTTTGAAAAAGGTAAAGAATTCCCACGAATTTCCACCACGGGAATAAAAACCGATTATGACGTCCCCAACATTTTAGTGGAAGCTGTGCGCAATAATCTTGGCGTGCGCATGTCGGCCGTGCGCGGTGTCGGCTCCACGGTGAATCAATTTGCGGCGGAAAGTTTTGTGGATGAAATTGCAATCGCTCGCGGCGACGACCCTGTCGAGATGCGCCTCGCGCTGTTGCGAAAATCTCCCGTCGAGCAGGACGTGCTTCGCGCAGTAGCGAACATGGCTGCCTGGAAAAAAGATGAAAAAGAGGGCCGCGGCGTTTCTTACGTTACGAACGCTGGAACATTCATGGCCACCATCGCGCGCGTGACCGTCGACCGCAATACGGGAGTGATTCGCGTGCCGGAAATCTGGATCGCCGCCGACGTCGGCGTGCCGATCATGCCGCGCAATCTCGACGCACAACTGCAGAGCGCAGTAATTCATTCCCTGAGCAACCTGCTCAAGGAACGTATTACTTTTAAAAATGGCGCCGTTCAGCAATCGAACTTTTACGATTATCAGGTTCTGCGCATGTCGGAAGCGCCGGAAGTGCACACGCACATCGTGCCCTCCACGCGCAATCCTGTGGGCATCGGCGATCTTGGCGGAATCGGCGTTGGCCCGGCCGTGGCAAATGCCTTCTTTTCGGCTACAGGGCACCGCCTTAGGCAGTCTCCCTTTCTGCCGGACCGCGTGCTTGCTGTGCTTAAAAGTTAGCGCTGCCGAAATTGTTCTGCTTTGTCATTTCGAGCGATGCGAAGAATCTCTCTTCGATTTCAAGAAAAGGAAGGAGAGATTCCTCGCTTCGCTCGGAATGACAGAAAGTTTAGCTTTAACCAGCACGCGAATGTCGCAAGGGATTGAAAACGCAAGCATGAGCGAGTGCGGCAATGAACAGATTTGCAGCCGAGGAGGATTACAAAATGATTTCTCTAACCGTGAATACGCGCAGCGTAAACGTGGAAGTCGATCCCTCCACTCCCCTGCTTTGGGTATTGCGCGAGCACCTTGGATTGACCGGGACAAAATACGGTTGCGGAGTTTCACAATGCGGCGCGTGCACCGTGCACCTGGACGGAAAGCCCGTGCGGTCCTGCAGCACTCCCGTTTCTCGGGCGGTGGGAAAAGAAGTGACGACGATCGAAGGTCTTTCCTTAAATCGAAATCATCCCGTGCAACGTGCGTGGCTGGAAATTGAAGTTCCGCAGTGCGGTTACTGCCAGTCCGGACAAATCATGAGCGCAGCGGCTTTGCTGAAAACAAATCCAAATCCTGCGGACGAAGATATCAATCGCGCCATGTCCGGAAATATTTGCCGCTGCGGAACGTATCCGCGCATACGTCGCGCCATTCACCTCGCCGCTGAAATGTCCAGGACAGTCTAAAGTGGCATAGGCTTCAGCCTGTGGGGTTTGGGCGATGCAACTACTAAAAGCCACAGGCTGAAGCCTGTGCTACTAAAAACCATTAGTCCGCCAAAGCCTCTTCATGGATCGCCTTCATCCCAGGGTGTTCGATATCTGGCAGGAAAGCAGCTAGAAGTCCCATGGCTGGGAGGTAAGAACAAACCAGGTACACAAAATTTATGCTGGTCAAATCCGCGAGCCAGCCGAGGACCGCGGCGCCTAGGCCCGCCATGCCGAATGCAAATCCAAAGCACAGTCCTGAAATCATTCCCACTTTCCCAGGAACCAGTTCCTGCGCGTACACCACAATCACGGAAAATGCCGAAGCCAGAATCAGTCCAATCACGACACTAAGAATTTCAGTCCAAAATAAATTGGAGTATGGCAGCAGCAAGGTGAACGGAAGAACCCCCAGAATCGAAACCCAAATCACGCTCTTGCGGCCGATGCGATCGCCAACCGGTCCACCGATTAACGTACCTGCCGCAACGGCGCCCAGAAAAACAAAGAGGTGAACCTGCGCGCTCTCTACCGACAAATGAAACTTGCTGATCAAATAAAATGTGTAGTAACTCGTCAGGCTCGCCAGATAAACAAACTTTGAAAATAATAGCGCCATCAAAATAGCTACGGAAGCGGTGATCCGAGCTGTCGATAAATTGGGAGCCTTATCCACATGCTTCGCGCTGAATTTTTTCCACGTTAAACGGCGCTTCTTGGCCCAACTGCTCACGCCCGTGAGCAGAATCATTCCCAGCAAAGCAGCCAGCGTGAACCACGCAATGCTGGTTTGCCCTCTTGGCATGACAACAAAAGCCGCGAGCAATGGACCGAGCGATAGCCCCGCGTTTCCCCCGACCTGAAAAAGAGACTGCGCCAGCCCATGCTGCCCGCCAGATGCCATGCGCGCCACGCGGGATGACTCAGGATGGAACACGGATGAGCCAGTTCCCACCAGCGCCGCGGCAACCAGCAGTGCTGGAAATGTGTGCGCGGCGGAAAGGAGCACCAATCCAATGAGCGTAGCTCCCATGCCCACAGGCAAGGAATAAGGTTTGGGGTTTTTGTCAGTATAAAAACCGATCAATGGTTGCAGCAGCGATGCGGTTGTCTGGTACGTAAGAGTGATCAGGCCGATCTGTGTGAAATTCAGGTTGAAAGAAGTTTTTAGCAGCGGATAAATCGCAGGGAGTAGCGACGCGAGCATGTCGTTCACAAGGTGGCAGACGCTGATCGCGCCCAGCACTTTGAAAACAACTTCATTCCCCGCATCAACTAATGTTTCAGACTGAGTTGCTGCCAAGTTCTTTACCCCGCCCCCGAGGACACAACGCACCGGCGAAACCGGTCTCGTACATTGTAGCAAGAAGATTTGACGATTTCACTGAACGGGGCCATGTGCATGACCGGCAGCGTTTATCCCACGCCCGCTTGATGCATCACAGGTTCGGATTTGGTACGAATTTCGCGCGCGATTTCATACGGATCACCCTGCTGAAATTGCGGCAGAAACAGTTCCACGGAGAGTGGACCGGCATATCCCTTTTCCGAAAGCTTGCCGAGAATCCGCGTCAGCGGAGCGACTCCATCACCGGGAATGATGCGCGAATACAAATCCAGCATTTCGCGCGGCATGTCCGGCACATCCTGAAAATGCACGTGGCCGATTTCCCCAACGCGAATCATGTCGAGGTCCTCCAGCTTATTGAGCCCGGACCAGAAATGGTAGCAGTCCAGCATCGGCTCGATGTTCGGGTGGGCCGCCGCGCGCGTCAGCTTGAGCATGGTTGGCAGCGTGGAAATGAAGGTCGAGGCGCGCATGAATTCGATTCTCAGTTTCATGTCAAATTGTTTGGCCACTTCGCCGGCGTCGTACATATTGTCGGGAGCGGCTTTGTAATCTTCGTCCGCAACTTTTTTTGTGCACGTAGTCGGAGAGTAGACGGCGTGAAGTCCCATGTTGGCGTACATTTCGCAGCGTTTTTTCAGATTATCCAGAGCCGTGGCGCGATTCGGATTCGGCTCCCACAGTTCAATGACGCCCGTTGCGGCGTGAACGAGATTCAAACCCAGATCGGTGATCACGCGACGTGCAGCCGCCAGATCATCCGTCTTCAGAAATTCGTCCAGCAAAACATTCGTGATTTCAACATCCTTGATTCCTGCGCGAGCCCACCCTTCCAGCGATTTGCGGTATCCCGCCGCGTTCGATGTGTTCTGGTGCATGGCGAGCGTCATCTTTTTCCCTACAGCCGCTCCACCGATCGCGCCGCTCGCGGCGATTACAACTGGCGTCAAAAGCATTTCTCTTCTGGAAATCGTGTCCATCGAATCTTCCCTCTCATGCGCTGCTCGAATATTCATTTGTTTTTGTAGCTCGCCTCTTCAGAGGCGAGGGTTTAGATTCCGTTACATATAAACCCCCGCCTCTGACCCTTCGCGTGTTCTCAGGGCAAGGGT
Source organism: Saccharimonadales bacterium (SeqCode) (assembly GCA_035486415.1). Classification (GTDB taxonomy): domain Bacteria; phylum Acidobacteriota; class Terriglobia; order Acidiferrales; family UBA7541; genus Palsa-360. Next base: position 4,129 of record DATHNC010000012.1, read on the forward strand.
GGCGGGCTACAGCAGCCATTTCCTTTTTCGCCCGATGTTAGAGAAATGCGAGTTCTACGCCTTCGGTACTGGCGGCCAAATTCGCAATGCGCTATTTGGCCCGTTTGGCGCGTGCACTAACTCCGGAACCACGGAGTGTCCGTTCAACCCCAAGGGAGATTTCGCGACGGCCGGCGCATAATCGCGATCGAAGCCTTCCTTCGACGCGAACTCATAAATAATACCGTGCTTTGCCCATCCAGCCACAGAGTTGAGCTTGCGCACCCGAACGCATGAGGGTGTAGCGCACATTTTCGGCAACCGCTCAAGCACATACCCGGCATGCATCTCTTCTTCGAACTCCAGCGCGCAATCGAAGCTTCCCACCTGAATGCACGGCGTGCCCAGCATGCCTTCTTTATACGCGCCGTGCGCCGTCCCGTCGCGCCGCCCGGTTTCCGTAAAAATATTCATGCGCTCGCCCGTGCGCATCGCGAGCATTTTTTTATCCTTCTCGGGCAGCGCCGCATTCAGGACGCTGGGGACTGGATTTCCAAACACATTCGCGTCGATCGCGGCAATCAGCAGCATGTAATGAAATCCCTTGCCCACCTTCGGATCGTCCACATGGTGATAGCGTTTTGCATTTTCATCGCCGCCTTCGAGATCCTGCGACGCGTAGTGTGCCGCCCACAAATAGCCGGGCCGTTTCAAAAGTGTAGGGAGATAGGAGCCGTGCAGCCATGAAAAATAATCGTCGCGGCCTTCGGTAGGCAGGTCGTACCAGGTAATCCACAGGCCTCGATCCGGCGGCGCCATTTTCATGCGTTCCATGTACGCAGAGCCTTTGGAATTTTCGCTCTGCGCAAACGAATCGTTCGCGGCGGCAAATGCGATGGCCGCCACGCTTCCGGCTGCCTTCAAAAAATTGCGACGGTTCCGGTTTTCCCGAGCCTCAACTTTTCCTTTCATTGCATCTCCTCCGTTGAACGAATTCAAACGCTGATCTTGAGCAACTTCGCCGCCGTTCCGCTGAAAATTGAAATGCGCTCTTCATCGCTTAATCCCGGAATCGCAAGTATCCGGTCAACCGGAGTGCGGTTCCAAAGCGTGGGATAGTCTGTCCCAACAACAACCTGGCTCGCGCCGACCACGGCAACCAGATGCCTCATATCCTCCGGACTAAAAAGTACGGAATCGAAATAAAGCTGTTTTAGATACTCGCTCGGAAGCTTTTTCAAAGGCTTGCAAAGATTGGGAAATGCAGTGAGGCATTGATCGCCTCTACTCGAGTAGGAAGGCAGGTAGCCGCCGCCATGCGCCGCACAAATTTTCAGGCGCGGGAAAAGATCCAATGTTCCGTCCTCAATCAAATGAGTGAGCGCAAGCGTGGTTTCCAAAGGGTGCCCGACAACGTTGTCCAGAAATCCATTCCCATTTAAACGTTTTTCGTCGATCGGCGCTCCGGCCGATTGCGGATGAATAAAGACTACCGTCTGAAGCTCCTCCGCCTTGGCCCAAAACGGATGAAACTTCGGCGCGGAAAGATCGTCTCCCATCACGCTCCCGCCAATGGCGACGCCCCTCATCCCCAAATTCTTCAACCCGTATTCCATCTGCTCCGCCGCTAGCGATGGATGCTGCAACGCCACGCTGCCGAGACCAACAAATCGTTTGGGATGCGCAGCGCAAAGTTCCGCAATCTTTTCGTTTTGGATCTGAATTATTTTTTTCGCCAGATCTATGTCCGCCCAATACCAGAACGGATTGACAGAAAGAGCCTGCACATCGATTCCCATTTCGTCCAAATCCGCAAGATGCCTCTGCACATCATTGTGGATATTGGCTGGGCTGTCCGGATTTCCCAGTTGCACGTCTCCGGCGCGACCTTCGCGTCCAATGCGATCCTTGACAAGGTCCCAGGCTTCGGGCACTCGAACGTGCGCGTGAATATCCACGACCATCGTTTCTCTGCCGCCAATCACAACTCGGCGTTTGCGGTTGCCACCGGCTTGCTCCGCGGATTGCAATGCGCTCTCTGCGAATCCGAAAAAAGATTCGGCGCGTGCGCAGCGGGTGAATACAATTCCCACCGTTGTCATGGAGGCGCTTTTTAGGAATTCTCTTCGCGTCGGCATTTTCGGATGCGCCTACTTATACACCGGAGGCCGCCTGCAAGAAACCAGGTAATTTTGTATCAATTGCGATTCAGTAGCACAGGCTTCAAGCTATGTGGTTCAGCCGTCGCATATACCAAACCCCACAGGCTGAAGCCTGTGCTACCCAATCAGGCCTTCACTTTCCGACTGGCAAGAAACAAACCACGGCGATACAATTAAAAACTATATGAGCAATCAAATATCGGCAGCACGCCGCAAATTTATTAAGTATTTGGCATCAAGTCCCTACGTTGCAGCGCTTGGTGGAGTCACCGCTTTCTTCGAGCGGACAGGCCTTGCGCAAAGCGCCCAGCAGTCTTCTGACGTAATCACCAGTCCCGCAGGCGCTTTCGACGTTTTCGATTTCGAAGAAGCAGCCCACCGCAAAGTCATGCAAGGCCATTGGGCCTACATGGCGAGCGGCGTCGACGATGATGGGACGCTCCGCGCGAATCGCGAAGTTTTCAAACACGTGCAATTGCGTCCCCGGCGTTTGCACGACGCCACAAAAGTGGATATGCACGTCGACTTCCTCGGAACGACCTACAACAGCCCGATTTTCTTTTGCCCCACGGGCGGCGAAAAATCATTCTTCCAGGACGGCGAATTAGCCGTCGCGCGTTCCGCCAAAGCGCACGGCACTTTGCAGATTCTTTCCACTGCCACTTCGACGCCGCTCGAAGATGTTTGCAAGGAGCGTGGCCAGCCTGTTTGGTATCAGTTGTACGCAACTACTTCCTGGGATGTGAACGAAAAAATTCTGCATCGCGTGGAAGCCGCTGGCTGCCCGGTTGTGGCGCTTACGGTTGATAACACCACCGGACGCAACAGCGAGACGTTTCTGCGCACGCGTGGCAAGGACTTAACCCAGTGCCACAATTGCCATGAGGGTCCTGATGGTCCGGCCGTAAACGAACGCCCGATGTACTCCGGAATCGACATGACCGGAGTGCGTACGCAAAATCCAACTATGGACTGGGCGTTCCTCGATCGCCTTCGCAAAACATGGAAAGGAAAACTTTACATCAAAGGAATGGACACGCATGAAGATGCGAAGATGTGCATCGAGCACGGCGTCGATGGAATGCTCGTATCGAATCACGGTGGCCGCTCCACGGAGACTTTGCGTTCAACGCTCGAAGCTTTGCCGGAAGTAGTCGCCGCAGTCGACGGAAAAATTCCCGTGTATGTCGATGGCGGCTTTCGTCGCGGCACGGATGTGTTCAAAGCCCTCGCGCTGGGCGCCAAAGGCGTTGGCATCGGCCGACCTTTCCTCTGGGGTTTGGGAGCATTCGGTCAGCCCGGAGTCGATCGGGTAATCGAAATCATGCAGGGCGAACTGAAAATGGTGATGGGAAATTGCGGTACGCGCACCGTTGCGGATATTACGCGCGAATACATCGCCACACCTGATTGGAAGAGTTAACTTGTGGCGCGGGCTTCATCCTGCTGGGTTAAGTGCTTGTAGGGACCAAACCCCGCAGGCTGAAGCCCGCGCCAATTAAACCCAAATCTCTACTTCGGCGGCTTTGGCCACCAGCTTACAAAACCATCTTTATTCGGCATCTTCACATTAGGCAATGTCTTCGCATCGAGCACCTCATCGGCAGGAACAATTCCATCAATCGACAAAATATAAGCGGTCACCGCATACACTTCGTCGTTCGATAAAGATTGCGGCGAAGTAATGGGCATTGCGCGCCGGACATAATCAAACAAGGTGGTTGCAACTGGCCAGTAGCTGGCAGGAGTTTTGACCGGTTTCTGAGTTGCCAATGTTCCGAGGCCGCCGGTGAGCTGATCCTGCGGCTTCCCCGCGCCTTTTTCTCCGTGGCAGGATTGGCAATATTTAGCGTAAACCGCTGCGCCTAAAGAGACCGATCCGCTTCCAGCAGGCAATCCTCTTCCGTCCGGCACCACCGTTATATCTACTTTTTTTATTTCTTCCGGCGTAAGTGGGCGCCCCAGGTTCGGACTTTGCGCGGAGCAAATAGTCGCAGTAGAACAAATTGCAAGCACTGCGAGCACACAGAATATTTGAAGCTTAAATTGAAGTTGAAGTTTTAGTTTAGAATTAATCTCACTTAATGGTTCAACTTTTCCTTCAAGCGCAACTTTAAGCGTAGACATTTTTCACCGTCCCATCGCTCGCCACGCTCCAGCTTTGTATTCCATTAAAATGATATCCCTGTCCCGGCGCATACTGCGCTACCCAACTCGCACGGGTAGGCTGCGTGCCGCCAACTTCGTCCGTGGCGCGACTGACTAGCGTGGCTGGCTGACCATCCCACTTCCACGGCAGGCGGAATCGCGTAACAGCCTTTGGCAAAACAGGGCCAGTTAAAGCCGCCAGCGCCCACGTCTTTCCGCCATCTGCGGATACTTCCACTTTTGAAACCCGGCCTGCACCAGACCATGCCAGCCCGGAAATTTCGTAAAGGCCCGCGCCCTTCATGGTCATTCCAAACGAAGGCTTGACGATCGCGGATTTCGCGCCCATCGCGAACATGAACTGCCGCGCTTTGCCGCCGGGCATCAACTCCGTGTAGTGCGAAGTCTCATCTCGCGCATCCACCGGCACGTCGAGCACGTTTAATCTTCGGAGCCACTTCACGTTCATGTTTCCTTCAAAGCCGGGCAACAACAGACGCATGGGAAATCCCTGCTCCGGGCGAATTGCTTCGCCGTTCTGGTACAGAGCGATCATCGCGTCGTCCATGCATTTTTCGAGCGGTATACTTCTGCTCATCGCCGCGGCATCGCCGCCTTCCGCGATCACCCATTTGGCTCCTTTATTTACGCCAGCATCCGCGAGCAACGTCGAGAGTTTTACTCCGGTCCATTCCGAACAAGAAAGCAGCCCGTTTAATTCGCCGGCGGTTACCTGCTGCGGTTGCGGCTGGCTAAAAATTCCGCTATTGCCCGAGCACTCCACAAAATGGATCCGCGTCTCCATCGGATAGCGCATTAAGTCTTCAAGCGAAAAAACCAGCGGCCGCTTCACCATTCCGTGAATAAATAATTGATGGCGGCTCGGATCGATATCGGGAACACCGTTGTGATGCCGCTCGAAATGCAACCCATTCGGGGTAATCGTTCCTTCCAACAGTTGAAGTGGCGTGCGCGACACTCCAGTTCCCGCGCGCCCCGGAGCAATGGTAAAAATGCGCTGCACTTTTTCCTGCCACTTGGAAGGCGTCCCGTAACCCGAAAACGGCCGCCCCGGCGTCTTCATCCACTCCGGGGCATCCGCGCCAACATTATCCTGCGCGTTAATAATTCCCGATCCGGCAGCCGCAATTCCCGCAGAGAAAAGCGCGCCGCGCAACAGCGCGCGCCGATGGATCAATCCATTCCCCGCCACAATTTCATCATTCATTTCGCTTTTATCTTTACGTTCGCTCACGTTTACCCCCAAAAAAAATCCCACACATCGATCCAAAAAGAAAGCCGCCCCAATGTCCGTGAAAGCTTAACGTGACATCGAGGCGGCCTCAAGCTTCTATTTTTCCGGGTGCCGCACCCTTTGTGTTTTTACAAAGGGTGCGGGTTTAGCTTCAAATTACGAACATTTCCAAACGGCATGGAATCCATGCCGGCAGAAATGCGTTATTTCCAAGCCGAGTAAATCGGCTTGCTGATCAGGTAGTTCGGATTTGCTCCCGGCCGCGGAGTAAATTTCTGCGCGCGCCCGTTGTCCACTTCGGCGGTATAGAAATTGCCGTCCTGGTCCACGCTGAATCCGTGCACTCCCCAGAAGCCTCCCGGGAAATCTCCCCAAGTGCCCCACGAGTACAGGAAATGTCCCTGCAGGTCGTACTTCAGCATCTTGGAAGTGCCGCGGTCATACGCCCACAAATTTCTATCGGCTCCGATGTAAAGCAGGTGAACGTCGGAGGGGTCTTTACCCATGCTCCATTCGTACAGATATTTTCCGTTTTCGTCGAACACCTGAACCCGGTGGTTGCCGCGATCATTCACGAAAACGTGCTTCGTCTGCGGATCGAGCGCAACCCCGTGAACGTTGTTCATGTAATAGGGACGCGTGTCATTCGGGGGCGTGCCCTTCATGCCCCAGTCCATCAGGAATTTTCCGTCCTTGTCGAACTTCGCGACGCGCGTTCCGTTGTATCCATCCGCAACGAACAGCGTGCTGTCCGGCAGCCAGGAAAGAAATGTCGGCCGGTTGAAGTGCGTGCCATCCGCGCCCTTTACGGTGGGCGTGCCCATCGTTTTCACGAGCGTCTTCATGTCATGCGTGAAAATATAAATGGCATGCATGTGATCGTCCACGATCCAGATGTGCTTTTCCGGATCGTAGGGATTGATCGTTACATAGTGAGGCCGCTTGAAGAGGTGATCGTACTGCGGAAATGTCTCGATGATATTTCCTTTGGAATCGACAATGGTCAGGCAGTGTTCCCACTTTGCATCCACGCCGACAACGCCCTTGCCTTCCATCCAAAGCTTCGGTCCATCATCAGGATCTTGACCAGTTCCACCCGCGCCCGGCAATGCCGAAATAGTCGCGTCGCGCCAGGGAAGCCGCCCAATTGGGAAAATCAAGCTCGGCCCAAAATCGGGAATCAGCTTCGCGGCAGGACGCTTGATGTTCGGCAATTCACCGCGAAACAGCAAAAATACGCGATCCGGATTTTCCGCGTAAATGCCTTGCCCTGCTCCCCAAGTCCACGCTTCATTTCCCGGCAACGTGCTGATATTCGCCGGCCAGTTCTTATCTATGTCATATGGGCCAAAAGTGTCTTGACCTCCCACTTGCCCGGGCACGGCTGCGATGCTTCCAGTTCCTTGCCCTTGAACGACCCAAGGATTGCTCCCAAATGAAAATCCGATCACGCAACCCACTCCTATCGCAAATACTGCCAGTAAAACTCTACGCATGACTCCCCTTCCCGAAACGCTTACAATTAGATTTATGGAGATGCCTTTGAACCAAGGCATGTCCCAAGCCTTATATGACGGCTTTGCAAAGGTGTCAATCACATCCTGCTCGGCGCAGATTCGCGTTTAACACTCTGCTTAACGACGGACAAGATTTGTGAAACATTCTTGCCTTCCATTTCGTCTTATATATATATTGTCGGGGTCGCAAAGGGTGATCTTCGACAGAACCTCGCGAAAATTCGCGAATCGAACCTAGGGAGAAAAAATGAGAAATACTCGGGTTAGTATTTTTGCTATGTGCGTGGGACTCCTGGCGCTTGCGCCACTGGCCTTCGCACATCACGGCACGGCCAATTACGACACCGGCAAGCAGATTACGGTGAAAGGCACAGTGACCGGCTTCGAATTCGTGAATCCCCATGTTCAAATTTTTTGGGACGCCAAGGATGATGCGGGCGCCGCTCAGAAATGGCAGGGCGAACTCACCAGCCCCAATCGTTTGAGCAGGGTTGGCTGGAGCAAGAGCACGCTGAAGGCTGGCGACTCGATTACCATCACCGGCTATCCCACGAAGAGCGGCTCGCACGAAATCTGGATACAGAAAGTTATGACGGGCGATGGCCAGGAATTGCAGACCGGCGGCGGCAACTAACTCAGTATAGAAATACGCCAAATATTTTGAGCAGATTACCATTTGCTCCAAGGGAGAGTTTCAGAATGTGGAATCGTATCGGAACAATCGTTCTAGCGGGTGCGGCGTCCATTGCGATTGCATCCGCTCTGCCTGCCCAGACCGGTCCGCAATCCGGAATGGCTAAGTCCGCGCCCGCAGCTGCATCCGCGCCCACTTCGCCGCATGATTTTTCAGGTGTGTGGAATATGCATGCCCTGCCAGCGCAGCGAAAGTTTCTCGGAAGCATCTACACCGCCGAACCGCCGGAAATGACCCCCTTGGGCACCGAGAAATACATGGCCTACAAACCATCCAACGGTCCGCGCACGCATTCGCTGAAAGAAACGGACGATCCGGTTCTGAAGCTTTGCCTCCCCCCGGGAACTCCGCGTATTTATTTGCAGCCGTTCCCTTTTCAAATCGTGATGACTCCGAAAGAAATGATCATGATTTTTGAGTATGACCACACCGTTCGCCAAATCTTCATGGATGGACGTCCGCATCCTGAGGACTTGACTCCCACATACATGGGCCACTCCATCGGCAAGTGGGATGGCGATACTCTGGTCGTGGACACGGTCGGCTTCAACGAACGCACCTGGCTCGATCGCGATGGCCATCCCCACAGCGATCAATTGCACGTCGTCGAACGCTTCCACAAAGTCGACGGCGAAAATATGGTCGACGATATTTCCATCGAAGATCCCAAAGTCCTGGTAAAGCCCTGGAAGACGCAACTCAATTTCCAGCTGAAACCGGGTTGGGACATCATGGAACTCGCCTGCACCGATAACGCGGCATTTGAAGACTTCGAAAAGTAAGATTGTTTTTGCAAAGGGCGGCAAGGAAATCTTCGAATTCCTTGCCGCCTTTTTTTATTTATTTTTACTTGAAGACAAAGTCTTCTCATAAATAGCCCTTTTCTTGTTTCACAAGGTCAACGTCAAGCCGCCGTCTCGCGCCAACGGCGCGGAGGATGCCAACCCGGGGCAACGCCGCGGTAACATCCGTCTGGCTCCCGATCATTCATTCACAAATCCCTGGCCAAATTCACTAATGCCTTACCCCCGGCATAGTCGAGTTGCTCTGGCCATCGAAACCCACTTTTCTCGCCATAGTCATATGCACATGGGTCCCGCCAAAGTCCCGGAGGGACGAAAAATCGTAGCCCACCGCTTCAGCGGTGCGGTTCGTGCAATTCAATTGCAAAAGTCCCGGAGGGAAAACACAAATTTGTTCGCGCTAAGAATATTGATACACAAACCTTCCTGCCGAAATTTCGGATTCGCACCCATCACCTAATTCCCGTTCCCGGAACCAGCTGGTCGCTTGGATTCTTGAGAACGCACTCAAAGAGATCGAACAATTTAAATATCCTCTTAAATATGGTGATGCGTAAACAGTTAGCCCAGTCTGCTTCCCATCATTCCATAAAACATAACTTGACTTTTATTTTTGAATGAAAGAGTATCGCCACATATTGGGGTAGTCGTCTGGGCATCAATTTGCGTAACACTTCAAATCTTGTTGAGGTTTGCGCAATTTGTTTTTGTTTTTTTCGTGGGTGGCAGATCGCAAAGAATCCTAATCGCATCTATTGGCTACATTGATTATGTGCCGAATAGATTATGCGATTCCCCATTCTCTGCGACTGTTAAACGAAACCAGGGAGGGTTTGTCTTATGAAGCCTGTAGTTCAGATTTCCGCTAAATGGAAAATTGCCACGGCATTTTTCATGTTGGCGTTTGCAATGTCGTTCCTTAGCTCTGCTCCACTATTCGCGCAAGGCACTGCCGGCCGAATTTTGGGCGCGGTAACGGATCAAAGCGGCGGCGCAATTGCCGGCGCAACCGTCATTGTCACGGACGTCGCAAGAAACGTTCCACGTACGCTGACGACAGATCAAGCGGGTGAGTACAACGCTGGCAACCTGATTCCCGGAAACTATAAAGTCCACGCCGAAGCCAAAGGCTTCAAGGCATTCGAACGCACCGGTATCACTTTGGAAATCAACGCGGAAGTTCGAGTAGACCTTCAGATGCAACCCGGCGAAGTGTCGCAGACCATCACGGTGAACGAAGATGTTCCCATGGTTGAAACGACGAACGCGGAACTGGGCGCGACGCTGCAATCCGCGATCATCCAGGACATTCCCCTCAATGGCCGCAACTTCGAAAATCTTATCCAACTGAACCCCGGCGTCACGATCTATCCCGGCGGCGCTGGCTTCACGCAAAGCTCTAACGGACAGCGGCCTCATGACAACATCTACATGATCAATGGCATCATGGCGACTGATCCATGGCTGGGACAGAGCGTATTTAACGGAGTCATGGCTGCTGGCGACGCAGGAACGATTATGCCGGTGGACGCCATCGACGAATTCAAGACTGAGGAAAATCCTCGAGCTGAGTATGGCTGGAAGCCCGGCGCCATTGTAAACGTCGGCGTCAAGTCCGGCACCAATGCCCTGCATGGCTCTGCTTATGCATACGGCCGCGACACCGCGTTCGATGCGCGAAATTACTTCAATCCAACGAATGCTGCCAACCCAACCCAACAGCCCGTAAACCTCGAACAATTCGGCGCAACCTTGGGTGGCGCAATCAAGAAGGATAAGCTGTTTTACTTTGTCAACTTTGAAAGCCAACGCTATGGAATTGGCAGTCCTGCCTTTATCAAAACGCCAACACAGGCTGCTCTTATAGCTGCCTGCAAAGCCCCAACCACCGGCATACTCGCTCCCCTTAGTGCATCCTTGGCTGGACTTGACACGTCTTGCAATCCCATTAGCTCCGCGGCGACAACAGATCCGGGTGGCCTTCCGTTTCAGGGTCTTTTCCCTGTGAATACGACTGGACATGTCACTACAGATTTGATCAGCAACAGCACAATCAACGGCGGGCTAGCCAAAATTGACTACCACGCCAATGATAAGAATCAGCTGGAGGTTATGTATTTCATCAGCCAAGGGGACACCAGCTCGGTTGACGGCCCCTCTTCCGAAACTTCCAGCAATTGGATCACAGCGCAACATGCTCGATCCCAGGCTGCTTCCGGCTCTTGGACCTATACGCCAACTTCCACCATGGTAAATGAAGTTCGGTTCGGCTATGCCCACTATTTCCAGACCTTCCTGGGCACTGATTTCGGACAACCCGCTGACAGCTACAATTTTAATGGGCAAACCTACAATTTCGGAACCGGAATCACCAATCCAATTTATTCCGGTGCTCCGATTATCCGATTGACCGGCTTTTACAATGGAGGCGATGCAATCGGCGTCGGCTGGCCCAAGATCATTGGCCCGGACGGCGTCATGGAATTCGTCGATCACGTCTCGATGATCAAGGGCAAGCATGCCTTCAAGTTTGGCGGCGAATTGATTTATAACCAGGCCTCCAACAATGAAACGGCGAATGCCAAATCGTTGATGAAGTTCGGAAGCTTGAACGACTTCTTCTCTGGAACCCTCAGCCAGGCGAAGATTTTTGTCGGAGACGCTAATCGCTCGCTGTATAACTACGGGTTCGCCGGTTTCCTGCAGGATGATTGGCGCATCAAACCACGCCTGACCTTAAATTTAGGCGTGCGTTATGAGCTGAATACTGTCATTCGCGAAAAGAATGGCTTGCAGGGGAACTTCGACCCCTCAATTGGAATCGTTCAAACCAATAGCCCCTACAATGGGGATCACAATAATTTCTCACCACGCGTGGGTTTTGCCTATGACGTCTTCGGGAATGGAAAGACGGTAGTCCGTGGAGGCGCTGGCATCATCTACGAGCAGGTCAGCTACGACGTACTATACGGCGAAGGCAACTTGCTCGGCCTGCGGACTTTCCCCACGGGTCTGCCACTCTTCAATCAGGGTAGCCCAACACCCATTCAGGGGACCGGGAGCATTAACACCTCAGCGCTATCCTTCACGGGTCCGGCCAAGTCTGCGGTCAGCACCGCATGGGCAGCTTACAATCCTGCCATACCCGCTTCGTCGCAAAGCACTCTCTTCTCGAGCGTCGCGAACCCAGCCTGCGGAGATGGGATCACCAACCCGAACCCGAAGATCTACAAGACGGCACCCTCGCCGTGCGAAGTGTATGGTGTGACCCCCAATCTTCGCACCCCTTACGTGAGCAATTGGAACCTTGACATTCAACACGCCATCACCAATAACCTGTCGATTGACATAGGTTATGTCGGAAACCATGGCACCAAACTGCTGGGCAAACTGGACCTCAACCAGCCAGCACCCTTCAGCGGATGGACAGCGGCTGCCCAAGCCGCCTGCATCGCAGATGCCGCAGCCGGTAATCCAGCTAATTGCCTTTCTAATGACCTCGATCCCGGCGCCGAACAGGGGGCTCAGCCATTCACCGCTCCCTGCGCCAGTTCTATTACCGGGCTAACATTCAACAACGGTGTTCAGGTACCCAATGGATCGGGTGGGATATTCAACCCAAATAACAAATGCTTCACTTATCTAAGCTACATCACACAAATTCAAAATATCTATGACTCCAATTACAACGGCATGCAAATTACCTTGACAGGTCGCAACTACCACGGACTTTCATTCACGGTAGGTTATACCTATTCCCATGCTTTAGGTATGGCTTCCGATCAAGGTACAGCGGCCAATTTCCCACTGCCGGAGAACAGCTACGGAAATCTCCGCCAACAGCTGTATTCCAGTACAGACTTCGACATCCGGCACCGCGGAACAGTTTCATTGAACTATGCGATTCCGGGACACAAGGGTTTTGGACAACTGGCGGAAGGCTGGTCGGTCAACACAATTGTCATCGTTACAAGCGGATTGCCTTGGGGCTTGGCTGACCAATCCAACGATTTCAGCGGCACGAACGTCATCGGAACATCAGCGGCTGATAACGTTGGCGAGCAATGGAACTTCTACGGCAACCCAAGCGACTTCACTCCACAACACGGTTGGACGGATACCAACGGCGGCGGCGGCGGCGTACCTTACTTCCCCGTTCTCACTCCCGCTCAAGGCGGTACTCCTGGTGCCCCGACCGCCAACGCAGCCTGCAATGCCAAGGCTGCCGCGCTTGGACCACTTGGTTCAGCGTCACTTGCTACCACTGGTTGTTATGCTGTGGGTAATTCAGTAATGATCCCCGCGGCATTCGCTTCCTACGGCAACACTAAACCGAACATCTTCCGCGACGGCGGTTTCAAGAACGTGGACTTTTCAGTCACTAAAGTGTTCACGATCAAGGAACGGCTGAAGGCCGAGGCCCGCGTGGAAATATTCAATTTGTTCAACCATCCCGACTTCGTCAACCCGAGCGGTGGCCCGGGCGGCGGTGTCGAGGACCCCAATGGAGGCCTGTTCGGCTTCGTTGGCGCAACCCCGGACACCTACAGCTCCAACCCGCAACTTGGATCTGGCGGTGCACGGGCCATGCAACTTGGCTTGAAACTAAGCTGGTAGTTCTCACGTCTCACACGAGGGGCCGGGCTAACCCCCGGCCCCTTTTTCATTTGCACATGAAGCAATTTAAATTTTTCGTTGTCATTCTGAGCGAAGCGAAGAATCTCTCTTATTTTTTGTGCCGCGCTGAAATCAAAGAGAGATTCTTCGCTCCGCTCAGAATGATAAAAAATGATTGCGGTTGGGCCAGACATCATAAGACAAAGTACAAGACCTCCTTCCATGAAAGGCAGGAACACTGATCATGCCAAGCGAAAAGCTCCCAAATCCCTCACGAAATAATTTAGTAGAGAGGCGCGAATTTCTCAGCAGCGCAGCCACGCTTGCCGGAGCCTCATTTGTCGGCGCGACAGGATCGTCGCTCCTGGAAAGCACCGCGAACGCCGCTGGCTTTCCCGATCCTGCGCCGCCGGCCATGACGCCCACAGTCGAGCGCAAGCTCGCGCGCTGGCAGGATCAGCGTTGGCTTCTGGACGCCGTGATCAACACCGTCGGCCCCGAATGGGATCAGGGCCGCCTCGGCGGATTGCAAGCCATACCCGGCGGAGGCGCGGACGCCGCCGGGCTGCGCGCGCGCATTCACAAATTCAATGACATCTCGCGCGAGTTCGCCCGCACCGCCGTGCGTCGCGAAAAAGAAGCGCGCCAATATGAAAAAGACGGCCGCACGGTTGCCGCGCGCGAAGCCTATTTCCTCGCCGCGCATCTCTACGCAGGCGCGCAATGGCCCATCTTCGAAAATACGCCCGACAATCTCCTACTCAACGACAAGAAAAACGAAATGTACGGCAAGTACATCAAGTACGCGGACCACGAAATTCGCCGCGTCGAAGTTCCCTTCGGCGGCAGCGGAAAAACTCTGCCCGGATATTTGCACCTGCCTCCCAACGTTTCGGGCCGCGTGCCATGCGTATGGTCCATCTCCGGCCTCGACAGCAACAAGGAAGGCGGAGCGGGAATCTACGGTGACGGATTGCGCGAGCGAGGCATCGCCACGCTGGCGCTCGAAGGCCCCGGACAAAATGAGTGCGCCATTCGCGGCATCTACCTGACGCAAACCAACTGGCAGGAGGCGGGGAAAGTCGTTCTGGAGTGGGCGCGCTCACAAAAGGAAATCGACCCGGACAAAATCGCGCTGCGCGGCGCGAGCCTCGGTTCCTACCTCGGCACACAGGTGGCTTCGATCGACTCGCGCCTGAAGGGCGCTGCCCTGCAAGCCATGGCCGTTGAGCCTACGATGCATACGGCATTCTCGACAGCTTCCCCATCCTTCAAGCTTCGTTTCATGTATTACACCGGTATTGAAACGGAAGCCGAACTCGACAAATTCCTGCAATCGTGGACGCTGCACGGCGTCGCCGAAAAAGTGAAATGCCCATACTTGCTTGTCGGCGGCGAAGACGATCAGCTTTCTCCCGTCGAATACGGCTTGCAACTAATGGATTTACTCAATTCACCGAAGCAAATGATCCTGTACGAAGGCGCGTTGCACAGCGTCAGCGGCGCTCCCTCCACCACGAACGGCCCGGCCACCGGCACGTTCATGGCGGATTGGTTTAAAGACCGCTTCGATGGCAAGCCGATGCCTAGCAAGCTGATGAAGGTGGACTCCGGCGGGCAGATTCACGATTTCAAGTTTGAAGATTCGCGCAAGGCGCTCTCCGTGTCGCTCCTGTGGCAAGGCGGCGAAGGACGCGCCATGAATCCAGAAAAGCCAAGCATGGTGCAGGAACCATAATGATCACGTGGTCAACCGTTAGATCATGTAGCAAACGTTAATCCGTAGGGGCAGGGCATGCCGTGCCCCTACTGTCGCAGCGCAACCCCTACAGCGCACCGCGAGCAACCAGCACGATGCACCAGGAGTCGACCCAAAGGAGCACTAAATGAAATCGACTGCAGCCCGAATTGTACTTCGAATTTTGCTCGCTGCTTCCCTTGCCGTGGCGAGTCTCGCGCTGTTTGCGCAACGCGCAAATGCCGACGACATTCCGCAAGGGTGGGAAGCGAGCAACTTGAAGCCGATCGGCTACAGCAACATGGATGGCCGCGCCGGCAACATCAAGATGGCGATCAAGCATGTTGGCGACAAGTGGTACCTGTACGTCGCGCACCTTTGGGTTCACGGCTGGACCATCGTCGACGTAACCGATCCGACGAATCCGAAAGTCGTTAAATTTATTCAAGGCCCGCCGAACGGCGACACGAACCAGGTGGACCTGCACGACAACATCATGATTACTGCGTTGCAGAATCGCGCCGCGTATATGTCGCATGACCCGGACGTGCCGCGCGATGAGGGCGTTATCATCTGGGATATTAGCGATCCTGTAAATCCGAAAGAACTCTCGCGCTGGAAGACCAATGGCACCGGCACGCACCGCAACGGCTATCCCGGCGGGAAATATGCCAACCTCGCCGCGGGCATGCCCGGTTACAACGGCCAGATTCTCGTCTTCCTCGATGTAAGCGATCCCAAAAATCCAAAAGAGGCCAGCCGTTTCTGGATGCCCGGCCAAAAAGATGGCGAGACGCCCATCGGTAAAAATATTTACGGCTTTCACGGACCTGCCTACATCGATGGCGACCGCGCCTATTTGGGCTACACGCCGTGGTTCGCGATGATCGATATCAGCGATATTACGAAGCCGAAGCTGATCGGTTCGCTCAGCTTCGATCCTCCGTTCGGCGGGATTCAAGTGCACGACGCGATGCCGCTTCCCGGCAAACCATTTGTCTTCGTTCACTCGGAAGGAACGGGCGGAGCCGACACGCCCACAGGCCCGCGCGCTTGCACGGG
Organism: Saccharimonadales bacterium (SeqCode); assembly: GCA_035486415.1. Classification (GTDB taxonomy): domain Bacteria; phylum Acidobacteriota; class Terriglobia; order Acidiferrales; family UBA7541; genus Palsa-360. Next base: position 20,104 of record DATHNC010000012.1, read on the forward strand.
GCCGATGTACCTCACAGCCATGGTGGACATCAACGATCCCACCAAGCCGAAACTCGCGTCAATCTTCCCTACTCCGGTGCCGCCGCCCGATGTGCCGTACAAAGATTTCTGCGATAAGGGCGGCCGTTTCGGTCCGCACAACACAAACATCCTGCAGCATTCGCCCGATGTCGAAAAGCAGGCCGATCTGATTTACTTGACGTACTTCAACGCAGGTTTGCGAATTTATAACGTGGAAGATCCGCGCCTGCCGAAGGAAGTCGGTTGGTTTATTCCACCGACGCCGACAAAGCGCCTGGGCCCTTATCCGTACGACAAGCTCGTGAACCAGACTGAAAACGTTCTGGTCGACACGCGAGGAAATATTTTCGTCACGGACAGGCAGCTGGGACTTTTCGTCCTTCGCTATACGGGCAAGGGCGAGCCGGCACCAACCGCAAAATAAATTTTTAGCGGCTACCGTCCAAGATAACCTGGATGTACCATTACGCTATTGCAGCCCTACGGCGTAATCCTTTTAACGGGTAACGGAGGTTCACATGAGCGAAATTTCGCGGCGTGAATTCGTAAAAGGGGCTGCGCTTGCGCCGCTCGCACTTTCTTCCCTGCCCGCTGAAACTCCGCGCGCAACAGCCGCACCCGGCGATCGTTACGACATCGTCGTCGCCGGCGCGGGCCATAACAGCCTGATCGCCACGGCTTACCTCGCCAAAGCCGGATACCGCTGCATCGTCCTCGAGGGCTATTCGATGATCGGTGGCGGCGTGATCTCCGAAGAATTAACTTTGCCCGGATACAAGCACGACACCTGCTCCACTGCGCACAACGGCATTCAAGGTAATCCGGTCATTCGCAACGATGAATTGAAATTGCACGATTACGGTCTCGAATATATTTCGCCGGACCCGATCATGCACATGCCTTTTGCTGATGGCACATACATCACGCAATGGGCGGACCTCGAACGTACCGCCGCCGAATTTGCAAAATTTTCCAAAAAAGACGGCGAAGCCTACGAGCGGATGTATCACGAGAGCGAAGCGGCCAGGGATTTGCTTGGAGGCGATCAATACGCGCCGCCGGGCACCGGCAAATCGCTCAACGAACGACTCGCCGCAAACCCTATGGGAAAATATTGGCAGCGGCGCCTCGCCATGTCCCAGTGGGAAGTGATCAAGGAAAATTTTGAGAGCGACCACTGCCGTTCGTTCCTGATGGCCACTCCGTGGAGCATGCAGCCGCCGCAATATCCGATGACGGGCCGCTCTGCCTATTCAGCAATACGCACAACGCCGCGCAAAATTGCAAAGGGCGGCTCGGGCGCGCTGACGCAAGCTCTCGCAAAATATATCGAAGCGCACAACGGCGTGATCCTCACGAAAAAAATGGTCGCGAAGCTGATCATTGAAAACGGAAAATGCGTGGGCGTCGAATGCGCGGACGGCAGTTCCTATCGAGCAGATAAAGCCGTGCTTTCCACCATGCACATCAAGCATCTGGTGGACATGGCGCCGCGCGATTTATGGCCGGCGGATTTTCTGTACGGCGCGGACACGTGGGAAGGTGAAATTTCCGAAGTCGTCACGCATTACGCCATCAGCGAGCCGCCGAAATATCCGATAAAGGGCGGAACGATTTCTCCGGTGGAATCGGCCATCCTCGCAAATCCCGAGCGCCTGCTGCGTTTCGCCTACGAAAACGAGTGCGGCATCTCCAGCATAGACGAGCCGCCGATTTCCATTTTCTGCAGCTCCATCGCAGATCCTTCGCGCGCGCCCGCCGGAAAACATACTTTGAAAATTCTCGGCTTTCATCCTTACAACATTAAAGAGGGACCGCAGCACTGGGATACTCTAAAAAATAAAGTTTCCGACGCGCAGCTGAACTATCTCCGCCGCTTCGCGCCCAATCTGTCGGACGATAAAATTCTTGGCCGCTTCGTCATGAGCCCGCTTGATCTCGAGCGCAAAAATCCGAGCTTCTGGCATGGCAGCATTCACGGAGGCTCATCAGATCCGTCGCAGTCCGGAGCAATGCGTCCCGTGGCGGGCTGGGCGCAATACCGCATGCCCATTCCGGGCCTTTACCAGACTGGTGCAACAACTTATCCGGGTGGCTCCGTAACCGGCGCGCCGGGACGTAATGCCGCGGTCGTAATGCTCAAGGATTTTGGGACGAGTATCGAAGAGGTCGTCGCCAAAGTAAGTTGATTGAATTAAGGCGCAAATTTGAATCTGATTACACAAATATGCTTCTTGTCATTCCGAGCGAAGCGAGGAATCTCTCTTCGCTTTAACGCAAGAAAGGAAAGATTCCTCGCTTCGCTCGGAATGACACATGCAAAATGTGTTTAGGCCAAATAATCTACGGATTGAATCGATGCACTGAGAATTTCGGGAGGGTGCAATGACCAAGATCACCAGGCGTGGATTCGTGAAAAGTGCGGCGCTGGCTCCATTAGCGCTCAGTTCCATGAATAATGTGGCGGAGGCAGCGCAGGCTTCCGTGCAGGGTGATCGCCCCTCCACGAGTGAAAAATTCGACGTAGTGATCGCCGGGGCCGGCCACAACAGCATGATCTCTGCGGCCTATCTGGCCAAAGCCGGCTACAAAATTGTTCTGCTCGAAGGCCGCCCCACCGTGGGCGGCGGCGTGAAGACCGCGCAATTCACCATGAAGGGATTCAGGCACGACACCTGTTCCACCGCACACAACGCGATTCAAGATAATCCGATGTTGCGCAACAACGAAATCAATCTCGCGGATTACGGCCTCGAATACGTTTACCCCGATCCCGTTTATCACATGCCCTTTCTTGACGGCACCTACATCACGCAATGGCGCGATCTGGACCGCACCTGCGACCAGATTGCAAAGCACTCCAAAAAAGACGCGGCCGCCTACCGGCGCATGTATGCCGAAATCGAATCGGTGTCTCCCATTTTTGAAGCGGCCACCTATTCCCCGCTCGGATTCGGGAAGTCGGCCGCGGACCGTTTGGCTGAACACCCAAAAGGAAAATTGTGGCAACGCCTTTCCGCGATGTCGTGCTGGGAAATTATTCGGAGCAATTTTGAGAATGAGCACGTACGTACTTTCATGATGGGCTGCCCGCTCCCGACAACGCCCGTGATTCAGCCCATGACAGGCCGCTCGGCATACGGAATTTTTTCGCAGCAGCGCCACAGCCGCCCTATTCCCAAGGGCGGCTCCGGCATGCTGACGGAAGCCCTGGCAAAATATATCGAAGCACACGACGGCGTAATTCTCACCAACAAACCAATCACCAAACTGATCGTCGAGAATGGCCGTTGCGCTGGAGTGGAATGCGGCGATGGTTCTTCCTATCGCGCCGAAAAAGCAGTCCTCTCGACCATCCACATCAAGCACCTGGTCGACATGGCGCCGCGCGAAATGTGGGGCCAGGATTTCATCGACGGCGTTGACACATGGCAAGCTGAGGCGCAGATGTTCGTCGTGAACTATGCGTCCACCGAGCCTCCTACTTATGCCGTCGAAGATGGCTTAATCAAACCAGCCAACTCCGCGATTGTGGCAGGGTCGGAAAGCATTTTGCGCGTGGCATATGATTTCTCGCGCGGAGCTGTGAATTGGGAAGATCCACCACTGGCGGTCCATTGCACGACCTCCGCCGATCCGACGCGTGCCCCCGCCGGTATGCATACGATCAAGGTGGTTGGCTGGCAACCTTACGAATTGCCGGAGGGACCGGAACACTGGGACGCCATTAGAAAGCCGGTGGCGGATGCTTGCCTGGCCCACCTGCGGCGCTTTTCTCCGAATCTCACGCAAGACAAACTTCTGGCCGAAGTGATTCAGAGCCCGCTCGATCTGGAGCGGATGAATCCGCATAACTGGCACGGCAGTTGCCACGCCGGAGCGCAAAGTCCAGCGCAAGCGGGCGCGCTGCGACCCATGGCTGGATGGTCGCAATATCGCATGCCGATTCCGGGCCTTTATCAAACAGGCGCATGCACGTATCCCGGTGGTTCCGTCACCGGCGCTCCAGGGCGAAATGCCGCAGTCGTGATGCTCAAAGATTTCGGGACGAGTATCGAGCAAGTGGTGAGCAAAAAGTCTTGATCTGGAAGCTTGGTTTCATTATGTAGCGCTCGCATTCAGGCGGGCTCATGATTTGAATTTTTGTTTTGAGTCGAGCAAGGCACAAGATGCCCGCCTGAAGGCGGGCGCTACAAAAAACTGCGCGTCGCTCGTTGGCAAATCGGGAGGATCACATGAGCAAAATGTCTCGCCGGGAATTCACTAAAGGAGCGGCGGCACTTGCGCCGCTTGCGTTTGCGCCATTTAGCTTGACGGCGCAGACCGCTCCGTCCGACAAGTTCGATATCGTCGTCGCAGGCGCCGGACATAACAGCCTGGTAACGGCTGCCTACCTTGCAAAAGCCGGCTACCGGGTCGTGGTGCTGGAGTATCGCCCGCAGGTCGGCGGCGGTGTGAAGACCGAAGAAGTTACGCTGCCCGGATTCAAGCACGACACTTGCTCGACGGCACACGGCGGTATCCAGGCTAATCCCGTGATGCGCAACGACGAACTGCACCTGATTCGCGATTACGGCATCGAGTACATCCAGGCGGACCCGATCTACCACATGCCTTTTCCCGATGGCAGTTACATTACGCAGTGGCGCGATCTGGACCGCACATGCGCGGAATTTGCCAAGTTTTCAAAGAAAGATGCCGCGGCCTACCGCCGCATGCACGATGAAAATGAAGCCATAAGACCGGTCTTCGATGGCAATGGCTTAACGCCACCAGGATTCGGTGGAAAGTCAGTCGCCGAGCGCTTGGCCGAACATCCGGACGGGAAAATTTGGCAGCGCCGCCTGGCGATGTCCCAGTGGGAAATCCTTCGCGATAATTTTGAGGACGACCACTGCCGCGCCTTCATGATGGGCACTCCGCCCAGCATGTCGCCGCCACAGTATCCGATGTCGGGCCGCAGCGCGTATTCCGCGATTCGCACGAGCCGTCCCATTCCCAAGGGCGGTTCTGGAATTCTCACTCAGGCCCTTGCCAAATTTATCGAAGCACACAACGGCGTAGTCCTCACCAACAAATCAGTGACGCGGCTCATTGTTGAAAATGGAAAATGCGTGGGCGTTGAATGCGCCGATGGCAGTTCGTATCGCGCCGAAAAGGCAGTGCTATCCACGATCCACGTCAAGCAACTTGTGGACATGGCGCCGCGCGAATTGTGGGGCCACGATTTCCTCGATGGCGTGGACACTTGGGAAGGCGAGATTTCCGAGATCGTCGCTCATTACGCCTCCAAGGAACCTCCCAAGTACGCGGTAAGCGGCGGCACGCTAGCCGTTTGCGAATCGGCCATCCTCGTCTCCTCCGCCCGCCTGTTGCGCTACGCCCATGATTTTCCCAACGCAACAGTCGGCCTTGACGACCCACCGCTCACAATTTTCTGCAGCACGGTTGCCGACCCTTCCCGCGCTCCCGCCGGCATGCACACCATTAAAGTCATCGGCCTGCAGCCCTACGACTTGAAAGAAGGTCCGAAGCACTGGGATTCGATCAAGGATGAGGTCGCGGAAGCAAATTTAAATTACCTGCGAAAATTTGCGCCGAATCTGACGGACGACAAAATCCTTGGAAAATTTATCGTCAGCCCGCTCGATATCGAACGCCGCAATCCGCACATGTGGCACGGCAGCGTGCACGCCGGGTCCTCCGAGCCTGCGCAGTCTGGCAATATGCGGCCCATGCCCGGCTGGGCTCAATACCGCATGCCCATTCCCGGACTCTATCAAACTGGCGCGTGTACTTATCCCGGAGGCTCCGTCACAGGAGCACCAGGACGCAATGCTGCGATGGTGATGCTCAAGGATTTTGGCACCAGCCTGGAAGAAGTAGTGAAGAAGGCATAACAGGCTGCGGAAAAACCCAATACTCTGTCATTCTGAGCGAAGCGAAGAATCTCTCCTTGTTGCTTTTCCTATACTTAAATCGAAGAGAGATTCTTCGCTTCGCTCAGAATGACAGAACAAGGCTTTTTTCCGCAGCCTGTAAAACCCAACGCGAAAACTAAAATGGCCGCCCCGGCTAAGGCCGGGCGGCCATTTCTTTTTTGGTTGTTTTTGTAGCGACAGGCTTCAGCCTGTCAGATTTAGATTTCTTTTGAATTAGCAGAAGTCAAAAGAGCACAGGCTGAAGCCTATGCCACTTAAATCTAAACCTCCGCCCCAAGCGTCTTCGCCGCCCAATCAGGAAACACAACCGGCCGCATGTTGCGCGGTCCGCCCGCGTTCGAAGCTTGCACATGACCCGTGCCCTCAACCATGTCACGTTTCGAGTTCTTGGCAGCCTCGTAGAGGCGCAAAGCCCCCGCCGGGTCCATGATGCGATCGTCTTTGCTATAGCCGATCAGCATGGGAGCTTCGATCTTCTCTGCCCTGCCTTCGCCGAGATTGTATTCACCCAGTTGTTTGCGCGCATCGGCGAGGTCCTTGGCGCCGATAATCCAGCGGACGCGCTCCTGAATCGGCGGATAGTATTCGAACAGATCCGATTTCAGGTCGTAAGAACCGCTGCTCATGAACGCAGCCTTGATTCTCTTCTCGCCGCTCGCGGCGCGCGGCACGCCGTAGCCGCCCATGCTGATTCCCTGCATGCCCACCCGCGTGGCGTCCGCGTCCGGACGCGTTTCCAGATAATCGATCAGCGCCTTGGCAACCCGATTTGTATCGGGAGGCAGATGCAAATCGTGGAGGCGCATGGCGCCGCCCTGGCCTGGGAAATCGACAACCAGATACGCCATACCGCGACTCGTGTACGTGCCGCCACCCATAATCGTGGCTTCGGCCATGGTGTCCGCGCCCTGGAATGGAATCACGACGGGATACTTCTTTCCCTGAGGCCCATTCGGCTTGCGGAAATATCCATCGAGCGTTTTGCCTTCGTATGGAATTTGAACTCGTTCGAACGGCGGCTTGGTCATCTTCCAGGCCTTGTCGAAGGTCTCGCGCATTTTTTTGTAGGTTGTCATCATGCGTGGCTCATCGACCGGCTGAGGCCAGCAGGCTTCGCGATAAAACCGGGAAGCGCGGAGATAGTATTCATTGGCCGTGATCTTATAGCCGTCGGAAGCGAGCTTCTCGGCCTCCGCTTCATTTTTTTCTGCGACCCGTGTCCACTCGACGATCCACGACTCCAGATCGAACGGCTTCATCCGCTGCGAAACTTCCAACTCATCCGGATCCCCCGTGTAAATCGATTGGGTCAGTCGAATTTCCAGCTGGCCGCCTCCCTGCAGTCCCTTGCCCGTATACAGCTCCTTTTCGTCGCGGCCGCCAACCGCCCCTTTCTTACCGGCTTCGCTGCTGGCGTCCTGCGCCAGCGCGCTCGACCCGAACGCTTTGCTTAGCAAGGGCATTCCGGCTGCTGCCAGACCCATCTTGACCAAGCCTCTGCGGCTCACATTCAATAGTGAATCCATAGCTCTAGCCTCCATTCGTTCGCAAAATTCGGTACCGGTTTCGGACCTCTGACGGCTGCCGGCGGTTGAAGAATAGACTGCTTTCGAGGTGCACGCGTTTCAGGAATTTCCATCACTGCCTTGCCAAAATCAACATTTATCACTTACAGGGAAGCCATTTTTCTTAGACCATACGGCAGAGGTTGGACCGTGTCAAGCAAGGTTTCTCGTGATTACCCGCCCGATTTACGAGAGGCATAGCTCATGCTGCATATACATTTTTGATAATCACGGTTTCCCTCTCGATTAAACGTTCATTTGAAAATAGAGCCTCCATTTTGATTGACACAGTAGATAAAACAATGACACACTCCGCGATAACGGGAGGATTTATCCGATGAGGAAAGCTCTGCTCAATTCTGGTTTTCTGGCCGTTTGCCTGTTCGCTATTTCCGGACCGGCGCTCGCACATCATGGCGGCTCAGCCTATGACTCGTCCCACCCCATGACCTTGAAAGGCACTGTAAAGGAATTTCAATTTATTCAGCCGCACCCGCTCATCACGCTCGAAGTAAAAGATGATCAAGGCGCGACAGCCGAGTGGGCCGTGGAAATGACGGCACCGAATCATCTGGTGCATTTTGGATGGAATGGTAAAAAGCTTAAACCCGGCGACCAGATTACTGTTGTGGGGCTTCCTTCGAAAAACGGTTTGAAAGTCCTGAATCTGAGAAAAATTTCCTGGTCCACTGGTGAAGAAATTCCACTTGGACCTCCGCCGGAACCCGGACAATAGAAACATCGAGCCGCTTTTAAAATATTGGTGAGTGCCGCGTACCACGCCTAGTCTAGATGTTTCATTGTGCGCTGAGCTTGAACCAGATTGGAACAACAGGAGGAATTCCAGACATGCGGAATTATTTGCTGCCCAGCATTCTCTTTTCTGCGGCCGCGCTGTTTTCTTCCAGCGGAATGCACGCACAAACTGCGCCGAAAAAAACCGCCATCGCAAAATCGGAAGCCGCGTCCAAACCCGTTCCAAAAATGGCGGATGGTACGCCCGATTTCTCAGGAGTGTGGGAAGGCCACATGCCTGCCAGCGCGCGCAAGTGGGCGGGCTATTCCTTCACGGGCGATATTCCGGAAATGACTCCATTCGGAAAAGCGCTGTACGAACAGACGAAACCGTCGTGGGGCCCGCGCGCCGTCGTCGATTCTACGGACATGGTGAATCCCACGACCGGAAATGAAATCGGGTGCTTCCCTACTGGAGTTCCGCGAATCTATGTGCATCCATTCCCGATGGAAATCCTTCAAGTCCCCGGGCGCGTGGTTCAACTTTTTGAATTCAATCATTTCGTCCGGCAAATATATACGACCGGCCCTCACGAACACGCCAAAGACCTTGATCCCACGTGGATGGGCGATTCCGTAGGATGGTGGGAGGGCGATACGCTGGTTGTCGATTCCGTTGGGTTCAACGATAAAACCTGGCTGGACCGCGCGGGCCTGCCGCATTCCGATCAATTGCACGTGATTGAGCACATCTCGCGTCCCAATTTCAAAACGCTGGTCGTGCATATAACGGTTGACGATCCGAAAGCCTACACGAAAACGTGGGAAGGTGAACGAATCTATGAGCTTGAACCTGATTGGAAGCTCACGGAAATGATTTGCGAAGACAACATCACGTTTAATGATCTGAAGAAGGCGGGCAAAGAGCAGTAGATTTTAGGTAGCACAGGCTTCAGCCTGTGGATTTTAGGCCTTGCAAGACCTAAAATCCGCAGTCTGAAGCCCGCGCCACTTAAATTCAGATCAGTGCACGTTCTTCTCCAGCCAGTCCGCAAAATACTTGGCAATTTGATCGCTGTTTTTATCCAGCATTAATTCATGTTCATTCCCCGTGATGCCCACATCTTCCAATTTTACGTATTCCGTTTTTACTCCTGCCTGCATGAGCCATTTTGCAATGCAGGAATCGAATACGCGGTGGTAGCTCGCCTGCGTGGACACGTCGAGCACTGGAATATCTTTCAGGCTCACGAGTTTGTGCGCAGGTTCTTTCTGCAGATAGCACGGAACAATATCCGGGCCTTCTGATTTTCCTTCCAGCACAGGTTGCAACTCGGCAGGATCGTCGACAGGCGGATCGTAATGAAGCGGCAGTGACGTCACTCCCCAGGTAAGACTGCCTGGCCCGCTATAGGCAATCTTGGCGATGTCCACGTTCTTGATTGGCGGGCCTGCGGGTTCCGCCGTGATAATCGCTTTCACCAGTTTGGGCCGCGCATCCGCCACTTGCCAGCCGAATTCCCCGCCCTGCGAGTGAGTAATTAAAATGACTGGCGACCCAATCTTGTCGAGCAGCGCAACGTGCGCGTCGAGGTTCAACTTGGCCTGTTTTCCGCCCGCCAAGAATTCCACTTGTGTGCGCGCGAAGTCGTCAAATATGGGATCGCCCATTTTCCCCTTGTTTGGGCCATCTCCCGGCCACTGCGAAAATTTCTTCGCCTGAGGCCAATTCCCTTGCGCTCCGATATCAGTCCAGATTTGCTCCAACTGCAATGCCGTGCGAATCGTCAAGGGCCCGTCGCCATCCGAAGTGGGGTTGTACGTGGAGCGACCACGCGCCGGAAAATCAACCATGTAAACCGTATAGCCCAGCTTCGTAAAATAGTATGCCCAGCCGGGTCGCCCATCAGGAGTCTGCAGCCAATCCGTTCCCGTCTGCCCCGCGCCATGAAAAAATACGATCGGATATGGATGGCGGATCTTCTTCGGAACCATCACCTCCACATATTCAGCCCCGTCCATCACTTCCTTGCCGGGCGCTCCCACGTACTGCCCCCCCACATAAAAGAAACCAGTGCTGGCGATGTCAACCGTTGAAAAAGTACGGATCGATGAGGGTGGAGCGCCGGTCGGCTCATTTTGTGCCCGCGCGGCTATCGAAATGCCGAAGAACGCAACAGTGGTTACGGACAGCATCGCTGCCCACTTCCTGATCTTCATGACTGCTCCCTTTGTTTTAAATGCATGACAGGAAATATAATTTGGAATCCCGTTCCGCGAAAGTATACCTCAGGCGAGACAAACCACTTTCGAATTTTCTTTGCGAGCCATTAACATTCCATGAACCTATCGCGTCTGAAATCATGAGGATCGCTGCCCCCGGCCCAGGGTTACACAACAAGACCGTCATAAGGCTTGTAATTAAAAGTACCGATAATGAGTTAAGAATCATCTAAGTTAGTGTGGAGTCGGTTCGCTTCTTTCTAAACTTGATCGAGATGGGCCTTTGGAGCGCCACTGTAACAGGCGCGGGAGCGTTAGATAACGCTTAATTTGTTTCCCAAATATACCACCTAACTTATGGCAACCATTAACTTTACACTAAATGGCAAACGAACAACCTGCTCCTACGAACCAGGCATGAACTTCCTTGAAGTGCTACGGGAGGAATGCGGCATCGTTTCGGCCAAGAACGGCTGCGCCCCTGAGGGTACCTGCGGGTGCTGCACTGTCCTGGTTGACGGGCGCCCCGCGATGGCTTGTCTGCGAAAGCCTGAGCAAATGGCGGGACACGATGTGGTGACGCTTGAAGGCATCCCCGAAGATATGCGGCGCGTTCTGAGCGAAGCGTTTGTCGTGGAGGGTGGCGTTCAATGCGGGTTCTGTATTCCGGGAATCGTCGTAAGGGCAACCTCTCTGATGCAGCAAGGCACGGCGTGCAATCGCGATGCGGTGGCCAAGGCGCTGGACGCCCACGTATGCCGCTGCACCGGGTATTCGCGAATCCTTGATGCGGTGCAGACTGCGGGCGAGGCTTGGAACAACGGGAAACACCTCACGAGCGCAGAACCGAGACGGCATAACTATTTTGGCGAAGAATTTGGGATGAGCCGCGATCCGGAGTTCGCGCGATCCGGGGACGGAAAAGGGACGAAAGGTGGCGGGATTGGCAGTTCGCCGCTGCGCTACGGCGGGCTTGATCAGACGCTGGGTGAAAAGGCCTTCGTCGATGATATGAGCGCCCCGGGAATGCTGCATGGCGCAATGGTCCTGAGCGAACATCCCCGCGCAAGAGTTTTAGGAATTCATACTGAGCAAGCTCTCGCGATGCCCGGAGTTGTTCGAATTTTTACAGCCTCGGATGTGTTCGGACAAAGGGGCGCAGGCATCACGGTCCCCGACTTGCCGATTTTCGTCGCGGTGGGCGAGACAACCTGTTGCGTGGGCGATTTCCTGGCCATGGTTGTGGCCGATACGGATTTCCACGCGCAACAAGCCGCGAAACAAGTGAAAGTCGACTACGAAGTTCTCGCGCCGCTGACCGATCCATTTGAAGCGTTGAAGCCCGGCGCGATTCAAGTTCACGGGCCAGACACGCTGCGCCCGGCCCCAAATCTCGTAGGCACAACGGCATTCTCGCGCGGCGATGTGGACGCGGCACTTGCCTCAGCAACTCACATCATCGATCACACTTGGCAGACACAAGCGATCGATCCTGCATTTCTTGAGCCTGAGGCTTGCCTCGCGTTGCCACAAGGAAAAGGCGTTAGGATCAATACTCAAAGCCAGGGGTCGATCCACGACCAGCAACAGATTTCGGCGATTCTGAATTTGCCTCCTGAAGATGTTGAGATTGCTCTTGCGGCAAGTGGCGGGGCTTTTGGCGCGAAAGAAGAATTATCGATTCAGGCGCAGACAGCGCTGGCCGCGTTTCTTCTGCAACGTCCGGTGAAAACGGTTCTCACGCGCAAGCAGTCCACACAACACCATGTAAAACGCCATCCGATGACGATTCATTTGACTGTGGGTGCGGACGCGGAGGGAAAATTGCTGGCGGTGCGCGCGCGAACTGTGGGCGACGCGGGTGGCTACGCCGGCACGAGCGCGAAATGTTTGCTGCGCGAGGCCTGCCACTCGTGCGGACCTTACCGCGTGCCTAATGTGGATGTCGAATCGAGAGCGGTATACACCAACAATCCCACCAGCGGGGCCATGCGCGGATTCGGCAGCAATCAGGCGCACTTCGCAATGGAAGGCGCAATGGATCTGCTCGCTGAAAAAGTGGGCGTCGACGGCTACGACATTCGCACGCGCAACATTCTGAATCCGGGAGACGCTTTTGCGACCGGACAAATCATGAGGAACAGCGTGCTCGGACTTCGCCGCTCGCTCGAAGCCGTGAAGGATGTTTATAAGCAATCAAAATACGCTGGAATCGCCTGCGGGATTAAGAGCACTGGAATAGGCAACGGAACAATTGATAGCGGATTCATTAAGATTCGCGTGCTCGAAGGTCCTCGCATTGAAATTTTGAACGGATATACAGAAATGGGTCAAGGAATTTACACAGCTACGCGCCAGGCCGTTTGCGAAGAAACTGGATTGCCCGCGGAAATCATGTCCGTAAAGTGGGACAAGGAACTTGGAAATAAATGCGGAGAAACATGGGCTTCGCGAGGCACTACGCTGAGCTGTGCCGCGGCGCAAAGAGCTGCGCAAAAATTTGCCGCTGACTTGAAGGAGCACAAGCTTGAAGAACTTGTCGGGCGCGAATATGACGGAGAAATTGTCTGCAACTTCACGACGCGCCCAGGCACGCCTGAATCGTTTACGAATCCCACGACTCACTTGACGTTCAGTTACGCGACACAAGTCGTGATCCTTAACGATCAGGGAAAAATGGAACGCGTCGTAGCGGCGCATGACGTGGGCCGCGCGATCAATCCGCGATTGTGCGCAGAGCAGATGGAAGGCGGCGTCCACATGGGCCTGGGCTATGCGCTCAGCGAAGATTTTCCTTACGAAGGTGGGCGGCCGAATTCCCTGCTGATGCGCGATTTTGGAATTGTGCGCGCGAAAGATACGCCTAAGATTGATGTGATCCTGATTGAAGTTCCGGACGAAGTTGGCGGCTACGGATCGAAGGGCGTGGGCGAAATCGGCTGTGTGGCGACAACCGGAGCGGTTGCAGCGGCGCTCTATTCCTACGACGGTATCCGCCGATTCAGGCTGCCGATGCAGGATTCTGCAGCAGCTGCTCCGTCAGTTCCGAAATCGCGCAAGAAAATACTTGTTGCAGCAGACTGAGGATTTTGTAGCGCCGGCGTCTCGCCGGCTGTTTTTTTCCTTATGCCATATCGACGACGAAAAACGGCCGGCGAGATGCCGGCGCTACAAAATCCGACCCTTCAAATTGCTTTTGAATCAAACGGAAAATCAGGTTTGTTAGAATCGCTGCGCTCCCTTAACTGCGGGTCAACTAAGCCGTAATTTGTTTTGGCTCGGCGTTGCGCTTGGCTTGAATCGCGTTGAAAACTTTTTCCGCCGTTGCGGGCAACGAAGTGATGCGTACGCCGACCGCGTCATAAATCGCATTCAGGATGCATGCCGCAGTCGGAACCAGTGTCGGCTCGCCAACGCCCTTCGCACCGAATGGACCTGAAGGATCATAGTTGTCCACGATATCGACTTCGACTTCGGGCATGTCGAGAGACGTCGGCATGATGTAGTTGGTGAGATTGGGATTGATCTGCACGCCTTTATCGTTAAACAAAATTTCTTCCTGCAGCGCGAAGCCAACTCCCATCGAAATGCCACCCTCGACCTGGCCCTCGACCAGCATCGGATTGATGGGCGTGCCGCAATCGTGCGAGGCGACAATACGCAGAATATCCACGTCGCCGGTTTCATCGTCTACTTCCACTTCGGCAATCTGCGTGGCGTAAACATACGTCCCAAACGGCTTGCCTTGCCCAGTTTCGGGATCGAGCGCAACGGTCGCTGGATTGAAAGAAGCGCTGCCGATGGGCGGCTCGCCTGTCACAGTGCGCGCGTGATTCGCAACGTCACCGATGTGAATGTTTCGCTGCGGAAAACCTTTGACCACGATCTTGTGATCCCTGGCTTCGAGCTGATTGGGCTTCACGCCAAGCATCGGCGCGGCCACATCGAACAGCATCATCTTTACCTTTTCAGCGGCAAGGCGGGCAGCGTTACCCGTAACGTACGTCGTGCGGCTGGCGATGGCACCCGTGTCCATAGGCGTCGCGTCCGTGTCAGCGGAGACAACATTTACATCGTCCGTCGAGATGCCCAATTCCTGCGCTACGATCTGCGCCAAAATGGTGAGCGATCCTTGTCCCGTTTCCACAGTGCCGGTCAGCAGCGTCGCTGTCCCGTCTTCATCGAGCTTTACCACAGCGGAACTGGGGTTCGCCGCGACGGTGAACCCGATCGGATACCACATACAGGCCATGCCACGTCCGCGCTTTTTCATACTCGCACCGTTGTCCCGTCAATAATTTCCTTCGGCAAAAGCTTCCCGCTACCAGCCGAGCTTCCCTTGCCGTTCCAGCCAAACTTCTCGGCCGCGCGCAAGAGCGATTCCTTGACCACAACGCTTT
>DATHNC010000013.1:0-3914 GCA_035486415.1 Saccharimonadales bacterium (SeqCode)
TCATGCACCGCGCGCTTTCGCGCGACATCCCGCAGGAAGTTTTGAATTACCGGCTCGACCTCGGCACAGTCTCCTACGTGCCGCAGGATTCAAAACTCGAAGCTGTCGAAATCCTGCAGGATGAGCTGACCTTCGTCGTGCCGCCCAAACATAAACTTGCGCACCGCCCTTCGGTGGACATCAAGGAGTTGGGCGAGGAAACGTTCATCGCACACAACGTCGATTCTCCCTACCGCTCGCGCGTCATTCAGCTCTTCGAGAAACACCATACGCCGCTGCACCGCGACATCGAAATGCCCACGATCGAAAGCATCAAACGCTTCGTGCAAATGGGCATGGGCGTGGCGATCGTCCCCAGAATGTGCGTTCAGTGGGAAGTGGAAAGAAAACAGCTGGCCGAAGTCCGCATCCGCCAGCTCAAGCTTCCGCGCTCTTTGTATTTGGTATCTCGCCGGGGCGCACGCCTCTCGCACGCCGCCGTAGGTTTGATCAAGTTGTTGCAGGCGTAGCTTTTGTGGCGCGGGCTTCAGCCTGCGGGTTTTTGTCCTTGCAATGCCCAAACCCCGCAGGCTGAAGCCCGCGCCACTGGCTCCTGACTCAGTTCTAGCCCTGAAATTAAACGGCACAACAAATATCTCTCATGGATCCTCGAAAGAAAGTCGCGCAAGCCGCCCGGTTGACCGCCTCCCATAAATATGGGAGCATGGCTTTATGAAGACGACACTGGAAATTCCGGACTCCGTTTTTCGGCGCGCCAAGTCAGTTGCGGCGGCACGAGGAATTCCATTGCGGGAGTTCGTAACAGAAGCCGTCAAAGACAAACTGGCGGCTGAGGTTCGGCCCGGCGAAAAGCCCTGGGTGAAACATATGGGCAAGTTGAAGCGTTTTCATAAAGAGACGCTTCGCATCAACCGCCTGATCGAGCAGGATTCGGAGAAGATCGATCCGGAGATGTGGCGTTGATTTTGGATACCAACGCTCTTTCCGCAGTTGCCGATGGTGACGCTTCCGCCATGGAACTGGTTGCCGGCGCCGATCGCGTTGCTCTACCCGTGATCGTACTGGGCGAATACCGGCTCGGAATCGCACAGTCTCGCCACCGTGCAGGATATGAGAACTGGCTTCGCCAATGGATCGCGACCGTGACGGTTTTAGACATTGACGACGGAACCACGCACTTCTACTCGACCATCGGCCTCGAATTGAAAAGGAAAGGCAAGCCCATTCCCACCAACGATCTTTGGATCGCCGCGCTCTGCCTCCAGCATTCTCTCCCCCTTGTAAGCCGGGACAAACACTTTGATTTTGTTGCCGGACTTCGCCGCCTCGATTGGTGAAAAGAATCGGTCGTTTCGCGCCGTCCTCGAATTTTCGTCCAGCAACAGTCCGAGTAAATAACATTTTGACGACGAAATAGTCATTGTGACATGTATCATGACACGCACGTCACGTGGCACCCCAGGCAGAGCGATGGGTCTGGCCCTGGATTGACAAAGGGTTTACTTATTTCGGCGCTGAAAGCGCCGACGGTAGCCAGCCCGGGGCAACGCCCCGGGTCACGGTGCACACATGTGCCGCGCCCTGAAGGGGTGCCAGGATTCGCCAATGCCTCAATCTTTAGCAAAAAATCTAATCCATCTCGTCTTCAGCACCAAGAACCGCGACCCGATCCTAACGCAGCACATTCGCGCCCCTCTATGCCACTACGCCTCGGCGGTACTGCGCGACCTCGATTCCCACGTAATCGCGATAAACGCATGGAATAACCACGTCCACATATTATTTTCGCTAAGCCGAAACCATTCGCTCGCTCGCGTTGTGATGGAGCTCAAACGCGCCACCTCCAAATGGATCAAGACCCAAGGCCGCGGATTCGCCAAATTTCATTGGCAAAACGGCTACGGCGCATTTTCGATTGGTCAATCGGGGTTGGAGGAGGTAAGAAAATATATCGCCAACCAAGCCGAGCATCACCGGACCAAGAGTTTCGAGGAGGAATTGCGGTCATTTTTGAAAAAATATGAAATTGATTTTGATGAGAGATATGTTTGGGATTGAGGTTGGCGAGTGGGTAGCTTAAACACCTTCCGCCCCTTCAGGGCGGATGAAAATGCTCGGCGATACCCCCGGGGCGTTGCCCCGGGCTGTTCACCCACGGCGCCTTCAGCGCCGAAAGTCCTCACCATGTCGTTAGCTCTGGTATGCCTCTTAAATAGTTATTCGATTTAGAAGAACGGAAAGAGCCGCATCCGCACAGCTTAAAATTCCATTTGCCGCGTAGATAGAGTTGCAACAACACACCCCTGCAAAAGACGCAAGAATGGGGTACCCACAAATTCAAAGGCTAGCGCACCCGGGCGGGAGGAGCTATCCTCCTGGGATGGTTGATGAGCCGAAGGCGCAAGTAGGGGTTCCGAATTGGATGAGGGCGCCGTTCTTACATTTCGCTGATCATCAAGAGAGATTGGGAGATTTCTATCACTTCAGTCGTAGTGGCTTCGAGATGGCGATCTTTTCGGCGAATAGGGTCAAAGAGCTGAAAGGGCAGCTCGCGGTACTTACAGCGGGGTGGGCTGTAAAGGCCAAGGAACTAGGCATGCCTGCAGCCTATCCCCGCCACGACGAAGATGCAAATGACAAAATAAGGCAGGAGCGCGCTGAAAAGGCGAAGCATGAAGTCGACGCGGGCTTTCCCATTCTCCACGAACAGCAAACCGTGTTTCTTTGGAGTTCCTTAGAGTGCCTCATCGAGGACTTTCTAACGGCTTGGATGGAAAACGAACCTTCGGCGATGCAACTCGATGAGATACGAAAAATAAAAGTCAGCATTTCCGACTACGAAAGCCTGCAGGGCACTGAAAAATATTATTACATACTGCAAGAGCTGCAGCATAGCGCCAGATCGCGGTTCAAACGAGGGGCGGAACAGTTCGAGTCACTACTAAGCATTTTTGACCTGTCCGGAGAAGTCGCCGATTCTGCGAAGCGAGACCTGATCGAGCTGGAAAGCGTGCGTAATGTTCTGCTTCATCGCAAAGGCATCGTCGACGGCCGGTTTTGCCGGTCATGTCCATGGCTGGAGGTGAAAATTGGAACCCGTGTGGTTGTTGGGGAAATCCAGTGGAACAAATATGCTAACGCCGCATTTGACTATGCAAAAATAGTTCTGAACAGGGCAAAAATTCGATATTTGACGACTGAAGAATGATCCGATGCCTAACGATGTTCAGTACGAACCGACACGCGGAAAACGACAACTATAGAGCACAAAAAGGCCGCTCCGTTACCGGGGCGGCCTTTTTGTGTTTAGGTAGAGTCTTTGAAAACTGGGCTGCGTAGATATGAGTACGCATTCCCTTCGCACATGGAGTGAGAAGGGAAGTAGATGAGATCTGACAGAACCCGCTCGAAGATTGAATCGTTCGAGCGATTACCTCGGATCCCCGTGAGAGGCTCCGAAGCTTGGGCAACTTCTCCTGCACACCTGCACAGGGTCGGTTTGCCACTATGTTTAGAAAGGAGGTGATCCAGCCGCAGGTTCTCCTACGGCTACCTTGTTACGACTTCACCCCAATCATGGGTCATACCTTGGGCGCGTGCTCCCTTACGGTTAGCTGCGCGACTTCTAGTACAACTCACTTTCGTGATGTGACGGGCGGTGTGTACAAGGCCCGGGAACGTATTCACGGCGTCGATCTGATACGCCATTACTAGCGATTCCAGCTTCATGCAGTCGAGTTGCAGACTGCAATCCGAACTGAGCATGGCTTTGGCCGATTAGCTCCCCCTCGCGGGTTCGCAACAGTCTGTACCATGCATTGTAACACGTGTGTAGCCCTGGACATAAAGGCCGTGCTGACTTGACGTCATCCCCACCTTCCTCTCCGTTATCCGGAGCAGTCCTCGTAGAGTTC
>DATHNC010000014.1:0-43207 GCA_035486415.1 Saccharimonadales bacterium (SeqCode)
GAAGTGGACGCCGTGGTGAAAGAAATTTCGTCCAATCTGATCGGCAATGCGCGCATGGTGCCGGCAGGAGTCATCGCCGTGAATCGCGCGCAAGAGCACGGGTATTCGTTCATCTTCGCAACGTAATTACGGCCCTGTGGCATAGGCTCATAGGCTTCAGCCTGTGGGGGTTAGTCCTTGCAAGGACAAATCCACAGGCTGAAGCCTATGCCACGAAAAGCGAATTGCACTTTTTGAATTTTGAGGTAACGGAGGCAGCGATGCTGACGCGACGAACCTTCGTAACGGGAGCACTCGCCACGGGAGTTATCTTGACGAGTGATAACGGTTTCTCGAAGGCGTCTCAACCCTCCACGGCGGTAAACTTCGAAGTTCCCGCACACGCCTGTGATTGCCACACGCACTACTATGGCGACCCTCAAAAATTTCCGCTCTCGCCGAAACATATCAATACGCCCGAAGGCACTTTGCCGGAAGAAATGTCTACGCTGCATCGCGCGCTGCATGTGGAGCGCGTCGTGATCGTCACGCCGAGCGCCTATGGCACGGACAATTCTTCGACTCTATATGGGATGAAAGCGCGGGGCGCGAATGCTCGCGGCATTGCCGTGGTGGATAACAGCACGCCGGACAGCGAATTTGAGTCATTAACGAAAGCTGGCATTCGTGGCGCCCGAATTATTAGCGGGGCTTCGGGACCGTCCGATCCAGCGGCGGTTCGCGCACTCTATCAATGGGCGATGGAGCGATTCAAAAAATACAATTGGAATATTGAGCTATACACGAACCTGGCGGTGATCTCATCGATTAAAGACCTGGTGCAAACTTCTCCCGTGCCCACGGTGTTCGATCATTTCGGCGGCGTCGATGCCGCGCTTGGCCTGCAACAGCCGGGTTTCTCCGACCTGCTGGAACTCATCCATTCCGGCAAAGCGTACATGAAAATTTCAGCCGCCTATCGCTCGTCCACAAAAGGTCCTGATTATCGCGACATCATTCCTTACGCCAAGGCATTCATCGAAGCCAATCCAGACCGCATGCTTTGGGGCAGCGATTGGCCGCATCCTGACTCGAATCCTTATCCCGGCCGAAAACCGAGCGACATCATGCGGCTGTACACGGTTGACGACGGCATTCTGCTCAACCAGCTTGCGGTCTGGGCGCCCGATCCCGCGGTCCGCAAAAAAATTCTGGTGGATAATCCGGCGCGCCTGTATGGTTTCTAAAATCGAATTCGGAAAATTAATTCGGATGGATCGCGTCCACTAAGCAATTCGCGCTCCGCGAATTATTCCACTAAAGAGAAATTTATTTCGCGGGTTTTGGCGTGGCGGGATCGGCAACCCGTTGAGCGAAGGATTTTTCTTCTGACGGGACGCAAATCTCCTCTACCAGCTCGTCCTTGGGACGCAGTTTCATTTTTCGATGAGGGCCGACGATGGGCTGCGTGTAAGCCTTCGGGTCTGTGATCGTGATGTCGTAGAGAATCGTTTCGGCATCGATGCGTTGATATCGTTCCGTGACGCGCATGTCCTCGCTGTGCGGGTAACCGGTGGAACCGAGCCACGTGCTGTCGCGAAATCCCGCGGACTCGACAACGAGCGTGTCGTCTCCCTCCCAATGGCCGATGGCGTAGCCATACCATGCCGGATCCGCGTCCGTGGGAAGCGATCGCCCATCGGTCCAGATAGTGCGGTACTCGTGCTCGTGTTCGAAGAACTGAATCACCCGGCCATTGGTCTGAACAAACTCGAATGGCGTATTTAAAAACATGACGCGCGGAAAGCCTATCGGATCGCATTGCAGGATAGGATCGTTGCCGCCCGCAGAGCGCCTGGGGCCGTATCCAGGGCGTTCCGCATCGAATCTCACTTTTGCCCACGCCGTCATTGGAGGAATCAAGTTGTCGGGGGCAACGGGTTCGGAGGCGCCTGTGCTCTCGTAGTGCCACAGGCCAGAGAGGTCGCGCTTTGAGGCAGGGGCTGGCGAGGTGGTTGAGGACGGCTGCTGCTGACTTTGGGCGGCGGGCGTTGAGAAGGCTAAAACCGTCAGGATCGCCCAGCCGCATTTCGCGTGGTTGCGAATCGTCGGGCTCCTTCTGCTGTGATTAACGTGCCTGCTTTCCTTTGCCAGATGCAAATTCTTTGCTCGACCGCGCAGAAAACCGGACAGGCTGAAGCCTGTCCTACTTTTATTTCGCGGGCCTGGGCGTCGCCGGATTTCGGATTCTTTGCGCAAATTCATTTTCCTGCGACCACACGCAAGGCTGCTCGCTGATCTCTTCGTTGGGCTTCAGCTTCATCACGCGGTGCGGCGTGACGACCGGCTTGGCGTAGGCCTTCGGGTCGGTGATGGTCATGTCATAAGCAATTGTGTCGTGATCCACGCGGTGGTAACGCTCGACGACGCGCATCTCTTCGCTGTGGGGATATCCCGTGGGGCCGAGCCAGGTCTTGTCATTGAAGCCCATGGATTCCACAACGAACGTGTCATCGCTTTCCCAATGGCCGATTGAGTATCCATACCATGCGGGATCGGGATCGGTGGGAAGCGGCCGTCCGTCGGTCCAGATGGTGCGCCATTCATGCTCGCGCTCCCAAAACTGAATGGTGCGTCCAGGCACCTGAAGAAGCTCGTTCGGCGTGGGCATCAGCATGATGCGCGGGAAACCAATGGGATCGCATTGCAGGATGGGATCGTTCCCGCCCGCGGCACCTCTCGATCCGTAGCCGGGCTTTTGCGCGTCGTATTTTACTTTTGCCCAGGGAGTCATCGGAGGCATGTCCTTGTCCTCCGCAATGGGCTGAGCGCCGCCATCGCCTCCCTGAAGCTGCCATACGCCGGTTAAATCGCGTTTCGGGGCTGGCGCAGACGCGGTAGCGGAATTTGGCGCAGCTTGTTGAGGGTTAGACTGGGCATGAGCGATAGTCGAGGTCACAAAGGCTGCCGTCAACGCCGCCATCGAACACGCGATCAATCCCAGGGGCCGACTTCGCACTTGATGCTCCTATCTTTGGCAAAAATTAACGCCGAATGTATTGCGGGTGCCGCGATGCGCCAACCGCGATGAAGGCCCGCGCCGTTGTTATTAACGATTATTCATTTTCAAGACGCGCCCATCGGCAAATACGACTTTCCCGTCCGCGTTTCCGGAAAATCCCACGGGGGCTCCGTTCTTAGCAGGAGCAAGAGTAACGGTGATCTGATCTCCAGGTTGGAGGGATGTCCTGCTCCAGCTGTTGCGGCGCATGATGCCGGGGCTCTGGCTTTCAATCGCCCAGTTCACAACTTTTCCTTTGTCGTCCTTCACATCCATAAAAATCTGGCAGTGCGGGTTGGACCACACGAATTCCGTTACGGTGCCGGAAATAGTGATCCAGTGAGTTTCGTCATAAGCGGAATTTCCGTGGTGTGCCCACGCGGGGCCGCAAACCAATAAAAGTCCCGCAACTAAAAAAAAGAAAGCCGCCCGCCTAAAGTTCATCAGAAAACCTCGCAACCTGAATCTTTGTGGATCTCCGCACAATTTAAAACTTGCTGCAGGCCTTGCTGTAGCCCGCCTCTGAAGAGGCGGGCTACAGCAATGCAACTTTCTAAAGATCGGGAAGTTCCTTACCATCCGACAGGACAATTTTCTTCAGGCGCAGGATGTTCGTTCCATTTTTGGCGCGAAAACCGATAGCGGTGATGACGTCGCCGGGCTTGAGCGTATGCTTGTCCCAACCGCCGTTGCGGACGAGCATTGCTGGGCTTCTCGCTTCGCAGGTCCACTTTTCGACGTCGCCCTTGTCGTTTTTTGCTTCTAGCGTAATTTGCGTGTGGGGATTGATGAACTCGAAGCTGGTCACCGTGGCTTTTACGGTTACCAGTTTTTCTGTGTCGTAATTCGTTTCCCCGTGATGCGCAAGAATCGGCGCAGTCATCGGAAGCAATGCAAGCATCATGCCCAAAACGAGCGCCAATTTCTTCATTGGGTACGCCTCCCACACATTGGAAATCAAATCAGACGGATGAAAAACGGGCGTTTAGCCGCCCGGAACTTAACTGACTGAAATATTCTCCCTTGAGTATAGATATGTCAATCCCAAACTCCTCATTTCGAGGGAGTTGTCTCCTGCTGCTCGATATTTTCAAAGCTGCCGATATCCTCGCAAAATTCTTCGGACAAGGTCCATTTCGGCTTCAGCGCAAAAACAATTTTCCCCGACCACGGCTTCGTATAAGCCTTTGGGTCGTCGATCGTAATCTCGTCCTCCAGATGATCGCGGTCGATGCGGCGGATGTGCTCGATCACGTGAAGTGCGTCACTGTGCGGATGGCCGATGCGATCGAGCCACGTCTTCTCGTTAAAATTCACCGTATCCGCGACCAGCGTGTTTCCCTCCCAATGTCCGATTGAGTCGCCCATCCACAGGGGCCCAAGCGTGGTGTCATGCGCGCGGCCATCCGTAAAAATCTGGTGTCGCAGGGAGTCCCACTCAAACAGCACGATGACTTCGGTGGGCGACTGGACAATCTGAATGGGGAATGCGTGAAAAAAGGCTCGGGGAAATCCGGTGGGTGAACAGCTGTGGTAAATGGGATCGTTCGTTTCGGCAATTGGAACAGCGTGGATGCCAAAGGAAGATTTCGCGGCCTTATATTGCGCGAGCCCCCAGGCCGTCATCGGCGGCTCTTCGAGTGTGAGTTCATAAATCCAGTAACGCTCGAGTACGCTTCCCGGCCGCGGGCGATCCTGCATCCAGACGCCGGACAGGTCATGCGGATCGAACGGGGTCGAGGATGAATTTGCGGCCGAGCTTGCCTCCGAGGGTTGTTTGGTTTGGGCAGATGCGTTGTGCGAAAATGAAGCAAAGATGAGCATCAGCGTCACAAAAGCAATGAAACGCTTTCGCATTACAAAATTCCTCGCACGCGAAAATTTTGATCTCAAATTTCTATCCAATTATTTCTTCGCCGGTGCGGCCCCATTTTCGTCGATGGCCTCGAAACTTTGCTCATCCTCACAAAACGATTCCGCGATGGTCCACTTCGGCTGCAGCGCAAAAATCTGATGCGCGGTCCAGGATTTGGTGTACGCCTTGGGATCGTCGATGGTCATGTCATCGACCAGATGATCGTGGTCAACGCGCCGGATGCGTTCCACCACGTGTAAAGCGTCGCTATGCGGATGCCCCATGCGATCGAGCCACGTTTTATCGTTAAAATTTGTGGTGTCCGCGACGAACGTGTCTCCCTCCCAGTGCCCAATCGCGTCTCCCATCCACAATGGACCCAGCGATTCGTCGTGCTTTCGGCCATCTGTAAAAATCTGATGTCGAAGCCAGTCATACTCGAACAGCATGATGACTTCGGTGGGCGTCTGCACAATTTGCAACGGCAACGGATAAAGATAAATGCGCGGAAAACCGAGGGGATCGCATGTGTGGTACACGGGATCGTTTGTTTCCGCCAGAGGATAGGCATGCGGCCCAAAGGATGTTTTTGCCGCTTTAAATTGCTTTTCGCCCCAGTCAGACATGGGCGGCTCTTCCAGCGTGAATTTATAAACCCAATATCGCGCGTCTACAGTGATCAGCCGGGGGTGATCCTGCATCCACACGCCGGACAGGTCATGCGGATCGAATGAACTTTTATTTGCGGGCTGTGTCTCTACCGGTTTCTTGGTTTGCGCGGAGAGCGACGGGCAGATGCTGCAAGCGATCGCGAGTGCAAGGACAAATCCAAGTGGACGATTACACATAGCGAAACTCCTCGAGCCTGAACTCCGATTCCCGTTTTTGCGGTTCAGTTTTGGGGATCATACACTGTGAGAGTTCGATGGCGTCAAGACTAATTCACGCTTTACTTTGTAGGAGCCGCCGCATCCTTGTCCATCGATTGAAAACTTTCTTCGTCCTCGCAAAACTGTTCTTCCAAAGTCCATTTCGAGTGCAAAGAAAATTCAATGCGGGTGGTCCAGGGTTTTGAATAAGCCTTGGCATCCTCAAACGTAATGTCGTCCACCAGATGATCGTGATCGACGCGCTTGAGTCTTTCCACTACGTGCAGAGCATCGCTGTGCGGATGCCCCATGCGATCGAGCCACGTCTTATCGTTGAAGTTCACCGTGTCGGCTACGAGCGTGTCCTCCTCCCAATGGCCAATCGAGTCGCCCATCCACAAAGGACCGAGGGTGGTGTCATGCGCGCGTCCATCCGTAAAAATCTGATGCCGCAGGGAGTCGTACTCAAACAACATGATGACTTCGCCGGACGTTTGCACGATCTGCAAGGGAAAAGGGTGGAGGAGAACGCGCGGGAAGCCCGCCGGAGTGCAGGTGTGGTATGCGGGATCGTTCGTTTCGGCCAGAGGATACGCGGGATTTCCGAATGAAGTTTTGGCCGCCTTAAACTGAGCCAGTCCCCAAGCAGTCATCGGAGGCTCTTCCGCGTTAAATTTGTAGATCCAGTAGCGTTCGGTGGTGGTCACGGGTCGCGGACGATCATCGAACCACACTCCCGACAAGTCGTGCGAGTCGAACGAATTTTCAGCCGCCTGGGGAGCGGATTTTTTTTGAGTTTGCGCAGAGGCCGCAGGAAGACCAATCAGAATCAGCGTGAAAGCGAGCGCCGCGCAGAATCGATCGAGTCGCATTTCGTAATTCCTCCGCGAGCTTCGCAAATCGAAATACCTTAAACAGATTTACGTGTTGCATGAATCGAATGCAGATAACCACTTTTTGAATAAATAATGAGCGAGTGGCGAGCGGTTACAGGTTGTCCTTCACCGTGCCGTCCGCCAGAGTAAGTTTCTGAAGGCGCAACACCATCGCTCCATTTTTGCCGCGATACCCATACACGGTGATCACGTCGCCAACCTTCAGCGTTCCCTTATCCCAACCGCCGGCGCGCACGAGCATTCCCGGGCTGCGCGCCTCGCAATTCCACTTTTCGATTTCGCCCTTGTCATTCTTTACGTCCAGGGCGATCAACGTGTGCGGGTTGATGAATTGAAATTCCGTTACGGTCCCTTTCACCGAGACAATTTTATCGGTGTCGTAGTTCGCTTCGCCGTGATGCGCGGGAAGCGGGGCGGAAGCAATGAGTGCTGCCATCGCCAAGATCGCAAAAAGAGCGAACTTTTTCATATCTGTAGTCTCCGTCAAATGGCGGATCAATTGAAAAACTTAGGGGGCCCAAGAGAATTCGCGTAGGATGGAGTGAATCTACGCTTGAGAAAATCAACTATTCGAAATATCGCATTAATATGCAAAACGAGTCAATCCGTTTGTGCAAGGTTATGCAGCTCCGTAAATAGAGCGATATGCGACATTTAGATAAAAATTGGGCTATTTATTTCGGCGCCGCAGTGCCCTGCTTATCGAAGTTCTCGAAGCTATGTTCGTCCTCGCAGAATTGTTCGCCGAGGGTCCATATGGGTCTCAGAATAAAATCCAGGTGAGCGGTCCATGGTTTGGAATACGCTTTGGGATCGTCGACCGTAATGTCGTCCACCAAATGTGCGCGGTCAGTGCGCTTGATGCGCTCCACAAGGTGCAAATCGGCGGTGTGCGGATGCCCGACGCGATCGATCCAGGTCTTATCGTTAAAATTCGTGGTATCCACGACCAGTGTGTCGCCCTCCCAATGGCCAATCGCATCACCCATCCACAGCGGTCCGAGCGCCTCATCGTGATTGCGGCCATCCGTATAAATCGGATGGCGCATGGAATCGTATTCAAAAAGGACGAGGATTTCGCCGGGCATCTGCACAATTTCCATCGGGAAAGGATGCAGGTAAACGCGTGGCAACCCCGGCGGAGCGCAGCTGTGATAAAGCGGATCATTGGTATCCGCGAGGGGATGTGTGTGCTGGCCGAAGGAGGACTTTGCGGCATTGAATTGCGCCTGGCCCCAGGCCGTCATCGGAGGTTCTTCTTTGTTGAACTCATAATTCCAATAACGTTCCACCACAGGCATGTTTCGGGGATGTTCCTGGCTCCAGACTCCGGACAAATCGTGCGGGTCGAACGGGCCCGAAGCGGTCGGCGCATCGGAAGCTTTTTTCGTTTGCGCGGATGCTGAAAGGGAGCAGGCCAGCGCAATCGCCAGCACGAGAGCGCTACCCAATAGACGACTTCGCATCGATAAAACCTCCCGGGGCCGGAAAACATTTCAGGTTGAATTTGGACAGATCATACACTTGTGGAGTTCCGAGACGTCAAGACTAATTTGAGTAGCCTGTTGATTTGAGGGGAGGCAACAAAAAAACTGCCCGCCAAAAAAGGGTGGGCGCTACAAAACCAATTTCGGAAATGTTTTCGGGTTACGTAGAGGCCTCTCCGCCCCGCGTTTTTCGGGGCGAAGAGGGCGATTTCCCGTGCAACATTGATGTACTCCTGCTAATTGATTGCAGGCATGCTCGAATTCAAACCGCGCCAGGGAGTCGATTAAAATTTATTTTCAGTGAGCCTGCATCCCTCTGGTTTTAATGGCAGACGCGGCATCCGGGCCCGCCAAAAATTTAATCAACGCGCTCGCGGCTTCCGGATTTTTTGCGTTAGCGCTGACCGCCGCGTTGAAACGGACGTATCCTTGAAATTCTTCGGGAAACGGACCGAGCAACTCAACGCCTTTTGCCGGCAGGATTTCACTGACAAGCGTCATTCCGAAATCGACTTTTCCATCCGCCACGGCTTCGTTCGTTTCGTCCGAAGTTTTCAATAGCACAGTCTTGGGCTTCATCTGATCTGCGATGCCGAGTGCATCCAGCATGTGGGTAATATACGGAAGGCTGGCGCCGACCGGACCATAGGCAATTGCCTTCGTTCCAAGCAACGCGCGCTTCATTGCTTCCGGCGTGCTGATGTCGGGCCGTGGCGCACCCTTGCGAATGCCAATACCCACGCCCGCGCGGCTGATTGGCGTTCCCTCTCCACCCAGCGTTTTTCCTTCCTTGGTCAGTTGACCGATGCTTTCCGCGGTTACGATCACGACGTCAAACTGCGCGCCGGCATCGATATCCTGCTTCAGGTTGGCTGTAGGCTTGTAATCAACGGTAATCGTGTGGCCGATCGCATGCTCGCCTTGCGCACGCAAATCTTCGAGTACCGCTTTGATTCCATTCGAGGCCAGCACGTGCACTTCAGAAGTCTGCGCAGCGGCATTTCGCGAAAATAGAAGCACACTGGCCAGCGCGAGTACGGCAAACGAAATTTTTCGCATGTCAATTTTTCCTTTGATTGGGTCAGATGAATGCTAATTGCCGGATTGTAAAGTAGCACAGGCTTTCACTCTATGGGGTTTGTTGATAATGTAGCCCGCCTCTTCAGAGGCGGGCTACAGCAAAGCGGGGTACGCAAAGTGCCAAACCCTATAGGCCGAACCCCGTGCTGCTAAAATGTAAAACACTCCCGGAAATCAGCGGAGCGATCCAATCTCAGTTTCCACGAACACTTCGTGTTCCATGCCGAGGTCGCGCGCGGAAGGCGTAAGGATGGTCTTGCGTCCAATATAAATTTTCTCGCTGCGCGTCATGGCTCTGCGCACATCATTTTCGCTAACGAAAACCTGAACCTCAATCGCAGCCTTTGCGGGAAGTTCAGCCTTCTTTGCAGTTTCCGAAGGAATGTAGCGCCCACCTTTAGGTGGACACGATTTCGCAGCCGCGACTTCGCCCGAACTTGCGGCATTCTTCGCCGCAACTCCAAAAAACCGGTTCGCAATTTCGGCGGCAATCGACGCCGCGCCGTCCAATTCTTTCGGCGCGCATTCAGCCGCTGTTAGACGGGGCGCAACCGCGGATACTGGCAAAGGTTTAGGTACGCCGCTGCCGCGAGCAATCCCCTGCGCGGCAAGCACATTTTCAACTATGCGAGCGATCGCAGCGCGATCGACGCCAGCCGATGCCGCATTGCCAGACGACGCGATTTCCTTTTCTTCGGGCTTCGCCGCAAGCGAGGCAGCCTTGGCTGAAGGCGCCGAAACTTGTGCAGGTTCATGTGACGCTGCCACTTTCACCTCCGTTTGCACGGCCACAGGCGCGGGCGAATTCGAGGCCCCCGCCATGCGCTGGTCCACCGGAACTGTGCGATGTTCCACCGGACGAGCTTCCCACGCAATGCGTTTCACATTCATCAAATGCTCCGGGCCGATATTATCCGAAGTAATATTTCCGCCGGGCGCGCCGCAACCGAGCGTCATCGCGGGAAACAGATTCGTTGAATAGCCGATGGAACCGTGCACCGAAGCGCTGTTTACCACCACGCGAAACGCGGGCATGGCTTCGCCGAACTCCAGAATCGCGGCGCGATTTTGCGAATGAATCGAGCACGTATGCCCCAGCCCGCCAAATTCGAGCAGCCTGCGGCACTGCGCGATCCCCGCCGCAAAATTCGGCACCGCGTAAAAAGCCAAAATCGGAGAAAGTTTTTCAGCGGAGAGCGGGAAATCTCTACCTACTTGCTCTGGCTCGAGCCGCGCAATCAGCACGCGGGTCGCGAGCGGCACGCGGATTCCGGCCATTTCGGCAATCACGGTCGCGGCGCGCCCCACAATTTCCGTGTTCGGCGTGCGCGAACCCTGCACAAAAACGAGGCGCGAAACCTTTTCGATTTCTTCCGCGGTAAGAAAATAAGCGCTCTGCCGCCGGCATTCTTCCAGCACGGTTTCGAGCACGGATTCTTCGGCAACAATTGCCTGCTCGGACGAGCAGATCGTCCCATAGTCAAAAGTTTTTCCGGCGATGATGTCCGCCACGGCCTTGCGAGCATCGGCTGTGCGTTCAATGAATGCAGGCACATTCCCCGGCCCCACGCCGTAAGCCGGCTTGCCTGAACCGTAGGCGGCGCGGACCAAACCCGTGCCACCTGTGGCAAGAATTACGCCCACTTCAGGCCGCCGCATCAATTCGCGTGTGCCTTCGAGCGTCGTGTGCTGCATGCACTGGATCAATCCTTCAGGCGCGCCTGCCGCAAGCGCGGCGCGATCGAGCACAGTGGCCGCGCGGCAAATGCATTTGATCGCGGAGGGATGCGGGCTCAGGACAATCGCGTTTCGCGCCTTGATGGCAATCAGCGTTTTGTAAATGGCGGTCGAAGTCGGATTCGTGGATGGAATCACGGCCGCGACAACGCCGATGGGCGAAGCGACTTCGACGATTCCCTTTTCGCGGTCTTCGCGCAAAATCCCAACGGTGCGCATAGCCCGAATCGCGCGCGGCACATTCACTGCGGCAAGCGTGTTCTTAATAATTTTATCGGGAACGTTGCCGAATCCAGTTTCTTCCACGGCCGCGCGCGCCAGTGGCTCCACGTTTTCAGCCGCAGCTTTTGCGCAAGCTTCGACAATTGCATCCACTTGTTCCTGGGAAAATTCGGCGAATTTCTTTTGTGCTGCGGCAGCTCGGGCCGCCAGTCCGCGGGCTTCTTGAATGGAGATGAGGTCGCGATCGCGCAGGCTCAAAACGCTTTACCTTCTCCTGGGAGCTTCTGTGATATGTAGCTCACCTCGCTTGTCCCGAGTGAAAACGAGGGATCAGAGGCGAGGGTTTAGGTGATCATACGCAGCAGAAATCCCCGCCTCTGACCCTTCGCATTCTCTCAGGGCAAGAGAGACGGGCTACAAAAATCTCCGGGCAAATCGTCACAACAATATTGCGCGCTTTTAATTTTCTACTTCTTGATCGCGGGTGGCGCGCCGCCTCCGGGCAAAATCTTTTCCACGTGCTCGTGCGGCCGCGGAATCACGTGCACCGAAACAAGTTCCCCTACGCGCCGCGCAGCAGCAGCTCCGGCGTCGGTCGCCGCTTTCACCGCGCCGACATCCCCTCGCACCATCACCGTCACATATCCAGAGCCAATATATTCTTTCCCGATGAGGATAACGTTTGCGGCCTTCACCATGGCATCCGCGGCTTCGATCGAAGCAACCAGGCCTTTCGTCTCAATCATCCCCAATGCTTCGTTGGACATGCGCTCCTCATCTTGGCTCTCCGGCGCATCCATTCCATTTACAATGCGGCGTGCTACCGGAAGGGGTGAGACTAGCATGGCATAGGTAGTGAATCAAGGAGTTGCGGAGATAGGTTCCGGCGTTTCTGTGGATATAAAATTGCCTGCAAGGAAATTTTTGCGTTTACTTGGATGGAATGACGCCGATTTTTGCGGCGGCCACGCCATTGCGCGTGGTGTTTTTGATCGCGTACATCGCTTCATCAGCAAGATGCAGCAGTTCCAGTTTCGTCTTCGCGTCGGACGGAAAAGACGCGACGCCGATGCTGGCCGTGAATCGAATATCGAGCCCCTGGTCGATCAGCCAGTGCTTTTCACCAATTAATTTATGCAGGCGGCGGGCGACAACAAAAGCGTTTTCCTTCATTGCCTGCGGGAGCACGATCACAAATTCATCCCCGCCATAGCGAAACGCAAAATCAATTCGGCGGCAGGCGCTCTTAACTATTTGCCCTACGTCAGCCAGGAGTTTTGACCCCACCAGGTGGCCGTAAGTATCGTTCACTTTTTTAAAGTGATCGAGATCGATAAAAACCACGGAAAATTCGTAGCCATAGCGCTGCGAGCGGTAAATTTCCGTTTCCAGAATAAAATCCATGTGCCGCGCGTTAAACAAGCCCGTGCAATCGTCCGTGATCGTCAGTTCGTGGATACGCTTCACATGGCGGGCATTTTCGAGAGCGATGGCGGCGAAATCCGCGAGAGCCTCGAGCAGCGCCATGTCATGCTCCATGAAGCCATCTCGCTCCACGCAATTAATCAGCTCGATGACGCCGAGGCAATGATCGCGATAACGCACCGGAACAGCGACAATCGAGCGCGTCTCCATCTTGGTTTTTTCGTCGATCTGCGAAAAAAAGCGCGTGTCCTTGCTGACGTCAGCCACAATCACAGCTTCGTCGTGCTGCGCCACCCAACCCGCGATTCCCTGTCCCATTTTGATGCGCACATCCTTCAAAGCCTGCGCACCCTTGCCCACGGCGAGTTCAAAATATAATTCCTGCTTGGCTTCATCGACCAGAAGGAGAGACCATGTGTCCGGACGAAGAAATTCGTCAATCTTCTCCATGATGGTGCGGAGAACCTGATCCAACTGCAGGGATGACGTCAGCGCTTTGCCCAGCTCATGGAAAACTGCGATTTCGCCTGCTTCGCGTTGTTCTCCCCGAGCCGTAACCTTGCGGCGACGCTCAGTACCGGGAAAATTTTCAGTCATTGTCACTAGAAACCTTAGTGCCAAAATCTAACGTGGGTCACCTCCTGGTTTGCGGAAGGTGTAGAGGCACCAGAAATTATAGTCAGCTCTTGTCGATCTGTGCAATGTCCACTTATAGATGATGTTGCGCGATAGTGAAGCCCCCTCCGCCACACATTCCTGGAGCAAATTTCGCCGGGTTATCGTTAATATTCCCCAGTTTTTCATGAATTCTCAAATTTCTTGCCGCGAAAAGCCCGAGCGAGATTTATGGAGACGCTGCCTGAATACCCGGAAACTCAATCGGCCTATGTACTTGCGAGATGAATGATTCGCACTTGTGAGCGGCATGAGATTGACACTCCAGCGCCTGCCGCCTATATTCGCTTGGACTGTTGGATTACCAGAAACCATGGACAAAGGTACTTTCGGCGAAAACTTAAAACGCGAACGGGAAATGCGCGGTGTGACCCTGGAGGAGATTTCCGCCGCCACGCGCATTGCTGAACGCTTTCTGAAAGCAATCGAAAACGATCAGTGGGATCAGCTTCCCGGCGGTGTCTTCAATCGCGGATTTGTGCGGGCGATGGCCCGCTACCTTGGGCTTGACGAAGAAAACATTGTTGCGGAATACGCTCTGGCAATTGGTGATCGTCCCACAGTGCCGGTATGGACCGGGAGTCCTCCGACTGTAGCTCCTGACCAGCCTTGGCTCGCTTGGGGAGTCTCCATATTAGTTATTCTTGCCCTGCTTGCAGGGAGCTGGTTTGGCGTGCGGCGTCTAATCGCATGGCGCTCTACTCGACACGCGGCGCAACCGCCGGCGCTCACTACGGAATCAACCGCAGCGATCAAGCATGACGCGCCGCAGATACCAGCAGAGCTGGCCACTCCGGGCACCGCTGCCGCAGCTGCTGCATCGGCTCCGGCCGGCACACCTGGAACCGTGAGTGCGGCTCCTGACGATGTTTCGAGCGCGCAGCCCGCTTCGCCAGTTGCGGACCGATTTGAACTGAAAGTCGAAGCGGCCAAGAAAACCAAGATCACGGTAACGGCCGACAAAGACATCGTCTATCAGGGGATCATAAAAGCCGGAGAAAATCAGTTCTTTTCTGCCGCCGACCATTTCCAGATCTCCGCAAAAGATGCCGGGGCCTTGCATCTTGAGTTAAATGGTAAACCGATTCCCCCGATTGGCTCTTCCGGCCATTCTGCGAAGGTAACACTGACGCGGGACTCCCTAAAGGAAACCACCGGAGGCGGAAATTAACGAAGCCCTTCGCAACGAAATTCGTTCGGGCCGCACATCTCTGCAACGAAAGTTGGCAATTTGTGACGAAGCTGCCGCATTTGAACCGACCGATCGCATCGAATTCCTCTGCATTCTAGCCGCCGATTCCGACGCCACCGTACGCGACAAGTCTGCGGACATTCTGCTGACACAGACACTGCAAAATGTGTTGACGGCCATCGCGCGGCCCAACGCAGCCCCCGAAATGTTCGCTTATTGTGCTGCTGAATTTCCGCGCAGGCCGGGCGTGGCTGATGCGCTTGCGCAGAATTCCACATGCCCCATCGAAGTGCTTCGCCCTGTCATCCGCTATCTCTCCGTTACGGGCGTTCAAGATCTGTTCGAGGACCTGGACCGGCTGAGCACTTCGCCGCACCTGGTTGAAGAATTGATCGCATCCTCCGTGATTAACGCCGATCAGCGCGGTCAATTGCAGGAATTGCAACGCACAGACCTGGAACCAATCAGCGCGTTTGCGGAGGCGGCGGAGGAAGCGGAACCGGACAGTGCAAAGCGCGAAACGATGCTGCAAAAACTTTCGCGACTGCGCGTCGTGGAGCGCGTGCAACTCGCGCTCAAGGGAGGCCGCGATGAGCGCGTCCTGCTCATTCGCGATCCGTGCAAGGTAGTGCAGCGCGCCGTCCTGCAATCTCCTCAATTGTCCGAGCAGGAAGTGGAATCGTTTTCAAAAATGACAACGCTCAGCGACGAGACACTTCGCCTGATCGCGAACAATCGCAAATTTCGAAAAAATTATGTCATCCTACGCGCCCTGATCTTCAATCCCAAATCCCCGCTTGAGGTCACGCTGCACCTGCTTCCATTGATCAAGGTGACGGACGTCAAACTTCTTTCCACAAGCAAGAACGTTGCCGATACGCTGCGCACTGCCGCCGCGCGCCTGATGCGCCAGCGAACTGCACAGCGCGATTAGGAATGCGCGTGAATCGTAAGTTGTAATTCGTGATGTGTGACTCGTGGTTTGCGGTTTTTGATTTGAAATTTGAGATATCAGATTTGAGATTTGAGATTGTTTCAGGAAGGAATAATTTCGTCAAAAATCGCGAGTCAAAAGTCACGAGTCAAAACACATAATTCTAAGTTCGCAAATCACAATTCACGAATCACGAGTCACGCCCTCACAGGAACGATTGATCAAACGGCTTTGGAAAAAGTGCTGACATCCGGTAGCGCTCAATTTTGCCCGACAAATTAGCCAGGATCACTTCCGCGTCGCCGCAAAATTCCCACAAAATCTGCCGGCATGATCCACAGGGAGGCGTGAGCGTGTCGGTGTCCGCGACGACGGCGACGGCATCGAATCCACGCTCACCCTCGGAGATGGCTTTAAAAATCGCCACGCGCTCGGCGCACAGCGTCAACCCGTACGTGGCGTTTTCCACATTGCAACCGGTAAAAATTCTCCCGGACCTGGCGCGAACCGCGGCGCCCACTCGAAAATTGGAATACGGCGCGTGGGCGTGCTCTCGCGCCACTCGAGCCGCCGCGATCAGCGAATCATAGGGCGCGCTCATTTCGGTCATGGCAAATCACCATTCATACGAGGAATCACAGCGCGCAACAGTGCCACAAAATCCGCCTTCACTCGCTCGCCTGTTTCCATCACTTCTTCGGTGGTAATGGGCTGATCGAGAATGCCAGCTGCCATATTCGTAACGCACGAAATCCCGAGCACGCGAATTCCCATATGCGCCGCGGCAATCACTTCCGGCACAGTGGACATTCCGATCAGGTCCGCGCCAATCGTGCGCAAGTAGCGAATTTCCGCGGGCGTTTCATAGCTGGGCCCGGTGAGCGCCGCGTAAACTCCCTGCGCAATTTCCATCCCCAGGCGCTTCCCTTCTTCGAGCGCCGCGGATTGATAGGGCTTCCAGTAGACCTGCGTCATGTCGGGAAAACGTTCTCCAAATCGCTCGTCGTTCGGCCCGATCAAGGGATTCGTTCCTTGCAGATTGATGTGGTCGCGCAGAACTACGAGGCATCCCTGGCTGAAACCTGTGTTGATCCCGCCCGCCGCGTTCGTCAAGAGCACGGCACGAATGCCCATCCGGGCCATCACGCGCATGGGAAAAATCACTTCTTGCGGCGAGTAGCCTTCATACATGTGAACGCGGCCCTGCATTACGGCCACGGGGACGTCCGTGACTTTGCCAATGACCATTCGCCCCGCATGGCCAATCGCCGTCGAACGTGGAAAATTGGGAATATTTCTGTACTCAATCCGCGTCGCGCCCGCAATTTCATTCGCAAATCCGCCCAGGCCACTGCCCAGCACTACGCCGATGCGCGGACGCAATTTCGTTTTCGTCAGAATAAATTTTGCGGCAACATCGGCGCGCACAAAATTCTGAGTGGGTTTTGACTTCACTGGTCCGGGTGCGCTCATTTCAAAAATATCCCCACAATCGATGCGGACATCAGGTTTGCCATCGTTCCCGCCAGCATGGCGCGAATGCCAAATTTCGCAAGCTGCTCTTTCTGATTCGGCGCCAGCGCCCCGATTCCGCCAATCTGCATTCCAATCGAGCTGAAATTCGCGAAGCCGCACAACGCGAAAGTCGCAATCGTAAACGAACGCGGGTCGAGCGCTCCCTTCATCGGCCCCAGCATAGAAAACGCGACAAGTTCGTTGACAACCATTCGCGTGCCCAGCAAGTTACCGATCTGCACGCAATCATGCCACGGCACGCCAATGATCCAGGCCACCGGTGCAAACGCCCAGCCAAAAATTTGTTGCAGGCTTGTCGGAAACCACTGGATGCCGTGCC
This sequence comes from Saccharimonadales bacterium (SeqCode), assembly GCA_035486415.1. GTDB lineage: Bacteria > Acidobacteriota > Terriglobia > Acidiferrales > UBA7541 > Palsa-360. Next base: position 17,268 of record DATHNC010000014.1, read on the forward strand.
CGCCTAGAAAATTGTGAATGCCGCCCATCATTCCGTTGGTGAGCGCGATCAGCGCAAGAAACGCGACCAGCATGGCTCCCACGTTCACAGCCATGCCCAGCCCTTCTCCCGTGCCGCGCGCAATGGCCGCCAGAAAATTCGAGTCGTGCTCCACATTTTCCATGTGCACGACGCCCATGGTTTTTGGCTGCTCGGTTTCCGGCACAAGCATTTTGGAAATAAGCAGCGTGCCCGGCGCCGTCATGATCACAGCTGTAAGCAAGTGCCGCGCTTCCACTCCAAAGGCGATGTACGCCGCCATGATGCCGCCCGAAACATGCGCCATTCCACTGGTCATAATCGTCATCAATTCCGATTGCGTCAAGTCCGGCAAGAACGGCCGAATGGTCAGCGGCGCTTCCGTCTGCCCCATAAAAATACTGGCCGCGACGTTCAGCGACTCCGCTCCGCTCGCGCCCATCACGCGCTGCATCACCCATGCCGCCGCGCGAATCACCACCTGCATCACGCCGAGGTAATACAGCAGCGCGAATAGCGAGGCGATAAAAATAATCGTCGGCAAAACCTGAAACGCGAAGATGAATCCGATCGAAGAGCGCTGCTTGCCCAGTTCACCAAACAGAAATTCAGATCCCACGAACGCATAGGCAAGCAGATGATTCACCGCATCGCCCGCGCGAAAAAAAACCCTTTGCCCGAATGTCCAGTAAAACGCCAGGAACGCGAAGGCGATCTGCAGGGACAATCCCCATACGATCATTTTCAATTTGATGGCACGGCGGTTGGTGGAAAACAAATAAGCCAGTCCAAGCATTGTCAGCAGTCCCAGCACGCCCGTAAATCGGCCCATTCGCCTTCACCTCACATCCCGGCTAAGCCACGGGAAATGCCCGTCACATTAGCACGCCTGCGGGCCAGTCGATATGTGGAAATTTGAATGTGCAGGAATAGTTGTTCCAATCCGTCGATTACATAAGCAGTGACAACGCAAGGAAATAAATCTGCGATCAGTCTGCGTGTCTATAATTTTCGGCCTCGTGCGACTGGAGAAAGCTGCCCACTCTGCCCCGAAATGCACGGGACAGAGTGGCCTCTACAAAACCATGCCTCGCATTTGGTTTCGTAGCGGCCGGCCGTTTTTTGGGCGGGCGCTTTTTTTTGCGTCCGCATTCAATTGAATAAACCTGTAAAAGTGCGGGAATTTTTCCGTAAATTTTTTTTTTACGCACCGATGGTTTGATAGATGAGGGAAGGGAGAGCGTTCGGTTTCTCAGGCTCAATGCGGTATGCGCTTTCAGCCAAAAGTTTTGCTTCGGAAAGGCGAGCATCCGAATTGTAGTGAAGCGTGCACAGCGGCTCGCCGCGTTGCACGCCATCGCCAATGCGTTTGTGAAACACGAGGCCAACGGCTGGATCGATCTTGTCTTCTTTCTTTTCGCGACCGCCGCCCAGCACCACACCTGCAGTGCCAAGCTGCTCACATTGAATAGCGCCAACATAGCCATTCTCCGTGGCAACAATATCCAGAGTCTGCCGCGCATGAACCAACTGTCGCGGATCGTCCACCACGGCCACGTCCCCACCCTGCAAGGCAACAATTTCGCGAAATTTTTCGCGCGCCATGCCGGATGTTATCAGGTCCATGGAGAGCTTCTTCCCTTCCTCCACTGTTTTCACGCGCTCACCGAGAAAGAACATCCATGCGGCAAGTTCGAGACACAGTTCGCGCAGGTCCGCGGGGCCCGCTCCGGCAAGCACGTCAATAGACTCCGCGATCTCCATGGCGTTGCCCGCCGTGCGTCCGAGCGGCTGATTCATGTCCGTCAACAGGGCCACCACTTTCTTGCCCATGCGCTTTCCGGTTTCGACCAGCAATTCCGCAAGATTTACAGCGTCATCAAGCTTTTTCATGAACGCGCCCGAACCGGTTTTCACGTCGAGCACCAGCGCGTCAATCCCCTCCGCCAGCTTCTTGCTCATGATGGAAGCGCAGATCAGCGACGGGTTTTCCACCGTCCCGGTCACGTCGCGTAACGCGTACATCTTTTTGTCGGCAGGTGCGATTTCCGCCGTCTGTCCAATGAGCGAACAGCCGCAAGTTTCGAGAATGCGGCGAAATTCAACCAGCGACAGATTCACATTGAACCCGGGAATGGATTCCAACTTATCCAGCGTGCCGCCGCTGTGGCCCAAGCCGCGCCCGCTGATCATGGGAACCTTCAGGCCGCCGGCTGCAACGATTGGTGCGATGACCAGCGAGGTCTTGTCTCCCACGCCCCCGGTTGAGTGTTTATCCACCTTGTGCCCAAAGATGTCCGAAAAATCCAGAACTTGCCCTGAGTGAAGCATGGCCTCCGTAAGCGCGGCAGTTTCAGCCCGGTTCATCCCGCGAAGCACCACGGCCATTAGCCAGGCCGACATCTGGTAATCGGGAACGTCGCCGTGAGTATAGGCCGCAATCAGTTGGTGGATTTCTTCGGGAGTGAGTTCTCCCGAGTCACGCTTACGTCGAATCAGGTCAACGGCGCGCATTCGTTTGAGGTATTAATCCGCTGCAGCGATTTGGGAAGTGCCAGATGCGCCTTGGAGCAGTTCTAAATGGGTGATTTCAGCCGGGCAGCGCAACCTGCAAGGCAGGACGATTGTACCAATGCCGCGGCTTACGTAAATTTGCGTGGCTCCCATGCGGTCCCATCCGATTTTGTAGCGCAGCCGTTCCGGCGATCGGCCATACACGGTGCCGAGGAGGGGCAAATTGACTTGTCCGCCGTGCGTGTGGCCGGAAAGAACCAGGCTCACGTCATGGCGGGAGGCGAGCCGAATAATCCTGGGATTGTGCGCTAGCAAAACTCGAGCAGTTTCCTTGGGAATCCCCTGCACGGCTCGGCGCAAATCCGCACCATATCCATAATCGTCCACGCCGGCGAGGTATATGGATTCTCCGCCGAATCGCAATGGCACGTGCCGGTTGCGCAGGACATCAATGTGCTGGCGTTGCAGAGCGGAGGTAACCGCGTCAGCGTCCACGCGGAAATCGTGATTGCCCAGGACCGCGTAGACTCCATAACGAGCTCTCAAGCGGCCCAGAATTTCCGCTGCGGGCTCGATATTTCGGCGTGAATACGTAACATAGTCGCCGGTAAGAGCAATGATATCTGGATTCAGGCGGTTTGCCTTCCGCACAGCTTCTGAAAGCCATTCTTTAGGAAGAAAAAGGCCATGATGAATGTCGGAAATTTGTACGATACGCAGGCCGTGAAACGACGTTGGAAGCGTATCCAGCCAGATGCGTTCCTGGTTCACGAAGAAACGTTCGCCGGAACGCCAAACAGGTCGCGGCTTCTGAGCGGACTCCGAGGAGTAATGCTCAATGCCGCCCTGGCGCCATCGACCCAGCCAACGATTTAATTTTTCTCCAGTGCTGGAACTTCCAGGCACCGGAAAAATTACGGTATTCCCCATCATCCCTCAGTAAATATTCTAACTCTTTCAATCCTATCATCTATAGCGAACACGCGTCAATCCAATGCTTTACGGGCGCGTGTGCAAAATGAAAATGGATGTTTCGGGTCTCCAAAAACTCCCCAGACGGTTATAACCCGGTTACTGCGGAAGGGATTTTGCGGCAGATTTCTCTGCGATATTTGCGGCCACTTCCTGCATTTCGGAATGCACGCGACCGTTTGATGCCAGTAATTCTCTATCTCCCAATTGATACGGCTGCCCGTTGAACTGCGTTACCCTGCCGCCGGCTTCCTTCACCAATAAGATCCCAGCCGCGGTATCCCAGGTATGCAGGCCAAACTCCCAAAAACCCTCGAATCGCCCGCAGGCCACGGCAGCAAGGTCCATCGCCGCCGACCCATCGCGCCGCACGCCGTGGGACCGCAAAGTAAAATCCCAATAGTAGTGAATGTTGAGGTTCTGGGAGCGTTTCACACTGGGAAAGCCAGTGCATAGTAAACTGGTGGAAAGCGTATCGATCCGCGAAACCTCGATTTTCTTTTGATTCAGGTAGGCCCCTTCTCCCTTTACGGCCGTAAACAGTTCCCTGCTCACCGGTTGATAAATTACGCCTACAATCTGCTCGCCCGCCTCCTCAAGTCCCAGGGAAACTGCGAAGCAGGGGTAGCCATGCGCAAAATTGGTGGTCCCGTCGAGAGGGTCTACATGCCAGCGAAAAGGCGATCCGCTTTCCGAGCCTCCGCCCTCTTCGGCCACAATGCCGTGCTTTGGAAAATGGTTGCGCAAGCGGGAAACGATGGCCTGCTCAGAGCGCTTGTCGGCCTGCGTCACGATATCCACTTCGCCCTTGTAGCTGATTTTTACAGGGCGGGCAAACTCCTCCAGCAGAATGGCTCCCGCTTCCCGCGCCGTTTCAACCGCTACCTCTAGAAACACATTCATGCGCGCCTCAATCCCTCACCATAAATCATGCCAGAATCCGCGAAGGTTAAATAGGCGAGAATGTGGAGGGCGTCCGGGGGTTCAATAAATAACTTCCCATATTGCTAGTGGCGAGGTTGTAGGGGCACGGCATGCCGTGCCCCTACGGCGTACGCACAATTCACCAAGATCTTCTGTCGATCTGCACCAAGACGAAATTGCGCGCACAATGCTTGTGAGACGAGGGGGTTGGATGTGGGAGATTTGAAATTTCACATTTGAGATTAAATTCATCTCGGAGTTTCGTAATGGAAAATGGCTTGAGGCAAACCATAAATTACGATTTACGAACGACGAATCACAATTCATGACTCACAAATCACAATTCTCGCCGCCTCTAATCCAGGCGGCCACCGGAAAAATATGACTTCTTGCTGCGAACCGTGCATTCGCATATCGCGCGCACTTCCAGGTTGCGGTACGTGCCGGCGGGCGGTCGCGGAGTGGGATAGTAGGCAATGCGGTATTGCGTGCGTAGCTCGCGGTCGATGCGATCGAACATATCGCTAAGCTGGGCAATCGTGTCTGGAAAATAGATGGCTCCGCCGGTAGAGTCTGCGATCGTATCGAGCGCATGCTCGCCTGCGGTGTTGCGTCCACCTTCGTTTTTCACGGCACGAACGACGATCGTATAGAGCAGTGTGTCCGCTCGCAGCGCGGCGCGCCTTGCCGTTTCAAAGTCGGCGCGGCTGGTTGTCTCGCCCGCGTCCGTGACCAGGACAATCGCCCTGCGCCGGCCCGCCGGATTTTTTGTCAAGCCTTGTGAGCCAAGAAAAATCGCGTCATACAGCGCCGTCCCGTCTCCCGGAACGATACGGCGTAGCCCCGCTTGCAAAGACGGAACGTTCGAGGAAAATGGCGCGAGTTGGGTAACCGCGTCAGCGAATTCATAAACGGCCAGACGGTCCGCGGGCCGCACAAGTTTCTGAATGAACCGCGATGCGGCATCCGCCTCAAATTCAAGTTCCTTCGTTTCGCTCAAACTCGAATCGATCATCAACGCCAGATCAAGGGGCTGTTGAGTTTCCGCTTCGAAGGCTTCGATTTTTTGCTTGTTGCCCTCTTCCGAAATTTCAAACTGATCCGCCGTCAGCCCAAGCACAGGGCGGCCATCTTTACCCAGCACGCTGGCCAGTACGCTGACCATCGTGACTTCTGACCGTATGCGTCCGCGCTGATCTTGATCGTCCGCGGGATGAGCCGCGAGGGGTTTCCGTCCAGCGGCGGCAAACAGGAATAAGCCGGCGGCAGCGCAAGCCAAAGCAGTTGCTTTGCGAGCAGGGCATTGCCTGCGGCTTCCCTTTTTCGCTCTAAAACTGCTTTCAAAGTTAGTGGGAAAAAGACGTCTATGCACGCAGATAAGATTCCTGTGCCAGCGAAAAGGATTGCTCAAGCGGAAGGTATTTCTCCATCGGCCCAGACGGCGCCGTCGCGGAAGAACTCTTTCTTCCAGATTGGCACATTGCGCTTCAGTGTGTCGATCCCATAGCGGCAAGCGTCAAAAGCGGCAGCCCGATGCGCAGAGCAGACCACGATCAGCACAGCCGTCTCGCCAATTTCCAGGCGGCCCAGCCGATGGACCATGGCAAAACGCCGGATGGAAAACTTTTCGCGCATTTCAGCGCCGATCTGGCGCATCTGCGCGAGAGCCATCGCCTCGTAGGCCTCATACTCCAGGTAGAGCGTCGAGCGTCCCGCCGAATGATTCCGGACAATCCCCTCGAACATAACGACGCCGCCATCCTGCGGGGCCTTCAGGCGAGCCACAATTTCCGTGGTTTCAATCGGAGAGCGAACTAGCGCGTATATGTCTTCTTCGACCGCGGGCCCGGCTGGCGTTGCACCGCCGCTGACGGGCGGCAGGAACGCTACTTCATCGCCAGACGTGAGCGGGGCGCGCCATTCTGCAAACTCCTGGTTCACGGATGCGACTACTGAGGGGCGGAATTTGGCAAGCTCGGGAAAATTGCGGCCGTAGCGCTCAAACAAATCCTCAACACGTGCGCCTTCGGAAAGGTCAGCGTGCTCTTCCGCCCTGCCGACGATGTCTTTCAAACGCCCGAAGAATAGTACCCGCACACGCATGGCGCTATTCTATCCGCGCTCCAGTGAAACTTCCACTGCGCTCATGACGCGGGTCGGTCCCAATTTGAAAAGAAAACGCATAAGACAACTCTTTAGGAGGTCGGGACTTCAGTCCCGACGAAGAGCTGGGTTTGATTGGGATTTTAACCCCTGAAGCTTCAGGGGCTAAAGCCCGGGACTAATTGCAATCCGAACCGCCGAGTTGAAACTCGGCCCTCCTAAATCTGAATTCATTTCTGGCCAGAACAGCATGCCGGACTTAACGAAAGTGGTAAGACTGGCTCGATTTCACGCTTTACCCCTCCTTTGATTAGCTCAATTCGCCGATAACCTTTCAGACAATATAAACGGACGTACCATCGCCAACCCCTTGCTCCCATACGATTCTGGATAGGCTAGGAGGTTTATTCACATGTTCAGAATCAAGCGGATGGGGCTAATTGCCTCGATCGGTCTGCTCATCTCGATTCCCTGCGCAACCCCTGCTGCGCGGCACCAAACGGCCTACGTCCACACGCTGGAGGACCTGCGCATGGCGCGCGCCCTATTGCAGCGCGCCAATAAGGTTTCCACCGCTGACGGATCTCAGGATGAAGTGAGCCTGGCGATCAGCAATATCGATGGAGCCATTGCGGAGATCAATAAAGAAATCCCGATTGGCGATAAGCAGCCGGAGGCCCCGAAATTCGATGCGCGCATGCATTGGTCTGACAGGCTTTCCATGAGCTCCAAGATGCTGGATAGAGCCATGTTCGATTGCAGCAAGGAAAAAGGCAATTCGGGAAAATCGGAGTTGCAAACGCGAGTTTTGGCGTCGATTGCACAGGCGCATGACCGCATCCGCGTGGCAATTGACACTGTCAATTTCGATTACAGTACCCGAAATATGGATACCCGAAACGATTAGGCAAGCGCCTGTCAGCGGACAACTGCACCAGCCGGACCTTGCTTCAATCAGTTAGTTTTTGGTCCACAGCTCGCAGGCTTGCATTTACGTCTTAAAAAGGCCGCGATATCTTACATTTATAAAAGGAAAGCGCCGTTGCAGGGGGAGCCTATGGAAATTCCGGATTATTACGAGTTCCTTCAAATCAGCCCGAACGCGGAACCCGACACCATTCACCGGGTTTACCGCTTCCTGGCTGTTCGCCTTCATCCGGATAACCCCGAGACCGGTGATGCTGAGAAATTCTTTCTGCTCAAGCAAGCGTATGACGTTTTGTCAAACCCGGCGCGGCGCATGGAATACGACGCAGCTTTCAAAAAAGATGGGCCGCAGGCCGTGCCTCTGTCTACTTCCATCGATTTTATGGACAGCCTTGAAGGAGAATTGAACCGGCGCCTGGCGATTCTTGCGCTTCTGTATATTCAGCGGCGCTCAAATCCCTACCGCCCGGAAGTTTCGCTGCTGGAAGTGGAAAATCGCATGGGGTTTCCGCGCGATTACCTGGAATTCACGACCTGGTATCTTCGGAATAAGGGTTATATCTCCCGCTCGGACAATTCGGATTTTATGTTGACCGCCGAAGGCGTGGACTTCGTGGAATCGCAGCGCGTGAATATTCCAATCCTGAATAAATTGCTAACTACAGGCTCCGGTCCCCTGGGACCTGACGGGGCTTCCGGGCAGAAAATTTTAAATTCTTCTCCGACTCCAATTATAGTTCCGGCGAGTCATGGTGAATCCGGCGGGAATGAAAAAACAGAGGACGTTAAAGCCTAATGGATTTATCGACAAAGCGCCTCCCTGTTTCAATTTACCCTTCCATTTTTAATTTGTAATTCCCTTACGTCCGTAATAAACAATCTCAAAGCAGGGTTGGCAGGAATTACGTTGGGGTAACGTGGGACCGCCAATCCCTTGAGAAATGCGGGCCAAATCCATTTGACCGGAACAGCTGATGCACCGTAGCGTGAAGACTGGAGACATTCCCGATGCGCATTCTGGTTTCAGGCTCAAGAGGGTTTTTGGGAACGGCAATTGTTGATTCGCTTACGGAACAAAAGCATCAGGTTGTGCGACTTGTGCGGCCCGGCACAGCTGCGAAAAATGCGGGAACGGATCGCGCGGAGGAAGTGACCTGGGATCCGGTCGGCGGGCAATTCGGCGCGGCCGCCGGGGATGCTGCGGATGCGCTGATTCACCTGGCAGGCGCTTCCATTGCCGACGAGCGGTGGAGCACTGCGCGCAAGAATATCATCCGATCGAGCCGCGTCGACGCCACTCGGCATCTGATCAGAGCGCTGAGTAAACTGCGAAGCCTGCCGCGCATCATTGTGGCGGCTTCCGCAGTCGGGTATTACGGCAATCGCGGCGATGAAACTCTTACCGAACAGAGCGCACCCGGGAATGACTTTCTCGCGGAGGCTTGCCGCGAATGGGAAGCGGAAACCGCGCGAGCCGCAGAGTTTGGCGCGCGCGTTGTAAGCCTGCGCTTCGGGATTATTCTTGCGGCGCATGGAGGAGCTTTGCAGAAAATGGCGCTGCCCTTCAAACTTGGCGCAGGCGGGCGCCTGGGAGACGGGCGGCAGTGGATGTCCTGGGTGACTTTAGCGGAAGTCGTGAACATCGTCCATTTTGCGCTGGCCAACTCACAGTTGGCGGGGCCGGTTAATGCCATTACCCCCAACCCTGTCCGAAACAGCGAATTCACAGCGGTACTCGCGAAAACGCTGCACCGGCCAGCAATTTTTCCCGCACCCGCCTTTGCGCTTCGGCTGGCGCTGGGAGAAATGGCGGACGGTTTGCTTCTCGCAAGCCAGCGAGTGATTCCCACCAAGTTAACGAATGCAAGTTACCGGTTCCAGCAGGCGGATTTGGCGGGGGCGCTTGCGGATGTACTTCACAAATAGTTCTTGTAGACGCTGTTCATTCGAAAAGAAATTATTATTATCAACGGGAATCTACGCCACATTGTTGAATTGCAATTGACTGTTGGTCACATGCTGCTAGTCTTTACTTCAGCAGAGTTTTGTTTTGCTCTCCTCACCTTCCATTTTTTGCCCACGCAATACGACCAAGCGAAGGTTTTTATTGCTGTAGCCCGCCTCTGAAGAGGCGGAGTACAGCAATCGATCGATTTAGCGACGGGGAAAAGGGTGAGATTCCTCCCTTCACTCGGAATCACAAAGATGGGATGGTTTCCCGCACCTGAGCCAAGCGTTCGCAAATCAAATCCTGGATTTTGTTACGGAATATTTTATAGGTCCAGCTCGGAGGAAAGAGCTTCGAGGTTCGATTCATCCACTCTTAGATCGGGAGTTTTTTCAGCAAGACCTTCCACTTCATCGAAGGCTTGAAACAGACGCATCTTTGCTACAGCGTACTCTTCTGTTCCTGTGAACTCACGGCCTGTTCTCGCGGACCATTTTTCGAGCGCTTCCTTGGCCACAAAAATCTTTACGGGAAATACATGCTTGCGGTCTACCGAAGCCATATACACATATTCGGTTCCTAACGCTGCGCCGCGTTTCGACTTCTCCACCTCGTAAAAATAATATTGGTACACGAATCCAGTTGCGGACGAATAGCTTTTTACACGATGGGCGGCTTCCGGACGGGGCATGGAAGGATTATTCAAGCAGTGGGCCACGGTGTCAACTGTGGATCTAGAGGCAATGCTGAGCGGGAGTAAGCGCAACGAAGTTGCTGCCTGCCCGAATTGAATCACACTTCCCAAATTAAATTCCCATGTCGGAACAATCGTGGGTCAGGTCGAGTCTTCGACGGCTCAAGGAATATTTCTGCGCGTCATTGAATTTCGGAAGTCAGAGATGGTCAACGCAATGATTGCGTGAGCTTTGCGGAAAATTTAATTCGTTTTCAATCCTCAAAAACTTTTTACGTCTGTTCGTTTATCTGCATGCACCGCGTTGGCACACTGCGTGCAATCCCTCACTGCAATGAACGGAACCCCAAAACCTGGCGGACGATGCAACTCCACTCACCCGGAGTTGCATTACCGTCCGCTATTGCTTCTCATTGTGTCAATTGTGGGCTGTGGCGCGGTCGGAACAGGCCCGTCGCAGCCTCCCTCCAACATTACGGTGACGGTCACGCCATCGACGGCACCTGTCTTGTTGGGCGAGCAACAAATTTTTGTTGCAACCGTTAGCAACTCCACAAATTCCAGCGTAACTTGGAGCGTGAATGGAATCTCCGGTGGCAACGCCGCAATTGGAACGGTGAATGGCGGCGGCACGTATACGGCTCCGGCCAATTTGCCCGCTCCGAATTCAGTTTCCGTGACGGCCACAAGCGTCGAAGACACCACCAAAAATTCCAGCGCCCAGGCGACCGTTACGAGCGACGTTTCCGTCTCGATCTCTCCGAGCGCCGCTTCTGTTGAGTTGGGCGCCACGCAGCCATTCACAACTAGGGTGAATTCCGCAGGCAATCCGAATCGATCCGTCTCTTGGATACTATCCGGAAGCGGGTGCGCGGGAGCGGCATGTGGCACGGTGGATTCGAGCGGCACGTACACCGCGCCCGGAATTATTCCCGCGCCGCCAAACGTTAATCTAATTGCGATCAGCGCAGCCGATTCATCCAAAATCGCGACGGCCGCCGTGAACCTTACCAGCAGCTTTTCTTTTTCCGTGTCCGGGCCCGCCTCCGTGAATGCGGGCGCATCCGCGACGTATGTCGCAACGCTCACGCCGGTTGCGAATTCCAATCCAAGCCGCGGGATTTCCTGGAGCGTTGTGGGAACCGGCTGCAGCGCCAATTCTTGTGGGACAATCACGCAGGCCGGCGTTTATGCGGCCCCGGCGATTCCACCGTCACCCGCATCAGTAAAAATCATTGCCACGCCACAGGCCGACGCATCCAAAGCGGCTTCCATTACCGTTTCCATTCTTCCGCTCATCAGCGTTCTGATTTCGCCGTCTTCAATCTCCTTGCCGCTCGGGAATACGCAAGCGTTTCAAGCCGTTGTGACGGGAGCGGTGGAGGCAACCGTGACCTGGGACGTGAATGGAGTGGTCGACGGAAATCCAGCCGTCGGCTCCATTCTGAATTCGCAAATTACGCCGAACAGCACAACATACACAGCACCACAATTTCTCCCGGCGGGCGGATTTGTGACAGTTCGCGCGCGCAGCAATGCCGATCCCAATTTTTCAGCTAGCGTGATCGTTATGCTGACCTCCGCTGTAACCGTCGATCTCAATCCCGCGACTTCAAGTGTGGCAATTGAGGAAAGGCAGTCGTTCACCGTGCAGGTCAACGGGACGACGAATCAAAATGTGTCCTGGCTCGTCAACGGAATCGCGGGAGGAAATGCGATCGTTGGTCAAGTCTGCGCGGCGGGATCGAATCCATGCCAACCGGTTTCAAGCAGCGGCGCGGGAAGCGTCGACTACATTGCGCCCGCTGGAATGCCGTCTCCAAATCCCGTGACGATCATAGCTACAAGCCAGGCGGACACGTCAAAAAGTAGCTTGGCAAATATCACAATTCTTCCGCACGTCGTGGTCAGTGTTCAGCCGGGAAGCGCAAGTTTGTCGGACATGGAGCCCATGAGGTTCACAGCGAATGTCGCGGGTACATCGAATCAACAAGTCATCTGGATGATTGCTGGTACAGCCTGCGACATTTCAGGAAATTGCGGGTCGATCGATTCGACGGGATTGTACACGGCGCCCGCGGTGATACCGTCACCCAATTTGATCACTGTGGTCGCCACCAGTTCCGAAGACATCGGCCAATCGGGAACTGCGACGGTGACTATCACGAATGGTCCAGCCATTTTCGCGCTGGCTCCAACCAGCGCATACGCGGGCACGGCCGGTGGATTTACGCTACTCGTCACCGGAATAAATTTTGCCGCGGCAATCCCCGGGCCGGGCTCGACGATTCTGGTGAGCGGAAGTCCACGGTCCACAACCTGCGATTCCAGCGCGCAATGCACCACTTCGATTGGCGCCGCGGACTTGCAATCCGCCGGAAACCTTAGCGTGCAGTTACAGAATCCGGACGGCACGCTTTCCAACACGGAAATATTCGTGGTGCTTGCGCAAGGCTCGGGAACCGGGACGATTCCCCTGACGCCGAGCGCGCCAAACAGCACGGGAAACGACATCGTTGTCGTGGAGCTGAGCACGAACGGAGGAGCGGGCGCTTCGGGAAATGTAAGCTTGAATATCGCGGCGATTGGCGCGTTCTCCACGGCGACGGGATCCTGCACGCTCGCGGGAAATCCTGTGATCATTCAGCGGCCTGCATCGGGAAATGGAAGCGGCGACCTGTGCGTTTTTTCAGTGAGCGCGTTATCGCCGTCCTTTTCATATTCAGTGAGCGGAGCGGCTACGCCGGACATCACGGTGGTCAATCGCGAACCGCTGGGGCTTGGCATTGTTCACTTGAGGTTGCTGGTCCCAGCCACGGCTACTCCCGGCCCCCGAACTCTTTTCATCGTAAATCCGAATGGTGACGAGGCTGCCGGAACCGGCACGATCGAGGTGCAATAAATTATGCGAATAAAAATTAATATCTGCGCACAAGTTTTTCATCTGCTTTTGATTTCCTTCTTGCTTCTGCTCGTGCCCTTCACTGCTGTTCGAGCCACCACGCTTGTGCGGCTCAGTCTCGACCAGTTGGCCGCGGGATCGGACGCCGTGGCGCGCGTGAATTTTTCGAGCGCTGAATCGCGCTGGGAAAACGGAACTATCTGGACGATTACCACAGTCAAAGTGGTCGAGACGATGAAGGGAAATTTGCCCGGCGAAATTTCCGTTCGCCTGCCGGGCGGTCGCGTCGGCCACTTGACCGCGACGGTGGAGGGGACGCCGCGATTTAATCCGGGAGATGACGCCATTGTATTTCTAAAAAGTTCTTCCGCAGGGGGCTTCACCGTGGCCGGATGGGTGGAGGGAACGTTCCGAATTTCGAGCGATCCGCGAACAGGCCATCAAACGGTGACGCAGGACTCGAGCGCCTTCGCCGTATTCGACCCGGCAACAAGAACATTTCGGACGGAGGGCGTTCATCGAATGCCAATGGATGAATTTCGCGCGCGGCTCGCATCCGCGGTCTCGCGCAGCGAAGGAAAAATCAGATGAGCACACGTCGTACACAAAAATTTCGCAGCACAATTTCCATTTCGATTGCGTACCTTTTTCTTTTGCAAATGACGGCTGGCTATGCCGGAGCCTATGACTTGAGCACCACAGTCGCGGACATGCGCCAGAACTCGGCTCTCTCCGGAGGAACTTCCTGCCCGCAACTCACGCGCTTTGACATTTCAACGCCCGGCTCGATCAATCGCCTGTGGAGCACTTCGCTCAACGGAAGCCCCACCACGATCATTACCGCGGATCAGACTCCCGACGGGCAGATTGCCGAAATCGATTCCGTGATTCAGACTTCCCTTGCGGTTTGGACCGGCGTTTCCGGCTCTTCCCTTACACCAACCACGCTCGGCGCATTGCAACAAACACCCTTTGCGGCAGCTTGCGATTCGACGGACGGATTCAACTCCATCTGTTTCAATCAAAGCGATCCGGGATTTACTCTGGGCATTCTGGCGTTCACGCGCGTTGTTTCGGCGGACACGATTGGCGTCGTGCTGCCCGCGACGGGAACCCCCTCCACTTTCGTCGGCGAAATTATGGACGCGGATACTCTATTTCTGCCGAGTGACATCAATACAACGTTCGCCACGCCGCAAGCGCTGCCTTCGCACCCCAATTCGTATGACCTGGAGTCGATAGTCACTCACGAGCTGGGACACAGTTTTGGTTTCAATCATTCCGGCGTATGGTCCGCGATGATGTTTCCGTTCGCCCCGTCACCGGGACAATTTTCAGGAGCGAGGCCCACGGCACAATCCCCCGATGCGCCGCTCGCGGATGACGATCGCACTGGCCTGCGGGTTTTGTATCCGAATCCCGCGGATTCCGTGCACATTGGCACGATTACCGGACACGTGCTTCCTGCGAATCCACTTGCGCTGCCCATATCACCTGCCGGAGTGACGGGCATTTTCCCCGCGCAGGTAGTTGCCCTCGACAATGCCACAGGAAACGTTGCAGTTGCGGTACTCGCCGGATGGAGTTGCAGCGGCGCCGGCCCCGCGCAATTTGACGGAACATTTTCGCTGCAGCAGTTGCCTGTGGGGAATACGCAGAATTATCAGATTTATGCCGAGCCACTGGACGGGCCGGTGATTTTGGGAAACGTAATCTACAATTCCACGTCGCTGTGCAGAAACGCAACCAGCGATCCGGGCTGGCCAGCGCAATTTGCGTGCACAGTTCCGGCAGGCGCCGGGCCATTTTCAGCGCGGTTTAAACCTGCGCCATGAAAAGCAAATAAAGGCAGCAGATTCGATCGCTGCTATGCGGCAGGCTCGAATTTCGCCTTACCCTAACCCGAGAGGCATTGCCAAAAAAGCGAGGCAGTTCTGTCGCTCAGCGCATGCAATGGCTGGACACTTCATCGTGTAGAACTGACTCTCCTGCCTATGCGCTCTTGTTAACTCCAACTAAACCCGCACAGGCAGGAGTGCCTGTGCTACTAAACCCCGTGCTAATTCTAGGAAGTGGGTTAAATTTTCAACGGTTATTGTCGGACGTCAACCGTTGCGCGACCGCCGCCAACGTCAGCTTTTTCAAGGCCCTTGCGTATGGTTTCATCCCAATCGCGGTGCGGAACCGGCGAACGTTGGGCAGCAGTATAGAGCTGCTTTGCATGCGGCAAGTTACCTGAACGCAGATGGATTCGCGCAGCGGAAATCAGCGAGAGGACGGATGCCCGCTCATTAGGGTAAGCCTTCGCAAGATTTTCATATTCAGTCGATGCCCGATCCCAATTCTGTTGGTCTTCCGCATTGCGACAAAGTTCGAACCAGGTTGCGCAAGTCATTTTGCTGTTCCCGCCTCCGGCGCGGGCATAGTCTTCATAGTCCTGCCATGCCGCTTCAAAATTCTTGTTCTTGACGTGCAGTCGGCAGACGGTCTCCAGTGCGGCCTGGTGAGCCGGGATATTCCCTTTCTTCCAGTAAAGACTTGGCAGTAGTTCCCAAGCCTCGATGCAATCGGGCTTGTCCTTAATTTGGGCTTGCAGTTCTTCAATCGCCGAATCGATATTGTTCGTTTCCAGATAATCGCTGGCCTTTACGATGCGCGGATCAGCCGACCAACTGACCTGAGCCTCAATCGCTTGTTCCATTTTTTTTGCGATGCCGGAATAACGCATGATTGTCGCCAGGCTCAACCCAATCGCAAAGCCGCCGATTTGCGACCAGTAAGAGGCTCCGCCAACTTCATGCAACATGCGACTAGAGAAGAATTGTCCCAACACCCACAAGGGCAACACAGCATAAGCTGGCAAGCTAAAACGCAGCAGCTTCGGCCGGAAGTAATAGAATCCCAACTGTATCTTGGAAGTAGAGAACCTCACAAGGAAGGCACCCAGAAGCGCGGCGATTGCACCTGAGGCTCCGATTACCGGAACCATGCCACTGCGGTTGGCGAGTGCTTGTACAATTAATCCCCCTACACCGGAAACCAGAAAAATCCCAGCATAGAGCGGTGAACCCCAAACTTCCTCCAGCGCCGTACCCATAAGCCACAAGAACCACAAGTTGAGGATCAGATGCAGCCAGCTGCGCTCAATGAAATTTGCTGTAATAAAGCTGACCAGAGTTGGCCGTGTCGCAGCAAGACCAAATTGAAAGATCGTGGATTGCCGCATCTTGTCCAGTTGGCTAGCCAGACTGTTCATCTCTTGTCTGATCTGGTCGGGCGTGGACTGGCGCATCTCAAGTTCCCATTTGTCCTCAGGGTTGCGTTCCCCGGAGGCAAATTGGTCCCAGGATGCTCGCTGGCTACGACGGAAGTTAGACACCAGTTCCTGTTGGGCCTGACTCAGAGGTGCATCCGGATAAGCAGCTGTCAGACGTAACGTGTGCGACTGCACTTCCGCGAGACGATTGAACTGCTCGTCGAGGCTATTGTGCGCAACCAAAAAAAGCAGCGCGCTCAAGGCAATTATGGTGATAGTGACGTACGGCCAGCGCATTGCGCGGTTATTTTCATGGCGAAGTGGAACGATCACGAACGTGCCTCCATCGGGTCGCAAGCCTAGAGTCTATTTGGAATCGCCAGTTCAGCGAACCGACTGCTGTGGCCGCGATAGCATTTCTATTTTAGTGCCTTGCGGCGAAAGTTAAAAAAATACGTGCTTAGATGGGGTGAAACAGTCACTCCTCATGCCTTTTCGGATCCATTCTCACCGAGAAACCGAGATTTTGGCGATACAAGTTGCGGGGAAAGTGCCAAAATCTTTTGTCATTCCGAGCGCAGCGAGGAATCTCTCTTTCTTTTCATAAGTTTAAACCGAAGGGAGGTTCCTCGCTCCGCTCGGAATGACAAAATAGGCCACTTTTTCCGTAACCTGGATAGCCGATCCCGGAATTTTCAGGCACCTGGCACCCGATGGACCTTACGGGGCGATTCGCTTTTTCCGCGAATGTTCGCCCCATCCCTTTACGGCAATCACCGCATTGTGAGAATGGGCCTGGCAGTCGCGCCGCCGCGCTTTAGAATTTGGTCCAACTGAAGCCGAGTGATTTGTATCCTCCCACCTTCATTCCGGTGGCTCCTAGCGCGTTGTCATAATGCCAGGGAGAGCCGGAGCTATCGTTAAACTGTGAGGCAATCACGCTCCCGTAAAGTCCGACCGGTGCTCCGGGCGTGTAATAGCCGGCTGCCGGCGCGTAGATAGCCGCGGCAAATGGCATTCCACCGAGCCGCACGGTATTCGTTCCACCGTATACGAACTGCATATTCGCCGGGATCCCGTTGAACGCGGACTTTGCAGTCCCACAGGTAACGTTCCCATAGCTACCGGGATTGGCTACGGTGCCTACACCTGGTGACGCGGGTTTGCATGCATTTAGCCCCCCGGCACCGGAGATGTGAACGATCTCGGTTGAAGAAAAGCCCGAGGGAAGACCGGATTCCGTGGGACAGCCCGAGGAACAATTCCCGACCATATTGAATACGACGGGGCCGGAATCGATGACGACCTGTGCGTCGTCGCTGCCCATATTAATGCTGTTGATGTTGTAAGTCCCGGCTGAAACGTGAACCACAGTGACATCCGCAGCGTTGCTTGACGTATTTCCGATCGTGAGGTTTCCATACGATCCGGGGGCCAGAGTGTATACGTTTGCAGAAATTGTGGAACCAGAGTGATTGCTACCAGGGCCGTCGTAAACATTGACCGCAGTGCCCGTAGTGCAACCGGTCATTGACGCGCATTGGGAATTTATGTTCTGAGACGTGGTGATATTTGGGTGAGTGCTATCGACCGGAGGCGGATAGCAAGGTTGCGCCGTACACCCCCAGGGAAGTTTGGCGACAAAAGTTGAAGGTTCCTTGTACGTGCCCTGGTCATACGGGGGGGTACTGGTGGCGGTGTGGCCGCTCGCATTTGTGACCCCGTTGAGGCAGGGAGGATTTGGACTTGTCCCCGCTTGGTTTGTCGGGTTTACGATCGTGTTTTCGGCCGTAATCGTCCCATTAACGGTCACACCCGAGCCTAGATAAACGTTCCCATTCGTTCCAATATTTCCGCCGCTCTGCGAATTGTTGCCCGAGCTGCCCGTGCTGTACGCGCCGTTGTTCAAATTGGAATTATAACTGTCCGTGTAGCTTCCGGAACTTGTGAAAGTAATAGAACCACAGGCGTTGGAAGTTGTCTCCAGACCATTGGTGAACACCGGCGTAGTAAGCCGGTCGAACGTCTCAACAACCTGCACAGTAGAGGTCGTAACACCCGCGACGGTTCCCACGGAAGTGATCTGCCAAGTTTGCTGGGCTGGGCCGGTCAGCCAGGAGACAACAGTGGTGGCAGGAGGCATGCGCAAGAGAGTGGCGGTAGTCTTATAAGAAGCACCCGTAATTCCCGGAACGGTCCCAGACGCCACAGCCGCAAAGTTGGTGGCGATACCACTACTCGTTGGGTCAGGATAGTTCGAGGCGCTGCTTGTCGACGAGAGCACCACAGGTGCCGTGGTGCTGCTGCAACCATTCCCTGCTGCCGCACACGTCACGGGGTACGTGGTGACCGTGAAACCCGGGTAACTGGAGGCGATGGTGGGGACGGGGTAAGCAGTGCTGCCGGTGGAGTTGCTGAGCCAGTTGATCGTCGCCTGGACCCCAGCCTCCGCCACATATCGAGCTTGCGAGGTCTGCCGGTAATTCAAGGACGTCCAAACTTGCGATTGCGAAGTAAACATGACGGTAGCGGCGAGAACGCTCAGCACAAGAATCGCCAGCAGGGCGAAGATCAAGGCGGATCCCTTTTCCGATGCGTTGCGTTTTCCTTGTTGGTTCATAGTTCGGTTTCCTCCCGCGGCCAGGAATTCATTGCTGCCGCGAAGTTTAGTAAAGCGTTACGTTCGGCGGCTGACCTTGCAGCCGGGTGGAGTCGCCCCAATTGGCTTGTTCGTAGCCGGCCAATATGTTGCGTGGCGACAAATCCAGGAATGACTTGGTCATTGTCAAATATTGGTTCGTAACCGGGTCGGGCTTCAGGGTCCGCACACTGATAGTGAGGCCGATGTTTGCGATCATGTAGTATGTACCCGTAACAACACCGTTCACTGTCAACGATTGCGTGGAAAGGTCATATTGGAAGCAGGGAGTGGGTGCGGTACTCGGCGGATTTGGAATCACCGTCGAGAGCAATGTCTGCGCAGTGCTTACGGTATTGACTCCCGGCGTAATCGTGGTCACCGACCTCGTAAGGGTTCCGGGGGTGGTGGTGGTGTTACAAGTGTAGCGCACGTAAACGAGCGTGCCGTCGGAGTTAAGGTCTCCCCATATGTTCAGGACATTGCAGGTGGAAGGGGTGGTAGCCGGAGATGTATAGGTTACACCGCTCGGAACCGTCACACATGAAACACCTCCTGGAGTTGTGGCGCTGGAAGAGGGGGATACGATTCCGTTGGGAGAAACACCGATCGCATGCACGACGGCACCCGAGGCATGATTGTTTGCAAAGATGCCGTTGATCGAGGACGAAGTGAGACTTACGATAGTTACCGACTCTTCGTTGGTTGCCGTGTCCACCAGCAGAATTTCCCCTGCATACATCGAAGTGGTCGAAGAAACCGCTACAGTCTGAGCTGTGGCGCTTTTGGTAACCGCAGCGCTGAGCGTCGCGCCTGCGGGCAGGTCCGCCAATCCCGCCTGCCCGATTTCTTGCGCCATCAATTCCGCGACGGCTCGCACATTTTCGTACATGTCCGACTGCTGTTCAGTTCGTCCGAAAGTATTCTCATTATATGAAATCATGGAAATGACCCCGCCCGCGACCACCATCAGGACGGCCATGCTAACCAGCAATTCGGGCAGAGAGAATCCACTGCAAGCGGAACCAGAGGAATGCAATCCACGCGCCCTTACATTTCGTCCGCGAAAACTTCTTGTGCCCTTAGAATGAGAGATCATAGATAAGAAACTCCTGTGCGGACGCTTCACAGATTTGCCGCCTTGACGGCAACCAGCTTCATGGAAACAGCACCGCCCTTCACGCCAGCGGCGATGGAACTCGCGACAACCGTGATGGTCTTCAGACAGCTAGTGGAGTCGAGGGCTATCTGCCACTGACGGGTGTAGTACGCTCCGGTGGAACTTGTCAGGAGGTTGCCATTGGTATCCAGGTAGTCAACGAAGTACGTAACCGGTGCGGCAGGGGGAATCGAACCAACGGTCGTGCCGGGTGCGAATGACCCGCCACCAGTCCCGCATCCAGTGGTTCCCGATGACGCGCCGCCAAGCCCGCATATATTGGGCGCGGTGCCAGTGCAGGATGTAGTTCCATCAAGGGCGTTTACCGCCGCTGGAAAGACAGTGGTATCCGTGGTGGCGTCATTAAAGCCGTCGCTGATGATATTGTCCTTATTAAGACTGAGCAGCTGTTCCATCTTGTCCTGGGCGTATTCGGTGACTCTGGTGGCAACGTCTCCTTGCGCATACGTGGTTTGAGTGGCCAGCATGAATACGGGTAGAAGGCCCGCGACAACAATGATCAAGATCCCTGCGGCAACGAGCGTCTCGATCAAAGCAGAACCGCGCTCCAAGCGCGGGCAAACTCGAAGTCGCCGCTGTGCCTGCTCGATTCGTGGGCGGCGCGAGAGTTGCGAGCGGCAGCCCGGAAGTGATCGGTTCTTCAACATGCCTGTGAGTTGTTCAGCCATTCTTTCGCTCCTGTGCTCAGTACTGAACCCATGCCGACCCGCTGTAGGTATATGAGGTCGGCTGACCAGCAATCGATACAGCGATGGCTGCATACTGGTTCCGAATATTCGTGAAATAAATCGCGGAGTTTGCCGTGGCGCTTCCGGAGCTGTCTGTCGCCATGCCGCGCGAGTTGAAATAAATCGGCGTGGTTTGCGCAATCGTCGATTGTTGGCCCGCCGGCGCGGTAATCGTTCCATACCCAAAGGTATCGCCAGTATTCAAATTGATCGTGCCACCATAGATCGCCCACGAACTACCGTTCCAGACTTCAATCTGGTAACTATTAGTCGAGGTATTAAAGTTCAGACGGCTCTTTGCACCCGCGGAGGCCGCCCGCATGCGCGCAAGAAAGATTTGCGCGGAAATGCTCCGAATATCGTTCGCCATGCGGGCGTCTTGCGTTACGCTCACGACTTTGGGAATCGCTATCCCTGCTATGGTAATGATTATGACCACGGCTATAACCAACTCGACCAAAGAAAAACCGCGCGACGCGTTAGCCTCCGGCGATCTTGTACCCGCGATTAATCTTGTTCTTTCGAATCGCATCGTGCCTCGCATCTTCAAAGTTTGGCGACTTCGCTCAATTTTCAATCGTGTTACTGTGTTGATTGCAATCAAGAGGCCAGGCCTCGAGAAACCTTTAATCAACCTGTTTTCAGTTGTTTATGGCAAGAAAACGAGTAGCCTGAAAGAAGGGCTAAAACCTTAGTGGATAGAAATTGCTCCGATTATGGCGTACCTGTTCGAAGAGTTTCGAAAGGTCTTGTAATAATGAAATTACTGTATTCAGAATGAAACTGAATGCGAAGTGGAAATAGATTTCTACAATGTGGATTGAAATTTCTCCCGGGAGAAATGTATCTTTCAGGTCGAAATTCTTACGGGAGATTGCTTCAGAAAAGCCGGGTGGCTTCAAACTTCCGGGATGGGAAAATTACTCGGCCACTACATGGCCGCCGCCGAGATCGTTCTTCTTCAGCAAAAAAGAAAGAAAGAACATGATCAACGAACCGATCCCCAGGACCATGAAGGTATCGATATAAGCGTTGGCGCTCGCTTGCGCCAGCACCGATTGGTAGATTCTGGCGTAGGCCGTCATCTGCGCGGTGTGCCGGTCCAGTCCCGCCTGCGCCAGGCGCTGGGTGAGTCCTCCCACAGTGCCTTGAAGGTTGGGATTTCCCGCGATGGTGTGGTCGATCAGTATTTCCTGGTGAAATTGCGCGCGGCGCGCAAGCAGCGTGGTCACGATCGAGGTTCCCACGCTACTGCCAATATTGCGCATGAAATTAACGATTCCGGAAACCGCATTATTTTTTTCCGGCGGAATTCCGATGTAGGCTGCGAGCGTAATGGGCACAAACAAAAACCCCATTCCGAAAACTTGGGCGACGCGCAACCACATGGCCGTACTGAAACTAATCTGCAAATCGATTTGCTTTGTGGAGTAATACATCGCGATAGCCAGGGAAATCCACCCGAATGTGATCAGGCGGCGCGCCTCAATTTTCGTGGTTAATTGTCCCATGATGGGCATTTCAATCAGCAGGCAGACTCCTCCCGCGGAAATCGCGAGTCCCGCGACCTGCGCCGTATATCCCATGAGCGACTGTAGAAATAACGGCATCAAGACGAGGCTGGCGAAGAGCACGATGCCCAGAGTGAACATCATCAGATTGGCGCTTGCGAAGTTGAAATTCCTGAACAGGCGAACATCAATGATGGGCGCCCGCTGAAACCACTCCCAGATCACAAGAGCGAGGAGGCAAACCGCGGATGTAATGATGAGTGTGGTGATGAAATGGGAGCCGAACCAATCGTCTTCCTGTCCCTTGTCGAGCAGGATTTGCAACGCTCCAACGCCGAGCGTCAGCAGCGCGATGCCGATGTAATCCAGCTTTACGCCGGCCGCTTTGATCCTTGCCAGGTAAGGCGGATCTTCCACGAATTGATAAACCAAAAACAAAGTCAGGAGACCTACGGGAAGGTTGATGAAAAAAATCCAGCGCCAGGAATAATTGAATGTGATCCAGCCGCCGAGCGTGGGGCCGATTGTGGGCGCGGTGACAGCCGTGATTCCGTAAAGCGCAAAAGCCAGACCGCGCTGCTCGGGAGGAAACGTATCGGCGAGGATGGCCTGCGCCATGGGCTGCAACCCGCCGCCGCCCAATCCCTGGAGCACACGAAAGAAAAGCAGCAGTCCGAGGCTGGGCGCGATCCCGCAAAGCAGAGAGCTTACGGTGAACACGAAGAGACAACTTATAAAAAAACGCTTTCTTCCTATAGCTCCCGCGAGCCAGCCGCTGATCGGCAAAATAATGGCGTTGGAAACGAGGTAGGAAGTCAGCACCCAAGTGCTCTGATCGTTGCTCGCGCCGAGATTTCCGCCTATGTAGGGTAACGCCACATTAGCGATGCTCGTGTCGAGCACTTCCATGAACGCGGCCATGGCAACGACCACGGCGATCAGCCACGGATTAAATTTTGGACGCCAGGTGTCTTGCCCGGCTACTGGAGTCGCAGCGGTGCTCATCGAAGGTAAACATCAGGCACGACGTTCATGCCCGGACGAAGCTGGCGATCTTGATTTTCTCCCGGTTCCAGAACGATCTTCACGGGGATGCGCTGAACGATTTTTACGTAATTTCCGGTCGCGTTTTCCGGCGGAAGCAAACTAAATAACGGTCCTGTAGCGCCGGAAATGCTGTCCACATGGCCCTTGAATGTACGTCCGCTCGAATCCACATGAATTTCGGCCTTTTGACCAACTTTCATTTGTTTCAATTGCGTCTCTTTAAAATTGGCAGTAATCCACACGTCCTGCAACGGCACGACAGTGATCAGTTGCTGCCCCTGCTGAACATTCATTCCCACTACCACGGTCTTAGTCACTTCGCCGCTGACGGGCGCGACGATTTGCGCGTATTGGAGGTTCAGTTGCGCCTGTTCAAGAGCAGCGCGTTTCTGCTGGACATCTGCTATGGCGGCGCGCGCGCGTGCTTTCGTCGAGGAGACTTGCTGCAGGCTGGAGACAGCATTTTGTTGAGTGGCTTCGGATTGCCGCAGGCGGGTTTGCGATTGCTGCACGGCTTGCAGCGCAGCCGTGACGTTGTCGCGCGCGGCCGCCACGGTCGCTGTGCTTGCTTTGGCCGTGGCTATGGCCTGGTCGTACGTCTGCTGGGATACTTCCTGTTTATCCACCAGCATTTTGTAACGGACAACATCGTCCTGCACCTTTACATCGGTTGCCTGCGCGGCTTCCAACTGCGCGCGCGCAGCGGCAACCTGAGTTTCGGACGTGGCGATTGTGGTGTTCGCATCTTCGACGCCGGACGTCGCGATGTTCAACTGGCTCGAGGTGCTGACCGACGTAATCGGAACCGTAATGTTCAGCGATTGCGCGGTGGCTTCGGCGTTCAGCAGATTCGCCTTCGCTGCATCGACGCTTACTTCGTAGTCCTTGGGGTCAATCTCGACGAGCACAGTTCCCTTCTCCACATACTGGTTGTCGCCAACGTTTACCTTGGTTACGTAACCGGATACACGCGCGCTCACCGGGTAAAGATGCGCGTCCACTTGCGCGTCGTCAGTCGATTCGTAGCTGCCCAGGTAACGCCACAAGAATATTCCACCGATAATCAGCACAAGGGAAGCGACGATCCCGATGACGATTTTTCTGCGCCGATTCTTGTGCCTGGTGGATCGATCTTCAGCGGGTTCCCTAACAGAGTCAGTTTGAGTAACCGATCGATTCTCTTCAGCCATGAATGATTTTCCTTTGAAATAATCCGAGGCGAATCAGCCCGGAAAATTTAGGCCTGTACTTGCTAAATTCAAATTTAAACCAATAGATTTGATGAAACGAAAGGGGAAACGATGCGGATGCCATTGGCCGGCAAGTATGCGTACGGCTCGATCGTTACGTCGCATGGTCCACTTCTCCAGCCTTACCCTGATTTTCAACATACAACTGGCGAATCAAGAAAGCAAATAGCGGGGGCAATTGGTAGTGGGTCAATTTGAAAATCGCTGACCTCGACGGCTCGGTCCCGTTCGTGCCAGAATGCGCCATGCCCACCCGTTCCAGCACCAAGAAGAAACCCAAGCCTAAACGCGAAGGCACTAGGCGAGTCGTTGAACAGGCCATCGGCGAAAGGCTTTCAGGCGATCCGCTAGATAACCGTGACGAAGGCAAGAATCCGGCCCGGTTGCATCAGACGCTCGACGTGAGACCTGCGATGGAAGCTGGGATCGCGGATCACGTCTGGTCGATTGAGGAAATTGTTAAATTGCCACTAGGGGCGAGGTGGTCTTCGCAAAGATGATTGACCAGTCTCTCCGTTGTCGAATTTCCGATGCCGTTACCCAGGCTTTAAGGCCGCTTCCGACCGTATTCGCCGGGTGGGAGGGTGGCAGTGCGGCCTTTGGTGCCGTGGATGCTTACTCGGACATCGACCTAGAATACCTAGTGGCCGATCACGCGTCGTTCGATGACCTGTACGCGTGCGCGGAGCGAGCCCTCGAGGCGGTCTCTCCCATTACCGCCAGCCACACCCCGCTGAAGGGCCGGTACTACAAGGTAAAAGATGGTGGCGATTTTCTTCTGGTCGACCTGATCTTTTTCCGTGCCGGAGACCCTGATTGTCAACTCGACATCGAGCGACATGGTGAGAGGGTGCCACTCTTCGACAAGGGAACTTGGCTGCGACCCAGGCCTTTGGACGAGCGAGCGTTGGCGGTGCAGCGGAACCGGCGCTACCGGGAACTGCAGACGTGGTTCCCTATGAGCCAGGTCTTTGTCCGCAAGGCCATTTTGCGCGGCCAGCACGTCGAGGCCGTCAATGCATTCTGGACATGTACGTTAAAGCCGCTCGCTGATCTCTTGCGCATGCGCTACTGTCCCGCGCGATGGGATTTCGGGGTGCGCTACCTTGATCGCGATCTGCCTCCTCTTGTGTACGACCAGGTCCGCGACCTCGCGCTCGTCAGCGATCTTGGGGACCTCGAGGTCAAGTTGGCGAGGGCTACAGCCTGGGGTGCCACTCTATTGCGAGAATTGGAATCGGAGTGAACTATCAGCCTCAAACTGACCCACTACCCACTTGCATCCATAGATCCCCGGTTCCGTTCTTGCCGCATTGACGATTGCGACC
>DATHNC010000015.1:0-25832 GCA_035486415.1 Saccharimonadales bacterium (SeqCode)
GATCGATCAGGCGAAGGTAGGCGATCAAGTCGCGCACAAGTCTGTGCGAAAGGATGGAAAGATTTTTGATGACGAAGGGAATTTTTCGCGACTTGAGCACGTCCACCAGTTTGTCTCGATGCGAATGCCCGCGATAAAGGACCGCGAACGTGCGCCACTTGGCTCCTGCCTTGTGCAGTCGCGCGAGTTCGGCGGCAACCCACTGCGCTTCCGCTTCGCTTGTGGCGTGCGTAACGATTCTTACTTTTTCGCCGTCGTCTTTAAAGGCCGCCAGCGGGTACTCGGGAATATTCGTCGGCTTTTCATTGTGGCTGATCACTTGTCCGGCCACGCGCAGGATGCGCCCCGCGGAGCGGTAGTTCATGGTGAGCGGCCGCAAAAGATCTTCGTGCGTTGCACCTTTGCCGGAAGCGAAGCGATCCAGAAAAATAGTGAAGCTGCCAAACGAAGCCCCGCGAAAACGGTAAATGGCCTGGCGATGATCGCCGACCACCACGAGGTTGGGGCGCTTGCCGCCAAGCTGCCACAGCAATTCCAGCTGCGCGATGTTCGTATCCTGGAACTCATCGACAAGGATGTATTTGTAGCGCGCGCGAAGCATCTCACGCACCGTTTCATCCGCTTTGAGATGAAGAACGGCATCCATGATTTGTGAGCCGAAAGTGAGCAGTTTGCGATCGCGCAACAGCAGGTCGCTCGCGCGATATGCCCGCGCGATTTCCTGAATCTTGGCAATTTCCTCGTCGCGAATGCGGCGTTCGTCTTCAGGCATCGCACTGCGAACACGCTGAAATTCTTCCAACTGCTTGTCCGCATAGCTCTGATAGTGGTCGGGCGTAACCAGTTCATCCTGGCAGCGCGAGAAAAATTCCACGAAGTCGCCTAAAAATTGTCCGGGTTCGGCCAGACGCCGGTAATGTTCCAGTTGAAGCAGCGGAAGATTGCGGCGCAGAAGAATCCAATGGTCAATCTTGTCGATCGGCTTCAAGTCCGGATCGATTTCCTGAAGCAAGGAATTGCAGAAGGAATGGAAGGTGCTGAGCGTCACGGCTTTGGCGCGTTCCGCCTCGGCCTCACCGCGATCGCGCGATGTCGCAACCACGCGATGTTTCATTTCGGAAGCGGCTTTGTCCGTGAACGTCAGGCCCAGGATTTCCTTGCCCGTCAGCTCCGGCTGCGTGTCGAGCAAATAGCGGATACGCTCGGTGATCACCCGAGTCTTGCCCGTGCCCGCGCCGGCTACGACGACGAGTGGCCCGTCGCCGTGCTGTACCGCGGCGCGCTGCTCCGGATTAAGTTGAATTCCCGGCGCAGGAGCGCCTACGTGTTCAAAAAGGTCTGCCATATTGGATCGTCCAGCTCATAAGAGTAGCACATGCGATTTGCGCGATTAACGGCCCCGTAGGTAACGTTATAGTTATAATAAAAGAAAGTAAAAATATATATACTCCGCCGTACCGAAAACATGATAAGGTGCCTGAACATTAATTCCGGTCAAGTTTCTTTCCTTGAAAAGCTTTCCGCGGCAAAAGGAGATCCCAGATGGCACACGTATCCCTTGCTCTATCTACCCTTCCATCGATTGAAACGCCCATGGAGCGCATCTTTGAAAAAGTGATGTTGCGAAAAATGACGCAAAAGGAAAAAGAAATTTTGGGACTCGATGGGACTTCTAAATCCAGCAGGACGCATTCCAGCACCCGGGCAATTGTATCTCGCAAGAATTGCTCCCATATGCGTGCCCGAAACGCGGTTAAATTGACCTCTATCTAGGTCCCTCCTATACTTGGCCATGGCGACGTCACCCCCTCTGGTGATGCACCATAATTGTTTCTCGCGACCTGGAGAGCAACCGTGGACCAAGCTGTAATCCTTAGCGCAGTGCGCACCCCCATCGGAAAATTTCAAGGTGGACTGGCTCCACTTTCGGCCACGCAACTCGGTGCGAAAGCGGTCGCTGAAGCCGTTCGTCGCGCGGGCATCGAGCCCAAAGCTGTCGACGAAATCATCATGGGCAATGTCGTTCAGGCTGGATTAGGGCAGAATCCCGCACGCCAAGCTGGGCTTGGCGCAGGGCTTGATGCCCGCGTTGCGGCCATGACCATTAATAAGGTCTGCGGGTCGGGGCTAAAAGCAGTGGGACTCGCGGCGCAGGGCATTATGCTGGGCGAAAACGAAATCGTGGTCGCGGGCGGGATGGAATCGATGTCCAACTGCCCGTACTTATTGCCGGGAGCCCGAACAGGCTATCGCTATGGAAATGCGGAGGTTGTGGACTCCATGGTGCGCGATGGCCTGTGGGACGTGTACAACGATTTTCACATGGGCATCACGGCTGAGCTGGTGGCGGAAAAATTCGGCATCACGCGGCAGGAGCAGGATCAGTTTTCGCTCGAAAGCCATCAGCGAGCCGTGCATGCCAGGAAATCCTGCTTCATCGAATCGCAGATCGTCCCGGTCGAGATTCCGCAGAAGAAGGGCGATCCCATTGTCATTAAATATGACGAATCGCCGCGCGAGGATGCCTCGCTCGAAGCGCTGGGCAGGCTGCGGCCCGCATTTAAGAAGGATGGCACGGTAACTGCGGGCAACGCTCCCGGCACGAATGACGGCGCGGCGGTCCTCGTAGTGACGAGCGAGCGCAACGCAGCGCGGCTAGGTAAGACGCCGATGGCGCGAATCGTGGCGCAAGCCGTCAGCGGCGTCGATCCGAAATGGATCATGACCGCGCCCATCTACGCCGTAGAAAAAATTCTCGAAAAAACGGGTTGGGACCGAAACCGCGACGTGGACCTCTACGAAATTAACGAGGCGTTCGCCGCAGCCGCGATTGCCGTGACGCGCGAACTGCATCTCGATCCTGCAAAAGTAAACGTGAATGGCGGCGCTGTCGCGATCGGACATCCTATTGGCGCATCGGGTGCGCGCATTCTCACCACGTTGCTGTACGAGATGCAGCGCTGCAACGTCCATCGTGGCATAGCCGCGTTGTGCCTGGGCGGCGGCAACGCCTTTGCCTTGGCCGTCGAGCGGTAAAATGGTTTTGATCTTTTTGTAGCGCGCCTCTCTTGTGCTGAGAAAACGCGAAGGGTAAGAGGCGGGGTTTTTGTGCCACGGAAGCAAAATTTCCGATATATAGTTTGCGCGTGCAACGAGAGACCTACCGGCAAAGTCCCGGTGCAAAGCAAAAAATCCCCGCCTCTTACCCTTCGCGTTCTCTCAGGGCAAGAGAGGCAGGCTACAGCAGCGGCAACAGCGGGAAAAAATGACCAACGATTCACTCGAAATTTTATGGCGCGGTTCTGACCCCGCAAAATTCACGGCGCTACAGGCGGCACTTCGTGACGAAGGAATCCCTTTCTGGCAGACGCAGGTTTACGATCCGGCTAGCGGCTTTCTTTCTTCCCGTCCGTATTACCTTGATGCTACTCCCGGCTTTGAAATTCGAGTTCTGGTGGCGGACATGGAACGCGCAAATGGCGCACTGGGCTGGGTCGAGAGCAAAGAAAAAACTTTCGGAAATTCAGGTGCTTCGCAATCAAATGAAATCGACCGGCTCGATGCCACGCAATCCTTGCCGCGCAGCTGGAATTCGAGCGAAGCCACCGCGGAAGTGTGGTCCGGTGAAGACGAGTCCATGGCCGAATACCTGGCCAGCGCGCTGCGCGAAAATGGAATTCCCAGCCACATCCCGGATGAGCCGGGCCATCGCGCACGCTTGTGTGTTCGCGCCCAGGATGTAACTCGCGCAAGGGAAATTGCGCGCGAAATCACTCAGGAATAGCTTCCGAGGGCGGAACGGCGCTAAAATGTCGGCCATATGATCTGTCCAAATTGCAAATGTGAATACATCAAAGGCGTCACGCAATGCGCCGATTGCGGCGTCCCGCTTGTGGATGCGCTATCCGCGCCCGAAACCCAGAATAAGCCCGCCGTGGTTTCCGTCTGGGAAGGCGGTGACCCCGGAGAACGCGCTGCCGTAGCCGAAGCGCTGGAAGAGGCCGGAATTCCAATTGTCGATCAGGAATCCGCAGGGCATCTTTTTTTTCCATCGATGAACCCGAAATCCGACATTTTTATTTCCGCCGATAATCTGGAGCGCGCCAAAAAAGTTCTGGCGGATTTAGAAGCGTTTGACGAGCCTGAAGAATCGTTGGAAGGGGAGCCCGACTCCGGGGAACTCCCTGAGTCGAACGGTTCGAAGCAAGATGTTGATGAAGAGGACGACGTAGACGCGGACACTTCTGAGGAATGGCACGATGACGATTTAGTTGCCGAAGTTTGGAAAGGCAGCGAAGAAGACCTCGCGGATACCTTGTCCATATGCCTGCGCGAAGTTGGAATCGGTTCGCACAAAAGTTTAGAAGCTGGGATCTGGCACCTCGTCGTTCGTCCGGAAAAAGAAGCGCGAGCCAAAGAAGTCGTGCGTGAAGTAGTGGAAGCAAGTCCGCCGAATTAACCGTGGCATAAGCTTCAGCCTGTGCGGTTTAGCCATTTCAAAGGCAAAAGTCCACAGGCTTAAGAGGCTGCAAAAAAAATCGATTTAATCTGTCATTCCGAGCGAAGCGAGGAATCTCTCTTCGATTTATAATTAAGCAAAGAAGAGAGATTCCTCGCTTCGCTCGGAATGACAGTAGATTGAGTTTTTGAGCAGCCGTAGCCTATGCCACTTTCCTTTCCCTCCTTTACTTCCTATACTTCCTCACCATCCTGAATTCCCGGAGCTCAAATGACTCTTGACACAATCCGCACTGTCGCAGTCCTCGGCGCGGGAACCATGGGCAACGGCATTGCTCACGTTTTCGCCCGCCGCGGCTACGAAGTGATCTTGCGCGATGTGGAAGAAAGTTTTCTTGCGCGAGGCCTGGACACGATTGCGAAAAATCTGGATCGCGAAATAAAAAAAGGCAAGATCGAGGAAGAAGACAAATCAAAAATCCTTGCGCGCATTCGCGCCACCACCGATTTATCGGAAATTGCGCACGCCGATTTCGCCGTCGAAGCCGTGCCCGAGCGCCTCGACCTGAAGCTTGCGGTGCTGCGCGATGCTGAAAAATTATTGCGTCCCAACGTAATTCTCGCGTCGAACACTTCCTCCATTTCCATCACGAGCCTCGCCGCGGCAACGTCCCGCCCAGACCGCTTTATCGGCATGCACTTCATGAATCCTGTGCCAATGATGGTCCTCGTCGAAGTAATCCGCGCGCTGCAAACCAGCGATGAAACTTTTCACGCGACGATGGCGCTGTGCGAGCGCCTGGAGAAGAAACCTGTTGCAGTCAACGATGCGCCCGGCTTTGTTTCCAACCGCGTCCTGCTGCCCATGATCAACGAAGCTGCCTTCGCCGTGATGGAGGGCGTGGCCACGGCGGAAGCTGTCGACTCGATTATGAAACTGGGAATGAATCACCCGATGGGGCCGCTCGAGCTTGCCGATTTCATTGGGCTCGACGTGTGCGTGCACATTCTCGATGTTCTTCACGAAGGCTTTGGCGATTCCAAATATCGCGCCTGCCCCTTGCTGCGAAAAATGGTGGCCGCCGGCTGGCTCGGGCGAAAGAGCGGGCGCGGGTTTTATGTCTACGCCGGCAAATAGCGCCAAAACCTTTAACACAGCGCGGCGGAGCCGCAACCAAAGTTAGATTTATTGTCTGAACAGCGAATTGCACTTGCTCGTTCCGCAAGTCCCGCCAGGGACGACAGATCGTAGCCCACCGTTTTAACGGTGGGAGCGGCATTGCCAAGCAAGCTAAGCCCCGGAGGGGCGACACAATCTCAAACGTGTGTCGCCCCTCCGGGGCTTCCATAATATCTTTCCGCGTCCCACAGTTAAAACGGTGGGCTATGATCTGCCGTCTCTCCGGGACTTCAAGCGTGACCAAACCGAGACCGAAGCAACAGCAAATTCGTCGCGTCACGCAAAGAATCTGCAGATTAGTAGTACAGATGACACAGAGAAAAGCATGGAGAACAGCGGCGGAAACTTGCATGTCCATGCCGCCAAATTCTCGAACGGTTTTCTCCTCCGGGATTTTCTCTGTGTCCTCTGTGTTAAAGCTTTTGCGGTCTCTTTCTCGCTATAATGTTTCCGGGCGGCTAAGCCCCCAAAAATAGTATTTGCTTTTTGTTCGCCATGTGGTACCTTTCTTTTCCGAAATGAATTTGCGCTGAATGGGGCGGTTTATAGTAGACTCCGGACGAACAGCGCAGTCACTGAACGTGACAACTCAGCCTTGAGGTGATGTGATGACAGACGACAAGTCAAAAATGCTGGAAACTGCGATCTCGCAGATTGAAAAAGATTACGGCAAGGGCGCCATCATGCGTCTCGGAAGCCGCGACGTTCTGGTGCCGGTGAGCGTAATCCCGACGGGAGCGCTCTCCATCGATGCGGCTCTGGGCGTGGGCGGCGTGCCGCGCGGGCGCGTCATTGAAATTTACGGCCCTGAATCCGGCGGTAAGACGACGCTGACTTTGCACATCATTGCCGAGGCGCAAAAGTTGGGCGGACAGGCTGCGTTCATCGATGCGGAGCACGCGCTCGATCCTGTCTATGCGCGAAAGCTCGGCGTGGACGTAGACAATCTTCTCGTGTCGCAGCCGGACAACGGGGAACAGGCGCTGGAGATTGCGCAGAAGCTGATTCAGTCGAATGCTGTCGACGTGATCGTGGTCGACTCGGTTGCCGCGCTCGTTCCACGCGCTGAACTCGAAGGCGATATGGGCGATCCGCAGATGGGCTTGCAGGCGCGCCTGATGTCGCAAGCGCTGCGAAAGCTGACGGCCATCGTATCGAAGTCGAACACCTGCCTGATTTTCATCAACCAGATTCGCGAAAAGATCGGCGTCATGTTCGGCAATCCGGAAACCACAACGGGCGGACGTGCGTTGAAGTTTTACTCCTCGATCCGTCTCGATATTCGCCGCATTCAATCCATCAAGGAAGGCGATCGCGTTATCGGCTCGCGCACGCGCGCAAAAGTGGTGAAGAACAAAGTAGCCGCGCCTTTCCGCGAGGCGGAGTTTGACATTCTGTACGGCGAAGGCGTTTCCCGCGAAGGCGACCTGATTGACCTCGGCGTGGAAAAAGGCGTCCTAGAAAAGTCCGGCACGTGGATTTCCTATAGCGGCGAACGTCTGGGCCAGGGCCGCGAAAATGTTCGGATCTTCCTGAAAGAGCACACCGACATTCGCAAAAAATTGGAAAACGAACTCAGGAAGAAAATGGGCATCGCCATCCCTGGCGCGGCGAATGGCAACGCTCTACCGGCAGCGCATGCGGAGAAAGCCGCAGAAAAGCCTGCAGCGCAGGCGCAGGCAGCTGTTGCGGCAGCTTCCGCTGCGGCAAACAAGCAGCCACGTCCGATGAAATAGTCATTTCCGAAAATTGAGTACGCTTTTAACCGACCGCGGCCTGTGAATATTTACAGGCCGCGTAGTCATTTTTGCTAAGTTTTATGGGCGGAAATCGACGCACGTTCGGCCGGGTAGTAGTACTGCCCCTCCAAGAGTGCGGACATAATTGGCTTGTTTTCAATGAGACCGTTTCCGTTTGGAACGCAAGTACCCGGGTGGGATAGTGGCCGATAGTACGTAATAGGACGGAATAGCTATTGCCTTCTATCATGTAAATTACCTAGAATCAGGTTTCATCACTGATTGCGTAGCGGGAACGCATAAGCGGTCCAGATCGGAACCTGTAATCATGAAATCACGGCCCAACTTTTACCAGTTTCTATCCACGCTTCTCTGCATATCCATTGCAGGAAGCTCGCCCATTGCGGCTGCCGCGGTTCCTCGCGCAACGCGGGCTACTCACGTCACTCACGCTACCGTTAAAAAATATTCTTCATCGCGCTACGGCGTTCCCACGTTTACGGACTCCGAAAAGGGCGATGTCGCGACCTATGACGACCCGATCGTGCGCAAAGCTGCCGTCGATGCGCTGGGCCGTTACAATGGCTCCGTCGTTGCGATTGATCCTGCGACCGGCCGCATCCTGACAGTCGTGAATCAGGAGCTCGCGTTTTCCGCAGGCTTCATACCTTGCTCGACAATCAAGCCGGTAATTGCCGTCGCCGCTCTGCAAGAGGGCGTAGTTACGCGCGAAACGATGATCCGTGTTGCTCCCCGCAAATATCTGAATCTGACGGAAGCTTTGGCGCACTCCAATAATGCGTTCTTTGAAGAACTCGGCCGCCGCATGGGATTCGATACCGTTTCGCATTACGGCCGCCTGCTGGGGCTTGGCGAACTCGCCGGGTATCAAATTCCCGAAGAGCATCCCGGAGGATTTCCGACCGAACCGCCAGCATTTGGTGGTGTTGCTCGGATGTCCAGCTTTGGACAGGGAATTCAGATGACGCCGCTGCAACTCGGCGCCCTGGTTTCCAGCATCGCCAATGGCGGCACTCTCTATTATTTGCAATATCCCCGGTCGCCGGAAGAACGCGCGAATTTTGAGCCGCGTGTTAAACGCCAACTGAATATCGAATCGCTATTACCTGAAGTGCGCGACGGAATGCTTGCGGCCGTGCTCTACGGCACGGCGCGCTCCAGCTATATTTCCGATGACGAGCAAGCACTTGGGAAAACTGGAACGTGTTCGGATTCCGCCTCACGACTCGGCTGGTTTGTTTCCTACGCGGATCAGTCTCATCCGAAGATCGTTCTGGTCGTCCTTATGCGCGGACACACCATGGCGATCAAGGGAGCTATGGCCGCCGGCGTTGCAGGCAGAATTTATCGCCGCCTGAACGATGAAAATTATTTTATGGCGAATAACAACGAGCCGCATACCGCATTGGTCGCGGCGAAAGACCGCCAGTAGAGAGGCACGCTTCCTCGCTGCTCTCGAATTAAAAATTGCAAGAATTCTCCGAGGATTCGATTTCAAATTTGAAAATTAAGATTTGAAATTTCCAGCATTCGACTACTTCTCCGCAGTTTAATTTCCAAGTCGCTCTCTTCTTCCCGAAAAACATGGTTTACTGAGAACGTTTTCCGTGAGCGGGACGAAGAGTCCTCTACGAAACCGTAATGTCTTTGCTTTTGTAGAGACCGTCCGTATTTTGGACGGGCAGCTTTTCCGCCACCTCAACTCAAATTGACGCATGCTTGGATTCTCTTTTTTCCAGTCGCCCTCAAAATTATTTACGCCCCAAAATAAAAAGGCGGCCCAATCTTGCAGGCCGCCCTTTTAAATAATCAGAAGCTTGTTAAATTTAATGCCGCGTGCGAGTGCGAAATCCTAGCGCACTTCCCACGTATCGCCTGCATGCAGCAAGTTGTTGAGGTCGCCCGCTCCACGCTTTGCGATGATGTCCTGAACCTGCTTGGACATTACATCTTCGTAGCGGTCGCGGTCCCAGGAGCGCAGAACGCCGATAGGAGTGGGGAACCCTTCTTTGTCTTCCATTTGCGCGAGCAAGTAGGCATATGCCGGGTTCGGATGGTGTTCGTCATGAACCAGGATATCTTTTTCCGTGAGCCCGTTGCCGTTGCCCAGATGAACGACTTCGAGTTCCAGGCCATTCAGCCGGATCCCCTTGTCGCGGTTCTTGCCGTAGATCAGCGGCTTGCCGTGCTCGAGCTGCACAACGTGCTCGCTGCGCGCTTCTTTCTCCGTCAGGTCGAACCACGCGCCGTCGTTAAAAATATTGCAATTCTGCAAAATTTCAACGTAAGCCGAACCCTTGTGCGCCGCCGTCTTCTTCAGTGTGTCCTTCAAGTGCCCCTGGAAGACGTCCACGGAGCGGGCAACGAACGATGTGCCGGCGCCGATCACGAGACCCAGCGGGTTGAACGGGCGGTCGGCCGTGCCAAAGGGAGTCGACTTCGTCTTCTTGCCGAATTCGGACGTCGGTGAATATTGACCCTTTGTCAGACCGTAAATCTTGTTGTTGAACATCAGCACCTTGATGCCGACATTGCGCCGCAGCATATGGATCGTGTGATTGCCGCCAATGGCCAGCGAATCGCCGTCTCCCGTGGCCACCCAAACTTCCAGCTCTGGATGCGTGATCTTCACGCCCGTCGCCACGGCGGGCGCGCGACCGTGAATCGTGTGAAACCCAAAGGTATTCATGTAATACGGGAAGCGGCTGGAGCAGCCGATGCCGGAAATCACCACGAATTTCTCGCGGGGAATTCCCAGTTCCGGAAACACCGCTTGCACCGCGGAGAGAATGGCGTAATCTCCGCATCCCGGACACCAGCGGACTTCCTGGTCCGTCTGAAAATCCTTCTTTGTAAGTACTGGAAGCGTGGCCGTAGTCATGAGTATGTTCTCCAGATTCCTTTCGGCTTGCCCCCGTCAGGGAGCGTTAGCCTAGAATTTCCTCAATCTTTGCTTCAATTTCCGCGGTCTTAAAGGGCTGCCCTTGAATCTTGTTATAGCCGATCGCGTCCACCAGGTACTTGGCGCGCAGGATCATGGAAAGCTGGCCAAGGTTCATCTCGGGGACCAGAACATGGCGGTAGCGCTTCATCAGTTCGCCCAGATTGCGGGCCAGAGGATTGAGGTGGCGCAGGTGAACATGTCCTATGCGATGTCCTTTTTCGCGCATCGTCTTCATGCCCGCGGTGATCGGTCCGTATGTGGAACCCCAGGCAACGATCAACAGATCGCCATCGGGGTCGCCGGCAGGAATGAGGTCCGGAATATCCTGTGCGACAGCTTCAACCTTGGCAGCGCGCAGCCGAACCATCTTTTCGTGGTTCAGCGGCTCGTAGTTAATGTTGCCGGTCACATCCTGCTTTTCGATTCCGCCGATGCGGTGCTCGAGTCCGATGGTTCCGGGAATCGCCCACGGCCGGGCAAGAGTCTGAGGATCGCGCGAGTAGGGATGGAAATTTTCTGAGTACTCCGCGAATTTCACTTGAATGCCGGGAACTTCGTCGACGGTGGGAATGCGCCAGGGTTCAGCGCCATTCGCGAGGTAACCGTCGGACAAGATGATGACCGGCACCATGTACTTGAGAGCGATGCGGCAAGCTTCGACGGCCACCCAGAAGCAATCGCCCGGCGTGGATGGAGCGATTACCGGAATCGGAGCTTCCGAGTTGCGGCCAAACATCGCCTGCAAAAGGTCGGCTTGCTCGGTCTTGGTCGGCAACCCTGTGGACGGGCCGCCGCGTTGAATGTCGCAAATCACGAGCGGCAATTCAACGGCAACGGCAAGGCCCATCGCTTCGGTCTTCAGCGCCATGCCGGGACCCGAAGTGGTGGTGAGCGCCAGAGCGCCGGAATAAGACGCGCCAATCGCGGAAGTAATGGCCGCAATTTCGTCTTCCGCCTGGAAAGTCATCACGCCGAAATTCTTGTACATCGAAAGTTCGTGCAGAATATCGGACGCCGGAGTGATGGGATAAGAACCGAGGAAGAGCGGAAGGCTCGCTTTCACCGATGCCGCTACGAAGCCTATAGCCAGAGCCTGGTTCCCGCTAAGGTTGCGATATGTTCCGGGAGTAAGCTTGGCGGGAGGAATTTCGTAGCTGACCTGGAATGCTTCGGTCGCTTCGCAGTAATTGTATCCTGCGCGCATGGCCAGCTTGTTGGCTTCCACCAGCAAGGCTTTCGTTTTGAACTTATCGTCAATCCACTTGGTAGTGAGATCCATCGAGCGGTTGTAAAGCCAGTAGCACATTCCCAACGCGAAAAAGTTTTTGCAGCGGTCCATTGACTTGGCATCGAGGCCAACGTCCTGCAACGCGGAGCGCGTCAACCGTTCGAGGCCGACGGTAAATAATCGATAGCCGGCGAGCGTGCCATCTTCCAGCGGATTCGACGTCATATTCGCTTTGCGCAAATCGCCTTCCAAAAACGCATCGCTATTGATGATGAGAATTCCGTTGGGCTTCAAATCTTTAATATTGGTTTTCAGCGCGGCCGGGTTCATGGCGATCAGCACGTCAACCGAATCGCCCGGTGTAAAAACGTCGTTGGAAGAAAATTGAATCTGGAATCCGCTTACTCCCGGCAGTGTTCCGGCAGGAGCGCGAATTTCAGCAGGATAGTCTGGGAATGTCGCTAAATCGTTTCCATAGAGGGCAACGGTGTTTGTGAATTGGCTGCCCGTAATCTGCATACCGTCACCGGAATCTCCGCAAAATCGGAGGACAGCCTTATCGATGACTTCGCGCTTGTGTGCGCGGACGACTGGGTCCGTAATCGTAGCCATGGGTTGGAAATGCTCCAATTCTTAATTATGATTTTTGGTTACCGGTTTGCCCCAAGGTCCAACATTGGCGGATGCCGAAGTCCCCAGTGGGCTTCCACTAAGTAAGGATAGCATATTGGTTCCGCGCATGTAATACCGCGATACAAATTCTGTGTTGTTAATGCGGCATGAGTTAATTGAGAACCGAAAGTTGCGGAATTCGGTTTTTGTAAACGAAAAAATTTTAATTCCAAACCCTGAAAAGTTGCGAATTCCAGTGCTTTTTTCCACTTGTTATTTCGTGCAAAAGCACACTGCGCCTTTTCAGGAATATTCTCTTGTCAAAATTTAGGTCTTGTTATTCGCTTTTACTTCGCCTATGATGATTCCATCGGGGGATTACCGTGACGCTGACAAAACGCCAAAAACAGGTGCTTGATTTTCTGGTCACTTTTCAAAACAAGCATGGCTATTCGCCGAGCTTTGAGGAAATGGCGCGCTCGCTCAAACTCACTTCGCTGGCTACAGTGCACAAGCACATCACCACGCTGGAGCGCAAAGGATTCGTTCGCCGCGGCTACAACCAGAGCCGCTCGATCGAAGTCATGCAGCTTCCGAAGCCTGTGCGCGATCAGGTGCAGGACCGCCACACTTTTGAATTGCCGCTAATGGGACGCATCGCCGCGGGCCGCCCGCTCGAAGCTGTGGAAGAGCATGAAACTCTTTCGCTCGGCGAATTCGCGCGTTCCGAAAAATCTTTTGTCCTGCAGGTCAAAGGGAATTCCATGATTGAAGATCACATCATGAATGGAGATTACGTAGTCGTTGAGCCGACGCAAGTCGCGAACCCTGGCGAAACCATTGTGGCGCTGGTGGGAAACGATGAAGCCACATTGAAACGTTTCTATCGCGAGCCCGGCGGAAAAATCCGCTTGCAGCCCGCGAATTCGGAAATGGCTCCGATCATCGTTCCCGCGTCCGAAGTAAAAATTCAAGGCAGAGTTGTAGGCGTGCTTCGCAAGTATTAAATTTTTTCGTAGCGCCGGCGTCCCGCCGGCAGTCTTGCGGATTGCCCACACTTCGAAAAAACTGCCGGCGGGACGCCGGCGCTACGAAAGCATTGGAGCCGATATTGCCGATTGTAAATCGAAGATAATTGAGTGTTGAGTTTCACTCTGAAACAAAAATTCTTTATTGCACTCCAACTTTCCTTCTAGTAGTTTGTTCCCCTCGGCAGGGCTCCCAGCCCGTAGTGTTACTTTAAGGAACACCACGCCCGTTATTCACTTGTTCACATTTTGCCCAGAGAGATACAGTGTTTTGCACCCCGGCTTGGCACCCGGATTTTTTCGGCGTGCCGCTGACCGGGGAGATTCGCCAGTTTTAGGGAAACAAGTAGGTCGAAACACCACAATCAGAAACGCCGCAACCGACGACCGCAAAAGCTCCGGCAACACCAGCACCGGTAGCGAAGCCGGCATCGGCCAAAACGGAGGAAATATCCATGAGCACTGATGCCATGCGCCCGCTAAGCTCGACGCCGTCCGGCTCTACCGCCCGGCTAGGCGCCAGCTTGCACGTAAAAGGCGAAATTTCAGGAAATGAAGACCTGCATGTGGATGGAAGCGTCGAAGGGCTGATCCAGCTCGAAGACCGCAAGCTCACCGTGGGCGCCAGCGCCAAGCTGACCGCCGACGTGGTCGCTCGCGAAGTTGTCGTCTACGGCGCAGTGAAGGGAAATTTGCGGGCCCGAGACCGCATCGAAATCAAGAAGGATGGCTCCGTGGTCGGAGACTTGACCACCGCGCGCATCATGATTGAAGACGGCGCGTACTTCAAGGGCTCCATCGAAATCGATCGCACCGGCTCCGCCGGCAGCGACCATGACCTCGACAAGCCCGCCTACGCACGGAATGCTTCGACAACGGCAACTCCTGCGCACGCGACCAAGTCGTCCAGCTAAGCTCCGCTTTCAGCGCCCGCCCGCGGTGTCGTGCCTAGATGCATGACACTGCGTGGCGATTGGCGTCTCGCCTGCCCATTCGCAATCTCCGACTGGGCATACCGCGCATCCCTAAAAAATTAGGAGCACGCGTGCGAGCCATCAGCCTATCGGTAATACACCACACGCGTCGCCCTGTCGATTAAACCGTCGAGAATTTTAACTTGCGCAGAAACAGATTTGTCGGGCTCCACAGCGATCCTCCGCTGCCTTTCTGCGAGCACATCCGAAAATGTGGGATCTAGGCCCCGAACACTCTCCCTCACAGCGGCCAGTTCATTCAAGATTGCTGAGAGCATTAAATATTGTTTTTTCAGCTCAGTTGCGACGAGAATCAAAGAGTCTCGCAATGATGATTCGTCTACCATGCCACCCTCCGTTTCGCTCGAGGCGTCACTTTTCATTTGCAAGGGATTTGTGATCGACCTCCAAGGTCTAACCCGCCCCTTGCGGATGGTGGTGGACGAGCGTATAAATAAAAATGGTGGCAGCTTCCTCGCAAGGGTTGCTACACTTTCTGGGCCTGTCGAAGCGGCAAACTCCGATGGGCCCTCTTTTATTTCAGCGATACAAATTTCTCCCGGCCACGCTTCACAATCCTGAACTCCTTTGGATGTGTGGAAAGTGCAGATTCAATGGCGGGACGTGTGGCTTTCTTCAGTCCAAACTCTTTCAGGTGTGCTTCCAGTTCATAAACTCGAATTTCCGCTGTCTGCCGAACCACTTCACGGATCACACGCCAAAGTGAAAACTTAGAAACATCCAGCTCAGCCGGGTCCAGTCCTAAATTCTCGGAATCTTGACAGAACTGCAAATCTGGACTCTTATACGCATCGGCCTTTGGGTTAGCTTTCAGTGGAGCGCTAAAGAGCAAAGCATATCCAATTTTTATAATTCGCTCTTTTGATTCCACTTGCCGTGACAACTCCTCATAGCGTTGCCAGTTTGCTCGGAGCACATTCAATTCCTCCAAGTCCCTAGCTAACTCCTCGGACTTACGAAAAGTTTGATCACTCAATCCAGTGACGATATCTTTGAGCCGCGCCATATCAATTAGATTGCAGTGCGAGATTAGAATTGTCAAATATAAAATATAGTCAATCTATAGTCGAGCTCGGGCGTCAGCTTTCATCAGATTCCTTTTTCGGACAGTTATCGTGATTTGAAAATTTAAATTTGGGCAGCACCCGCCCCACATCCCTAGGTCGCGATTGACAAACTACCCCATACCCGATAACCTCTACGTTTGACTATTCATGGAAAGGTGTGACTAAGCTCATGCGCACGTATGTACCCCGGGGACGGGACACAGAAATTATCGAACAGGGTGGCGGCTGGTTTGTTCTGGATGCCTCCGGACAAGTAATGGGCCGTTTGGCCACGCGCATTGCGCGAATGTTGATTGGCAAGGATAAGGCCAATTACACGCCGAATCTGGATTGCGGCGACCACGTTGTGGTGGTGAACGCGGACAAGATTCGCCTCACTGGAAACAAGCTGGAACAGAAAGTTTACCGTCATCATAGCGGCTACCCAGGCGGGCTTAAGGAAGTTCCGGCCAAGCGCCTGCGGCCGACACGTGCGGATTGGATGCTGCGCGAAGCTGTGCTGGGCATGCTCCCGAAGAACAAGCTGCGGGCGCTGCGCGCGAAGAAGCTGCGAATTTATCTGGACGATAAAGGTTTGGCTCGCCACGCGGGGCAAAAACCACAAGCGGCTGCTCTTTAATAGTTTAGTTTTTTCACGATCCCCCATTTCGTTCAACGCGAAATTCCTGGGATTTTGATTTCTGCTGCGTATCCGGCAGCGTCGTACTAGAATTGTCAGTGGCCAGAAGCCAGAAGATTGATATTGGGTTTTGAGGAGGAAAGTTGAGTTCCAGCGGACAGCCTGTCGAAGGTGCGAAACAAACATTTTACGGGACCGGCCGGCGCAAGGAATCCGTTGCCCGCGTCTTCCTGAAGTTCGGAACTGGCCAGATCACGATCAACGGCCGTACCCCGGATGAATATTTCCGCAACGTGACGTGGCGCAATCGCGCCGTCGAGCCGATGAAGTTCACCGAAACATCGGGATCGGTTGACGTCATTGCCACCGTGAACGGCGGCGGCGTAGGCGGGCAGTCGGGAGCTGTGCGCATGGGTCTTTCGCGCGCGCTGTCGATCTTTAATCCCGAGCTGCGCGCTGGCTTGCGCAAGAACGGTTTCCTGACGCGCGATTCACGCATGAAGGAACGCAAGAAGTACGGGCAGAAGGGCGCCCGCAAGCGCTTCCAGTTCAGCAAGCGCTAAGTAGTTGGGCTCGGCAAGAGCCTGCTATAAAAAGTTCTGAAGAGTTCTGTCCTGTCCCGCCCTGCGGGGCAGGACAAATTCACGCGCCGGCAAGGAGCCGGCAAAAGGGTGTTCGGTTCGGTCTTTCAGTAGCACAGGCTTCAGCCTGTGGGGTTTAGGCCTTGCAAGAGTAAAACCCACAGGCTAAAGCCTGTGCTACTAAGGTCCCGGACGCGCAAACATCTATCTCCTGAGGAGGAACATTGGCAGTTGAAATAACGATGAAAGAGTTGCTGGAGGCTGGAGTTCATTTCGGCCACCAGACCCGCCGTTGGAATCCGAAGATGAAGGAATATATTTTCGGCGAACGCAATGGAATCCACATTATCGATTTGCAGAAAACGTTAAAACTTTTCCGCGAAGCTGCGCGATTTGTGAGCGAGCAGAGCGGAAACGGCAAGACAATTTTATTCCTGGGAACCAAGCGCCAGGCGCAGGAAGCCGTGGCTGAGGAAGCCAATCGCTGCGGCATGTTCTACGTAAATCATCGCTGGCTGGGCGGCACGCTGACCAACTGGTCCACGCTCCAGAAGTCGATCAAGCGTCTGAAGACGCTGAAGGCCATGACCGAGGACGGCCGCATGGCGCAACTTTCCAAGAAGGAAGCTGCCCGCCTCGACCGTGAAATGAAGCATCTGAAGCAAAATCTGTCCGGCGTGGAAAACATGTCTGCGTTGCCGGATGCGATGTTCGTCATCGATTCCAACGCGGAAGGCATTGCTGTCCGCGAGGCGCGCCGCATGGGCGTTCCCGTCGTGTCCATCGTGGACACGAACTGCGATCCGGACCAGGTCGACTGGGTCATTCCGGGCAATGACGATGCGCTGCGAGCCATCAAGCTTTTCACGTCCAAAATTTCTGATGCGGTGATCGAAGGCCGCCAGGCGTACGAGCG
Organism: Saccharimonadales bacterium (SeqCode); assembly: GCA_035486415.1. GTDB lineage: Bacteria > Acidobacteriota > Terriglobia > Acidiferrales > UBA7541 > Palsa-360. Next base: position 17,389 of record DATHNC010000015.1, read on the forward strand.
GTCGCAAATCGCCCAGGAAAAAGCTGCAACGGATGCGGCGACTGGCGCGGATACCGTCGAGTACGTGGACACCAGCAAATACGAATCCTACGAGAAGCAGGAAGGCGACTTCATCGAGCCGGGAACTGAACCCGTCGCGGAAGTTGTGCCGGAACCTGAACTCGAACCGAATCATTCTGTAAAGGCAGCCGAATAAAGCAGGGCATCTGATCCCGCACGTGTGACCACGGGCACGGCTGTGTGTTTTTTTTAGACGAAGAATTGTCGATAGATAGAAAAAGGAATGCCATAGAGCCATGACAAATCCAACCGAATCGGTCAACATTTCGGCGCAACTAGTAAAAGAACTTCGTGAACGTACCGGCGCGGGATTTTCCGACTGCCGCTCGGCGCTCGTAGAAGCCAAGGGCAATATCGAAGGCGCGATTGATGTGCTCCGCAAAAAGGGCCAGGCCGCAGCGCAGAAAAAAGCCGCGCGGCAAGCCAGCGAAGGCCTGGTGGGGCACTACATTCACGCCGGCGGAAAAATTGGCGTGCTCGTCGAAATTAATTGTGAATCCGATTTCGTCGCGCGCACCGAAGATTTCCAGCGGCTATGCCATGACGTGGCCATGCACATTGCCGCGCTCGATACGCGATTTGTCCGCCGCGAAGATGTGACGCAGGAAATTCTTGACCGCGAGCGCGAAATCTACAAAGCGCAGGCGAAGGCCACAGGCAAGCCCGAAGCGGTGGTCGAAAAAATCGTCAACGGCAAAATGGAAAAGTTCTACGAGGAAAATTGCCTCTACGAACAGCATTTCATTAAAGATGAATCCATGACGGTCGGCGAAATGGTCAGCCAGATGATTCACAAGCTGGGCGAAAATATTTCCATCCGCCGCTATACTCGTTTCAAGGTGGGCGAGAGCGCGACCGCTTCCACCGAAGAGCCATCGGCCGCTGTTTCAGCGAGCTAGCAGCGATCTCGTAAGTAATCTTTGTGGGTCGCAGCTTCACAGGCTGCGGAAAAACGCACTCTCTGTCATTCTGAGCGGAGCGAGGAATCTCTCTTTCTTTGTTTTCTTGTAGTTGGATCGAAGAGAGATTCCTCGCTCCGCTCGGAATGACAGAATAAAGTCCTTTTTCCGCGTCCTCTGAAGCCGCGACTTTCAGGGGCTTGAGAATCAAGGATCTTACCTCCGGAATTTGTCAGATTATTAACTAGTGGCGCGTAAATTTGCATTGCGAGCCGTGCACGCCGGATGAATCTTTGTTAGAATGCCCGCCGAGAGCATGAGCAAAGACGACCGAACACCCAACCACGGTACTTCCACTCCTGCGCCCATTTACAAGCGCATTGTTTTAAAACTTTCCGGTGAATCTTTTCAAGGTTCGCAAGGTTTCGGCATTGATGCCGAAACCGTCCACAGCATCGCCCGCGAAGTCAAGGAAGTGAATGACCTGGGCATTCAGATGGCAATCATCGTGGGCGGCGGAAATATTTTTCGCGGCACGCGCCAAAAATCGCTTTCAATCGATCGCGCTACGGGCGATTACATGGGCATGCTGGCCACGGTGATTAATGGCCTCGCGTTGCAGGATGCGCTCGAAAAGCAGGGCGTCGTCACGCGTCTGCTCAGCGCCATTGACATGGCGCAGGTGGCGGAACCATTTATCCGCCGACGCGCGATGCGCCACCTTGAAAAAGGCCGCGTGGTCATCTTCGCTGCGGGAACCGGCAATCCCTATTTTTCAACCGACACAGCCGCCGCGCTGCGCGCCATGGAAATCAAGGCGCATGTTATTTTAAAAGCTACGCGCGTCGACGGAATTTACGACGCCGATCCGGAAAAAGTTCCCGGCGCAAAAATGTTTGAACGCGTTACCTATCTGGACGTAATCCAAAAAGGCCTCGCCGTTATGGATTCCACCGCCATCTCTCTGTGCATGGACAACCGCATGCCGATCATTATTTTTAATATGAATACGGCGGGAAACATCCGCCGCGCGGTGATGGGAGAAAAAGTGGGATCCACGGTGACAGCGGAATAAACGGGGGCTCAAAAACAATGAGCGTGATTTCCAACACAAAAGAAGCGATGGTACAAGCGCGAGCGCGCATGGAAAAAGCCGTCGAGGATTTTCGCAAGGAGCTCGCGGGAGTACGCACGGGCCGCGCCAATGTGACGCTGCTCGATCACATCCGCGTCGATTACCATGGCACGTCCATGCCGGTAAATCAGCTGGGCTCGCTGTCGGTGCCTGAGCCGATGTCCATCGTGATTTCGCCGTGGGATCCGAGCGCCGTGCCGCTGATCGACAAAGCCATCCGCACTTCAGACCTCGGATTAAATCCCACGAACGACGGCAAGGTCGTCCGCGTGCCGATTCCGCCGCTCACCGAGGATCGCCGCAAGGACATCGTCAAACACCTGCACAAGGTTCTCGAAAATCACCGCACCGCCGTGCGCAACATCCGCCGCGACATTAAAGAGGCAGTCGACAAACTGGAAAAAGAGAAAAAGATCAGCCAGGACGAACAGAAGCGCACCCTCGACGAGCTCGAAAAAATCACGCATTCCGAAACCAAAAAAATCGAAGACCTCTGCGCCGTAAAAGAAAAAGATATTCTAGAAGTGAAGTAGAGCAGGGAAATGGACGGGGAGCTATTTCGCCCAGTTTTCCACGGAAAGTCCAACTACGCGAAGAAACTCGCGTTCGTTGTTCGTCGCGAGGGATTTCGCCTTGTGATATAGATTCAAGTGCCCCGATGCAACATGTACCCAGCGTTCACAGATCTTCTCGTTCTTGGGGTGGATCATCCTCCCGTCCATCTTCAAAGAAGCCCTCAGGCATAGATGCTAACGCGTCGAATGCGCGCGCCAGGCTAGGTGGTGACTCTTTCCCTATAACCCCCGTCCTCTCGTCGAGCCCATGCACTTGCATATGTGTCCATAACAAAATCCTCTACGGTCTGTATGTCTGGCTCGAAAGGCAAGGGCGATTTATCTAGTAAAGCTGCAATTCGCAATTCCAACGTAGTACATTCGGCAAGAACTTCTGCCAAATTACTCCGTCCTTGTCTGACGTCCATCAAATGGCTACGAACTGGTTCCCGCACTGGCAACGTCAATCGGCCCGATTCCAGAAATTCAACGCCTTGATGTCCCAATCGAAGCATGTGCATAGCATATTTCGTGTCGTAGCCAAACTGTTTTACGAGTGCGACGCGGTTTACATCGCGTTGCCCACGCTCTCCCACGAGACGTTGTCTCTGCGCTTCTAGATACCCAAGAAATCGTTTCCCCGCATGTCGCGACGCAAATGCAGAGGCAAGTTTCTGCAGTTCTGCTCCTACACTTGTTCGAATTACCAAGGCATCGTCCGGCAAGTATAGAAGAAGCAGGACTGTTGGGTTGCCTTGCAATGCTAAGCGGGCCCACTTGCGAAGGCTGTATATTGTTAGATCAAGGTCTCCTGCTTGGGAGCGGGCTCCCGGGTTACCTTCGCGCTCGGCGGCAGAGCGATATACCCAATGTTCGAACTTGCCAAAACCCATTACGTATCGGCGGGGCTCAACACAAACACCCATTTCGTCGCGGTCGTCCGTTCCCGTAAGGACTAAGCCGTGAACGGTAGATCCGACTAATCCTCGAAGGATGGTATTTGGCTCTGCAATCAACTGTTGCGAAACCTCATCGTTAAACAAAATAACGGCCTCCGCGTAAAATTCAGTTTCTGTCGCGCCTAATTTTCAGATTAAGCATTGTGCTTCAGATTCTTAAAGAATGATAATCTGCTAAACCGAGATTCGGGTCCTCGAGTGCACTACCGAGAAGTACCGTACCTTTGTGTTTTTCAAGTGCGCGGGTTTAGACTCAAGCTACTCGCCTTATCCCACCGATCAATTGCAATCAAACCTTTCACTCCCGTCGTGTAATACAGCCAACTGCTCCACGGCCAATCTCTTGGATGAACTACAAGTCCCCGTTTCATCGGATTTAAATGCATGTAGTCCAGTTTTTCCGTAATCTTATCCCCACTCCAAACATTGAAATCATAAAACCGCCTCATCCAGAAATGAGCCTCAGGAGATTGGTCATTATTTGAATTGTGCTTGAGGAGTTTTCGGGCGACCTGCTGTTTCAAAACCTGCAGAACTTTCGATGGATCCCTCTTGTCAGGTTCTGAAAAGAGCAGGTGCACGTGTTCCGGCATCACAACATACCCGATCAGCCGAAACGAATAGCGCGCACGAACTTCAACAAGAATTCGAACAAATAAACCCGCACCCTTGTGATTTTCAAGGGTGCGGCACCCAATCTCGCAGAGCGCTTTTCAGGCTGATTTGACGCCCTAGTAGGAGCAATATTCGATATTTAAATGCTTCGAAAAGATAAATAAATTGGCTCTAAATCATCCCATCAGCCACTTCAGGATTTTTGTTTGACATAAGTGCCCGCCTTGCCTATACTATCGGCTTCGTCAGGGATTGTTTTGCCCTGTAGTGAAAGGGATAGTCTTCAAGCCCCGGAACAAAGAAAGACGGATCGGGGTAAGAAGAGCGGCCGGAATGGGACGCCAGTCCCGCAAAGCCGAGTAACCCTCTCCGCTTCGACCAGAAAGTAGAACCTGCTCACTGGTAGTAGTTTGCGGATAGCTGTCGGTTGCTCCGGATTCGCCACTATGCTCTTTCCTGATTGAAATCCACGACACCCCGTGTGGCCCCACAAGGCCGTATGGAAAGTGAAGTGAAATCTAGCTCGTTTGAGGGAGAGCCGTGCCGACGTTTGCACAACTGGTACGATCCGGTCGCGATCAGATCCGGACCAAAACGAAGTCGCCCGCGTTGCAGGGCTGCCCTGAAAAGCGCGGCGTTTGCATTCGCGTATACACCCAGACGCCCAAGAAACCCAACTCCGCGCTGCGTAAAGTTGCGCGCGCGCGTCTGACCAACAGCATCGAAGTCACCACCTATATTCCCGGGATCGGCCACAATCTGCAGGAGCACTCGATCGTGCTCGTGCGCGGCGGCCGCGTGAAAGACCTTCCCGGCGTGCGTTATCACGTGATTCGCGGAACGCTCGACGCCGCTGGCGTTGAGAATCGCAAGCAAGGGCGCTCGAAGTATGGCGCCAAGCGGCCCAAGGCAGCCCAGAGTAAGTAACGTATAAGTAGCTCAGGAGAGTTTGCGAATGCCCCGTAAAGGTTTTGTTCCACGTCGCGAAGTGACGACCGACTCTGTATACAGCAGCGATCTGGTGCAGAAGTTCATCAACTGCATGATGCAGGACGGCAAGCGCTCCACGGCGCAACGCATTTTCTACGGCGCGATGGATCAGATTGGCGTGAAGACCAGCGGCGAAGCTCTGGCCACGTTCAAGAAGGCCATTGAGAATGTCAAGCCGGTGCTGGAAGTGAAGACGCGGCGCGTAGGCGGCGCGAACTATCAGGTTCCGGTCGAAGTCAATCCGTTTCGCCGGCAGTCGCTGGCCATTCGCTGGCTGCTGCTGTATGCGCGAACGCGGTCCGGCAAGACGATGACCGACAAGCTGGCCGAAGAGCTTCTGGACGCGGCAAACGCCCGCGGCGGCGCGATGAAAAAGAAGGAAGACGTACATCGCATGGCCGAGGCCAACAAGGCCTTCGCACACTATCGCTGGTAATTTCGCCGGTAGCGGCACGACATGTCGTGCCCCTATGGTGACAAGCTTCAGTCGGCAGTTCAGTTTTTAGAGGGAAAGTAATCAGGGGATTGGGTGGGGTTTTTAGATTCAAGGGAGAAAGTCGCGGTAATTCTTAAATGGCACGCAAAGCACAACTCGCAGAAACACGCAACATCGGCATCATGGCGCATATCGACGCCGGCAAAACCACTTCGACCGAACGCATCCTGTTCTATACGGGTGTGACGTACAAGATTGGTTCCGTCGACGAAGGCACGGCCACCATGGACTGGATGGAGCAGGAGCGCGAACGCGGCATTACCATTACGTCGGCCGCGACCACCGCTTCCTGGAAGCGCAACGGTAAAGATTTCCTGATTAACATTATTGACACGCCCGGCCATGTGGATTTTACCGTGGAAGTTGAGCGATCCTTGCGCGTGTTAGACGGCGCTGTGGCGATTTTTGACGCGGCGCGCGGCGTGCAGCCGCAATCGGAAACCGTGTGGCGCCAGGCCGACAAGTATCACGTCCCACGCCTCGCCTTCATTAACAAGATGGACAGCACGGGCGCGGATTTTGAAAACGCCATTAAAACGATGCGCCAGCGCCTGGCGGCTCACCCTGTGGCGTTGCAGTGTCCCATTGGCAAGGAAGATCAATTCATCGGCGTCATTGATTTCCTGGAAGAAAAAGCGATTATCTGGCTCGAAGAAACCTTGGGCGCGAAGTTTGAAGTGTTTGATGTCGCGAAACTTTGGGATCCGGAGTTTCTTGCCGGACGCCCGGAAGTGGTTTCCGCGCTGAAGTTTTCCGCCGTGGATGAAGCTTATTATAAAGAGCAGCGCGAGAAATCGGTGGAATACATTGCCGAGCACGACGATTCGCTCGTCGAAAAGTATTTGAACGGCGAAAAAATTACCGCGGATGAACTCCGCGCGTCCATTCGCCGGTCGACCATCGCACTGAAGCTTGTTCCCGTGCTGGCTGGTTCTGCGTTTAAAAATAAGGGCATTCAGCCGCTGCTCGATGCGGTAGTTGACTACCTGCCATCTCCGCTTGATGTTCCGCCAGTCGAAGGCACGACTGCTAACGACGAAGTGGAACTGCGCCGCGCGAGCGATGAAGATCCGTTCTCGGCGCTGGCATTTAAAATTATGTCCGATCCGTTTGTCGGACACGTCACTTTTATTCGAGTTTATTCCGGCGTTCTGAAGTCGGGCAGCTATGTATATAACTCGACGAAGCAGACGCGCGAGCGCATCAGCCGCCTTGTGCGAATGCATGCCAACAAGCGCGAAGAAATTGACGCCATTTATGCGGGCGACATCGCTGCCTGCGTGGGCCTGAAGAGCGTAACCACCGGCGACACGCTATGCGATGAAGCCAAACCTGTGGTTCTCGAGAGCATTGAATTTCCCGCCCCGGTTATTTCCGTCGCCATTGAGCCAAAAACAAAGGCTGACCAGGACAAGCTCGGCAACGCCATGCAGCGTCTCGCTCAGGAAGATCCTACGTTCCGCGTGCATAGCGACGAGGACACTGGCCAGACAATTATTTCCGGCATGGGCGAATTGCATCTGGAAATTATTGTGGACCGCATGATGCGCGAATTTGGCGTGCAGGCTACCGTTGGACGCCCGCAAGTCGCCTATCGCGAAACAATTCGCAAGCGCGCCCAGGCCGAAGGCAAATACATCAAGCAAACCGGCGGGCGAGGCCAGTACGGCCACTGCGAAATTGAAGTCATGCCTCTGCCCTCCTCCTCGCACGAAAACATGCACGAAATGTCCACCGACGAACTGGACGTTTTGGCTAAAGAAGTGGGCGGATCGGGCGGCAAATGGCGTTTTGATAAAGAGCACCGCATGCTGTTTATCGACAAGACAGTGGGCGGCTCGATTCCCAAAGAATTTATTGCCCCGATTGACGCAGGCATCCGCGAAGCCATGGAAAACGGCATCCTGGCCGGATACGAAATGGTGGATATCGCCGTCCTGCTGGTTGATGGCAGCTACCATGATGTGGACAGTTCGGAAATGGCATTCAAAATTGCCGGGTCGATGGCCTTCAAAGAAGCTTGCGGCAGGGCCAAGCCCGTGCTGCTCGAGCCGATCATGAAGGTGGAAGTCGTAACTCCCGAAGAATATATGCCGCAGGTGTTCGGCGACCTGAACGCGCGACGCTGCCAGATTCAGGGCACGGAAAGCCGCGGCGGCGCGAACGTGATTCGCGTGGAAGTTCCGCTGGCCTCGATGTTCGGGTATGCCACGGATGTGCGCAGCCGTACGCAGGGCCGCGCCAGTTTCACCATGCACTTCTCGCATTACGCGGAAGCGCCGGCGGCGGTGGCTGAAGAAGTGATTGCGAAGTCGACAGGGAAAGCGACTCGCTAAGCTTCCATAGAATTTCTGCTTAAGACTAGACACTGGTTCTTTGAAATAACGATCATGCTGAGGAGCTGACAGAGCGATGGCGAAGGAAAAATTTGAGCGAAATAAGCCGCACCTGAATATCGGGACGATCGGGCACATCGATCACGGCAAAACGACGTTGACGGCGGCGATCACCAAGGTGCTGTCGAAGCACAACCCGAAGGTGGCGTTTCGCGCGTTCGATTCGATTGACAACGCGCCGGAAGAGCGCGAACGCGGAATCACGATTGCCGTATCGCACGTGGAGTACGAGACGCCGAACCGGCACTACGCGCACATCGATTGCCCGGGGCACGCGGACTACGTGAAGAACATGATCACGGGCGCGGCGCAGATGGACGGAGCGATTCTGGTGGTGGCG
>DATHNC010000016.1:0-4040 GCA_035486415.1 Saccharimonadales bacterium (SeqCode)
CCCAGTTCCGTCATGCTTTCCGGCGTGATGATGTTCGATTTCATGGGCTGGAAAGAAGTTGGCAAGCTGATCGAGTCAGGTATCGAGCGAACCATCGGACAGAAAAAAGTAACGTACGACCTCGAACGAATGATGGAAGGCGCAACGAAGCTCGGCACTGCGGAATTTGCAAGCGCCATCATCGAGAACATGCAATCCATGGCGGTTACAAAGTAAGAGAATTACGATGGCAGGAGTGGTAGCGACCGTAGGGGCACGGTTCACCGTGAACGCTCACCGTGAACGGCATGCCGTGCCCCTACGACTGAGAGGCAATCCTGCCGCAATTCATTCCATTCTGAAAACTATAGGAGAAGGCACTCATGCGGAAGAAAGTTACAGTTGTTGGTGGCGGATTTGTGGGATCGACAACGGCGCAGCGCATTGTGGACTTGGAGCTGGCTGATGTCGTGCTCACCGATATTCTGGACGGGCCTCCTGCGGGCAAAGCACTGGACATGGTGGAATCCACGCCGATCACCGGCTCCGACGCGCGCGTCACCGGAGTTTCGACAGCCTCCGGCGACTACAAGGAAACAGCGAACAGCGATGTAGTGGTTGTCACCGCAGGCTTCCCGCGCAAGCCTGGAATGAGCCGCGATGATCTTTTGAAGGCGAACTATGACGTCGTGAAAGCCGTTGTCGAGCAAATCGTAAAATTTTCCCCGAACGCTATTCTGATTCTGGTGACGAATCCGTTGGACGCCATGGTGCAGGCCGCATTTAAGGTTAGCGGCTTCTCCAAGAACCGCGTGATGGGCATGGCCGGCGTTCTGGACTCCGCGCGCATGAGCTCGTTCGTGGCGATGGAGCTTGGAGTCTCCGTGGAAAACGTGAATTCATTCGTGCTGGGCGGTCACGGCGATGACATGGTGCCGCTGCCGCGCTACTCGACCGTCGCCGGAATTCCCCTGCCCGACTTGCTCCCCGCCGACCGCATTGCCGCAATCGTGGAACGCACACGCAAGGGCGGAGCGGAAATCGTCAACCTGCTGAAAACCGGCTCGGCTTACTACGCGCCGTCCGCAGCGGTTGTCGAAATGGTGGAAGCGATTCTGAAGGACAAAAAGAAGATTCTCCCCGTCGCCGCGTATCTCGAAGGCGAGTATGGCATCAACGGCTTGTATGTCGGCGTACCCGTAAAGCTCGGCGCGCGCGGCATCGAACAAATCATCGAAATCAAGCTGACCGCAGAAGAAAAAGCAGCCTTGGACAGGTCCGCAGCCTCAGTGCGCGAACTGGTCACCATCCTAGGCGTAGCATAGCCTTAAAGTGGCGCGGGCTTCAGTCTGCGGGTTTAGATGAGCGAATGCTCAATCCCCCCGCAGAATGAAGCCCGTTTCATTTTCAGCTGCAATTAAATTTTGCCAACGACTGCCCTGCCTTAAATTTACCACCGAAAACATTACTTCGCCGGAGCGGAAGTCGCCGCAGGCGCAGCGCCACCAGGCGCGGCAGGCGGCACAATCGTTGCTGCTTTGATGCTGTCCAGCAAAGGAAAATTCTTCATCAGGTACGGACGCCCTTCGTTGCCAACCTTACCCTGGTCCGGCCCGTGCCCATCAGGCGCGCCTTCGCCATATCCGCTGTAGAGCTTGTCGACAACTTCCATCCCGTCCGTAACCTGCCCAAACGGCGTGAAGCCCAGTTTATCGAGCGCCAGGTTATTCCCATAATTGATGAAAACCTGCGTCGTGCGTGTGTTAGGTCCCGCTGTCGCGAATGTGATGAACCCGCGCTGGTTGTGTTGCACGAGCGGGTCATCCTTAATGTTCGCCTTCTCCCACGCATTGGATACTTGAGGATAAGCGCTCAGGCCGAATTGCGCCATAAACCCGGATAGAACTCGGAAGAAACTTGCGCCATCGTAAAAATGATGCCTGACAAGATTGTAAAAACGGTCCGCGCCGTTGGGTGCCCAGGCGCGCGTCACTTTCACTGTGAATTCGCCTTGCGTGGTCACAAATTTAACTTCGTATTCGGCCGGCGCTTTCGCGATTAACGTCGCAGGATGCAACAACGCAGGATCGTACGCCGTTTTGCTCGCCGGAGCTTTGCCTGACGTCGCTGGTTTCTTTGCCGGAGCAGGCGTTTGAGCCGCCGCGGCAATCGAAAAAACAGAGCAGGCGCAGGCAAGAATTGCAATTTTAGAAGTGTAGCGCATCTTCAGTTTCTCCATTTAAGTTGGAACGCCGCATATTATGCCGCGATTCCCTTACTAACACTAGCCGCCATTTCTCTTGGTAGATATCAATTAAAATTGGATCACCCACAGTCTTACATGGCGAGGGTTTTGTGGCGCCGGCCTCTCGCCGGCGGTTTTTCTATCCTTATCGCAGCGCAAACCCGCCGGCGAGACGCCGGCTCCACAAAACCACAGTCTCCGACGGATTGTCTGGATGCCAACCACAAAACAGGACGGCCCGAGCTGCGGATTTTCCAAGTGTGTTCATTGAGCAAAGCGCAGCGCATCATCCATCACGCGAAGTGTATTTTCTCCCAGAATTTTCTTAATGCCGGATTCCAAATATCCGCGCGCGAGAAGCCCTTCGGTAATAAGCGGAAATTTGGACGCGTCTTCCATCCCTAGAGGCATGAACGCCCCGTCAAAATCCGAACCGAGGCCTACATGATCTGCGCCGACCAGGCGCGCGGCATGATCAACGTGCTCGACAATTTTCTCCCAACTTACCTGGGGCAATTTGCCAGCGCGAATCGATTCATCGCTCAGGCGCTGAAATTCAATTAATTTCTGCGCCTCGTTATCCCCAAACCGCTGCGAAACCACTTTTACGTTAGAAGCAATTTCGGAAGCAAGGGCGCGGTTCGCGGCGGCGTACTCCTGACTCAGGAAGCCATCATGAAAAGTAATGTGAATCACGCCGCCTTTGTCGGCGAGAGCCTTAATCATGGCGTCGTCGAGGTTGCGGGGGTGGTCGCACAGCGCGCGGCAACAGGAGTGTGATGCGATCACTGGCGCATTCGAGGTTTGCAGTACATCGTAAAATGTCGCGTCGGAAACGTGCGATACATCGACCATCATTCCAAGCCGATTCATTTCGAGGATCACTTCCTTGCCAAAATCCGTTAGTCCATTGTGCCGCGGTGCATCGTTTGAGGAGTCGGCCCATTCCGTGGCCGCGTTGTGCGTGAGCGTCATGTAGCGCACGCCGCACGCGCTAAATTCGCGCAAGATCCCGAGGTCGCTATCGATGGCGTGGCCGCCCTCGATCCCCAGTAACACTGCGATCTTGCCGCCCTCATGCGCCGCGCGAATTTCTTTGACCGTAGTGGCTAGAGATAAATCGGCATTGTGAATATTGATTTGCTTTAACGTGGCATCAAGCAAATCGCGCGCCCGCTTCGTAGCCGCTTTGCCCGTAATCTCAACCGGAACCCACATGGCAAAAAAGCTCGCGCCTACGCCACCCTCGCGCAGCCTGGGAATGTCGACACAGCCCTCCGCATCACGTCCCGCCAAATCAAATTGATCAAAAAGGAGTCGTTGAGGGGTATCGACGTGCGTATCAAATACCAGGCTGGAAAAGTGAATATGCCGCGCGCGCGAAGAAAGTTCTTCAGTCTTCATGAATGTGGGGTGCGCGTTTCGTGGCGCCGGCGTCTCGCCGGCGCCACGAAACCCGCTTTAAGACCTTTGCATTGGGCTGACGACCGCGCCGCTCAAAACTTCTCAAAAAATCATCAAGCTAGTCGCCGCGCCGGTGCAATGTCGCGTGGATCAAATCGCGGTTCATGCGCCCGATAAATTCCAGCGGAATTTTCTTCGGGCAAACAGCTTCGCACTCGCCATGATTCGTGCAGCTTCCGAAATGTTCTTCGGACATTTGCGCAACCATTTCCGCGGTGCGTTCGTCACGCTGCGGCTGCCCTTGCGGAAGCGAATTGAGATGCACGATCTTCGCGGCCGTGAACAGCATGGCCGAAGCATTCGGGCAAGCAGCGACACAAGCGCCGCATCCGATGCAAGCCGCCGCGTCCAT
>DATHNC010000017.1:0-40498 GCA_035486415.1 Saccharimonadales bacterium (SeqCode)
ACAACTCGGTGAATCGGCAAGCAGGATTGATGCTGGGCCGGGATTGTGTCCGAACGTGGTCCAGTCCCTCACGGTAATTAACTTCTTTCACATCAATTCTTTGTCGATTTCAATTTTCTGAACTTGGGTGGCGTAGCCTGCGGTTTCATCGACTGTCACTCGAAAAGAAGACCGCTGGCGGTCATTCCCCCAGGATCAAACGGCCAGTGGCGTAAGACACGGATACTTCTCCGGCGAAGACTGCTCTTTGCGCAAGTGAAGAGCGGCGGGGTTCGAATCCCCAATCACGCCGTGCCTGAATTTCCCTGGCCATAAGTTTCGCTGGTGGCGTAGTCGAGGGTTACTTCCACCACTTACGTCTTGCAGGCCGGAAACCTGCCAAGGATAGGAAATCGTGGGGACGGGGCGTAGTCCCGAACCAAACGGTACCCACGGGAAATCCGCCTTGATGACGGACCCTGGGCATTTGTTCCCCGGCGAATATTTTTTCGAGAAAAGCCCTTGCGAGATTTCTCGCGAACCCAGAGGCGCTACATTCGCGCTTCTTAGAAAGGAGGAAAAGCATGGGCATCTATGTGAAGAACGGCACTCCCGTCAACGGACCCTCTTTATGCGAATCGTGTTCGCGAGCTTTCAGCGCGCGCGGATACGGCGAGACCGAATTAGTCGTCGTATGCCAGGCAGTGTGGCCGCAACGGCGGATGCACTTCTCTGTGCGCGTGTGCACGGCATATATCGAGAAGAACAAGCCAACGTTTGATGAAATGGAAGAGATTGCCATTGTTCTGGACAAAGTCGCACTGAAGCGTGACGCGGGTTTTATTCGCCTCGATGAGACTGAAAACAGCGGCGAGAAAATCACCCTGGTCCTGGATAAGAACTCGCAATAACCATTCGCCGGTGGCGAAGGTCACGGATACTTCCATGACGTAGAGCGCCCGGTGCGAAAGCGGCGGGAGGTCGCAGGTTCAACTCCTGCTCCCGAAATTCGGGGTAGCTCAATGCGGAAAACCGCACAGAAAAGCCCCCGTGTCCGATTTTCCCCGGTGAAAAAAATGTAGCAGTGAGAGGAGGACGCAATGGCACGACTTAACATGTTAAAAATTCCAATTCCGTGGGTCGCGCGCACGCACGAAGGCGCCCCCGCGCGAAATATTTCTTCCGAGCTTCAACTGCGACGTTCTGTTCTCGCATGCTTGCTCTGGGAGGACGAGTTTTATGAGGAAGGAGTGGAGATTGCCGGCCGCATCCAGTCGCTCGTGCCAAAGGTGAAGGGGGAAATAGTAGCCGCTCTAGCCGTCGAAGCACGAGGCAAAATGAAGCTTCGCCACGTTCCACTTCTTCTCGTTCGTGAAATGGCGCGACTGAAGACGCACCGCGAATTTGTTTCGCGGACACTTTCGCAGGTGATACAGCGCGCGGACGAGCTCGCGGAATTTGTCGCCATTTACTGGAAGGACGGCAAAGCACCGCTCTCCGCGCAGGCGAAGAAGGGGCTAGCTGAGGCCTTCCGGAAATTCGACGAATATCAGCTCGCCAAGTACGACCGTAGCGGGCCGATTCGCCTCCGCGACGTCCTCTTTCTCTGCCACGCGAAGCCGCGTGACACGGAGCAGGCCGCGTTGTGGAAACGACTGATCGAAGGAGAGCTGCAAACTCCCGACACCTGGGAGGTTGCGCTTTCTTCCGGTGCGGACAAGCGAGAAGCGTGGGAACGGTTGCTCCGTGAACGAAAACTGGGAGCACTTGCATTGCTTCGTAATTTGCGAAACATGAAGCAGGCGGGCGTCGACGAGTCCCTCGTGCTCGATGGCATCGAATCCATGAACTCCGGACGCGTATTGCCGGTTCGTTTTCTCGCCGCGGCACGATATGCGCCTCAGTGGGAGGAACCGCTCGAACGAGCGATGCTCTCTTCGCTGCAGTCGCAAGAAAAGCTTCCTGGACGAACCGTACTTCTCGTAGACGTTTCGGGCAGTATGAATGCAGTGCTGTCTCGCCGGTCGGAGATGCTTCGGACCGACGCAGCCTACGGCTTGGCCATTCTGCTTCGCGAAATTTGCGAGAAGGCGATTACGTTTACATTTTCGGACAACCTGGTCGAGGTGCCTCCACGGCGCGGCTTCGCACTGCGCGATGCACTCAACGCCAGCCAGCCGCACAGCGGAACATACCTCGGCCGTGCGCTCGCACGGATTCGGGAGAAGTATGATCGGATCATCGTGATCACAGACGAACAGGCTCACGATCAAGTGCCGGGTCCGCGAGGACGCGGATATGTGATCAATATCTCCAGTAACAAGAATGGTGTGGGCTACGGTCCATGGACGCACATGGACGGCTGGAGCGAATCTGCCGTCGAATACGTCCGTGCGCTGGAGCAAATGACTTAGTCATAGAACCGGAGGGGATGTCGTTAAAGTTTGAAGCGCCATCCCCTTCAAAAGCCAATCCGGCCTCCAACCAACGTTTCAATCTATGACGAAAAAGATGTTTTACTCGCGATGGACAAGGGGAGTCATCCTCCCCAGCCGTTCAAAATGTAATCGTCGCACTTCCAATTTCAAACAGTGCTGACTGAACCCTGCCCGCTTCCAATATCTGCATCCGGTTGCTGACTCGCTAGTGAAGGCACGAAATGGGTGTCAGAGTTAAAATCATTGCAGAAACGAACCGCCGCGGATCCCTAACCTACCAAAAAGAGCCGTATTATATGGAGAAATGGCGCGCCCGGAGAGATTCGAACTCCCGACCCTCTGCTTCGAAGGCAGATGCTCTATCCAGCTGAGCTACGGGCGCGCAGTTGCGTTTTTTAATCTTATCACTGAGTCTGCTGCCTGTGATTCTGATTCTCCGAAACCTGATTTTTCTCGCCATGCACAATTTTGTGCCGGGCCAGCGGCGAAATGGCCGCAAACGTTGCGCCCTCTGAATTGTGAATGTAACGCGAGAAAATTTTAATCTGACAATGCAACGGATTGTTGAAGCTGTTTTACCGGGTGACACAAACAGTATCTCGTGGATCCCATTCGCCTATGTACGCGTTCAATTTCATTGCCGCGATTCATTTCTGTAACTCCGCCGCGCGCATTTGGTGCTGTCCCGCAATGCTGTCCTGTCGTGACGAGAAAGAAAGATTGTCATCTCCAAGCTTAATAATTCTCGCAAAGATAAAATCCTTGTAACAAAAAGCGTGTCTTCGGCCAGCATCATTCGTGTCTCTTTGCTGCAGGGGCAAGGTGTACGTCCCCGTCCATAACCTGTACTTCAGGCCAGTGGTATCTGCCCACCGCCGTTCCGTAACCTCCTTAAATCAAAAATAATTTTCGGCTGATGGTCGATGAGCAATCAGAGACCTGTAAAACGGCTGCAGGGGGATGAATGAAATTTGTTGAGTATTTCAATTATTGGATTCAGAGGGCGGCGATTCTGCTCGTCCTGTTCTTCATAGGCTGCACGGCAGCGCCGCTTGAGGCCAGGGTACGCATTAATCCTGACGCTTTGAGTTTCGCTAAACAAACGGTTGGCACCACCAGCACACCGCTCAAAATCACGCTGACCAACAGTTCGCGGCGCGACGCCACAATAGTAAGTATTTCCTCCTCACTACCTCAATTTTCATATTCCTGGCCTTCTTTGCCATACAAAATGAGCGCTGACCAGCAGTTGACCGGGACCGCAACTTTTAAGCCTGCCGCATCGCAATCATATAACGGCACACTAACTTTCAGATTCGCGAGCGGGCAAAACATTGTGGTTTCTCTAACCGGCGCCGGCGTATTAGCTCAATCATCAGGAACCCCACCGTCTCTTACTTCTCAACCGGCAAGTGTTAGTGTAACCTTGGGTCAAACGGCAACTTTCTCGGTGACGGCTTCGGGCACGGCTCCGCTCAGCTATAAATGGATGAAGAATGGGGCTGCAATTACGGGAGCAGCCTCTTCATCCTATACAACTCCAGCCACAACTACGTCAGATACTGGATCGAAGTTTACTGTTGAGGTCAGTAATGGATCAGGTAATATAACCAGCAATCCGGCGACTCTCACCGTTAGTACCGTTGCGAGCCAGTTGACGATAAGTCCCTCGACTTTGAGTTTCGGGACAATGAACGTAGGCGCAAGCAGCAGCAAGAGCGTCACGCTCACCAATTCCAGCAGTGCCAACATAACCATTTCGAATGACAGCATCTCCGGTCCTGGCTTCAATGCGACTGGCTTGTCCAGTGGACTTATTCTCGCAGCGGGGAAGACCGCAACCTTGAATGTGACTTTTGCTCCGACGGGCTCCGGAAATGTAACAGGCAGCGTCGTAGTCAACAGCAATGCCACAAACTCGCCGGCTACAATTTCTCTGAGCGGCACCGGCACCACACAAACGAACTCGGCATTTAAAACATGGGTGGAACCCGGTCTTGTGAGAGTGGGGCCGAGTGACGCCGCGGGGACAACTACCTCCGTCAATCTTTCCGGCGGCCGGGGTGAATTCGTAGACGCTCAGGTCATCGTAAATGCTCCCACAGGCGGGCTTTCGAACGTCAATATGTCGGCATCGAACCTCACGGGTCCCAACGGCGCGACAATCTCCGTCTCCAACATCACATTCTATCGAGAGCAATATATTAGCGTTAACGGAACCACCCCTGAGGGAGGCTCAAATCTGCCCATGGGCTCAGGCACATATCCCGAGCCGTTAATTCCGTTCAATGATCCTGAAACAGGAGCCGCGTTAACAGGCTCTTTGCGCGCTGTCCCTGCCACGGTTACGGCAAACCAAAATCAACCGTTCTGGATTGACTTCTTCATTCCGCGTGGTGCAACCACCACTCCCCCGGGTGCATACACTGGGACAATCACAGTCACCAGCACCCAAGGCAACGTTACCGTGCCGGTTAGCATTACGGTCTGGAACTTTGAACTTCCCGTCAAGCCCACCGAGAAGTCTCTTTGGACGTTATGGAGTCCTGCTTCTGGCGATTCACTTAAATCCCTCGATCAAGCCCTGATGCGAAATAAAGTCATGGGTTGGTACGACGCTGCGTCCAGCGCAGCTTCGGACATCACCAATTTTGGCTTGAACCGCAGCGGACTTGATGGAACCTTCTACATTGGGATGGGCTGCAGCGGTTCATACAGCAGCCTGCCTTCATCTGCTCAAATTGCCTCAGCGGTATCAACCTTCCCCGCTGGATTGGCGCTTGATATGTACGCTGCAGACGAACTGCAATTTCCGAACTGCGGATCAGCCGTCGGTCCGTTGCAGACACTTGCGGCAAACGCGCATGCACATGGCGTGAAGGTAAGCCTGACCACCGATGCGCCATACTCTGGCCTCTACGGCACCGTCGATAACTGGATTCTGCTCGATTCCGTTCAGAAGTGGCCGACATTGCCGTATACCGGACAGGGGGCACTGTGGAGCTACACGTCATGCAACGTCGGCTTTGGCAACACGCCCGAATGGATGGTTGATTATCCTCCGATCAATGAACGCATCCAGGCAGGATTCCTTGATTGGACTCAGGGTGCCACCGGCTTGCTCTACTATCGATCGGATGGATGGTCATCTGGAAATGCAATCGGTTCCTGGACGAACGTGAATGCGTCGGCGTGTGGTTCTGGAACCTCAGATCCGGGCGATGGTGTGTTTGTTTATCCTCCAGCTCCGATTGCCTCGACCGAGCCTGCGCCAGGCATACGGCTCAAATCAATCCGGGACGGTGTTCAGGATTATGAATACGTTCAGATCCTCAATACCTTGGGACAGTCAACCTTCGCGAACTCAATCATCCAGCCGATTGCTACGAGTTGGACAAACTGGACACACGACCCGAACGCCCTTTCAACCGCGCGTACGCAATTAGGCCAAAAACTCGATCAGCTTGCCCCCCCAGCTCAATAAATGGGGGGTAAGCTTCGGCGACCGAATTGGAAATACCGGGCTTCAGCAGGGCGTACGCTGAAGCGAGATTAGAGGATCATCCAACGATGGAAGGAGCAAAGGGAACCGAACATTAAGAAATCAATAGTGGGGAACAGCAAGCGCATTTGAGGAAAGCGGTGATTATCTGAGGATTTAATTCCGCCTTGTGGGGGGTTGTTTCCTAGAGGATGAGATCCGAATGGGCCCGTCTTTAACAAGACGGGCCCATCCTTATTTGATAAGAAATAAAGCTGCAAGGTTCTTTGCGGCCTTTGGCGACACTTTCAATCTCACGGTTTAGTTCGCCTGTTTTCGCAATGGAATTGGGCTATCCAAACTTGCTTCAAACTGGCCTCCTTGTTTATTTAATAGCGCCTCAGCGGGACACCGATTACAACCTTCACTAACTGCTAATTTTGTTTGGAATTCGGTGGCAAGCTGCCCCATGGTCAGGCATCTCAAATCTCCGCTGCGCACCAGGACGCCAAGCTCTTCGACAAAGCGAGCGAATACGTTTTCAAGTCGCGGCCACCCCGCATAAAGGTTCTCCGGATGGAACCAGACATGAAAAATTCCACCGCTTCGACGCACTCGTTCCAAACCCTTTCTCAGACGCCGTGAACGGCTCGAGTCAGGTACGAACGAGCGCCAGCTGCGGGTGAACCGGAGCATCAGTGATCCTGGGATCGAGACCATCCCGTGTTTGAGCGAAGGTTCGACCATGCGCGGTGAAAGGCCGGCGAAATCCGCCAATGCCATGCCGATGGAGGTAAGAGCGGAGTTGCCCAGGCGAAGGGATGGATCATCCACATCGCGAAAACACGTGAATCCCGCGGCTCGAAGGTCATCAAGATATGCAACTGAATTACGGGGAAAAATGAAACACGCAGTTGAGAGACCCAACTCTCGCGCAGTCTGGGCACAATAACGAAATTCAGCGATTGCTCGTTCCCGCGTCATGCCAGGCCATCCAAAGGGTGCGTGTGAAAAAGAATGAAATCCGATTTCCTGCTTCGGTTTTGCGTTCTTGATCATTTCCACCAGGGACGCTCCGAACCACTCGGGATGCGTCGATTCATCGCCGTTTACCGGAACGCAACTGAACCACGGTTTTGAAAAGTGTGGGTAATGGACTTCAGGCAGCGCGGAAACATCAGGGAGCGAAGAACGCATCATCGCGCCGACCACGGCCCAGGACGCCGATATGCCGTTCCGTGTGAGGTGGTTCAGCAGGTTTGGTACTCCGATGTCGTGAGTCCATCTGGCCATGCGAACCATTTCTTCATCGCAGGAAAGATCAAAGGTCCCCCAACTTAGTTCCAGGTCCAGGCTGATTACGACGGTTGGCTGTGTCATTTACTTTACTTTCCAAATCCAGGTTGCGCGTGTCGAATGGAAATCTCTTGTAGCGGGAAGCGGCAGACTTTTCACTAATGCCCGGCGTCACTGAGCGTTCTTATTCGAGACCGCAGGGCGATTCATTACTTTCGGACTTAAACTTCCGCACCACTTATGAAATTGTTTGCAGGCGAAGAGGGGCAGATCGAGGAGTCCAGGCAAAGGATCGTCTGCAGCGCATAGAGCAAACTGGATTGGCCTGCGCAAAGAGCGCAAGTACTCTCCCAGACGGATTCGACCTCGAATGATTTCATGAAAAGCAGCCAGAACATCCGAAGCCATGTAAACCCAGCGCACACCGGTGCGTCCTGACTGTTCCGGAACAGCTTCGTCCATCATCATTTGCCAGAGCAGATAGGGAAAGTCGGTTCCCGCGCGACCTCCCAACGCTGACCACGTCCAAATCCGTGGATTGATGTCCAAAAGTTTGTAGCGGCCGTTTCGCGAGTCGAGCTTGTACTCAAGTTCAACGAGTCCCGAGTACCGAATTGCCGCGAGCAAACGACGTGAAGGAGCCACGATCTCAGGAACGTCCATGGTTTCAACAAAGGAACTGGAATGTCCGAAGTCGATTGGATATTGTCGCGTTCTTCGCGCGGTGAGTGAGGCGATCGGCTGGCCGTCGCGGCACAACGCCGCATATGAGAATTGGCACTCGCCTCCGCCAGGGATCATCTCCTGAAGGAGAATCAAATTTGGCGCGATCAACTCCCGAGCTTCACGGTAGCGTGCAAGTAGTTCCTGACAATTTTTTACAGGCCATGCCTTGTCCGTTGTAAACCGATTGATTGTGGCATGCGTAGCAGGCTTCAGGATTACTGGAAAGGTAATGTTAGCGGTCTCGAGATCCGCCTCGATAGCGGGATAGATCGTTGACGGGTAATCGACTTGTTGATCAGCAGCTAGCCGGTACGTGAAGCGCTTATCGTATGCCCAACGCAGGATGTCCCATGTAGGGGATGCCACTCGGAATAGGCGTGAGAGCGGCGCGTGGAATCGTGAGAGGAATGCGGCCGATTCATCGCTAGTAGGAAACAGCACCCACCGGTTTAGCTTAAAACGCGTGGCAATTCCCAATAAGTATTCGACTTGTGCTTCCTGATTTCCATTCAACCAAGGTAGACTGCGGCGAGTGTATCTCGAGAAGCTTGCCAGCTTCACGTCGGATGGGGTTACAACCCAAACTGGCACGCCATGCCGGCCCAAACTTCTGGCGATCGAAAGGCCGTTCAGATTTCCGCCGATGACCAGTGCACCTGTCGTTTCAGTCATAGAAGAAGTCCATTCAAAACGAAACTTTAAACAGCTTTCAATTATTGTGTTTCATCGCAAAAACAGAGTCGTCCGAACTGAGCTTCGATTCAGCGACCTGAACATGTTCACGCGTTGTTTTTCTAAAGATGTGCCGGTGCAGGGAACGTGAAACAAAATGCGTGCCGACTACAAATTGCATCAGCGGGCCAAAACTCCAAAGAGCGGGCGCACCTATAAAGTGCAAGCCCGGCACGGAGCTTTCGAACCCTGCTTGAAGCTTCGGATAGCCTTCGAAGCAACTAATCGCTCGTATCAGTTCTGGAGCAAGAAATTCATATTTGGAAACATCCATACGATATCCGGTCCCCAGAAGAACATGATCAACGGTTCGCTTACTTCCGTCATTGAAGCTGACTTTGACCTGCTCGCCGACCTGAACGACTGAAACAATCGACCGGCCGAGAGTAAAAGGTACATTTTGGAGTCGCGCGATTAACCATTCCGCGCCGGCTGGGCGAATAGATCTTTTCCGGAGCCAGTCCTTAATGGAGCGCGGCAGAGGTCTGACCAAATTGGGGCGGGCCACGAGTTGACTGATCCCGGCGGGACCCACGTCAGTCGGTGCGTAGAGCATCGAAGAGAGAAAACCCAAACCTTGATGAAGTGTGTTGGACACAGATCCGCCAAGCCATCGAATTTGACGCGAGCGAGCGACAACTTCGACCTCAGCCCCGCATTCATGTAGCAGCGCAGCCGATTCCAGTGCACTCTGACCGCTTCCGATCACGAGCACTTTTTCCCCACCAAACCCGCGGAGATCGCGATGTTCGGAAGTGTGAGATGCCAGGTATGACGGGATGCCTGCAAATTCTTGGGGGCACCGAGCGAACTTACTTATTCCCGCCGCCACCACCACGCGGCGTGAAATAACCGTCTCACCGTCTGCAAGGTCAATACGAAAGCCATTTTGATGGCGCTCGACACGGAGAACCTTCCTCTGATCGAGGTGGGGTGCCGCTTGACGCTGATACCAGAGTCCGTACTGAAGGAATCGGTCGAGCGGCACAGGCCGCGAAATCGGACTGCCGCTTGCTGTCTGGAATGCTCCCAGGGTCAACGACTGGTTTGGACTCGCGATATGTGACGCGGCCCACCCGGAGCGGAGAAACATGCCGATCGGCATATTGCGTTGCCAAAAACGCATCGGCTCGCCAAACGTACACACGTCCAAACCTTTGATCGTCCGCAAGTGCGCGGTCACAGACAGACCGTAAGGACCAGCGCCAATGATGACTACGTCATGTTTTGTCATTCTCCGCTCCCGTAAATCGAAGTTTTATTTCGGTAATCCCTTTATGAGAGTTCGTCCACTCGAGTTGCGCTCAAATTGGTTCTCGCTCTGCCGCAAGAACTCTTTAGATACCGTGACAACTGGCGGGGTTCCCTCCCACCGGCGAACTCTTCCGAAGCGGTTTCCCTCAAAGAAACTTTTCTCATACACAAAACCCGCGTTCTCGATTTCACGCCCTGCAGTCGTCTCGTTTTCGGGGACAAAGAGATAGATATGCTGTATTTCCGAAGCAGCAGCGTCAAAAAAGATCTGGCGCAGAGATTTCGCGTAGATTCCCAATCCTCGATAATTCAGGTGCGTGTAGAAATCGAACAAGACCGCGGAATTCAGCGGTAGCGTGAAAGCTGGGCCTTCCGGTAATGGGCAGTTTTCCTGTTTCTCGAGCAGCCATCCGTAGTGGACCAGTTGCCCATCCAGTACATGGGTATACACGTGATAACCGTTCTTCAGCCGGTCTGCGGCCTCGCGGAGAAATTCATGCCGAGGACGTTGCCATGGCCCCGGCGGCTTAAACAA
The DNA here is from genome assembly GCA_035486415.1 of Saccharimonadales bacterium (SeqCode). GTDB lineage: Bacteria > Acidobacteriota > Terriglobia > Acidiferrales > UBA7541 > Palsa-360. The sequence goes on from DATHNC010000017.1 coordinate 10,442, forward strand.
CAGAAGATCCTGCAGGCAATCGCGGCGCATTGTCCAATGAGGCTGTGCGATGCCATTGCGAGAGCGATTGCGACTATAAAGGCAAATTTCTTTTGTATTCCACAAGGCTACCTTCAATTGCCGTATTAACTCACCAGGTAGCATTAACCAGTTGCTAATAATCGCCCTATGCCGAATTTGCGCCGCAATCTCTCTTGCACGTAACCGCGTGAAACCGTTAAAGCGCATCGGATCTCCGAGATGAAGTCGCAATTGACGAACGCGGGAGGGGCGGAGAAGAACATCCAGCATGTGCGCTTCATCTCGATGCGAAGCAAACCGCTCCTTGTACTCCTCCCCTCCGGGAGTAAGGTCGAAATCCGTGAATCCCTCATTTTGCAAATCAAGCCCGAGGAGAAGAATGTGAAATTTGCCCACCGAATATTGAGAAAACAATGGAGAGTGGGTAAGAATTCCCAGCGATACTTGCTGTTTATTGCGAAGTCCAATATGCGCCGCCACAATGCGGCTGTTCACCTGAAGAACTGTGACGTGCATAAGATTGGGATGTTCCATCATGGCGAGGTGAAACGGTTTTTTTAGCACGTCGGAGCAAAACGGGTAATTAAGGTAAGCGGCTCCTTGCCGGAAATCGTGCAGCGGAATGATCTCATCGAGAAGTGCAGAAATTTCTGCCGGATCCACAACGCGTCTAAAAGTTATCTCCCCCACGCGCTTAAGTCTGTTTAACCGGCTCCTCATGCTTCTCTTCCGCAACGACTGAGCGATCGTATTTCCGGGCCTCGTGGACATCAGAAGGCGCGGTACCGAGCGCAAGTGGCACCGGCCTTTCCAGCGAACGCTCCATTCGAGGGGCGTTCCGGTGGGAAGATACCGAAAGCGAAGTTGGCCTGCCGAAAACTCCTGCCCGAGGCAGTTCAATGCGGATTCGATGAAGTTATCCGATTGACCGTCTCTCGCCAGCCAGACCTGGTATTCAGCATGATCGGTTCCGGCGGGAACAAGCGTGTTATTTTCCTTCGATAGAGCAAGTGTCAGGAGTCCGGTCAGGGAGGAATCTTCCTCCGCTCCCTCCACGATCACAGGTTCAAAACGTTCGGCGTAGGATCGATACCACGTCGTCACAAAAGGAATATCTTGGAAGCAAGTGCCGTACGGACAGGCTTCATAAAGCGCAGCCCACTTCTGGCGAAAGGCCGAGTCGGCTATGAGCGCAACTGCTTGCTTACCGCGATGCACTCGGATCATTGCACTGTCACTTTCTTGGCTCATTTCTAGCTAGGTCATGCGATCAGCGGAGTCGAGTAAATGGAATGGGATTTTGAAAAAGCTTCGTTCATCCCGGATGGAAGGGATTACGATCTTGTAAATTAATTTATTGAATTTGATGGGCCATGACACGGATTTCCGACATTGTTCGTGCTCGGTGCCGGATATAAAGGCGGCTACGCTACGCAAAAGCAATTCGCAACAGATTCAAGGGCAAGATTATTTACCTATCGTGGGGAAAGCTCGTTAAGCTTCCGGCCCAGCTGCATTCGTGCGGCCAAGAGTTCGTCCGGGTCGTGCGCCCAATCGTTCCAACTCGTCGCAATCGGCTTGATGACTGAGTTCGCAAAGGCTCTTTGTCCCAGGTTATTGAGAATCTGAACATATTCATAGTCCTGAATACCATCCCGGATTGCCTTCAGTCGTATTCCTGGAGCGGGTTCGGAAGAAGCGATCGGGCCAGGAGGGTAGAGGAAAATTCCATCGCCAGGTCGATTACTTCCCCCGCCACAACCGTGAGCCTCTACATGATTCCAGGAATCTATGGCGTTTCCCGCCGTCCAATTGTCTGTTCTCCAATAGAGGATTCCACTCGCTCGCTGCGTCTGGTTCAGGAAGCCGGCCTGAATGCGCTCGTTGATCGGCGGATAGTCAACCATCCACTCAGGGGTATTGCCGCTCCCAACATTGCAACTCGCATAAGACCAAAAGTCCCCAGGTATCCCAGAAAAGCTGGCGGGCCAGTTAAACGTCAGCATTGCCCAGTGGTCAATAATGCCGTATAGCGCTGGCACCGGAGGAATCGTTACGAGAATCTTGACGCCGGCGCGATGAGCGTTATTCGCCAGTGTGATCAAAGGTTCATAAGCCGCTGTGCACCCAATAATTTCATCCGCCGGGTAAAAATCGAGCGATAGTCCACTTGGATTGCCGGCAGCCCACTTCCTGATTTGTGATGCAGTAGGAAGACTGGTGTACGACCCGTTGCAATGGATGCCAATGTAGGAGTAATTGTCGAGCCCGGAACGATTCAGTCCCCACTTAGACCTGTTAGAACGAGCGGCCGAAGCGGAGTCATACCAGGGCATGACTTTGTTCCGTAGCAGAGCCAGATGCGCATTTGAGTCGAGCTCATTGGTCCAAAATAAGAACAAGGACTTTTCTGAGGGCACAAGTGGCAGTTCAAAATTCCACACGATCAGTGTGACCGGAATAATCTTGTTGCCTTGATCGCTTTTGACCGTAATCGTGCCTGTGTAAATTCCTGCAGGACTGCTCCCAGCACCGCGCGGAATGAAGAAATCCAGCCAATACGCCTGATTCTGCCCCGCACTGATTGTCGCGTTGCACGCCTTCAAAATCGCTGGGCTGCCGCACAAGGTTGTTCCATTTTCAGCATCGATGAAGGGGATGAGGGGTTCCGCATATGTGCCAGCACCGTTAGGCGGATTGGTGCCTTGGGCACTGTTCGTGCCATTTGTGGCGAGATAATACTCTCGAAACAATGTGATGTTAGAAGCGGCGATGACGGCTCCGCCAGGGCCTGTCAGATCGCTTGCAGACACATTCACGGTCGTCAGTGAGCTGTCTGCGGGAGCATTGACGACTACTTGAGAATCAACCGTCTCGCCACGTGCCCCGGAGAGACGTATGGAAGAATTTGTCCCAGGTGCATCGGTCGTGCCCGTTCTTACGAGACCCGGCGCCACCCAAACGGTAATGGGAATTTCGTGTTCGCCTTGCTGACTAGCACCGATTTTGATGTCCATGCTTGTGGGAAGAGCTCGGATGGAAGTTACAGGTTTCATAAACATTACGAAAGTAGGAAGGATGATGAGCACCGCTGCCGCCAGAAGCGGACCCTGATTCTGCGCCCAGGCCTTGAGCGCTATCGGCTCCTCGTTTCGATTGCATAAATTGTCATACATTTTCCGTAAACACTTTGCCCGGTGGAATTCTTCGCACGTCTAGTGGCGGCTTAATTTGTCGCGGGTAGTCGTGGCACTAAAGCAGTTTTCCGCATACCAGTCCTGCTAAAACGAAAAAGCGGTGTCGCGCTCGGGTGCTCATTTCGACTTCACGACCAAATCCGTGCTGTCTTCCGAAGACTTCAAAAAAGGTCCCGGCAAATTTCCTAATATCAAAAGCCTTAGATACTCACGGTACAGTGCGTCCCAGATCTGCTGTTGCCGAAACTCGCGGTTTACGCGTTCATTGCCAGCGTTTCCAAGCTTAGTGGCTAAGCCTTTGTCAGTGATGATTCTGGACAAAGCTTCAGCAAGCGCTGCCACATCGCCGACAGGGAAAAGGAGACCCGTCTCTCCATCCGTAATGAGATCAATAATCCCGGTCGCCGACGCGCCTATTACTGGTTTACCAGCGGCCTGTGCTTCCAGGACGACAGTGGGCAATCCTTCCCGGTGGCTCGGCAGGACCACAACATCGGCCATCGCGTAAAAAGGCGCGGTATTCTCGACTGCTCCTGCGAAGATCACGCGCGAATGTGTTTCAAGACATCTCCGAATTTCGAATGGAAGCGGGTCTTCATCCTCGAAGCATCCCACCAAGACAAGCCGTAGATCCGGGTGTTGATTACCGAGATGTAAAAAGGCCTTCATCAACTCGGGAATTCCTTTGTCGGAGGTCAAACGCCCAACAAATAGCGCAACGGGAGCTTGGGCAGGGATTCCGAAATGTTGACGTAATTCGGCTGCTCGCCTCATTATTTCCGGCGTGGGAGAGAAACGCGAAGTATCCACGCCGTTGCAACTGCCAGATCCGAAAACCACCGTTCGCTCCCGTCGTGTCACTCCGGAAGCAATCGCCTTTTCACGCACGCTCTGGCTGACGCATATGACGCGATGAGCAAAACGGCAAGCCACGCGCTCGGCGTAAACGAGGAGTCGCCGCTTCAGTCCCGTGGTGGTCTCAAACCGCAAACCATGCAGCGTGTAAACACGGCAAGGGACGCGGTTTAGCCAAGCGGCAAAGCCACCTAACAATCCTGCCTTCGGTGTTCCCACATTCGTAACGGCAGGGCAAAGCGCGCGCATGATTTGCCACAAACGCCAAAGTGTTGTGAAATCCCGCAGAGGAGAGATTTTCCTCTCCATCGGCACTTCGATGATCTGTATGCCCTCGGGCCGAGCCACTTCCCACTCGCCGCTGCGTCTCTCCGGGGAGAGAAACGTCACATCAAAACCTCTATCCTGAAAATACTGCAGCTGACCTTGCAGGAACCCAAGTGAGATGGACGAATTCATGACATTGACCACGCGAGGCCGATCCGAACTCGCACTTTTAATTCTATCGACTAACATTTTCGTGCAATCGTTCGTGCAAATAAATAATTTGCCCGCCGCCATCTAATTGGTTTGGCGCAACTTGGAGTGACGGAATCTACCGGGCGCATTCCGAAAGGCCGGTAGAGGGAATACCTTTTATTGTTTCGCCGGCCAGTTGCGTGTAAATGGCCTGATAGCGCTCCACAACCGCGGACAATCCGAAATGCTGTTGCACGCGGAGCCTTGCAGCAATTCCGAGACGGCGCCGCGCTACGGGCCCCGCGTCAATCAGTTTCCGCCAAGCCTCGGCTAACGCTGCCGAGTTGCCCGGAGGCACAACTTTGCCGGTCTCGCCAACGATCAGCGCGGAATCTCCCACGTCTGTGACGACACAGGTAGTCCCACAAGCCATCGCTTCACCTATCACCAAGGGAAACGCTTCAACAAGGGAAGATGTCGTGGAGATATCCATTGCCGCATAGAGTCTAGCCATATCCTGGCGCACACCTAAAAGATGACAGCGATCACGTAAACCCGCAGCCGTGATCAATTCGGCTAATTCCGAGGTTTGCCACGTTACGGAGTCACCGCAGAGCAGAAAGTGAACTTTGGGTATTTGCTTACGGAGCCGTGCCGCCGCTTGAATGAAGTTTGGGTAATCCTTGTGGGGATGGAAGCGTGCCGCTATTCCAATCAGTGGCGCATGTTCCGGGATATTCAATTCCTCACAGATCGAGCGGTGCGCATCAGGGTCGGGTTTCATTTGCTCCAGATCGAAGCCATTGGGGATTACCTCCAGCTTCTCGGCCGCGTATCCAAGTCCTTCGTGGATTCGCCGCGATTGCTCTGAGCAACATACGACACGAGTTTGAACGCGGCGCGATAAGGAAGCGCAGACATGATTGACCAAAATGGTGCGTCGCTTGTCAACTCGAGGGTCAAGCGCGCCGTGGTGGATACCCCAAACCACTGGCACATGCCCAGCCAGACGCACCGCCAGAGTGCCGATCAGGTTCGCGTGATACATCCATGTATGAATCACGTGTGGTTTCTCCTCGCGGATCCATTGCGCAAAGCGAATCACCAGCCACGGATTTGGCGCACTGCTTTTCATGCCGAGCGTCCGTACGCGCACACCGATTGCGCGCATTTTCTCGGCCAGATGCAGCTCGTCGGTCAGCGAAACGACTTCATTTTGAAAACGTGCGCCATCCATCCCAAAAACGACTCGGGATAGCATATTTTCAGCTCCGGCTGGGCCGAGAGTGGTGATGACGTGCATGACTTTGATCATACGGCCTTCCTGTTCATCGGGTGACGATGGGCCGCATCAGCGGACGACATCCGGGCGGGAATCGCCTTCATAGGCAATTGTTTTTTGATGTGGATAGAATTCTTCAAGTTTATTTCTACTTTTGACATCGCTCTGAGGACAGCATCACTGACGGCCACGCGAAATTGACTACTGAGGAGATTCAGATCAACAAGGAAGAGAGCCTCATCTTCGCACGAACGTAACAGCGAGAAGTATCCTCCACGTGTATTTCTCGGACCGGATGCAAGCTCCAGTTTAAGTTCCCAGGAAGATTTAGCTGTTTGCCGACCTTTCCAGAAGCAGAACCAGATTCCGTCCTTATCTCGTTTCAGCGGGTAAAAATGGACGTCGGAGATGCCATCCCCAAGGAATGCTTTGAAAAGCACGCCGTCGAATCCCACGGGTTGAAGAGTTTCTTCCAGAACTTTGCAGATTCCACGGAAGTCATTGCAGAAGTTCAATGACTCAATGCCTCGGCGAATATTCAGGTTGTTTGCCAACATGCGCTTCTTTTGATATGTCCGATGCAGGAAATCCTGGAGTTCGGAAGCTTCCACGTACCGCAATTGTTGGACTCCAACCCACACTCCGATGCCCATAATGGCGAGGACCAAGGTGATGTTTTTTTGATCGTGCAGGAGGGCCAGGCTCAGAAGGCCAAAACCAGCGGAAGCTGCATACAGGATAGACACGGCCTGACGCTGCGAGAGACCTTTCTTGAGCAACCTATGATGAATGTGTTCGCCGTCGGCTGAGAATAGTGGCTGCCCTCTGAGGAACCTCCTGATTACCGCGAGAGCAACATCCAGAATTGGCAGGCCGAAGCAAAGGACTGGAATGGCCACCGCAATCATCATCGATGCTTTTTGCAAACCGCTGAGCGCCAGTGCACTGAGCAGGAACCCGATGAACAGGCTCCCTGAATCGCCCATGAATATCGAAGCCGGGTAGAAGTTATATCGCATGAAACCGAGAATTGCTCCTGCGAGCGCGATGGTGAGGAATATGACGAGCGGGATCGACCCAAATAGCGAGACGACACAGAGTACGAGTGTCGAGAAGAAAGCCGATCCTGCAGCCAGACCGTCGAGCCCATCGATCAGATTGAAAGCATTTGTGATTAGCAGGACCCAAAGGACTGTCAGGGGCAATGCCACACCGATTCTCAGTGGCCCGTTGGATAAGAGATGGAATTGTTGAATCCCCTGCCCCCCGAAATAAAGTATTACTCCTGCGAGAGCTTGAACTCCGAACTTGAGATAAGCATTAACTGGCCGTATATCGTCGCAAATCCCCAATAGGAAAATAAGGGTGGCGGGCGCCAGCAGGCCGAACGCGCCACGGGTCGGCGAGACTTGCGCCACACCAATTAATTTCGGGACAAAGAGACCACAGAGCGCAGCGGCCAGAACAGACAGATAGATTGCGACTCCGCCCAGTCGTGGAATTGGTTTCAAATGGACATGCCGATCCAGATTGGGAGTTTGAACCCACCCATGCGTGATTGCGAAGTTCCGAACCAGGCGAGTGAGGACCAGAGACAACGCAGCGCTTGCAAAAAAGAGAATCAGATAACTATAAATGCCCAACGTGAGGACCTTCCGGCCTTTGGAAGTGGAGAATCAGATAGGTTGTAGTAGGCTTTTGAAATCTTTGAACACGGTGTTCGTCTGAGAGTACGGAAAAAGAGCCGTTCGAAACGGATTACTCGTTCGCGGCGCGCGGCCCTTCCCCCAAGACTGCACTTTCCCGCAATGCACTTCCCCGACTCGCTCTCGCCACGTTCCGCTTATCTTTCAGGGACATTGCAAAACCCAATGGAAGCGAAATCATTAACAAGATTCGCGCGGCTACGGGACGCAGCTCTTTGAACTGGGAGTAGGGTCCCTTGCCGAGATCGATCGAGTAGCGGCTGAAGTTGATGGCTGAACGAAACAGATTTGTAGGAGATCGGTATAGCCAATCTATGAGCTCATTCAAAACGTATTTGTGAAACAGTGCGCGCCCAAACATTACTTCCGGACTGAGAGAAGACAAGTGGTCTCCGGCGCCGTCGTTTACGTAATTTATCAACAATACTTCGTTCACAAATCGTGTTTTAAACTTGCGGGAAAGCGTGAACCAGAGAAGCGCCTCGGGAATGAATTTGATCTTTGGAAATATGGGGAAAGGGAATTGCGTCAGTATGTCTGTTCGGTGAAAGCCCCACTTATCACCCTTCACATGGTATTTGAAGACCAACTCGATTGAGTCTGAATCCAGGACGTCCCTGGCGAACTTGTCACCCACAAGCCTGCCATTCTGGTCTTTTCCCAAGACAGTAATCGCCGAGAAATTGTCTCTCTGGTTCGGCGGGATGCTATCCCAATAATATTTGAATCGCTCGAGCGCTTGTGGCACGCAAGCGTCGTCGGAATCCAAGGTGAGAAAGAATTCCCCTCGGGCTTCCCGGACACCCCGGTTGAAAGCGACAGCCTTGCCCTGATTTTCCTGGTAGATATATCGTATGGGAAATTCTGCTTCCCCTTGCCACTTTTCAACGAGTTCATTCGTGCCGTCAGTCGAGCCGTCATCCACGATCAGCCATTCGAAATTGCGATAGGTCTGCGGACGAAGGCTTTCGTACACTCGCGGTAAAGTTCTTGAGCGGTTGTAGGTGGGAGTGAACACTGTAAACGTGTAACCGTTGTCCACACTAATCTCCGTAGCTAACGAGTGAACGACCGATCGGGCAGGTTAAGTTCCCCATTGATCCCCACTGCGCACAAGGTCTTCTTCGGTTGGCTTAACGGGTTCCGGAAATGTTCTGCTCAAATTTTGACCGCGCAGACGACCGACGGGACTCTCGTAGAGTTCTTCGTACGCCCGCACCATCGTTGAGACGTCGAAGTTTTTTTTGGCTCGGTGTGCGGCTGCGATTCCCAAGGATTTTCTGCTGCCCGAATCACGCAAGAGTAATTCGAGAGCATCGGAAAGGCCTTTGACATCGCCCGTATGCACGAGGAAACCTTCCTTCCCGGTTTCGAAGAGGGCCGGCACGCCACCCGCAGCAGTGCTCACGATTGGCAATCCAGAGGCCATGGCTTCGATCACCGAAAGCGGACTGCCCTCGTAATCTGAACTCAACACGAAAACATCCATTGCGCCCAATACGTCCGGAATATCTGTGCGCAGCCCGAGGAAGTGAACTTGAGTCGCTAAGCCAAGATTCCTTGATTGCAGTTCCAGTTGGCCACGCAAAGCGCCTTCTCCAACCAGCGCCAAATGCGCGTTCGGATTGGAAGCGGGACCTTGTGCGAACGCTTCCAGGAGCAAGGAGTGGTTTTTCTGCGGAGCAAAACGTGCCACGCACACAAACAGAACATCGTCGTCACGAAATCCCTCTCTCGCCCGCCACACTCTTCGTGAAGTTTGCGGAGATGCATACCTGTCTGTTGGAATACAGTTCGCGATCATGCGGCAGTCTCGAACCCCATATAGGCGTTCCAGACTGATGGCCACTTCGTCCGAAACGGCAACAGCCACGACTCCGTGATTAAAAGCGTAGCGCTGAATCCAGCGCGTACCAGGTTCAGCCTCGCGTTCCGCCAGGTTATGAACGGTATGCACCTTTGCGGCATGCTTGAAAGAAAGCATGGAAGGCAGGGCATAGCGAAGCACGTGCAGGTGCGTGTGAATAATATCCGGCCGAAGTGTTCTCAGAACTTTATTTACTCTATAGTACATGCGGAAATCAAATCCGGGCCGCTTGCCAAGATATGAAACGCGCGCCCCGTGCTCCACGAGCAAACGCTCAAGGTCGCATCCCGGCCACTTCCTTAAGGAGACGACTGCCACCTCGTAACGCTCCCGGTTCAAGCCCCTGACAATATGAACCGCCAGAGTCTCAGCCCCTCCGGGCGCCAGCATGGGAACGATGTGGACCACTTTAATTTTCTTCATGATCGCGGGAATCCAATGCGCGCAATCTACTCAGGAAATGATTACGCTCGACGTGTTTGAGGAAAAGACGTGCCGGCGGGAACCAGAGTGCTACTAGAACTATTTCTCGATGCCAGGCTGGCACACTGCGCCATTAGCAAACCGAAGAAGAACCACGTCGGTTTCCGTATTTCCCAAGTTAAACTGGAAACTCCCACTACCCAAACCGCCAAAGTTACACTCCAAAATCTCCGCGGGACAGAAGGTATCGCGCTCACGGATAGCGCCAGTACACCCAGCAAGGCGCAAAAAAGTGAAAAACCAATCACGCCCTGCTCAACTAGAATCGAGAGGAAAGTATTGTGTGCAACAATTTCTTCAGACAAAGCACGGTTAACACTCTGGCGAAACCCAGCCGCACCAACTCCCAGAAAAGGATGCTCGCGGAAAACATCAAACCCTGCTCCCCAGATCAGCGTGCGCCCGGTGAGCGTGCCTTCTCGGAGTTCATCGGGAATCGTGGAAATGCGTTCCCATGAACTTGCAGGCAAGAAGGTAAGTCCGCCAAATATGACCAGCGCTGTCGTCAAGAAACCGACGATTCTTCGACGTCCCGACGACCGTTGATGAATCAGAGGCACGATAGAAAACGCCACAAGGCCGGCCAAAAATCCACCCCTTGCGGCGCTTAGAAAGATGGTTGTCCCGGCCAGGATAAGTTGAAATCTATAGACCCAAACCATCCACCTCTTGCTCTGGATGAGCAGAAAGTATGCGGCGGGGATGCTTAAGGCCATTAACAGCGCCAAATCATTGGGATTTGATCCGCCACCTGTATAACGTTGATAAGCGGCCTCATGATGAGAAAGAAATTGATAAACGGTATCCAGCCCTGAAACAAAAGTTCCAAAGACGTAGGCATTCAACAACAGCAATTGCTCGCGAAGTCCAGGGGCGAGTTCCCATATCAGCCATACCATCGCCAGGAGCTGGCGGTACGAGGAAGCTGCAACCAGAGTTTCATCCTGATCAACGCTCCACAGGTAACTTACTGTTGCCCAAAGCGCGAAAAGAATCATGATGACGTGTCCGGCAGCTGGGTGCCTGACTTTCCCGCGTGCGATGACCGCGATTACCCCAAGCACCAATGCAGGTATCCCGATCAAACGCGTGCCTGTACCAAAACCAGGAATGGTGACTGCGTCTTCCCATGGAATTGCAAATACCAAAAGCCAAAGGAAGCCGAACGACAGCCTGACTATTGTGGAAGAGTTTTCCTCGCCGAGGGAAAAGCTGGCGGACCAACCGTTATGCTGCTTTTGCCCTCGAGCAATAACTGGCATTGCAGATTGCCCGTCGAATGTGCGAAGGTGCGCTGAATCACTCATTGGTCTTATCGCGGAAAGTCTCGTGAGTAGTTGCTGTGCGATGTGTTTTAAAAAAACGGAAACAATTTAAGAATGGTCGGCGGCTATGTAGCCGTCGTCGACATAAAAGTCTGTATTGGAATTTGACTCTTTAAATAACTCCACGATGAAACATCATGCCTGTCCAACACTCTTAACAAACACTCTACTGCGCGTGCGTGTTCCGATATATAAAATCAAGACGCTTCCCACAAGCTGCACAAATGCAGCAACCAGCATGGAGAGGATCGCTCCGAGGAGACCTTGTCGCGGAACCAGAAAATAACTGCTCACACAAAGACTTAAGCTGACGAGGATAAGGAGCGCGATCTGTGAATGGTAATATCTTGCCGCCGTCATTCCAATTCCCAGGAACTGCGCCATATATCCCACGCCACCGGCCGCCATGATCCAAGGAAGAAGATCGGCTCGATCAGCGTATTCGCGCCGGAACGCGATGGTAAGGATTTCTTGCCCGGCCAGTTTCGACACGATCACTCCGCATATCGCCACCGTTGTCCCCAAGGCTAGGAGCTTACCGAGGATGGACCAAAACTCTCCAAAATTTTTCGCCGCATAGTCTCTGGCGAGCGGCGTGAATGCGGATTGCCCAAGCGACATCACCGCAATGCTTCCTGCAGACACCATGAAACCGATGGTCGAGAAAATACCCAACTCGCGTTCTCCAAGCGCGTGCTTGATGAAATAACTGGGGATGCTGGAGTTGAGAGTGACCAGGAGAGTCAGGATTCCCAGAGGAAAGCTGAACCAAAGCAATTCCCCCTGAACTTTCAGATGCGAGCACGGCTTCAGAGTTTCGGTTCGAGAAGAATCCAAAGGCTGCTCGGCCAAGCCATGGGTACGCTCGCGCGTGTCGTATCCTAAGAGAACAGCTGCACGCGCCAACACAATTCCCGCGATTCCCCAGAAGAGATTTCTGCCGATAAAAAGTCCGACTGTCAGTCCGAGTACGGATAGCAACGTCCGTGCGATCAAGGAATGTGAGATTCGAATAATCCGGTCATGCAGTTGCAGCCGGCCATAATAAATGTCACTGATGTTCTCGATGGCCTGCGCCATGCATACAATCAGAACCACAGAAGTCAGTTCCAGCCGATATCGCAGGATCTGCGTGATGGCGAAAACGATGACGAGCGCCAGAGATGTGGTGTACAACCGGAGGCCAATGAAATGGCCAAAATGCGTTTGCCCGTACATGCCTGAAGCCACAACTGCACGAAGTTGAAAGCTGGTGAGCGCAATCACGGGGTAAACGATGGCGAGGCTCAAAGCGTATTGCCCCACTTGCTCTGGACGCAGCAGCTTCGTCAACAGCATGAGCGTAATCCACTGTCCGCACGCATAGATGGCATTCCCCACAAACATCCAGCTGAAGTCAACACGTAACGACGGACGCTCTTGCGAAACGGCAGGCAGAATTTGCGCTTCAGAGCTCATAGTCACAGGGCCATGTAATTGATCCAGAAGATTTGTGCGTAAAGAGAAATGGATTTATGTGAAGAGCACTGGGATTCATCTGGCAGGAACGGAACTTCCTCTTGTTGCCAACTGCACATCACCGAAACTGAGAGGGCTGAGCTTATTTTTCCTTCGAGCAATACATCCCTGCGTAGTCTTTGTAATCGTTGTAACACCCGTTGTTTTTCGGATCCCAATTGTTGAGTATGGTTCCAAGCACGCGCGTTCCGTCATCGGCGAATCGTTGCATGGCGAACAATGCGCTTTCGTGAGTGGTCCGCCCGGCACGGAGGACGAGAACAACGCCGTCAGCGATGCGGCCCAGCACGCGCGCATCGGCGAGCCAGATCATTGGAGGCGCATCGATAAGAATCATGTCGAACTCTGTTCGAAGGCGCTCAAGCAAAAGGGCCATGCTGCCGGAATGAAAAAGGCTCGAGGTGGTCATGGTTTTGGTCCCACTGGACAACAGGCACAGCCCAGGAACTTTCGTTTCATGAGCCAGCTCCGTCAGTGGAATCGATCCAGGTGAAATTTTCGCGGACAGTAAATCCGCAAGACCCCAATCATTGGACATTCCAAAGACTTGATGCAATCTCGGCCGGCGCACATCCCCATCAATCAGCAAGACTTTTCGACCTAGCTCGGCCATGGCGATACCAAGGTTGCTCGTTACCATTGTCTTTCCGTCACCAACCGCTGGACTCGTAAGCAGCACGACCTGTGGATGGCCTCCATTTTGAACAGGAAGAAGGAGCGAAGTCAGTGTGGCGCGAAAGCATTCCGCCAGCAGAGATACTTTGTGCTGCCATGTGGCCAGCTCAGGACTCTCACTGGATGGCGCGGTCGAGGCAAGCGCGGCGTTGCTCGTGGTTTCCGCGCCGATTTCAGCCATAGGTATCGCGCCAAGTTCGGGCAATTTCAAAATGACTTGCGCTTCGCCCGGCGCCAATATTGTGCGGTCGAAATGTCCCCAGACCAGTACCAATGCAACGCCCGCGAACATCCCGCAAAATAGTCCAATTGCAGAGTTCATCGGTAAATTCGGTTTGTAGGGAAGTAGTGGCGGTTTGGCCGAGTCAACAACCAGCACGTTGCTGACGCGCATGGCGCTGGCCAATTCGGCCTGCTTGACTCGCTGCAGCATTGATTCGTAAATCTGGCGATTGGAATCCACATCACCCTTGAGCGTTTCGTAGTGGATCGCCTTGCTGGACTTATCCAAGACGATCGTTTCTTGCCCGGCGTAAGCTTGGGCCAGAAGATTTTCGCGGCGTCGCGCGGCGTCGTATTCGTTACCGATGCGGCGCAGGACTTCGTCGCGTTCCCTCTGCATGGCTAGCTGGAGCTGGTCGATCTGCGCCTGTACGCGTTGAACCTTGAAGTGGGCCGGAGTCAGCGTGGCACTAAGTTGCGCGAGCTGACCCTGCAAGTCGGTGAGCTTCTGGTTTTCATCACGCAGGACGGGGTCGTCGACCGGAAGGGACTCTACGGGTTTATTCTCCGCCGCTTCAAATCTTGCCCGCTTGGCTATGCTATCGGCTTGGGCAGCAGAGAGTTCATCTTGAAGTTCTTTAAGCCGAGTGGCCTCAACGTTGTCCTTCTCCGAAGTAAATGTCAGTCCCGACGTGCGCGCGTAATCCTGGGCTTCGGCTTCTGACTTTTCCAGTTTGGCTTTCATTTCGTCCAGATGGCTGGTCAGCCATGCCACTGTAAGCTGTGTCGATTTCCAGCGAATATCCTGGCTTTGTTGGACGAATTCGCTGACCAGAGTATTTGAGAAGTCCGCAGCCAACTTCGGATCAGGTGATTCGTACAACACTTCCAGCAGACGTGTGTTGGCGGCAGAGCGCACTGTCAGGTTGGATTCTGCCTCGCGAATCATTTCGTCCTTGCCTGGTGGACGAGAGGACTTCGGCACTCCGAATACGCGCCGCTTCAGCGCTCCCAAAGACCACCCGTGAGTTGATGGCCGCGATTCTTGCATGTTCAGCCTGTTGAGCACGCGCTCTATTAATGCATCGCTCTCCATAATCTGGATCTGCGTATCCAAATACGTATCCGCTGTAGAGAAGTGTTCGGTGGAGGAATTCGTGGGATCCATACTCTTCAAATCCATGAAGTTCTCATTGAAGTCCTGGATCTCGAGAGAAGTTCTCGCGCGATATCGCGGCGCCTGCACCAGGCTGAACAAGATCGCGCCGACCAGTCCGACTGCCGCGAAGCACAACAGCGTCAGTTTGTGGCGGATAATTGCTTCCCAATAGTCACGAAGGCTGCCGTAGCCTGGCGCCGGAGCAGCTTCCATTCGAATTGGTTCCACGTACCGCTGAAGAATTGAATGATGCTCCTCCCCGTTGTGCTGCTCGGGCGGAAATCCGTTCGAATTTGTAGAGGGCGGCCTGACAATGTCGATCGATGAAGAGGCAGTGCGGCCGTTCTCCACTTTTGTCAGAGTTTCATATAGGCGACTCATGGTTTTCTTTCACATATTTGAAAAAATTCATCTCGTGGTCAGACCCCAAGGTAGATCAACAGGGTTGATCCACATCCATATCCTCAGGTCCAATTTCAAGGCACGCGCCAGATTGCAGCTTGAATCGTTGCTTCAACAGCCCGCGAAAGGGCTTTTTTGCCGGAGCTGTCCGGAACAAATAAAATGTCGTCGCTTTGCAGCGGAATGTCTTTTATCTTTCCGGAGAGGATCGCCTTGATGTTGACGGCGATTTCTGTGCGCTGCTCGCCATTGGGGTTCACTCGCAGGATCCTGGAATTCTGTGCTTGAGATGACGGGCCCAGGCCCTCAGCGAGCGAAAGTACGCGGAGCACGGAGATAGACTCTTGTTCGCCAAGAACGAATCCCCCCGCGCGCTTCACATCACCAATGACGTACACCATTTCAGCTTTGGGAACGGAGATAACGTCATGCGGAAAAATCTGAATGTTCTCCTCAGGATGTTTTCCCTCCATGATGTCTTTCAAATTAACCGAGCCCACGGTGTACCGGCCCGTCGCGTCCAGCCTCGCGTTCGGCAGTGGGATGCATCCCCATTCCACTTCCCGAGTGATGCGGATGCTGTATCCGGAATCCGGCCGGATCCCACCGGCCAATGAGAGCATTTCGAGCAGGGTCTGGTGTCCCTGCACCTGATGAACACCCGGTGTATTTACAGCACCCAGGACAGATACAGGCTGGCTGCGCAATTCCTTGACGTTAATTGCAATTTTGGCCTGTCGAATGTAAGCGCTCAATTGTTCGTCCAACTCCTGCTCGGCTTGCTCAACGGTTAGCCCCGCCACGTGGACTCGGCCTAGCAAAGGCACCTGGATAGCTCCATTGTCGTCAACACGCATCGATTTGTTGGGCGGTTCGTCAAGTTCTTCGCCATAAACTTCTACCTCGTCATCGGGGCCCAGCAGGTAATTGGCAGGCACTGGGCTGTCGCATTTAGCTTTCGGCACATACGTATCGTTCGCTTGAATTGTTTGTTCCGCCGTAGTCCCCGCCAGAAAGAGAACAGCCAGTGCAGTTGTGATAATTCGTGTGATCTTCATTGATATTTCCCTTATTTCTCTTCGGGAGAAGCGCACGAAACGCAATCTTTTTCGCTGGATTTCCGCGCCGTGCTGAAGCCTCAATGGAGGCTGAGGTTGACACTCACTTTCGTGCGCATCGCGATCGGTCGTCCGTTCTGTCGCGCGGGCTCGAATTTCCACGTGTGTACCGCGTCCATCGCCACTTTTGTCAGACGAGGAAATCCTGAAATTATTTTCATGTCGGTTACTATTCCCGTATCGTCAACCAATGCGTCGATGACCACGACGCCTTGCATTTTTCCCGCACGCTCGGGCAAGGAAGACGCCAGTAGGGGTGACGACACTAGCCTGGGCGGCTGCAGATTCCCATCAGTGTTTGCCGCCTGTGGTGTCGAGTTGGGCAGAGAAATGCTGAACATGCCGCCGTCCAGTACCGCATTTGTTTGAGTCCCGGAAATTGCAACAGGTTCGCTCATAGCGGATAGGTCAGGAGACGTAAGAACTGGCCGCGATAGCGGGTCTATGACACTTCTTGTTTCAGGCTCCGAAACTTCATCCGTTTCTATTGGCTCGGCAACCACGTCGCGGCGCTGAACCGCTACGTTCTCTGTAGGACCATTCTTAAATTGGATTGCAGAATTTGTCTCAACAGGCTGTATCGGTTCAGTTGTTGGGACTTCTGGAGAAGCCTTCCACGTGCTTGCAGGCTGATGCGCCGTGATCACCGCTTCATTTTGATGACGCGCCAAAAGGACGGCTGTCGCCAGGGTTACGACTGCTGCGGCGTACACAAAGCGTGATCCCCGAAGCATGGTGGCCGACGCCGATCTTCGATCGATCGCGCGTTCGGAATTCTTCGATGGTGACGACGCGGTCTTGGGAAAATTGGATTCGTTCGGTCTGGTCGAAGAATGAGCGGATTCAATTGAGCGAGCTTTGCTCGGAATGGACACGGGATTCGTCTGCTGATGGGCAGGATGTGTGGAGTTGTGAGGAACTGGAGCTTCGGGTTCCGTATGGCGAATACGAGAAATGTCGCTGAGGCTTCCCGCGTTTAAAGTCTCAACATTCCCCGGCGATTGTGTTTGCACATGCGTCCCGCTGCGTGCGTGCAAGTGCCTTAAGGTCGAGTCCAGATCGGGAGCTTTCATTGCTGGTAATTTGAACGAAGATAAATCCTGCCAGGTCTCAACCGAGACCGACTCTTCTTTCTGGTTTGTCAGTAACGAGGGCTTCTCTGTTGGCTTGGTATCATGAACAGGGTCAAATCGAAAAAGGGATGCAACCTCTTCGATAATTTCGACTGGCACGACACGAAGCTGACGTGTGCATGCGGTGATCAAGGCCTGCTCGCATAGGCTGTTGATCAACCTGGGGATACCCCGTGAATAGCGATGAACTGCGTCTAGAGTTTCCACCCGAAAAATCGTGTTCGCCTGTGATTTTGCGCCGGCAAGATTTAAGCGGCCTGTAACGTATTGGTTGGTCTCTTCTTCAGTAAGGGGCTCCAGCCGGCAGCGAATTGCGATGCGTTGCTTTAATTGGCGCAGCTCGAATGAATCCAGCTTATTATCAAGTTCAGGTTGTCCGACAAGCAGGACTTGCACCAACTTCTGTTGATTCGTTTCGACGTTCGTCAACATTCTAATTTCTTCGAGTACGGCCTCCGGCATTTGATGCGCTTCGTCAATGACCAATACCGTGGTAAGCCCCTTCTGGAACTGTGCAATCAAATATTCGTGAAATGCGCGCAGCAGATTGCCCTTGGTGAATTCTGTCACCTTGATTCCCAAGTCAGAGGTGGCATTAATCAGGAAATCAATCACAGGCAAATTGGGAGCAAAAATGTTCGCGAAGGCGATTCCCTGACTCTTCCAGCATTCAAACAAGCTTCGCACAATCAGAGTTTTTCCCATTCCCGCGTCGCCAGTCATGACGACAAACCCTTTGCGATTTGTAATGGCATACGTGATGGAAGCCAGCGCCGCCTTGCTCTTTTCCGTCATGCACATGAAAGAGGGATCGGGCGAGAGTTCAAACGGGTTACGATCTAGTGCGAAAAAATCCTTGTACATTGGCTGCTCGACTTCGCCTTTATTACCGTGTGAATGCCGGGTTCAAAGGCCTGCCTCAAGAGTGTTCGTGAAATCTCAAAAGAAAAAGCGGGCTTCGTCAACCGAACAAGACTCACTATCGCTCCTCATGAAAACTTTTAGTATTGGTGTTGGGAAATCCCAGGATTCTTGGGTGCACATCTGGATACACCAGTGTGTGTCCCGGGCCATCATGGCGTGAGGAGGCTGCGTTCAGGGGTTCCACCAGAAACGAGTCAACCTCCACCGAAGCAGCCTTACCCAGGATTTCGACCGAAAGCACTAATCGAAATATGTTCTTTTTCCTTATCAAGATCCCTTGGATCCCCATTAAGGGGCCGCACTTGACTCTTACCCACTCGCCACACTTCAAGAAAGGATGCGGCTCGACTCGGAAGCCTCCTTCGACAGCGCGCCGAATGGCCTCAATCTCGGGGTATGGAATCGTGGTCGGCTGACCGGCAGTAGATACTATGGAATGGACTCCCGGGGTCGTCATGACGGCCAATCGACGCTCGAGCCCGCCCCTTAAGAAGACGTAGCAGGGAAAAAGTGGTAGAGAAATCAACTTCGTTCGGTCCTTCCACTGACGCGCGGTTGAGTACAGTGGGAGCAAGGCCTCGAATCCCTTGTTGAGGAGATTTTGAGCTACCGCCTTCTCGTGCTGGTGTCGCGTATAAAGGACATACCACGCACCAGAGTCGTTGATATGGTTGTCGATAGAATCGCTTATGTACATAAAAAGCCTAAAGCTCCGCCCTGTGACCTACAGAACCTCATTTTTTCCTGTTTAAGCCGTGACGCCTCGCGAACTCATGCCCACATCGGTTTGACAATGATCTTCTTTTCCAACGCAGGCAAACCCCACCGACCCCTGAAATTCTCGACCTGTGTTCTTCTCGGTTGAGAATTCGCCGTCGAAATTGATGAACCTTTTATAACGACTTCAGAAGTGTCACTAGCTAATCGCCCCGGTTCCAAGCCTTGAACTTTCTCAATTTTTTCAACCTGCCTTCTTGGCCTGTTCGGGTCTCACCGGTCAATTTCTAGCCTTCCTTAAAGGCGAAGGAGTCACTCGCAGCTGCAAAGCCACCGGAGTGCTCATCCGTTGCTGATGGTTCCACGCGAAGCACCTTTGCGCTTCCACTCATGTGCACAGTACGCTCCAACTCGGAGAACGAGTGAAGCAAGATGTCAACCTGAATGTCGGCGTCGTTTTGAGGCTGAAATTGCCAATCCGCGTAGACATACACCCCATGAGAACTAATATCGCGACTGAAACCTTCGCCTTTGTGGATCACTCCACCCCGATCTATCCACGAAAAATGAACGGGCGCGTGCAGGCCAAACCGAATTTGTCTCCTGCGCTCCAAGGACTCGCTCCCGCTCAATCGAAGCCCAGTAGGATGACTGTTGTCCCTGTCCACAGTAATGATCAGAGGTTCCCTCCTGGGTCTGTGACATTGGCAGACCCTAACGTTTCAGGTATTTGTAAACAAGAAGCGAAACAGCCCCTTACGATCGATGTGCGCCCCATGTAGCATTTCTGAATTCTGCCAAGGAGATTTGTCCTCAAATGCAGGCGCCTGGGGGGAGTAGAAATCTACCCAAATCCGCGGGAGGGAAATATCAATCGGTGAAAATATGGATGCGAAACTGATTTACTCTGGCGGCGAGCACAGAAACCTGGCCGAAGGCTTCAAGTGACGCCTGGAATCCTGTGGACGGTCAATCTTGCACAAACAACTCGAGATTTTGCATTGATCTTTTGCCCTGAATTTTGAATTTGCCGTCTGCCTGTATAACCGCTCTATGTTCGATTGGAGAAGATTCAGTCCAGCGACCCCATGCAACGGCACTTTAGGAATCGTGCCAAGTGCTGGGCTGCACACCCGCGTTGCCGGCTGAGGAATCCTTAAAAAGGATTTTCTTAACAGTTAAGTTTTAACTTGCCGTTTAATTTGGCTTTGATTAGAATTCACTGTGCCAGCTCCTTTTACGCCCTCTCACACGAATTGAGCCAGAAGTTTGACCCGTTGGAGAATTTACTCAAAACAATCTAGTTCATACCTTCTGAAATCCGAATCTATTGGAGCTCATTTATGATATCCACTTCCATCGAAACATCGCCAATTGTTGGACACATGCAAATGGATCATGCTCCCATACGTCTCTTCATTGCGGACGACTCAGTCATGGGATGCCAATTGTTGCGAAATACATTCAGGCATTTTCGCCAGCAATTTGAGGTTGTGGCTTGTGACATCACGAGTGCTGCAGTCGTTCGCTTCTGCTCTGCAAACCTTGTGGATGTTGCGCTGATAAGCGCGGATCTGGGAGACGGACGCTTGACAGGTCTGAAAGCGATGCGAGAACTCCGCCTCTTACATTCACCTACCCGGTTCGTCATCCTCTTCGATTCCTGGCAGGATGATTTGATTGTGGACGCCTTTCGCGCAGGGGCGAAAGGCGTACTCTGTCGCGCTGAGCCCGTTGAACACCTTCGCAAGTGCCTTTTGTCCGTTTGTAAAGGACAGATCTGGGCCAATAGCACACAGCTGCAATTAATTTTAGAAGCTCTTTCAAATGCCGCACCCATACGAATTGTAAATACTCGTGGGCTGAATTTGCTCACCAAGCGCGAAACACAATTAGTGGGGCTCATAGCGGAGGGCGCTCCAACCAAAGAAATCGCGGAAAAACTTGGAATCAGCGAGCACACCGTGAGTAATTATTTGTTCCGTATTTATAATAAAATTGGTGTGTCGAATCGCCTGGAATTGGCTCTTTGTACGCTCAAACAACGCGAGGACAACTCGCTTAAAACCGGGGTTATTGCTCCCTGACTTGATGCCCAAAGCCGCAAATGGGTAAGAATGGTTCCAGCAGTAAAAAGGAGAGGCATGTCCAAAGAAAAGCGCATGCAATATGCGTGAAGAGCGGAGGACGCCGGGATGAAATTGGGCGCAGCGCAAGAAGTGAGGCAAGCGCTGGATAGACGGCACAGCCCATGAAGTGGTATTGAATTTATGGCGGCTAGTCTGTCACGTTTCGTGACACATCTAAACTCGACCGTGCACCTTCAAGTTTCGGTACTGCAAAAACGGACCTATTCCTGCGGCGAAGCTTGCACCGGCAAGCAGAACTCCACAACGTATTTCAATCTCAAGTTAGAGCCATCTACTGGCAATATTGAATCCGCAATTGCGCTTTCCCGCGACCGCTTCGGCCACCGAACACTAGTGGGAAATCTCTTCAAGAGCAAGGTTGTTGGTCCTTGGGCCGAAAACGCCGACGGACAGGATGACCATCAGCATGCTGGCGGCAATGAACGCAAAAACGCCCTTCGTGCCGAAATTTTCCAGAAAGAAAGCGATCATGAAGCTGGTGAACATTGTGGACAGGCGGCTCCAGGAATAAACAAACCCGATGGCGCGCGCGCGGATGCGCGTGGGAAAAAGTTCGGCCTGATAGGCATGAAAGGAATAGGACAGAAGATTGTTAGAGAACGTGATCATCATTCCCAGGCCGATCAGCCAGGCAGTGGTCGTCTGGCGCGCGAAGAGCAACCCAAAAGTAGCCGTGCCGATAGCCGCTGTAACGATTTGCCATTTGCGCTCGAAGCGGTCGGCAAAAAGCATGAAAAATAGCGGGGCCGCGGGATAAACCACGGCAATAATTGCGGAATATTGCAGGCTATTCGTCACAGTTGCGCCCTTGGACGCCATGATCGCCGGCACCCAATTTCCGAATCCGTAAAACGCAATAGTCTGAAAAAAATTGAAGACTACCAGCATCAGTGTGCGTCCGCCATATGGAGGCGCCCAGATTTCGGAAAATTTTCCGGAGCCCGGCGATTCCGCAGGTCCCGCGATGGGTTCGTTCAGCGGCCGGCCCAGATTTTTTTCGACGCGCGCTTCGATCTTGGAGATTGCCGCGCCCGCCTCTTCAAGCCTGCCCTGCTGCGCGAGCCAGCGCGGCGATTCTGGAATGCCGCGACGAATAAACCAAACGGCGATCGCGCCAAACGCGCCGAGAAACACAACCCAGCGCCAACCCGTCACGCCAAACGGCGATCGCGGAACCAAAATGTACGACGCAAGCGCCACTCCCGGGATGGCCAGAAATTGCACACATTGATTCAGCGCGAAAGCGCGCCCGCGAATATGCCGTGGCGCAAATTCTGAAATGTAGGCGTCGATCGTTACAAGCTCGACGCCAATTCCCAGGCCGGAAGTAAAACGCCACAGATCGATGCCCACATTCGTATGCTGCAATCCCATGGCAACATTTGCGGCGGTGTACCACAGCATGGAGTAAGTGAATATTGTGCGGCGGCCAAACTTGTCCGCAACCGACCCGAACAGAATCGTCCCGGCAAAGAGCCCAGCGAAAGTCGCCGCAGCAAAAGTGGCCTGATCGGTGAGCCCAAACAATCCTTTTTCGCCGACGCGAAATATTCCGCTGGAAATGAGGCCCGGGCTTACATATGCCGTTTGAAACAAATCGTACATTTCAAAAAACGCGCCGAGCGAAAGCAGCACGACCAAACGCCATACCGTCCAGCACGCTGGCAGACGGTCAATGCGCGCCGTGATTTCCGCCGGACTATTTCCAGCCGATTTTGTCTCCACTTAAACTCCGAACTTTCTTTTAGATATATTTCTGAGGTGCAGCCCGTTGCAGCTAGAAAATACCCGCTCGGCCCTTGGTCAATTGCTGTTCCTGGAGTTCAATATTCAATCGGCCTAAGTCGTCGGCCGTCAGGTCGGAGAGTTGTTGCGCGGCGTCGAGAAATCTTTGCGATTCCTGAGGAGTGATTACGCCTGCGGTGAGCGTCTGAAATTTATGGATGTAGTCGGCTCGCGCAAATGGCTTTGCACCAAGCGGGTGCGCATTGGCGACGGCCATCTGATCTTCCATCCGCGATCCATCGTTGAACAAAATCTCCACGCGTCCACCGAATGCTTTCTCAGCGGGATTCGTTTCATGGTAGCGGCGAGTCCACTCTGCATCTTCCCGAGTTTCAATGCTGCGCCAAAGCCGCACTGTGTCGGGGCGGCTCGCGCGTTCCTTGGTGTAGCTTTCCACGTGATGCCAGCGTCCGTCTTGCAGCGCGACGGCAAAAATGTACATGATCGAATGGTCCAGCGTTTCACGGCTGGCATTCGGATCGAATTTTTGCGGATCAGCCGCGCCCGTCCCAATCACGCTATGCGTGTGATGGCTTGTGTGAATGATTATTTTATCGATCCTGGAGGAATCGGAAATTTGCTTTCGCATGCGGAAGGCAAGATCGATCAACGCCTGCGCCTGATACTCGGCGCTGTGCTCTTTTGTAAAACTTTCCAGAATCGCGCGTTTCGGCTCCGCTGGACCTGGAAGCGGAACTTCGTATTGCGCGTCGGGCCCGTCCAACATCCACGCAATCACGCTGTCTTCGCCCTCGTAAATCGGGCTGGGCGATCCCTCGCCGCGCATCGCGCGATCCACGGCCTCCAGCGCGAGTTTGCCAGAGTGAGCCGGGGCAAACGCCTTCCAACTGCTGATCGCTCCCTTGCGCGATTGCCGCGTAGTGAAGCTGACGTGAACGGCCTGTTGAACTGCTTGATAAATTGTTTCCGCCGGCAGACCGAGCATTGCGCCAATTCCCGCCGCTTGCGCAGGACAAAGATGCGCGATGTGATCGATCCTGTGGGCATGCAGGCAGATTGCCTTCACCAAATCGATTTGAATTTCGTACGCAGCGGCAATTCCGCGAATGAGATCTTTGCCTGTTTTTTTCGCCACCTGGGCAGCCGCAAGAACGGGCGGAATGTTGTCGCCGGGGTGCGAATAATCCGCGGCCAGGAATGTGTCGTGCATATCCAGTTCGCGGACAGCTGTGCCGTTCGCCCACGCAGCCCACTCAGGACTAAATCGTTGCTGCGACGGGACACCGAAGATCGTTGCCCCCGCGGTACGTGGATGCCCGAAAGCCATATCGCGAGCCGTCACAACTGGCCCACGATTGATCGCGGCAATCGCCACGGCGGCGTCATCAATGATGCGGTCGATGATGGCCTCTGCCACCTCGTGCTGAACCGGAACATTGTCGGCGGCGACTCTGGCAATTTTCCACGCGAGCTGTTCATCGCGTGTGAGCTGCGCGGAGGACGGATAAACTTTTACTTTGTGAATTTGCATTTGAATTTTGAAAGATTATTTTTCTTCCGAATATTTCCGCTCCAACTCATCGAAGAGCGGTTTCTTCACGAGTCTCTGGCGATCCGCGAAACTCGCAATCATTTCATTCGCAGCGTCGGCGCGGCCCGCAGCCTTAAGCTGTTTCAACACGGCCTGCATCCCGGCAATCGCTCCCTGTAGCGCGACGTTCGCATATAGGACCAGTCCGTAACCCATTTTCGCCAGTTCATCCTGGCCCAACACGGGTGTTTTTCCTCCAACCACTATATTCACAATCTGCGGCACGGAAAGTCGCTGCGGAATTTTTCGTATTTCGTCGGATTTCTGCGGAGCCTCTACAAACGTTACATCCGCACCCGCTTCGATGTACCGCTGGGCGCGTTCCATTGTCGACTGAAATCCGTGCTCTGCCAGGGCATCCGTGCGCGCAATGATCAGGAGATCGGGGCTGGTGCGGGCATCCACCGCCGCCTTAATTTTTCCCATCATTTCGTTCGTGGAAATGACGGATTTATTCTCAAAATGCCCGCATTTTTTCGGCATCGTCTGGTCTTCGAGCTGAATGGCATCTGCGCCGGCGCGTTCGAGCACTCGAACTGTGTGCTGCACGTTCAGTGCATTGCCAAATCCAGTATCGGCATCGACGAGCACAGGGATATTCACGACTTCGCGAATTGTAGCGGTATGCTGAGCAATTTCATTCAGCCCGACAAATCCGAGATCTGGCATTCCCAGAAACGTATTGGTTACGCCTGCGCCACTCACGTAAACGGCTTCGAATCCGAGATCCTCGATAATTCGCGCGGCAAGCGCGTTGGCCGCGCCTGGCACGAGCAACCCGCAACGTTCCTCCAACTTGGCGCGCAAAAGTTTCCCGGTGTCCTGAAGCAATTCATTCCTCGTCAATTGGGCTGTAATTCTGCGGGACTACAGTACACCGACTTCTTAACAGGTTGCGAAAAAACGCACCTTCGCTGTCATTCCAAGCGGAGCGAGGAATCTCTCTTAGATCTAACTATAAGAAAAAAGAGAGATTCCTCGCTCCGCTCGGAATGACAGAATAAAATACTTCTTCCCCAGGCTGTGTAGCCTGTTTCGCCGCATGATTTACCCTTTGCCGCTGGCAGCCGCTTTTTGTACTTCAGAGTACGGCTCAACGATTCCATGCATGGGCGCGACGGTTTCCACATTCAATTTGAGCGCCTGCACTTGCTTCACCAGATTGGCGATAAAAACCGCCGGCCGATTCCCGCTCGGCGCGGGCACATCGGGAAGATCCGGGGTGTAATCGTCGGCTTCCTCCAGAATCTTTTCCTTCGGAAAATAAACGATCAGCATGCCGCCATTATGCATGGATCCGTTTTCATGGAAAATTTCGAGCGTGCGATTGCCCTCGGTCAGCTCGTATTTTTCCTTCACAGGGATAAAGTTCGCTTCCTTATTTCCCTTTGCCATGTTGTCCGGAGCAAGCGTGCGCGGCGCGGCCCATGCCTTCTGGTAGAAAGGCACATTGATTTCCTGCGTGATGATCGTCGCGCCCTCCGCCACGTAGGTTCGCACCCCGCCCGAGTGATCGAAGTGCGAGTGCGTGTTAATCAAATACTTGATGGGTTTGTTGGGAACCAGCTTCTTGGCCTCCGCGATCACGGCGAGCGAACGCGCCTCGCCCAGCGGTCCCTCGATCACTGTGATGTACGTCGGAAATTCCACCACCATGCTGTTATGCGAACCTCCGGCTACAAACCAGATGCCATCCGCCAGTTTCTTAGAGTCCACTTTGATCGCGGGTGGCGTGGCGCTTTTCACTGAATCCGGCACCGAAATGTTTAAGCCAGGATTAGCATTCACGCTGCTCACGTTCAATTCCAGCACGGTCGAACCGCCCTGCTTCTGCACAAACATCGTGGGGAATTTCACGCCGTTGAAATCTTTGTAGCCCGAAAATGTATTTTCCACCAACATGTCGCCAAGGACCGGATTGGGCAGATGAGTTTCCGTTTTCGTCACCATATCGTGTGCATCGATCCTCCCGGTCACTGTAAACTTGCCGGTCTGGAAAGAGATCTCTGTCCCGCCCGCCACTTTTTTCGCAGTCGCATTGTTTTCCATCGCGCCTTTCAGGAAACCGTGCGGGGTAAGCCAGATTTGCAACTGCCGTTCCGCTGCGGCCCCATTTTGCGGCACAGGATTGCTGCCCGGCATATCCCAGGCATATTGTCCGCTTACGAAATTTGCCTGCTTGTCGTCGCCCGCGAATGGCCGCCCGCCACCCTTAGCCATCGGAGTCGGTTCGGAGTGGACTATATTTTCTTTCGCTGATTTCGAACTGTAATCGATGGTCTTTGAATAGCTCGTAAGGTTCGTGGGAGGCCACGCCGAATCAGGCGTCCATGCCTGCCCAAAAAAGTTAAGGTGGCCCGTTCCCGCATACTGGATCGACGTTACGTTGCCCATTGCCTTTTGGGCGTCCTGCAAAACAGTTTTCGCGTCTTGCGCGGAAGCAGCTCCAGCGCACAGAAAAAATAAGGCAAAGGAAATCCACAATCGTTTTGCCATAACTCCTCCAATTTTTCAGTCCGATTGAGCCTCGAATTACTGCTTTGCGGGCGATCATACGCCATGCCGCCCATCCAGAGGAAGCCAAAGGTTTTTTGATTTGGTAGGAGGGTAGTGGAGGCGGGCCAATCTGCACTGACGACATTTCGCCACTCCAGACCCACCGCCGTTGACGCTGGCGAACGGCGAGCCTAAGATGGAGGCTCCACTAGAAACTGACGCCGGATGTTCTCTCCACTTCCATTTCGAATCGCAAAAGCAGTTCTACAACCGCTGTTTTTTCTTTTCCTACTCCTGGCGCCTGCCGCCAATGCCGAACAAGTTAAAAACCTGAAGCCGCAAGGATACGTGAGCGATTTCGCAGGCGTGCTGAGCGCGCCTGCGAAAGAAAAACTGACGGCACTGTGCGCGGAAGTCGATCAGAAAGCCCACGCGCAAATTGCCGTCGTTACGATTTCCTCTCTCGAAGGACAGCCGATTGAGCAATTTTCGATCGATTTGGCCACGGCGTGGGGAATTGGACCGAAACAGAAAGACCGCGGCGTCCTGATTTTGCTCGCTCCAAACGACCACAGAGACCGAATTGAAGTTGGATACGGCCTCGAGTCCATTTTGCCGGACGGCAAAACTGGAGGCTTTGGCCGCGAGGCAGTTCCTTTTCTGCGGCAAAACGATTACAGCGACGCATTACTGCTCATCACACAACGCATTGCGACGGTGATTGCCGAGGATCAGAAAGTTGCGCTCGACGCAAACCCCAATGTTTCAGTGCCCGATCGCGAGCCGGATCATACTCCTTCTCCCTTCGGAAATCTGGTTGGGATCATAATTCTGGTGATCTTCATATTTTTCCCATTGATTGGATTTATCCTGCGCGTCCTTTTCAGCGTTGGCGGGCCGGGAGGTCCAAGGCGTGGGGGCGGAATGTGGATGGGTGGCCCCTGGTACGGCGGCGGATCGATGGGTGGTGGTGGATCATGGGGCGGCGGGGGAGGCGGCGGTTTTGGTGGATTCGGTGGCGGATCATTTGGAGGCGGCGGCTCGACCGGAAGTTGGTGAGATGCGCACCGATAGGAGCAAGTGTTGATCGACCATAAGCTCGACGAATTCGTGCAGAAGCTCAAGGCCGCCGCTGCGGACAACTTAAAATCCGTGATCCTGTACGGCTCGGCGGCCACGGAAGAATTTCATGCCAAACATTCCGACCTGAATATCCTGTGCGTTGTGGGCCAAACGGATGCCGCGCATCTGGAGGCCTTGCACGAACCAGTGCAGTGGTGGACTCGCCGCGGACAGCGGCCGCCACTGGTTTTTACGCTGGAAGAGCTGAACAAGTCCGCCGACATTTTCACGATTGAATTAATGGACATGAAACTTCGCCATCGAAGTTTGTTTGGCGAAAATGTGCTGGCGGATTTTTCCGTGCCGCTGCATTACCACTCCATCCAGGTCGAGCGCGAGTTGCGAACGAATTGGCTGCGTCTGCGGCAGGCGGTTTTGGCGGCGCCGAAAAAATCCAAAGCCTATCTGGAACTGATGGTTTCCTCGTTTTCCACGTTTGCAGCGCTATTCCGCCACGCGCTGATCGCGATGGGCGAAACGCGCGCGGAAACCAAGCGCGAGGCCATTGAAAGAATCGCGAAATTCGCGGAGGCCGATCCCGCTGGATTTCACGCCATTCTCACCCTGCGTGAAGGAAAATCGGGCGAGCGCGACATCGAAGTCGATAAAACGCTCAATCAATATTTTGCGTTCGTCGAAGCGGTCACGGACAAATTCGATCGGCAACTGGATGCGAAAAAATAATTCGCATTCTTATTCAGGAGAAGGCAAATGAAAAAAGGACTGATCGCGCTGGTCGTTATTGGGTTTATTGCTCTGGTGGTTGGCGGCAAGTACGTAAGCGCGCGCAACAACATGGTCGTGAAAAACGAGTCCGTGAAGTCCGCCTGGGCGCAGGTCGATGTGGTTCTCCAGCGGCGGGCTGACTTGATTCCCAACCTCGTCGAGACCGTAAAGGGCTTTGCCGCGCAAGAGCAAACCGTATTTCATGACATCGCCGCAGCGCGCTCCGCATTGCTGGGCGCGCAAACGCCCTCGGATAAAATTGCCGCGAACGGACAATTGGATGGAGCCATCGGACGGTTGCTCGCCATTGTCGAAAATTATCCGCAGCTGAAATCGAATGAAAATTTCCTGAGGTTGCAGGATGAACTGGCAGGCACAGAAAATCGAATCGCAGTGGAACGCAAGAGGTACAACGACACGCTGCAGGACTACAACACGTACATTGGACTTTTCCCCAACAATATTTTTGCGGGTTGGGCGGGATTCCAGCGGAATAACGCCTATTTCACAGCAACGGAAGCCTCTCGCGAAGTACCTAAGGTACAGTTCCCCGCGCCTACGCGCTGAGGTTTCGCCTTTAGTAGCACAGGCTCCAGTCTGTGGGGGTTGGACCTTGCTAGGTCAAAACCCCACAGGCTGAAGCCTGTGCTACGTAACTCTACGTCGTCGCTTCGGGTTGCGGCACCGCATTTAACTCCTGCGTAGGAGCCGGGTCAGGTGACGGCGGCTCAGCACTCGGCTCGGATTTGAAGATAAATTTCACGCCGCTCTTGGCATTTTCCGTATTCGTGCGCCCCAAATCAACCTGCTCCAGATCGACGGAATTTTGCACGCCGCTCATCAACACATAATGCAGTTCGTCATCCACCATCCAATAATCGCGCACCGTCAATATTCTGCCGCTTTTCATGTAAATGAGAACCGGCACGGCCACGCCAGGAGACCGTTGCGAATAGGATGAACTCGGCTCATTGGGCGTAATCCAGTTCCCATTCGAATTCCCCTGATAACTTTCATCATTGGAATAATCCTGTTGCTGTTGCTCCTGTGCGGGAGGAGCTGAATTGTAATCCGGCCCGGAATAACCATAGCCAGGATCAGGGTAAACGTAATTATTGGGATAGCCACCGTCGTAGCCATAGCCCAGCCCGGGGCCACCCCAC
>DATHNC010000018.1:0-9138 GCA_035486415.1 Saccharimonadales bacterium (SeqCode)
ATGCCGTAAGGGAGATACGAATTCCCGTGGCTGGTGGTGGTTCTTCGCATTAACAACCTATGATACGCGCGCCGCCATTGGGAATCAATCGCGGGCCATTGCAGAAGACACGCAGACGGCATCATAAGAATTTCATAAAGGTTTAAGAGATGGCCCTGAGTTTGATATAAACCATTCCAAACGTTCAGGAAACATTCAGCCTCGCTGGATTAGTATTAGAATGGTCGAGCCATAAGTTCGATATTGATTATCGCCTGATTCGTAAACGGCCCTAGGGACGAAAGAAAAAAATGCATATTTCGGCCCCATTCATTCGACGGCCAGTTGCTACTTCCTTATTGACCGTTGCCATTCTGCTTGCGGGCTGCGTGGCATTTTATTTTTTGCCAGTGTCCGCGTTGCCTCGCGTCGATTTTCCCACGATTTCAATCCGCGGTAGCTTGCCTGGAGCGAGCCCCGAAACCATGGCGTCCTCCGTGGCGACACCGCTCGAAAGACAATTTGGGCGAGTTGCCGGCGTCACGCAAATGACGTCTGACAGTGAACTGGGCAATACGCGAATCACCCTTCAATTCGATCTGGATCGGGACATTAACGCGGCATCGAGAGACGTGCAGGCGGCCATTAATGCCGCGGCCGGACAATTGCCTCCGAACCTCCCGAATCTGCCCACCTACCGCAAGGTAAATCCGGCGGAAACAGACATTCTGGACATGACAGTCTCCTCGGACACCCTTCCGAGAGGCGCGCTCTATGATTTGTGCGATTCGTTCCTTGCACAAAAGATTTCGCAGGTCGATGGCGTAGGGCTCGTTCGCATTTCGGGAGGAGCAAAGCCCTCTGTTCGCGTGGACTTGAACCCGAACGCGATGTCGCACTACGGAATTGGCCTGGAAGAAGTGAAGGCGGCCCTTGGCTCAGCGAATGCAAATACTCCAAAGGGTATGTTGGAGAACCAATCCAACCGTTGGGTTCTGAGCGATACCGATCAGCTTTTGAAGTCAGTTGACTATTCGCAACTGATTGTCGCTTACCGGAATGGAGCTCCGGTCCGGATTCAAGATATTGCGAAGGTCACGGAAGGAATTGAGGACGTACGAAATGCGGGATATGCCAATGGGAAAGCCGCCGTGGCGATGGGCGTTGGCCGTCAACCAGGCGCTAACATCATTGATACTGTTGACAAAATCATGGCGCTGCTTCCAGAATTGAAAGCATCCATCCCCCCAACAGTGTCGCTGGACACGAATTACAATCGCACCACAACGATTAGAGCATCGGTAAAAGACATTGAATTTACGCTGCTTCTGACCATCGCACTGGTCGTGATGGTTATTTTTCTTTTCCTGCGCAATGCCTGGGCCACGATCATTCCCAGCATTGCGGTGCCGCTTTCCATTGCCGGAACGTTTGGTGTGATGTACCTGCTGCACTACAACATCGATAATCTTTCGCTCATGGCACTGGCGATTTGCACGGGGTTCGTGGTGGACGACGCGATCGTGGTGATTGAAAACATCACCCGGTATCTGGAAGAGGGGCTTTCTCCGCTTGAAGCGGCGATGAAAGGTTCGCGCGAGATCGGGTTCACCGTTCTCTCAATGAGCACCTCGCTGATTGCCGTTTTTATTCCGCTGCTGCTGATGGGCGGAATCATCGGAAGGCTTTTCCGCGAGTTTTCAGTCACGTTGAGCGCGGCGATTATCGTTTCGCTTTGCGTGTCGCTGACGACCACGCCCATGATGTGCGCTCAATTTTTGAAATCGCAAAAAACGGTCAAGCACGGGAAAATGTATCTGGCGATTGAGCGGATGTTTTTATGGAGCGCGGAAACCTACGCTGCGGGGTTGCGCTGGGTGTTGCGACACCAGCCGTTCATGGTCATCGTAACGGGCGCGACTCTCTGCCTGAGCGTGTACTTGTATATCGTTATTCCGAAAGGCTTTTTCCCTCAGCAGGACACGGGGCTGATGGCCGCGAACATTGAAGGGGCGCAGGATACTTCGTTTGCATCCTTGCAGGAAAAGTTGGAGCAATATACTGCCATCGTCATGAGCGATCCTGCAGTTAAAACCTTAGTGGGGGAAATGGGTGGCGGGGCCGAAAATACAGGCCAGATGGAAATTGAGTTGAAGCCTCTGGACCAGCGCGATGCCTCTGTCTATCAGGTTATTTCGCGGCTGAAGCCTAAGCTTGCAAAGGTTCCCGGCGCCTCGCTTTTTTTGCGCGCCTACCAAGACATCACGGTCGGTGGACGCATCAGCAGTTCCCAGTATCAATACACTCTTTCGAGTGAAAACCTTGACGACCTGATGCAATGGGCCCCGCGCGTCCAAGCGGCGATGAAACAGATCCCCGAATTGGGCGACATTGACACCGACCAACAAACACGCGGGCTGCAAGCGTCCCTGGTGATCGATCGCGACACCGCGTCCCGCCTGGGAGTTTCTCCGCGAGACATCGATAACACACTGTACGACGCATTTGGGCAGCGGCAAGTATCCACAATCTATACCGAATTAAATCAGTACCACGTGGTGATGGAAATCGACTCCGCGTTTCGGGAAAGCACGGATGGCATTCGCGATCTCTACGTGAAATCCTCAAGAGGGAATCAGGTTCCGCTGAGCGCCTTCACGCATTACGAAACGAAGAACACGGCGCTCGCGGTAAATCACCAGGGACAATTTCCCGCGGTGACCATTTCCTTCAACCTCGCAGACGGCGTTGCGCTCGGCGATGCTGTAACCAAGATCGAAGCTGCTGTCCTGAAAATGGGCCTTCCCTCCGATATTCATCCCACATTTCAGGGGAATGCGCGCGCTTTTCAGGCTTCTCTCGCGAGCCAACCGTGGCTGATTCTCGCCGCACTCGTCGCTGTATACATTGTTTTGGGAATGCTCTATGAAAGTTACATCCATCCGATCACAATTCTTTCGACGCTGCCTTCCGCGGGGGTCGGCGCCCTTCTGGCACTGCTGGCATTCCATACGGAGCTGACTGTCATTGCCGTCATCGGAATTATTTTGCTGATCGGAATCGTTAAGAAGAACGCAATCATGATGATCGATTTCGCCATCGACGTTCAGCGAGCTGGAAAAACTTCTGAAGAATCGATTTATCAGGCGTGCCTGCTGAGGTTCCGCCCAATCATGATGACGACGGTTGCGGCGCTGTTTGGAGGCTTGCCGCTCGCCCTGATGCCCGGCACGGGTTCGGAGATGCGCCGCCCTTTGGGGATCAGCATTGTAGGCGGTCTGCTGGTAAGCCAGGCGCTCACCCTTTATACGACTCCGGTCATTTACCTGTACATGGATCGCCTGCAAGCGCGGCTCAAGCGCCGCAAATTTTCAAAATTAATGGGAGGCCAAATCGCTCCTCCCGCGACGACCATAAACGAGCTGCCCCTCACCTGATCGTTGGCACGACAAGTAGAATAATGCGGGTTTAAGTAGCGCTGGCTTCAGCCAGCGGGGTTAGGCTTTTGTAGCGCCGGCGTCTCGCCGGCAGGTTTCAGTTATCGCAGCGCAGCTGAAAACCGCCGGCGGGACGCCAGCGCTACAAATCTAACTCCCGCAGGCTGAAGCCCGCGCCACTTGAACGCAACTTCCTAACGAGCACGTAGGGCCACGGTTGCAAAACATTTCTGCACAGGGCAAACTTAATTTATGAGTACCTATGACCTGATTTGTATTGGCGCGGGGCCCACAGGCCTGGCATGCGCGATTGAAGCAAAACGCGCGGGAATGCACCCCCTCGTGATCGACAAGGGATGCCTGTGCAACTCGCTGTATCACTATCCCGTGAACATGGTGTTTTTCACGACACCTGAGCTCCTAGAGATTGGCGATCTGCCGCTAACGATTGCGTCCGAGAAGCCCACGCGCAGCGAAGCACTCAAGTACTATCGCAAGTGCGCGGAACACTACGAACTGGATCTGCGGCTGGGCCATCTGGTTGAGAGGGTGGAAGGCGCAAACGGAAAATTTGCGGTGCACACGCGCGATGAACACGGCAGCACCGCGCAATTCAGCGGCAAGAAAATTGCCGTCGCCACTGGCTACTACGATCTTCCGAATCGCCTCGGCATTCCCGGAGAAGATTTGCCGCACGTCTCGCACTACTACACGGAGCCGCATCCTTTCTGGCGGCGAAACGTGGTCGTGATCGGCGGAAAGAACTCCGCTGCGGAAGCTGCGCTCGATCTTTACCGCAATGGCGCAAACGTGACTCTGGTTCACCGCCGCGCGGAACTCGGCTCAACCATTAAATATTGGGTTCGCCCGGACATCGAAAACCGCATCAAGGCCGATCAAGTCCATGCACTTTTTGAGACACACGTGCAACGCATAGAAGAGGGCCGCGTCATCGTTTCCAATCATAAAGGCGAATCAGTGCTGCCCGCGGATCAGGTTTTCGCCCTGACCGGGTATCATCCCGATTTTCAGTTTCTACGCTCCATGGGCATCATGCTCGACCCGCAGACCAACAAGCCCGTCATGGACCCGCAATCGCACGAAAGCAATGTTCCTGGAATTTTCGTGGCGGGAGTCGTGACGGGCGGCAATCACACCAGCGAAATTTTCATTGAAAATGGACGCTTCCACGGCAAGCAGATTGTTGCTGCATTGATGGGTTCGCGCATAGATTCTCCCGCTAAGGTTTGACACTATTTTCCACACGATGCTAGAGTGAATGGCACCGAGCCGAAGTAGCTCAGTTGGTAGAGCAGTCGATTCGTAATCGACAGGTCTCCGGTTCAAGTCCGGACTTCGGCTCCAACTATTTTACAGGCAGGAAAGAACTTACGAGCGCCTAGTTGGGGCGATTGGTTCGATTTGTTGCAACCTCATTGCAAACTTGCTTTTTCATCTCCTCGCCGAGCAAATCCATCGCACTGATTCCCGATGACGCAACGCTCTTCACGTAGACGTTCATCGTCAATGAAATGTTGCTGTGCCGCAAAATCGCCTGGATCGTTTTGTCATCGACACCGAGCTGATGGAGGTTTGTAGCGAGGCCGCGTCGGAAAGCATGCCAGCCGTGCCATCGAAGGCTTTCGTCCAATTTAAACAAGTGGCCTTCTGGCTTGTGGTCGGATTCCGACTTGCGACACACTACGCATTTTTCGATCGCCGGAATGATTGTCCGACGTGCGAGATTATCGAGATTTAGGGGTTGCTTTCCGCCGCCCTGAAAAATGTAGCCGACAGCGAGCTTGCCCATTCGTTGGCGGTGATCTTCGAGAGCATCGGCCAATTCCTTAACGACGGGGACCGGCGCCTTGCTTCGAGAGGTTTTTGGCGGATTGATGACTCCGTTCCAAACGGAGCGATTGACGTTTAGCTCTTTTCCGGTAAAGTCCTCCCAGCACAATCCCCAAATCTCGCCCTTGCGAAGGCCGGTGAACGCAGCGGTGAGAACGACGGTACGGGCCGGCTCGGGAAGGGCCGCGAGCATTTTTTTGATTTCCTCGATCGTGTAGGCATAGGTTTCCTCCGCTTCTTTGCCTCTCGGAATGGACACGCCGTGCACGGGATTCACGCTGTCGAGAATCCCTAGGCGTTTTGCCTGAGCAAAGACGCCCGAAAGAAAACTCTTGATGCGTTTGAGTGAGTTTCGTCCGAGAGCCGTGTCTCGCGCGATCTTTGCGAGAAGCTGTTCTCCATCGACTGTGCGAAATTGCCGAAGGGTCATTTTTCCAAGTCGGTGTTTTACGTGTTGTTCCCAGATGTCACGGTACCGCTTCTGGGTGCTGGCGCGAAGTTGCTTCTCCACAAAATCGCGCAGATATGTATTCTCAACAAAGTCCGCGATTAACATCGTGCTTTCTACCGTGAGAAGGCCGCTGTTGATCGGTGCGAGAATTTCCTGAACGAAGGGCCTTACGCTGGCTTTCGTCCGATACTGGTCGCCGTACTCGACGCTGAGTTTTTTGCAAACGAGCTTTCGCTTGATTGTGTGATCCGGCTGAAGAACATCATCGCAAAACCTGATAAACCATGACTTTCCCCTATGGAATAAATACCCTGTTTGCTGTCGCCTCATTTCGCTCCTTTTCCCTGAAGTCGTTTTCGGATGTAGTCCGAAATGGACAAACCCTCCCGCTTCGCCGATGCTGCCAGCTCGCGGAGTTCAGCCCGCGTCATCCGATAGTGAACTACCGCGGTACGTCTTTCGGATGCCGGTTTTGGTGGTCTGCCCTGTTTTTTCTTCATGGGAGCGTTATTGTGCTACGATAAACATTCGTGAATCAAGGTCGAACTATTTCCGTTCGCTTCGCATCCACTCCACAACGTCTGGCCAGGAAAAACGGAGATACCGCCCCATACGAAGGCAGGGGAGCGGAGGCCCGCTATACTTTCCTCGCCGTCGAGACTTTTCGTACACCCAGGAGACGCCGACCTTCAGCCGGTCCGCAAGTTCCTGGGGCGTCAAAACATCTTCAGCTTTCAGTGCGTTCGCGTGATTGAAATTTGCCATGATGTTGCAATCCCTTCGCAGAAGGCTCTATTTTGGGGCCGAAGTTTGCGACACGCGGTCAACGGAACCGCTGGTCACTCTCCACGTAACTTGCGTTGAAGGTTGACGAGTTCCCGCACGAGTAGTTTTCGGTGTTCGATCAGCAAATCGGGATTCTTGCATCCGGGTGTTTGCCGTGCGCGGTCAGTTTCATCCATTTCTCGTATCAAGACTTCGATTTGTTTTTGCAGTTCAACCGCTACGTGCGGCTCGATCTTCACCTTGTCCGTGTCGGTTAATGCCCCTGCACTTCGGCCCCACAATTCTTTTTCGCGCCGCTCCTCGACCAGGCTCATTGGCGTGTCCATCCATTGCCGTCCCAAAATAAACTTGGTCGGGCTGGGAATGTAGCGAGGTTCGCCTAGCCACTCCGGAGAACGCTTCCACCGTTCCAGCCCTTCAAGAATTTCTTGAGCGGAATCGGTTGCTATTACAGATTTCATCCATTCGTGAAGGGCGAGAGGCTTACCAACCTGGTTAGGATACGAAGCGTAAAATCGTTCAAAGGTCTCAAGGTCGCGCGGTTCTGGACCGACCGTAATGGCATCGTGTCTTTCGTGCGGCTCCAATGGCGCAGTGAGCGCAACGCCACGATCGAGTCGCTGCCTGACAATCGTCGCGATGGCTTCGACTTCTCGGGAATCCTCCAGGGAACGCTCGATACTTTTCAAAAAATACGCGACAGACCGAGGAATGCTTCCCTTCGCGCGCGCTAGATCCTCGACCCTCATAATCGCGATCTCAACGACCGGCTGGCTGTGACCCCTCTCTAGTAGAAGCTTTTTGGCTTTCGACTGTAAGGTGTCGATATCTCTTTCGCACACACGCAAACCATCATCATCGGTTTGTGTGGTAGTAGAAAACCGATGATGATTTGCGTGCGTGTCTGTGAGGGCTTCTGAATCAAGTTCTTCGTTAACACCTAGTTCCCCCTTAACACCAAGTTCTGTGTGCCGTTTTTCGACACCTCGCCCCATGCCGTTTTTCGACACCCCGGTACTGTCGTTTTTCGACACCTCGCGACTCTGATTGGCGACGTGCCGTTTTTCGACACCTCGCTCCCCTTGTACCCGCACGGAGATTGAAGTTCGTGGTTCCGGCGCGAGGACGTAACGAATTGCGGCCTTCGGGGGGAGGGTTTCAACTTTTCCGCCGATTCGATATAACGTAGGCGCGTTTTTGCCTCGACTACGGGAGATGAGTTTGGCGCGATCAATCAGGCCTTCAGCCTCTAACTCTGCAAGACCCTCGAAAATCGAGCGGCGCCTATCGATGCCGATGAGTTTCTGAATTGTCTCGACCAGCGGCCAACAGTAACCGTCTTGATCGCTGTGCAGTTCAAGCGCCGCAAAAACTTTGAAGCCAATTCCCGTGACAGAGCGGAGCGCGGCCATCTTCACCTGTCGAAGTTTCGCGGCCCAGGCCGCGCGTTTTGAGGTGGCAGTTGTCTTTTCCAGAGCAAGCTGACGCGCTGGAGCGCTGTCGCACGTAAGATGGGGGCGCTTGCCGGAAACAATCGAAATATCGTTGCGGATGTCAGATTTGATGGCGTTGGCGAATGTCTGGTAGGGAAGGGGCATGCAAGGCCCGTAGCAGCGAAATCGCCCGGGAACAGGGGTGCCCCTCTCGAAAAGTCCGAAGGGAAGGAATCTCAATTTCATTCGAATTTGAGATTTGAGAAATGCTAAAATCACAGCGCTTGCCTCATTGTTCTTCCAGAAAATTAGCGGCGCTCCGGTTGCAGACCAGGGCGCCGCGCGTTTTGTTGCAAAGACCTAACAACGCTAGTTTCAAATCGCTGAATCTAAACGGCTGCGGGGCGATATGCGGTTGCCGCAACGACAGATCATTCGACCGGTACTAGCGTCAGTCCAACCAGTCGTCGGCCCGGAGGTGTCAGCGATTCACGTTTTTCCTCAGGAGTGCGGGCCTGTGCGACACGGTTCTGGAATTGCTCGATTGCTAGTTTTTGCTCTTCATGGGAATCGGGAACTAAAAATTCGACGTTGGCAACGACCTTAAAGCCTTTCGGAAACGCGTCCATGAAGGCTTGGAGCGGTGAGCTCAGGGGGAAGGTCAGCATGGTGCCAGTACCGTCCTTCAGATTCTGGATCAACAGATCAGTCGAAATTTCGCCAAGATATTCCGGAAACACGGCTCGTTTCACAGTAACCTCCCTTTTTTTATTTCAGGATTCAGGCTGATGGGCCCTCGCTTCGTAGGCGTGACTTGCCGCTCCTTTCAGCGTCATTGTCACCCCAAATCGCAGCGTTTTTCCGTCGGGCTCGATCAAGTATTTTCTCAATCAGAGCAGTTTCCCGCTCAGTTGGTATCGCGATCCCCAACTCGAAATGCGAGATGCGAGCGCGACTGATTTGTTTTTTGGTCGCCCCTGCCAGTGCATACTGCGTAAGGCCCGCCGCGCGCCGACGTTTTTTCAAATCCTTCATTGGTCACCTCTGGTAATGCAAGGTAATGGCGTGCTCGTTTTGGGGGAAGCGAAACTTGAGCAGCAATGCTATTTGCGTACTACAATCTTTTTATGCTGACTCCGGATTGGTGGGCAGAGCTTAGCCGTCGAGAAAAAGTGCGAATAGTCCGCCGCGCGCTCAATGG
>DATHNC010000019.1:0-11823 GCA_035486415.1 Saccharimonadales bacterium (SeqCode)
CAGGTGATTGGCGAGCGCCTGGAATTTGACGGCTCACCGAGCCAATGAAGGTTTAATTTTGAGTAGCCACTACACCCAATTGCGGGGGGTTTTGTGGCGCCGACGTCTCGCCGGCGGTTTTGCGTACTGTGGGGTAGAGAAAAGCCGCCGGCGGGACGCCGGCGCCAGAATGACCAGTCCCGCGCGAAGATCAACTTGCCTGGCGCGGGCGAAACGCCAGCAGGGACAAAAGGTAGAGGCATAGCACTACTCCCAACACAATCCCAGCAACGTCCAGTTTGTGAGTCGATAGAAATAGACCCGCCTGGTCGCCATATCGGATCGCCAGATAACCTTCGCCAAAGTACCGAATCGCGCGCGCGGCAAGCAAACCCAGCACAAATTTTTGCACTGGCATTTCCAGCGCGCCCGCCGCAATCACAAATATTTTAAACGGAGTCGGGGGCGGGAGCAGCGCGGTAACCAGAATGCTGAGAAATCCATTGCGGTTAATCCACGCGTGGATGTGTTGCGCGCGCTTTCCAGCATGCTTGTGAAACATGGCCTCCCCGCCCTTGCGCGCAAGGTAATAAAGAAAGAGGCATCCAGCTACCGAACCGATTGTAGCCATCGCAGCGTAATACGGCATTCGCGCAGGGTTGCTGACGGAAAGATTGATCAGCAACAAATCATTAATAATGGGAAACGAGAGAACCGATGAATCCAGAAACGCGATCAGGAAAAGTCCAAGCCCTCCAGCCGTGGCGACAATCGCCTGGAGCCAGTGTGGCAAGTGAAATTTCGGTTGCGGAAGTTCCATAGACGAATTTTGCAAGCGTTCGATTGTAGCAGAGACGTTCCTTCTCAAGTGTCGAGTGAATCACAACGTCTCAGCGTCATGGCGCG
Source organism: Saccharimonadales bacterium (SeqCode) (assembly GCA_035486415.1). Classification (GTDB taxonomy): domain Bacteria; phylum Acidobacteriota; class Terriglobia; order Acidiferrales; family UBA7541; genus Palsa-360. The sequence continues at coordinate 886 of DATHNC010000019.1, forward strand.
TCTAACCAGATAGGTCAAGGTTCTTGCTTGACACCGCCTGAGGGCAATTGGATCATGGCCATCAGATTTTCTCTAATCTGATCTCAATACAAGCCATGAAGCGGAGATCGCCATGCTGAATCGCAGAAAATTTCTTGCCGTAACCGGGATGAGCGCCGCGGGCGCCGCGCTGGCTTCCGTGCCGCGATTTTCTTCTGTGGCGGCCCTGCCGCTGGCGAAGCCAGATCTTACGCTGCGCATTGCGCCGGTCAATGTGGACCTTGCGCCGGGCGTTGTGTACAAAACCACGGGATATAACGGCAAGGTTCCGGGCCCCATTTTGCGCATGAAAGAAGGTAAACGCATTACGGTCGATGTGCACAATGACACTGACATGGCGGAACTGGTTCACTGGCACGGACAATTTGTTTCCTCCGAAGTGGACGGCTCCGAGGAAGAAGGGACGCCGCTCGTCCCCGCGCATGGCCGACGCCAATACACATTCGAGCCTGGCCCAGTTGGGACGCGGTGGTATCACACGCACATGCCGTCCAAGGGAAATCTGGACATTGCCACGTTCAGCGGGCAATACGGATTTTTTTACGTTGAGCCGAAGAGCGAGCCGGGAAATTACGATCAGGAAATTTTTCTCGCGGCGCATCACTGGGGCCCTTCCCTCGCGCACATGGGACCGCAAAATAACGGCTGGGAAATCGCCTACAAAAATGGATCGTTTAATGACAAGGCGCTGGGGCATGGCGAGCCTATTCGCGTGAAGCAGGGTCAACGAGTGTTGCTGCGCATTCTCAACGCAAGCCCGACCGACGATCTTTCCTTCGCGCTGCCCGGCCACAAATTTAAAGTGATAGCCATGGACGGCAATCCCGTCCCCACGCAAGCTTCCGTCGATATCTTAACAATGGGCGTAGCCGAGCGAGTGGACGCCATCGTGGAGATGAATCATCCTGGTGTGTGGATTTTCGGCTCGATCGATGACGAAGAGCGCACGAATGGAATGGGCATCGTCATCGAATATGCAGGCCAGACAGGCGAACCCGTCTGGGTGAAGACCGCGAAAGTGCCGTGGGATTATTCTCTCTTCGGCACGCAAGACGTGCATCCGGAACCGGATGGGAAATTCGACCTGATATTCAAAAAAATTCCCGGCAATCGCGTCGATTTTAATCGCTGGACGATCAACGAAAAATCCTGGCCGGATACCGATCCCCTCATGGTCGAAAAAGGCAAACGCTACCGCATGGTTTTTCATAATCAAACGGGAGACACGCACCCGTTGCATCTGCATCGACACGATTTTGAGATTGTAAAAGTGGGAGGGAAATCCACGGCTGGAATAAAAAAGGACGTCGTGAATATTCCGCGCTTCAGCGACGCCGAAGTGGATTTTGTCGCCAATCATCCCGGCCCATCCCTCTTTCATTGCCACATGCAATTGCACATGGATTTCGGATTCATGGCCCTTGTGAAATATAGTTAGCCTTTTTCATTCATTTACAGTTCTCGAATCGAAGGTGGACATTCAATCATGCCCAAAATTTCGAAAAACGATTCGGCCAATTTTTTCCCCATACCCCGTAGCGAGCGCGCTGCCGGTAAAAAGCGCAAACCCATCCCTTATGAGTTTGTTCTGGATGCGATCTCTTCGCTTTCCCCGTGGACCCGCCCGATGTTCGGTTGCCTGGCGGTGTATGTGGAAAATAAAATTATCTTTATTTTGCAGGACAAAACGGATTACAAGGCCGATAACGGAGTCTGGCTTGCCACGACGAAAGAGCATCACGAAAGCCTGCGCGGCGAATTCCCAAGCATGCGGTCAATCAAATCCCTCGGCACCGGCGTAACGGGCTGGCAGGTCCTTCCTGTAGAGGAAGAAGATTTTGAAGAGACCGTTCTGCGCGCCTGCGAATTGGTCCTTGCCCGAGATCCTCGAATTGGCAAGATACCAGGTGCGAAGAAATTGGCGCAAACAGAAAACAAGAAAAAAGGAAAACCATCGAAGCGAACGAAGAAAATCGGAGCCAAAGCGAATTTGCAGAAATAATCGAAGTTGAGCAAAAAACCGAAATTGGGCAATCGCGCGAAAGAAAGTCCCGAAGGGACTGGGCCATGCGCGTGACAAAAATTTTCTACAATGAAACACATCAAATTAAAAACATTTAATCATTTGATTGGAATCAAATGATTGCGCTCATTCATTTGCGATCATCGCGTGGCAAAACCGCAATCTCACGCTTACGCTTGAACGCGCTGGGTATCCGTCGTATCCTGCCAGCACTGAGTGGACTCAAAGGAGAATAGTGGAATGAAACGGTTGATCTGCCTTGTAGCTTTTTGTTTGGTAACGCCCCTGATCGCCAGCGCTCAGGATGCCGCCGCGAATCCGCTTGCCGCCAGCGTTCGCAAGTATTTCGACGACTACGCCAAGAATCTGGTGGCCACGGCGGAAATCATGCCCGCGGAAAAATATAGTTTTAAACCTACTCCAGAAAATATGACCTTCGGAAAAACAATCGGCCACATCGCCGACGTGGATTATGCGATCTGCACAAAAATGTTCACTCCCCCGACCACTCCTTTCGCGAAAAGTTCGGACACGGATTCGAAAGAAAAACTGGTCGCGCAGCTCAAAGCTTCCGTGGATTATTGCGGCGAGCAATTTTCAAAATTGACGGATGCCAACCTTGCAGAGATGGTTCCCTTTTTCGGCGGAAAGCAAATCTCTCGACTTGGGGCAGCCATGGCCGTGGACATCGATTTTGCCGATCACTATGCCGGCCTCTCGATGCACCTGCGGATGAATGGGCTCTTGCCACCGACTGCTCAAAAGAAGTAGGCATCGAGCCAAACGCAGGAATCTGATAAAACCGAGAGGGCAGCCGCGCATAAATGGCATGGGCTGCCTTTTGCCAGTATCGCGATGGGCAAACTTTGCGAACCCATGAATCGACAGGACTTACTTTACTTTCTGAAAATCGTAGGCTTATACATTCCTTCTCAATCATACCAAAAATGTGCCTGAAGGAACGTTTATATACATGGCAACAGCCTATGAAACGGTTTGACCCTCATACCAGTGCATGTTATAAAAAATGAGCTTTGTACAGCCGATTATCGGCAAGGGTGTTGTCCGTTCGTATGAATATCGGATTACAGCTGATGGCAGTACAAAGTGATGCACTTCCGCCCTTTCTCGAAGCGGCAACCTGAATCAAATCCGGCAAGCCATTCCATAGACGCCCTGAGCGAAGATTGAGGGGCATTATGGTGTGCCGGAAGCGCTTTGTAAAAATGAACTTTAGACTGATTGCTTGAATTTTGACGGAGGAACACTGATGCGTACCTGGCTCGCGGGCCTTAGCCCGCTTAGAAGCCGATTCGCGATTGCAGGCGCGGCAGGCGCCCTATTGACCTTACTAAATGCTGCATCGGCCGCAGCGCAAGAAAACGCAAGTGGCGAAGCAGCCCTCAGATTGCCGGACCTCTCGCAAGTTTCTTTTCTAGGGATCGATGGGCACAAGCTGCTGATGATTGGAATTCTGTTCTGCATCTTCGGCTTGGCATTCGGCCTTGCCATTTATAGCCACCTGAAGAATCTGCCCGTGCACCGCTCGATGCGCGAAGTATCCGAGCTGATTTACGAGACGTGCAAAACGTATCTCGTCACGCAGGGAAAGTTTCTACTTTTTCTGTGGCTGTTCATCGCCGTAGTCATCGTGCTGTACTTCGGCATTCTCGCTCCCGTTGCTCCAGTCAGCACAACGTTGCCGATCATCCTCCTCTTCAGCCTGGTCGGAATTGCCGGAAGCTACGGCGTCGCGTGGTTTGGCATCCGCGTCAATACGTTTGCCAATTCGCGCACGGCATTTGCAGGGCTGCGCGGCAAACCGTTCCCCATTTACCAGATTCCGCTGCAGGCCGGCATGAGCATCGGCATGATGCTGATCAGCGTGGAATTGCTGATGATGCTCTTCATCCTGCTATTTGTTCCCGGCGAATATGCCGGCCCGTGCTTCATCGGCTTTGCGATCGGTGAATCGCTGGGCGCCGCGGCGCTGAGAATTGCCGGCGGTATTTTCACCAAGATTGCCGATATCGGCTCGGATTTGATGAAGATTGTGTTCAAGATCAAGGAAGACGACGCGCGCAACCCCGGCGTAATCGCCGACTGCACGGGCGACAACGCGGGCGACTCGGTCGGACCGAGCGCGGACGGATTTGAAACCTACGGCGTGACGGGCGTCGCGCTCATTACCTTCATTCTGCTGGGCGTAAAAGATCCCGTCGTACAGGTTCAGTTGCTGGTCTGGATTTTCGTGATGCGTATCGCCATGCTGGTCTCCAGCGCGGCTGCGTACTTCATCAACGGCGCCATCGCCAAAGCGCGATTTGGCAATGTCGATAAAATGAATTTTGAAACCCCGCTGACCACACTGGTCTGGCTAACGTCTTTTCTCTCCATTGCCATGACCTACGCAATTTCCGCAATCATCATTCCGCAACTGAATGGCGATACTTCGCAATGGTGGAAGCTGGCTTCGATTATTTCCTGCGGCACACTGGCCGGCGCGGTGATTCCGGAACTTGTGAAGGCCTTTACATCCACCGAATCAAGGCACGTGAAAGAAGTTGTGACTTCGGCGGAAGAGGGCGGAGCGTCGCTCGGAATTTTGTCCGGCTTCGTCGCCGGAAATTTTTCCGCTTATTACCTGGGCATCGCGATGGTTGGCCTGATGTCCATCGCTTATCTCTTCGCGCGCATGGGCCTCAGCGGACTGATGATCGCCGCTCCGGTGTTTGCTTTCGGGCTTGTCGCTTTCGGCTTCCTGGGAATGGGACCGGTAACGATCGCGGTCGATTCCTATGGACCGGTTACGGACAACGCGCAATCGGTTTACGAGTTGTCGTTGATCGAGGCCGTTCCGAACATCGAAGAAGATTTGAAGAAAGATTTCAACATCACTCCGAATTTCCAGCGGGCAAAGGATTTGCTCGAAGAAAATGACGGAGCCGGAAATACATTTAAGGCTACCGCGAAACCCGTATTGATCGGCACCGCGGTTGTCGGCGCCACGACTATGATTTTCTCGATCATCATGGCGCTAACGAATGGTCTAACGATGAATGTAGAAAAACTTTCATTGCTTCACGCCCCATTCGTACTCGGCCTCATCACCGGCGGCGCGATGATCTACTGGTTCACTGGCGCTTCCACGCAGGCCGTGACCACCGGCGCTTACCGCGCTGTTGAGTTCATCAAAGCCAACATCAAGCTCGAAGGCGTTGAAAAAGCTTCGGTCGAAGACAGCAAAAAAGTCGTCGAGATTTGCACGAAATACGCGCAGAAGGGCATGCTGAACATTTTCATTGCCGTCTTCTTCGCTACCCTTTCGTTCTCCTTCCTCGAACCTTTCTTTTTCATCGGCTATCTGATGTCCATCGCCATCTCCGGTTTGTATCAAGCCATCTTCATGGCCAATGCCGGCGGCGCGTGGGACAACGCCAAAAAAATCGTGGAAGTCGAAATGAAGCAAAAAGGAACGCCGCTGCATGATGCAACCGTAATCGGCGATACGGTCGGCGATCCGTTCAAAGATACTTCTTCCGTCGCGCTCAATCCGGTCATCAAGTTCACAACCCTATTCGGCTTACTCGCCGTGGAACTTGCTGTGAAACTGACGGCCACTTCCGGTGCCACACTCACGCGGTCACTTTCAGCCGCATTCTTCATAGTCTCTTTCGTTTTCGTTTACCGATCGTTTTACAACATGCGCATCCGGCAATCGAATTAGTCAAAACAGTTCGCCTCCGCAGGGCTGGACAAAACGGGGCGCCCGGATTCACGGGCACCCCGTTTTATTTTAAGTAACTGGTTAAATTCTTTTCATCCAGCCACTCCACCAATTCGTTGACAATGCTCCCTGCCTTTGTTATGACTCGGTCAAGATTTCCCGAGGAGAATCCCATGAAACCGAAAGATTCCGGCCGCCGGAGTTTCTTGAAAAATAGCGCTGCGCTTGCGGGATTGGCCGTCGGAGCGGTGCAGTCTTCCAGCGGACAAAGCGCGGCTCCGGAAACCTCTTCCGCGCGCGCGAAAGATTTGCACGGGTACGGAGAGCGCTCCAAATTCGAGACCGCGACGCGTCTCGGCGCGCCGGGACTGTACGACCCAGCCCCGCCGGGCTACCACCGCGACTTTGGATTCCGCACGCCGATTCAGGATTCGGTCGGATTTATTACGCCGGCTTCGCTTCATTTTGTAATTGCTCACGGATATGAGCCGCCCGATATCGATCCCGCCGAGCATCATTTACTAATTCACGGCCTGGTGGAAAAGCCGCTGATTTTTTCGCTCGAAGATTTGAAGCGCTTCCCGTCCGTCACTCGCGCGCATTTCCTCGAATGCAACGCGAATGGCGCGCCATCCGGCCCGACCGGACAGTATCGCGTTGCACCAAACGCGACGGCGCAGGATACGCATGGCTTTACGAGTTGCAGCCTGTGGACGGGCGTGCCGCTCTCGACTCTCCTAAAACACGTGGGAGTTAAACCCGAAGCGAAGTGGATCATCGGCGAAGGCTCGGAAAAAGGAAAACACACCAAAAGCATTCCGATCGAAAAAGCCATGGACGACGTGTTGATTGCCTTTGGCCAGAATGGCGAGGCGCTGCGCCCGCAACAGGGTTATCCGATACGCCTGCTTGTTCCGGGCTATGAAGGGATCAACAACGTAAAATGGCTGCGCCGTATCAAGCTCGTCGAAGAGCCGTACATGGGAATGTGGGAGAGCACGAAATATCCAAGCCTCAGGCCTGATGGACTGTCGCGTTGGTTTCAATTTCAAATGGGACCGCGAACCGTGATCACTCGTCCCTCAGGCGGACAAAAGTTGAACGGTCCGGGCTTTTACGAAATCAGCGGCCTCGCATGGTCCGGCGGTGGAGTCGTCAAATCGATTGAAGTTTCCACCGACAACGGAAAAACGTGGCGCGAGGCGGAAATTCAGAGTCCCGTTTATCCGAAGGCTCACGTTCGATTCGGTTTCGGTTGGGATTGGAACGGCGAAGAAACTATTCTTCAATCCCGCTGCACGGACGAAGTCGGCGAGAGGCAGCCGACCGTCGTGGAACTCGCGAAATTCTGGAAGGTCGAGCCTGACTTTTTCGTGAAAACGGGAACGATTCCCGGACATTTTAATGCGATTCAACCCTGGAAAGTGAATGCCGACGGGAGCGTCCAAAATGCGATTTCATTTTAAATATGTAGTGCCTGTCTTGGTTGTGGCTGCTGGCATCACGACTGCAGCGCAAACTCCTGGTTACAAAAACGTCGGGCGAACTCCCACGCCGCAGGAAGTTCAGGCCATGGACATCGCCATCGGCACGGATGGGAAAGAGCTTCCTGCCGGAAGCGGAAATGCAAAGCTCGGCGCACAGCTCTACGCCGACAAATGCATGGTGTGCCACGGTGAAAGTCAGGAAGGGAGCGCTCAGGCTCCCGCGCTCGTTGGCGGAAAAGGCACGCTCACTTCCCTGCATCCCAAAATGACGGCTGGAAGTTATTGGCCCTTCGCGACCACGGTTTTTGACTACATCCGCCGGGCCATGCCGCGCTTCCAGGAAGGGACTCTGAAACCGGATGAAGTTTATTCGCTGACTGCGTTCGTCCTGTATCGCAATGACATCATCAAGGAAGATGAAATGATCGATGCAAAAACTCTTCCGAAAATTAAGATGCCCAACCGCGACGGATTCGTTCCGCAGAATCTGGATGAAATTCACGATTGGAAAAAGCGCGGCTGCAAGCTCGGACATTGCCCCTGATGTGGGATAGGCCTCACAGGCTGCGGAAAAAAGGCCTTTTTCTGTCATTCTGAGCGAAGCGAAGAATCTCTCTTCGATTTAAGTATAGGAAAAAAACAAGGAGAGATTCTTCGCTTCGCTCAGAATGACTGAGTATTGGGTTTTTCCGCAGCCTGTTCAACCTGTCCGGTTTTGAATTTTGTAGTTGCGAGAAAAAGTCAAAAGAAGACAGGCTGAAGCCTGTCCTACCCGTGCGTGTGATACCATTTCGTTAAAATTATATGGGAGGCTCGCATGAATCCTAAGAAACCTACCCGCAGGCTGTTTCTAAAGAATGGCGCGGCACTGGCGGGGTTGGCCCTTGGAGCACCTGCAGTGGCAAAATCCGTCGAGGGAGCCGACGCGCCATTGGAGCGCGTCGATCAGCTGCATCAGCACGGCGAGCGGTCGCACTTTGTCGATTCGATCCGCCACGGCAGCATTAATAATCCGGAGCGCCACTTGCCGGACGAGCCTCGCGCGTTCGGCCTCACTTCCCCAATACAGGATTCCTCGGGAATGGTCACGCCAGCGTCGCTTCACTTTGTGATTTCGCACGGCTACGAGCCTCCCGACATTAATCCGAAGGAACATCGCCTGCTGATCCACGGCATGGTGGACCGACCGATGACTCTCTCGGTGGACGATATAAAGCGCCTTCCTTCGGTCTCCAAATTTCATTTCATCGAGTGCCACGGAAACAGTACAACGGGCGGCCTCGGCGGTCCCCAGCGAGTTTCTCCCGACGCCACCGCACAGGATACGCATGGCTATACCAGTTGCAGCCAGTGGACCGGCGTGATGCTCTCGCTCATCCTTGAGCAAGCGGGATTGCAAAAGAGCGGCACTTGGATCGTCGCAGAAGGCGCCGACGACTATAAGCATTCAAAAAGTATTCCAATTGGAAAAGCGATGGACGACGCGCTGGTGGCTTACGCACAAAACGGCGAGCCCGTGCGCCCCGAGCAGGGCTTTCCCCTGCGCCTCGTGGTTCCAGGCTTTCAGGGAATCAATAACGTGAAGTGGCTGCACCGGATCAACGTGGTGGACGAACCCTACATGGGCATGATGGAAGTTACTCGATACCCGCGCCTGATGCCGGACGGAAAATCGCGTTGGTTCGAATTCGAGCTGGGGCCGAAATCGGTGATCACTCGACCTTCGGGCGGACATCATCTTCAGGGCCCGGGCTTTTACGAAATCACAGGCCTCGCGTGGTCAGGCGGCGGAACTATCCGGCGCGTGGAAGTATCCACCGACGGCGGCAAAATCTGGAAAGACGCGAAGATGCAGGACCCGATTTTACGCAAGGCTCACACGCGTTTTACGATTCCATGGAATTGGGACGGTGGCGAGGCCATGCTCATGTCCCGCTGCACGGACGACAATGGAGTCGTGCAACCATCGCTCGCGGAAGTGGCAAAGATCTGGGGCACGGATCCTGATTTTTTCAAGAAGACCACGCTGATCACAAGCGACATGAACGCGATTCAACCTTGGAAAGTAAATGCGGACGGGAGCATAAAGAATGCGATTTTCTAAATTTATTGTAGTGGCTGCCGGAATAGCGGCCATCGCTTCCGCAGCTGCCGCGCAGCAAGCTGCCATGCCCGCTTACAAAGGGATCGGCACCCCCGCAACGAAGCAGGAAATTCAGGCCGAAGATATTTCCATTAGCCGCGAAGGCAAGGGACTTCCGCCGGGGAGCGGTTCGGCAAAAGAAGGCGCGGGAATTTTTGCCGAAAAATGCGCCGTCTGCCACGGGGTGAACGGCGAAGGTGCAAAAATCGGTCCGGCGCTGGTGACGGACAAGAACGCACACGAGTCGCTGACCACGATGAAGCCGGTGAGGTCGCTGGCCGCGTATTGGCCGTATGCGACGATGGTCTGGGATTACATTCACCGCGCGATGCCGCGCAATCAGGGCGGAACGCTCGCGCCCAACGAGGTTTACGCGCTGACGGCATTCATCCTCTACAAAAACGGAATTGTTCAGGAGAGCGATGTGCTCGACCAAAAGACGCTGCCGAATGTCCACATGCCGAATCGCGATGGATTTGTTCCTGCGCGGTTAGAGGATATTTCTGATGAACACAAGCGCGGCTGCAAGCAAGGAATCTGCCCCTGAGCAATTTGTAGCTCGCCTCTTCAGAGGCGAGGGTTTAGATGAAAGTTTGCAGCAAAATTGATTGGTCAGCGCGTGTTTGCAGAGTTGAAGGGTGCGGCCTAAACTTCGTTGCACTGAATTCAGAGGGTTGTGGAGGACATCGCCTAAACCCCCGCCTCTGACCCTTCGCGTTCTCTCAGGGCAAGCGAGGCGGGCTACAGTAAGACTCAAACTTACAAACTAGTTAGGAAAGACTCGTGGCAGGACGGCCGCGGCTAACGGCTTACGTTGCTACGGTGGAATGATGCAGAAGTTGTAGGGGCACGGCATGCCGCGCCCCTACGACCCGACTCGATGAACTACGCCAGGTACGCGTACGCGTCTGTGGTGAGAAACTCATGGAATGTGGGGCTGGTCATGAGTTCCACGAGAATTTTCCCAGCCATGGGCAGCTTGCTCGCATTGAATTTTTCCGCGCCCAACTGATTTTTCAGCTTCTCAAGGACGGAAGCCGTCGCATCGCGGACCAGTTGCGGTGTAACGGTCTGCCCATTTTCCAGCTTTGAACCGTGTTTGCACCATTGCCAGACCTGCGTGCGCGAAATTTCCGCTGTGGCAGCATCTTCCATCAGATTGTAGATGGGCACGCAGCCATTGCCATCGAGCCACGCGGCCAGGTACTGCAAGCCGACGTCGATATTCCATTTCAGACCTTCCTCGGTGATCGTGCCCTTGGGAATTTCGAGCAGGTCCTTGGCGGTAATGTTCACCGGCTCTTTCTTGGTGTCGATCTGGTTCGGGCCCTTCATGTGCGCGTCGAAAATATCTTTCGCGATCGCCACAAGTCCGGGGTGGGCAACCCACGTTCCGTCGTGGCCAGCTTTCACTTCGCGCAGCTTATCTTCACGAACCTTTGTCAGCGCCTTTTCGTTGGCTACAGCATCGTTCTTGATCGGGATCTGCGCCGCCATTCCACCCATGGCGTGAGCGCCA
>DATHNC010000020.1:0-60072 GCA_035486415.1 Saccharimonadales bacterium (SeqCode)
TCGACGCCGCTGTGGCGTTTGCCTTGCAAGCCCCGTTTCCGGGAGTGGATAAAGTTGGGGAGGACGTTTATGCCTGAAGTAGCCGTATGCGAATTAACGATGGCCGAAGCGGTTCGCGAAGCGCTATCGGAAGAAATGCGCCGCGACCCAAGCGTTTTTATTATGGGCGAGGACGTTGCCGAAGCGGGAACGCCCTTCAAGGTTTTGTCCGGAATGGTGGAAGAGTTTGGAAAATCGCGCGTGATCGATACACCGATTTCCGAGCCGGGATTTACAGGGATCGGCGTGGGCGCGGCGATGACCGGATTGCGTCCCGTAGTGGACATCATGTTCGGCGATTTCCTGACGCTCATCATGGACCAGCTTGTGAACCAGGCCGCGAAAGTGCATTACATGTCTGGCGGCGCGTGGAAAGTGCCGATGGTTTTGCGCACTACGCTCGGAGCGTCGCGCCGTTCCGCCGCGCAGCATTCGCAATCGCTGCAGGCGTGGCTCAGCCATGTTCCCGGCCTGAAAGTTGTGCTGCCCTCGACGCCGTACGATGCAAAAGGCTTGTTGAAGACGGCCATTCGCGATGACAATCCCGTCATCTTTTTCGAAGACAAAATGATGTTCCGGCAAAAAGGTCCTGTGCCCGTGGAGGACTATACGATTCCGTTTGGCGTTGCCGACATCAAACGCGAGGGCGATGACATCACTCTTGTTGCGACGAGCAGCATGGTGCAGGTAGCGTTGGGCGCGGCGAAGATGCTCGAAGAAATTGGAGTCAGCGCGGAGGTTGTGGATCCACGCACGACGTGGCCGCTTGATGAAAAAACTTTGATCGAATCGGCTCAGAAAACTTCGCGCGCGATTGTGCTCGATGAAGGCTACGAGAAATATGGCATCACGGCGGAAATTGCATCGGTGATTGCCACGGGCGCTTTCTACGATCTTGACGCTCCGGTAAAGCGGATTGGCGCGATGCACGTGCCGATTCCGTTCTCTCCGCCGCTGGAGGATGCTACGATTCCGACGGAGAAAACTGTGTTTGAAGCGGCACGCGCAATGTGCAAGAAATAAATGAATTTTGTAATGTCCGATGCCGCATTTGTACGGGCATGTCATGCCGTTCACGGTGAACGGTGCCCCTACGGTGCATCTGCGGAAGCAAGAAATGCCAACCTGAAGGTTGGCGCTACATTTGTTTTCTGGAAATAAAATCTAAACCCACAGGCTAAAGCCTGTGCTACTTCTGGCGGGGGTGCATCGGTGGCATTACCTACATACGGAACGATGGCGGTCGATTGGGAAGACCGCGTAGATTTTGAACGCTTGCGAACCGAGCGTCTGGCGCGCGCAAAAAAACTTCTCGCGGAATCCTCTATGGGCGCCCTGCTTTGCTTTGACATGAACAATGTGCGTTACATTACCGCGACGCACATTGGCACGTGGGCGCAGGACAAGAACAGCCGCTTCACGCTGCTGCCGCAGAATGATGAGCCGCTCATGTGGGATTTCGGCTCGGCGGCGAAGCATCACCGCTTGCACTGCCATTGGATGGGCGAGCGCTCGCAGGCGGGAATTCCGCTCTTGCGCGGAGCCATGTCGCCGGAAATGGGACGCGCTGAAAATGTGGCGAAAAAAATCCGCGTCGAACTGGAAAAGCGCGGCCTGCACAAGGAACCGCTCGGCGTCGACATCATCGAGCCGCCGATTCTTTTTGCGCTGCAGCGCGAAGGAATTACCGTCGTCGACGGACAGCAGATCATGTCCGACGCGCGCGTGATCAAAACGCAGGATGAAATTACGCTGCTCAACACTTCAGCAATGATGGTGGACGCTGCGTACCACGATCTGTATTGCGCGATGAAGCCCGGCCTGCGCGAAAATGAAGCCGTCGGCCTCGTGAGCAAAGTTCTGTACGATCTCGGCTCCGAATACGTAGAAGCTGTGAACGCAATTTCCGGCGAGCGCTGCAATCCGCACCCTCACGTGTTTTCCGACCGCGTGCTGCGTCCCGGCGATCCCGTGTACTACGACATTCTGCATTCCTACATGGGCTACCGCACCTGCTACTACCGCACTTTTTCAATCGGCTATAGTTCGCGCGCGATGGTTGACGCCTACAAGCGCTGCCGCGATTATCTCGATGCGGCGATCTCACTCATTCAACCGGGACGCACAACAGCGGAAGTTGCCTCCGTGTGGCCCAAAGCGCAGGAGTTCGGCTTCCCCGACGAAGAAGCGGCCTTCGCGCTGCAATTCGGGCACGGCATCGGTCTCGCGATCTGGGAAAAACCCGTGATCAGCCGCCTCGTTTCGCTGGATCATTCGCACGTGCTGAAGCCGGGAATGGTTTTTGCGCTGGAAACATTCTGGCCCGCGAAGGATGGCTGGAGCGCGGCGCGCATCGAAGAAGAAATCGTCGTCACCGAAACCGGGCACGAAGTGATCACGCGATTCCCGGCAGAAAAACTTCTGGTTGCCGGCGCTCCTTACGTGACGGTCGACGGGCCGCTCGAAACCACGCGCGAACATGACGGACCTCCCAACGCGGATGTGGTGAAAATGGTTGCGGCAAGCTCCAAGGCGCTGGGGAAAAAGCCGCCCAAGGTCAACAAGGTTCGAGCCGGCAAATAATCCGAAAATAAAAGAAGGCACACATGGCCCACAGCATCGTTATGCCCGCGCTCGAAATGGCGCAGGAAACAGGCAAGCTGATTGCCTGGCGAAAAAAAGAAGGCGAAGCCATTGGCAAAGGCGAGCCCTTGCTTGACGTCGAAACCGACAAGGCCGTCGTGGAAATCGAATCGCCGGCGGACGGAATCCTTGTTGGCGTCAAGGCGCACGCGGGCGACGTCATTCCCGTAGGCCAGACAATTGCATGGATCGTGAGTCCCGGCGAAGAAATACCTGCGGAGATTGCCGCTGCTTCAGGGCGGCGTATGGACACAGCCGCTGCTTCGGCGCCTGCGGCTCCTGCAAATGTATCCGCGCAGGCGTCCTCCGCCTCGACAACGAACGCTAGAATTTCTCCGAAGGCTCGCCGCCTTGCGCGTGAACACGGGGTGGATCTCTCGCTAGTTCGCGGCACCGGCAGCGAAGGAGAAATTCAGGCGGAAGATATTATGGCGTTTGTGGCTGCAGGCGGAACTTCGGCTAGTGCACCTGCTCCGACTGCAAATAAACCCTCGCAATCTGCAGCCCACACCATGCAGCCCCTTTCTCAAGTCGCTCGATTGATGGCTGAGCGCACGACGCAGAGTTGGACGTCTGCGCCGCACTTTTTCGTGATCCGGGAAATCGATGCGAGCGCATTGCTTGCCGCGCGCGAAAAATTTGGACCGGCGATTGAAAAAGAGCGTGGCGTAAAACTTAGCCACACTGATTTGCTGGTTGCAGCAGTGGCGCACGCGCTAGCGAAGCATCCTTCTGTAAACGCGAGCTGGATCGGCAATGGCGTTCAGCTGAATTCCGAAATTAATGTTGGCGTCGCCATGGCCGTGGACGATGGCGTGGTGGTTGCGGCGATCCCCGCCACAAATACAAAACAACTTGGTGAAATTGCAGTGCTGCGACGCGATCTTACGGAACGGGCGCGCGGCGGAAAATTGCGCCCAGCTGACATCACGGGCGCGACATTCACGATCAGCAACCTCGGCATGTATCAGGTCGATGCTTTCACGGCGATTATCGTCTCGCCGCAAGCAGCGATCCTGGCCGTCGGGCGTATCGCCGATCGCGTTGTTCCCGTCGACGGGAAGCCGGGGATACGGCCGATGCTGACTCTCACACTTTCTTGCGACCACCGCGTCCTGGACGGGGCGCGCGGCGCGCTCTTCCTCAATGACCTGGCCACTGCCATTCTTGAACCGGGAAAGCTCATCCAGTGATAGACTCCCTTGAACCAGGCAAATGAATAAATGACCTATCTTGCTTTGAGGCCCTTTAGGGCCTAGCATAGGCGCTCGACTCAAGGAGAATTTAGATGGGATCGATACCCACCGCAGATCAATCGACAATCGTTGCTGAACCTCAGCAACCGAAAAAAAAGACTCCGTTTTATTTGACACTGTGGGGCCAGGTGTTGATCGGCGTGGCCCTTGCTATTATTTACGGATATTTCAGACCTGCGTCGGCCGTAAAGATGAAGCCTCTCGGCGATGGCTTTATTCGCTTGATCACCATGGTCATCACCGTGATTATTTTTTGCACGGTGGTTACGGGCATCGCAGGCATGGAGAATTTGAAGAAGGTTGGCAGGATCGGCGGAAAAGCGCTGCTATATTTCGAGATCGTATCAACGCTGGCGCTGTTCACCGGAATGCTTGTTGGCAATGTATTGCATCCGGGCTCGAGCTTCAACATTAACCCCGCAACGCTGGACGCGAAATCGGTGGCGGATTACGCTGGCGCAGCCAAGCAACAAACCGTGGCCGACTTCCTGATGAACATTATCCCCACGACCATGGTGGATGCATTTGCCAAAGGCAATATTCTGCAAGTGTTGCTGGTCGCCATTTTGTTCGGCTTCGCGCTATCCATTGTTGGCCCCAAGTGCAAACCGGTTGTGGAGTTGTTCGAAGCTTTAACCCACGCCGTATTCGGCGTGATCAATATTTTGATGAAGCTGGCGCCCATAGGCGCATTTGGGGCCATGGCGTTTACGATTGGCAGATATGGCATCGCATCCCTCGGGCCGCTGGGATATTTAATCTTCGTTTTTTACCTGACATGTATTTTATTTGTGCTGGTCATCTTCGGATTGATCGGCTGGTTTTCAGGATTCAATATCTTCAAATTCCTTTCCTACATTTTCGACGAGATCGTCGTAGTGCTGGCCACCAGTTCGTCGGACCCAGCTCTGCCCACGCTGATGGCAAAAATGGAAAAGCTGGGCTGCTCGAAATCGCTGGTCGGCCTGGTGGTCCCGACTGGGTACACGTTCAACACGGACGGCAGCAGCCTTTACATGACCATGGCCGCTCTGTTCGTCGCTCAGGCCACCAATATCCATTTGACATTCAGCCAGCAGCTAACAATTTTCGCCGTAGCCGTGCTTACCTCCAAGGGAGCCAGCGGTGTAACCGGCGCGGCGTTCATCGCACTGGTGGCCACGCTTATGGTGATTCCAACAATTCCAGTTGCCGGCATGGCGCTGCTCATCGGCATCGACCGCTTTATGAGCATGGCGCGTGCGGTAGTAAACATGATTGGAAATGGCGTGGCAACACTTGTCGTAGCGCGATGGGAAAACGAACTGGACAAAGCCACGCTGCAAAAAAATCTAGCATAGGCCGTAGGGGCACGGCATGCCGTGCCCGCACCATTTCTGCGTTGGCAAAATTGGTATTCATTTCCCCAGCGATCTAAAACGCATTTGTGAGAAATGATGGCCAGGCTTTTCGTGGCGCCGGCATCTTGCCGGCGGTTTTTCTGGACCCTGAAGCTACGGAAAACCGCCGGCGGGACGCCGGCGCCACAAAGAAGCATCCACGAATAAATATGTAAAGAGGATTGAAAATTCCTGTTAGCCGAGGCTTGAGCCAAGTCTACGCTTTTTGAAGGAAAAAAGTGGTGCGGGCGGTGGGAGTCGAACCCACACGGGCCTTACGACCCTGCGGATTTTCTTACCGTCTACGGCTTTCGCCGCCCTGACATCGCAGGTTTGCGGTCTGGACTATCCCTTCGCCTTACTCCTTAATGTCGGAGGTTAGGTGCTGCCCGTCTAGTCTCTACACCTTCCTGAAACCCTTTTTACAGCGTTTCAGGCTTGGCTCGGGATCGCCAGTTAAGGTTTCCCCGAATTTGAGCAGTTCTGCATCACAGGTTTCCCAGTGAGCACTCAAGGTATTTTAAGTCCGCTGCGTATGCCATTCCGCCACGCCCGCACTGATGGAGCGACGAAAAAGAATACCACGTTCGAAGGCTGAGTCGAAATATCGTCAGAGGTTCGAACGAGACTTCAGCTTATTCCAAACGATTCAGCGCCAGATTATTGCGTGCGCAATTGAGCGGCGATGGACAGAATGGCTTCCGCCCGGGCGAGTACAGGACGGTCCACCATTTTTCCATCCACTGAAATTGCCGCACCGGGAGCTGCTGCCGAAGCCTCTACAACGCGCGTGGCCCACGCCACTTCCTGGTCTGTGGGAGCGAAGCATTCATTCACAATGGGCACTTGCTTGGGATGAATGCACATCTTTCCTCCAAAGCCCAGACGGCGGGCACGCAGGGTATCGGCGCGCACGCGATCCGGTGAGTTGATATCTGTCGTAACTCCATCCACCGGCGGCAAAATTCCCGCGAGGCGCGAATCGAGAACGATTTGCGAGCGGAAATACAAAAGTTCGTCTTCCTCAGCCAGCATGCCGAGATCGAGTTGGAAATCGATGGAGCCAAACAAGAGTCGCTTTACATTTTGCGCGCCGGCCAGAGTCCGCGCATTCCGGAATCCGCGCGCCGTTTCAATTTGCGGCAGGATGGGCATGGCGGGACCAAAACTTTCCGCCACAAGGCGTATTTCTTCCAGCCGCTCGGCCTTCGGCAACAAAACGCCAACGAGCCCTGTTTTTTTCGCCAATGTTAAATCGTCGCGAAACCATTCGCTCCCTGAAGTGTTTACGCGAACCATCACGGGGAGCGCGGCTGATAACCACTCTGAGATCGCCGCGCGCGCCGTTGTTTTATCCGCAGGCGCAACAGAATCCTCCAGGTCGAGAATCACCACGTCCGCACCGGCTGCGCAAGCTTTTGGAAAACGATCCGGCCGCGTGCCCGGAACAAACAAGTAGGAACGCGGGTTGAGCAAGGGCATCGGATCACTCCAATATAATTTTTTCGATTGCTGGTAATTCGGATCAGCGCTGCAAGCTCCAGCCTACACTTCGGTATAGTGAGCCGCAAGGTTGCGCTGTCATTTCAAATTGTTTAAGGGTGCAGGTTTTAAATGGCGCGGGCTTCAGCCTGCGGTAGTTAGTCCTGGCATGGACTAAACCCCGCAGGCTAAAGCCCCGCCACTTGAGTGCAGCTACGCGCCAACTGCAGCTCACGCGGCTTTTTTCTGACTGTCCTTCAGGAGTCCCAGCCGCACGAGGCTTTCGGCGGTGGCGACGATCGCCTCTTCGTTCGAACGTGGCGCCCAGCCCAGCAAGCGCCGGGCTTTTTCGTTCGTTCCGTTCTTTACTTTGCCGAGTTCGGGCAAGATCAATTTAATCGCCGGATCGCGCAGCGAGGCGAGGCGCACGAGCCAATCCGGGACTTGGCGCGTGGGCACTCTGCGGGCCGCCGCGCCCATGCGGCTCTTTAACACTTTCGCGATTTCCTGCATGGTCATAAAATTTCCGGAGACCGCGAGGAAGCGTTCGCCCTTTGCCAACGGGTGAGTCATCGCACGAATATGCAAATCGGCGACATCGCGAACATCTACAACGCCGAAATAAAGCCGCGGGCATCCGGGAACCGCGCCGTCCATCAGGCGCTGCACCATGAGAATCGAAGCCGAATAGTCAGGCCCCAACACGGGACCGAATACGCCCACCGGATTGATCACCGAAAGCTCGAGGCCGCCTCCTTCTTTGGCAATGAAATCCCACGCCGCGCGCTCGGCCAAAGTTTTTGATTTGGCGTAAGCCTGCACATCACTGCCGTTCGGATCTGTCCAGTCCGCCTCGGTGAACAACGCTTCTCGTTCCTTGCGCCCATACCCGATTGCCGCGAACGAAGAGGTCTGTACCACCCGCTTAATGCCCGCATCGCGCGCAGCGCGCAACACACGAAGCGTGCCTTCGCGCGCTGGCACGATTAACTCGTCTTCATTCTTCGGAACACTTGGCGGCAGTGGTGAAGCCACATGCACCACGTAATCGCATCCGGCTACAGCTTCCGGCCAACCCGCTTCATTCAACAAATCGGCCGCAGCAAACGACAAACGGTCGCCCGGTTCAGTTCCGCCTTCTCTCAGCATGGCGCGAACTTCGCCCTCGCGCTTCAGGCTGCGCAACGTGGTGCGCACCTCATGACCGGCAGCCAGGAGTTGCAAGATCACATGGCTCCCGATAAATCCAGATCCTCCTGTAACTAACACTTTGCTCATTTCAACCTCCCGATCCTGGATAATAAACTAAATAAAAACACATAAAAAATTGGATGCGTGGAATTGCGTTATGGACTCGGCTGAAGTCCCATGCGAACCGATCATAACTCTTGTGGATTTATGGAGCTGAACTGATTTTTGGGTGCCGCATCCTTCACCGGCTTTGTTAAGGGTGCGGTTCTTTTCCTGAATAGACGAAATATTCAGGACGCAATGAAAAAACGCGTCTGAATCTGCAATTGGGGAGTATGCTTCGAGGATCAGAAAACCCGCACCCGTGAACCCTGCAAGAATGCGGCACCCGAAAATCAAAAATTTCTCGAAGATTATGGCGCCGAAATTACTCACGCGGAAGAGGGATGCGGTCCTTTTCTGGAATCACAGTGGCATCGCACAATTTCTTGAAGTCCGAGTAACTGCCCCATGTGAACGTAACTTTCGCCCGTTCTTTCGGATTGTGCGGATCGGGATGAAAACCTCTTTCCCAGCCGCCGTCATCTTGCATCACGAGTTCCGGACCACTCCACCTGCCGTGAAGATCGAAATAGCGCCGGTATTGATAATTGATTCGAAAGGGGCGCCGCCAGTCGAGCAGCCTGAAGCCGGTCTGGTTCCCGTCCGTGTTCAGGTAAGTGCCATAAATGTCGCCGCTCAGCTCCATACGTTGCGTCACACCTTGCGCCGAGCACAGATAACCCATTCCGCGCAACGAATTCGTAGGACGCTGCCCGTTCAATCGCAGACGCGACATGCCTCTGAAGCCCGGGAAAAAATAAACATAGAGCGGGTAAGCCTGGCCGGATTCGGTTCGCAGCGTTCCGATGCCCTGCCAGAATCCCGGAGTCCAGCGTCCGCCGATACGAAAGGACCATGGCGCCAGAAGTGCAAAAATCAGAAAAAAGACTACAAAGACGAGAACAAGTCCGCCGAAACACCCCAATCGCGGCAGTGGTCGAAAAGCCATTCGAGATTATAAGTCGAAAATTGCAAAGCGACCAAGCATTCGCGAAACAGCGGGAAGAGCCTACGGATTCCCTTGCCGGGCGAAACTCGTTTTGAGTGGCAGGCTTCGTGGCGCCGGCGCCACGAAGCCAATCCCATCTCGCCACGCCCTCGGCAAGCCCGCTGAACAGGCTTTGCATTGGGGAGTTTCGGTTGCCGGGGCTTTCTGCGTTCGAAGGGTACGGTTGGTGAAGTGCGGCCACACATCGCGAAAGCAAAAGGTCCAGAACTGTCATGGGGGATAGCACTTAGGAACGATTCCAAAAGACAATTATTTTCATCATTCAGCAGTTCGATATATTCAAACGGATCGATTTCTCTTGAAAGAATTATCTGAAAAAGTAATCAGATTTCAATTTCGGACGGCGGGGGTCGCACGGTGAACAGTAAATCAAGCTTGCGACAGGCTAGCTCCTCTCTTCTTTAAACCAGGCCTGAAAATATTGTGCGTATGTATCGACGAGATTAGTCCCTGTGGTTACCACCCGATTGCAAACGTAAGTATGGAATCTTGCTTGGAATTCTAAATTAACGAGGATTCAATGATATCGAAAAATTGGTGGCGAATCAGAGTGGCCCAAATTATTCTAGTTGTTTTTGTATTTGCACTTATCGCAATCCGCGGCGCCAATGCAGGAGAGGAACACGAGCATCTGGTGACCGATTGGAGCCATCGGCACCTGGTGTTTTCCGAACCACACTCCTTGATGAAGCGCTTTGAATTGTCAAGAGACACGAGATATATACAGCAGGTGAGGCGGAAAAACGCCGAAAGGCGAGGTCTCGACCGGGACGAATGGCGGTGGCGGCGAGCGCTCGAACATCCGGACAACCTTCACGGGGACTGGAGCGTCAATTTGGGCTCCGGGGCCACAGTGGGCGCGGGCAATTATCCTGCAAAGTATTCATTTGATTCGACTTCCGCGAACTGCGCGGCCCCACCTCCGGGCGCGGGCCAACAACCGGATTTCGTCGTGTACAATACGAGCCAACCGGGATCGAATTCTCAGGCTACCATCGCTGCGTTTACCAATCTTTATTCTAGTTGTACAGGCAGCCCATCCGTGTATTGGGCATACAACACCGGGACGGTCGGAGCTGTTGTGACTTCCCCGATTCTTTCCTTTGACGGCTCTCAAGTTGCCTTTATACAAAGCACTCCGGGTGCAGCAACTCTGGTCATCCTCCGGTGGGCAGCGTTTTCGGGCACTCTCTCCAACCCCGCGATTCCGGCCACGGGGGGTTGTACCGCGCTCACCGCGCCGTGCATGACGACATTCGCGTTATCCAGCAGCAACAGTGACACCAATCCTACCGACACCCACTCATCTCCTATTTACGATTTTCCGACCGACACTCTGTTTGTTGGTGACGCGGCTGGTTTCCTGCACAAATTCACAGGCGTCTTTCTGGGGACACCCATGGAAGTTGTGTGCACTTCGACCACGATGACAGACGGGTGCACCCCGCCGGCGGGAAAGAACCTATGGCCGGCAATTGTGGATCCGGGCGCTCAGTTGAGCAGCCCTGTGGTGCTCGATAACTTTAAGGAAGTTCTCATGACCGACACTTCGGGTCTCCTCGCCGTAGTGGATATGACGGTCGGCGGAATCGACGACTTGGGAAGCACCACCACCGTCAAATTGGCAAACACCGGGTTTGATGACGCCCCGCTCGTGGACGTGACGGCGGGAAAAGTGTACCTTTTTGCAAGGGCAGATTTAGCAACCAGTGCAACCGCTGTGTTTCAGCTCCAAGTGCCACCCTTCGCCGACGCCCTTGATAATGCCACGGGACCGGAAGTACTGGTTTCGGACAGCGGCACGAACCCAACCCCTGCCATGTTCAACGGAGCTTTTGACGAAGCCTATTACGACACGGGTGGGACAGGAAATTTATACGCTTGCGGTATTAGCGGCACATCCAACGCGCTGTGGCAAATACCGATTAGCGCTGGAGTCATGGGAACTCCAGTCCTTGGACCCTCGCTGACTACGGTCGATGGGACCTGTTCACCGATCACCGAGTTTCAGAACGGAGCGACGGACCGGATGTTCCTTAGCGTGACGGGAAACGCGGTGACAGGCACGCCCATCAATTGCTCAGCGGGATCGGCTTGTATCATGTCCTTTGACATCACCGACCCTTCGACGTGGGGTCTCTCGAAGGTTACTTCCGCGACGACGACTGTGACAGGCGGGACCAGCGGCATCATCATCGATAATTCATCATCGGATGTCGGCGCTTCGCAAGTGTACTTTACTCCGCTGGCGGATCAGGCTTGCACGACCACACTGGATACGGGCGGCTGCGCGATCCAGGCGTCACAGGAGGCATTAGATTAGTCAGGCACGAATTTGGCCAATACTTAATATTGCTAGCGATAAAAAGTTTCGCGCGACAAAAGCGGGAACATAACTCAATTCTCCGTTCTTTTTAAAACCTAACTTGATTTACAGGTTTCGTGGCGCCGGCGTCTCGCCGGGAATGTATGACGCGTCGGCGGATAGTTTGATCGCGCTTAAGTCGGCGGGCGCCAGCGACAAAATTATTTCAGCGATTCTAGTGAAGTCTTCGTCTCCGGCATTGACTACTCAGACTACATCGGCTTCGTCTTCTTCGTTTGACGGAGCAGCGAATTCCGGACAGCAAATCATATCTTCTGCAGCTCCGCCGGCTCAGGATGCATCTCAGCAATCTTCGGCACAGACACCGGGGAAACCGCGAATCTTCTTAGCATCGGCAAGTAAAGAGTTAAACCAGAACGCGCAACGGGACCAGTCAATGGAGATGAGCAAAGACCTCGAAAAGGACTGCACTGGTGTGCGCGTTACAATCAACCAACAAATGGCGGACTATACGATAAGCCTGAATCACATCGAGGTTGGTTTGCTTGTCCGAGACAATCAAATACAAGTCGCAAACAAGGATGGCGATCTCATTTCCAACACCAAAGAAGGAGGGAGCATTGCGGGTGGCATGAAGAAGGCCTGCGAACTCATCCTTACAGACTGGTCAAAGAAGTAAAGAAAAGTCGAGTGGCCCGGACACAGACGACGGATTTGAAGTTTGGGGATATTGATATACGTCGATTGCTGATACCTGGTGCACGCGACTGATTGAAATCGAAAAGACAGACTCAAATACGAAAAGCCCCATCCTTGAAAAATCGTCAAGGGTGGGGCACCCCAAATTCAAAAGGAAGGGCGGGCCACGCGTCTGGTCACCCGCGATTAGGCACAGTCCACCTTTGCGCTTCTTATGGCGTCTGTTACTATTTAATTTCGTCCCTGCTATTATTTTATCTAATATGCATTATAAGAAATCACCAATCGTCGAAGCCCTTATTGACATTAGAACAGAGGCTCGTCCAGACCTGACATTTGAAGGGCTTAATTCCATAGCAAAATCTCTAGTCGACGAGTATCCACGTGTCGAAACTCGTTACCTTAGCGAGGGTAAATTTTCTTTTGGTACAGAGTCAACGGCCACTGCCGAACAGAAGCCGTTTGCGATCATGTTTTTTAGTTCCGACAATAAACAGATATTTCAAGCACGCAAAGACGGGATCACATTTAGCCGGTTGGCTCCGTACCAAACTTGGAGCATGCTCGAAGAAGAAACCAAGAGACTATGGCAGATATATCGAGACTTTACTCATACGATCAAGATTACGCGTTTGGCAACTCGATACATTAATCAGTTCGTTTTCCCCGGAACCATCATTGAACCGGAGGAATACTTGAAAACTTTTGCCCAGCTGTCTCGAGATCTTCCGAAGGAACTACGGAATATCGGCCCGTTCTCGCTGAGGCTTCCAATCCCACAGAGCGACCTTGAGGGGATGCTAGTAATTAATCAGGCCTTGGGCAGCACCGCGATGCCTGGCACAGTTCCGATTGTGTTAGATCTTGACCTTTATATCGAGAACCTTGCCATTACTGAAGATAAAACCCTCTGGGATAAGCTAAAATTGCTACGGGAAAGGAAAAACTTGTACTTTGAAGCGTGCATTACAGACAGAACCCGGGAGCTTATAAGCTAATGCCCCTTACCCTTCTAGAACCTGAGATCGTTCCTGATTGCTTTCGACCTAAAACTTACGCAATTGGCGAAGCAATCAGACGAGTGGAAGAAATGCAGTTACAGGCCTTAGAACAGGACTCGAGAACTAGCGTGCTGAGGTTCAAAAAGACGGAAGCGCAACAAAACGTTTTGAATTTAAGTGGGTTGAAGGATGGGTGGGACAGCTATGCTGCACCGCCGCCAAATCGTACCGCAATTCAGAAGGCGCTACATATTCTAGATCTTTTAGATATGCCCGATCTCTTGGGGGTGCGTATCCTTCCTTCTGCCGAAGGCGGGGTGGGAATCTGTTTTGTTCGTGGAGACCGCTACGCGGACCTTGAGTGTTCAAATGACGGAGAAGTATTTGGAATTCGACATATCGGAAGGCAGGCGCCAACATTACTTCCGACGGACGGATCAGACATTTCAATCGTAGATGCAATCCGAGAAATTCGGGATCATATAAATGGCTGAAATCCCCGAAAGATTGAAAATAAATGGTCGAGCCGCCGACCAACATTTCGATCCTGCGGAGAAAATTTATCGTCGCTATGCAAGGAATGACTACGAAATCGGAGTAGTCCTGAATATTGGACTAAGTTCAGCTCCCTCGGTGAACCGCGAAAAATTCAGCCATCCCAAAGATGTTTTACTTTCCACGACTGATGAGTATGAAGGATTAGGTGTGCTTTCCATCGCGGTTCAGGATATTCCAGCACAACTGCTCATCGAAAATCCTTCGCATAGATTCTTCCCTCAACATGTCCCAGAAGAAAATAACTACGCTCACTCAGAGGTGTGGTGTAACAGAATAGGACAAGTTGGCCCGCACATAAAACCTAGCAATTTAGTTAAAAAGATGTTTCGTACGCTGCTAGGTCAAAGAGTTAGTGTTGAAATCCAGGCCCTTAAGTAGGTCCTTCCTCGCAATTGTCAATGCTTACGATACGTAAGCACCGGTGCCGAATAACTCAGAATTTGAACCATCAGACACTCGGGCACAGACTAACCTAATAAATATCGTACTGCTCCCAATGCAGCGTGGGTTCGGATTGGATGACGATGGTTTTGCGCGTCGAGTGCTCTAAATCTTCGATCAGGGAGGACTCGCGCGTTTTCAGGGCTTTGGCGATTTCGGGATTTACGCGCAGGGTTAGGTTTTGCGCGTCGAGATCGGCGGCCATTTTTTTGGCTTCGGTCTGGATTTCGTAGCACAAGGTAAGTCACTGGCCAACCCACTATCTAGGACAGCGAAGAGCTTGGTTTGCCGCCCTTTGCATCCTGAAGGATAGATACGAGCTGGCTGGCAACCAAACCCTCAAGCAGCGACTCCATCTGGCTGACGTCGACTTTTCCTTGAGCGTCTGCCCTATCAGCCAATTCAAGGGCAGAATAGTATGGGCCCTTATCGTGTGAGATTTGCTCCGGAACCGTATTTGTACCTGGCAGCCTGTATCCAAGCCGAACACAAAGGACAAGGAAGGATATAGCTCTGGCGGTTCGCCCATTTCCATCAACAAACGGATGGATCCAATTCAATCTCCAAAGTGTGAAAGCCGCAAGGTGAATGGGGGATTTTTCCCAGTTGTCGTTCACGTAGTCGCACAACTGCTCAACCAATTCTGGAACCAAGTGAGCCCCAGGAGGCACATGTGCGCTACCTTGGATGGCGATACCGGCAGGCCGATAGATTCCGGCGTATCTGCTAATTCCGTCGAGCGCTGTACAGTTCAGGTGAAGAATTGCAGATGGACGGAATCGAAACTTGCGTTCTGGCTGTAGCCAATACTCTACTTGCTCGATGACCTCGTCGAATTGGCGGAGACCATTTCTTGCTTCTTTTCCCGCCTTCTCTGTTGCGTCAATGATCAGTTCAGCTTCGAGAGCCTCACTGTGCCGCTCCTGCTTATCGTTCATCGCGCTTTCTCGGCCTTAAGTTCCTCAGCCTCCTTATCAATAGTCTCCCGGGTGATGCGCGAGTTTTCGATATTTGTGTTTCCGTAAGCAAAACTTCGTCTCTGCTCTTCGCACTGTTCTGGAGTAATCCTAGCGTTTTTCGCGGCCTCTAGTAGTTCTGTAAGTTTCTCACTCATAATCTCGCCCCCTTAATTCTTTGATTGAGCACACAACTTATCGCACAACATTTTCCAATATCGTTGCACGCTTCAACTTTTGAACGCAAGCTGAATCAGGATCGAGATCACTAAGCAACCGCCTAATAAATATCGTACTGCTCCCAATGCAGCGTCGGGTCGGATTGGATGACGATGGTTTTGCGCGTTGAGTGTTCCAGATCTTCGATCAGGGAGGACTCGCGCGTTTTCAGGGCTTTGGCGATTTCAGGATTTACGCGCAGGGTTAGGTTTTGCGCGTCGAGATCGGCGGCCATTTTTTTGGCTTCGGTCTGGATTTCGTAGCAGATGGTTGGAATGGACTTGACCATGCCGGAGCCGGTGCAATAGGGGCAGGGCTGGCACAGCACGCGTTCAAGGGCTTGCTTCGTGCGTTTGCGCGTGATGCACACGAGGCCGAATTCGTTGAACGAGAGAGCCTTTGAGGGGGCGCGATCCTGCTGCAGGGTCTGCTCCAGGGCGGCCATTACTTTTTCACGGTTGCGGCGCTCTTCCATGTCAATGAAGTCGCACACGATGATGCCGCCGAGATCGCGCAGGCGGATTTGCCGCACGATTTCCTTCACGGCTTCGAGGTTGGTCTTGACGATGGTGTCTTCGAGGCGCGTGGAGCCGCGGCCCACGTACTTGCCAGTGTTCACGTCGATGGCGACGAGGGCTTCGGTGTGGTTGATGACGATGTAGCCGCCGGACTTGAGCCACACTTTCGGGCGCAGCGCCTTGTCCAATTCCTGCTGAATGCCGAACTCTTCGAAGATGGGCGTTTCTTTCGTGTACAGCTTCACGCGCGAAACGAGCTTCGGCTGGAAGCGGCTCACGAACTCGACCACCTTGGCGAATTCCTCTTCGTTGTTCAGCCAGATGGCGGCGTAATCCTCGCTCAGGTAATCGCGCAGAATGCGCTGCACGAGATTCAGGTCGCGATGCAGGAGCGCAGGCGCGCGGCGCTGCTCGGACGTCGCGCGAATCGTGTCCCAGGTGCGGCCCAGGAATTCGACGTCGGTGCGAATTTCTTCGTCGCTCGCTTCGGACGCGGCGGTGCGCACAATAAAGCCGCCGGGAAAAGTTCCCTTGGCTTCGGTGACGAGGCGGCGCAGGCGCGAGCGGTCTTCCGCCGAGCCAATGCGGCGCGAGACGCCGATGTGATCGACCGTGGGCATGTAGACCAGGAAACGGCCGGGCAGCGCGACGTGACTCGTGATGCGCGCGCCTTTTTTACCAAGTGGTTCTTTTGCAATTTGAACAATAATTTCCTCGCCAGCCTTCAGCATCTCGGAAATCAGCTGCGGGCGGCGGTGTTGTTCGTGGCGCGGATGCCCGTGGCGCGGCGGTTGGTGCGGACGCTGGCCTGGGCGGCGTCCACCGCGCTGCGGGCGGTTGCCGCGACGCATGGGACGCTGAAAGCGAGCGCGCGGCTGCTCGGAAACGCGAGCGCTCGTCGGAGGCTGAGACGTGCCGGGCTGCTGCGTTTCGGCAGCGGCGCGCGGATCGTCGTGCCCCTCAGCGGATTCGTCCAGGTGAAGTTCACCGTGTTCTACTTCATGCTCGGCGTCGTGCTCTTCTTCATGGCCTTCCGCGTGCAATTCGTCATGTTCGTCTTCGTGCTCATCGTCGTGCGTGCCATCGTCGTGCGCTCCGAGATGAAGGGCTTCGTGCTCTCCCCCGTGTTCGGGAGCGGCTTCGGCGGCCATAGCGACTTCGTGCATTTCGTCAGCGAGGGCATCGGCATCGTCCTCCGCCTCTTCGTGGTCGGCATCGCGATCACTTTCATGATCACCTTCATGATCACCTTCGTGATCGGCGTCATGCTCTTCCAGATCGGCTTCCGCATCCGTGTCCAGCGCTTCCTGCAAATCTTCCAGCTCGGCGGATTCGACAAACGATTCGGCAACAGCTTCAATCGCTTCCGGACGGTTTTCGGCGACGGCTTGCGCTTCCTCGTGCTTGGCTTCGGCAAGCTGTTCGGCCAAAGAGGTCACATCTTCATCGGAAAGACTCGCACCGCTGTGCGCGTGAATTTCGGATGATTCCGCATGCGCTGGCTCGGCTTCCGGCAAGATAATTTGCGATTCAATTTCCGGCTCAGCGGGAGCCGCGAACCTGGAAACTGGCGCGGAGGTTTCCACTTTCACATCCGACACCGGAGTCTCGTGCTCCATAGGAGATGCAGAGGCCGGAGTTGCAAATAAAGATCCAGGCAAGCCGGCAGACAATTCCTCGTCGGTAAATGTTCGATTGGAAGGCAGCGAAGGAACGGACGCTGCGGTGCTCAAGGAATGCGACGCGGGCGCGGCGGGAGAAATGCCGTGCGCGGACGGCGCTCGATCTTTAAAAATGGAGAGCGATTCGCCGGGCAGGATGATGGGTTCGAAATCCGTTGCTGCGGGCGGCTCATAGGGGCGCGACTCGCGTGGCTTGGGATCCGATGGAGAAGCATACTTGGAAGGCGGCAAATCGCGCCCGCCACCCGGACGGCGATCCCGTCCACTTCGATTCGGGCCAGAACGGCCGCCGAAGCGTTGATTGCGCCCGCCTCGGCCACCGCGATCTCGATTGCCGCCAAAGCCGCCGCGGCCTCGATCGTTTCTCTGTTCAAAGGGAGGATGCTGCACGCGCTGCATCGGAGCCGCAGGACGCGCGCCACCTTCGGACGGCGCGCTCTGCGCTGCGGCAACCACTTGAAATGTTTCGCCTTCGAGAGGCGTGATGATGGGAACCACGTCCACAGCGTCGTGAATTTCAACGGGCTTGGGTGCAGCGGCGGCCGGCTCAGAAACATAGGCATGCGCGGGAGCAGTTTCCACGCCGCCATTAATGGTGGTTGGCGGATACACTTGCTCCGATTTCGCCTCGGGCCTTGGGGCCTTGGGCTCGGCGGGCGCTACGTGGTCGTACTCCTCAAGATGTTCCAGGAAATCGCTGACGTAGAGGAAGGCATCGCTATCGAGGCCAATATCAACGAAGGCCGACTGCATACCAGGGAGAACTCTTGTAACACGACCTTTGTAAAGGCTTCCGACTAAAGCAAATTCTTTTTCACGTTCGATGTAAATCTCACAAAGCTGACCATCTTCCATGATCGCGACCCGCGTTTCGTGCGGGGTCGCGGAGATCACTAACTCCTTCGACATAAAAACTCCTCGGAGGGCATGGCCGCGCTCCGGCCTGGCGCACGGAAGTGCGCTCAGTCCTGCGATGCAGGAAGGCCGGGGAAGCTACAATTATTTTTGTTCTTCCGATGGGCACTTGCCTCACTCCAAAATTTTTGTTTCTTTCCGGCGGCCGTCTACTGGACGCAAAGCGCGGCAATGGCCGGACAGTCATGCTGCGGGCTTAGTTGACGAAACGCCGGAGACGAACGTTCATCACCAGCCCCAAAGCTAAAAACACAAACAAAGTGGCGGACCCGCCATAACTCATCAAAGGCAGCGGAATTCCGGTGACTGGCATAAATCCAATCACCATGGCCACGTTGACCAAAACATGAAAACCTAAAACTGCCGTTACGCCCATGATCAAAAACATGCCGGCACGATCATGCGCGCGCTGGGCGTTCTGAACCAGACGCAACAGCAGGAACATATATAAAATCAGCGCCACGAAGACACCTGCAAACCCAAGCTCTTCGGCCAGCGCCGCCAAAATAAAATCTGAGTATCGCACTGGGACGAAGCCTAATTGATTCTGGCTTCCATTGCCCAGCCCCTTGCCCCAAAACCCGCCGGAACCCACGGCGATCTTTGACTGCAGAATCTGATAGCCCGCGCCCTTGGGATCGTCCTCCGGTCGCAGGAATGTTGTAACACGTTCTCTCTGATAGGGCTTAAGAAAATGATAGCCCACCGGAACCATGATCGCCGCGAGCGCCAGAATCGCCAGGGAATGTTTCCACTGCAAACCTGCCAAATAAGCTCCGACGGCGGCCAGCGGCAACAGGACCAGAGCGGTTCCAAGGTCCGGCTGTTTCATGATCAGGACAACGGGAAACCCGACGAGGGCCGCAGCCTTCAGCAAATCCGCCAGGCTGAGCTCTTCTGTGCGGACTTCGGAAAAGAAGCGGGCCAGCACAATGATTATAATCAATTTCACGAGTTCCGACACCTGCAAAAGGCCGCCAAGGATGGGCAGCCATCGCCGGGCCCCAAAACGCGAGTTTCCCACGACAAGCACTGAAATCAAGGCGATGATCGCAATCAAGTACAAAACCGGGGCCTGATCCATGATGGTGTGGTAATCGAAGCGGGACAAAATGAGCATCAGAACGAAGCCCAGACCGATCCACTCCAACTGGTGCGTATGCATGCCGGCAAGATGGCTCGCATGCGTTGCGGACCAGATTTCGAGGACACCAACGCCACAGATGGCGAAAGCTGTTGCCAGCAGCCACCAATCGTAATCGCGAATGCTTGTCCCTTTTTCCATTTGGATAATTAGCGGCTGGGCTGAGTTTCCGCCACTGCCGGTCCCGCCACGGAAGTCGGAAGCACTTTAGGCTGCCCCGCCTTGGCGGTTGTAAACTCCTGAATCTTTACTCCGTTTTTCTTGTCGTAATATGCTTTGACCACGTCACGTACAACGGGACCTGCTGTGGTTCCCCCGTGCTCCGTGCTTCCCTGCACGACGGCGGCAACCACAATTTCCGGATTGCGGCGGGGCGCGTAGCCAACGAACCATCCGTTGGTCTCCTTGCCTTTCTTGCCGCCCACTTTATTTCCCGCCTCGTAGCTCATCAATTGGGCAGTGCCGGACTTGCCGGAAAATTCGATATTCTGGAGCTTCAAACTGGAACCGGTTCCACCCTCGTTAATTACGCCATACATTCCCTGCGTGACTTGTTCAACCGTATTTTCGGAAAGGGGGAAGCGATCCATCTTCGCGTTGAGACTTTTCAATAAATGCGGCTGGGGAAGATCTCCGCCGGTCGCAACCGCGCCAACCATACGCGCAAGTTGCAGTGGGGTAACGGTGACGGCGCCCTGGCCGATGGATACTGAAATAGTTTCTCCCGCGTACCACTTGTGGTGATACACACGCTGGACCCATTCTTCCGAAGGCATCAGGCCGGGCTCTTCCGAAGGCAAATCTATGCCGGTTCGCCGGCCTAAACCAAGGCCCGCGCCGTATTCATGAATTCGTTCAATGCCCAGGCGTTGTCCGAGCGTGTAAAAGAAAACGTCGCAGGAATCCACAATAGCTTTGTGCACATCGACGATGCCGTGGCCCGCGGGACGCCAGCAGTGGAAGGTTCGTCCATAAAACTGCGCGTGTCCCGGACAAAATGCGGTGAAGTTATCCGGCACGTCGTGGGACTCAAGCATTGCCGTGGCCATCGCAATTTTAAAAACTGATCCAGGCGCAAGCTGCCCCTGAATCGCGCGATTTAACAAAGGTGTTCTAGCGTCCGTGTTAAGAGACGCCCACTCTGCCGAAGGAATGCGAATCGCGAAATCATTCGGGTCAAACGTAGGACGGCTGACCATCGCCAGGATTTCCCCAGTGCGGGGATCCATGGCGACGACTGCGCCTTCCTTGTCCGCCATATAATTATCCGCAATCGCCTGCAAATCGTAATCAATCGTCAGCTGAATCGGTTTGCCCGGGGTCGCATCTTGCTGCTCGAGGCGGCCTACTTCCTTGCCAATGCTGTTGACGATCACGCGGCGCAAACCATCCGTGCCCATCAGCGTGCTGTTGTACTGCCGTTCAAGCCCCGATTTCCCTACGATGTCTCCAGGCTTCAAAGCGGAATCCGAGGCTTCCACTTGTTCCGGGCTGATTTCTCCTACATAGCCCATGGCGTTCGCAAGCATGTCGCCGTGAGGATACCGGCGGCGATGAACCATCAGCATTTCCAGGACGGGGATATCGCCACGGTGGGACTCAATGAATGCAATGTCAGACGGACTGGCTTCCGGCTTGATGACAATGGGCTGGAATTTGGGCATCGCGCGGGAGGCTTCAATCTGCTGCTTGACTTCTTCAAGCGTCATGCCCAAGCCATCGGCAATTTGCGGGAGCAATTTTTCTACCTGGTCGGGAGCATCGCGCAAAAGCAAAACGCTGAAGGAGGGATAGTTATCGGCGAGGACGCGGCCTTCGCGATCGAGCATGGAACCACGCGGCGCGATGATCGGAATCGAACGGACCCGGTTGCGCTCAGCCATTTGGGCATAGCGGTCCGAATCATTGATCTGCAGCCTCCAGAAACCCAAAAGAAGAAGCGCAATCACGCCAACGATTACATACGAAACAACCGCAAGCCGCTCGGTAGGCAGCCGTTTATCATTCATTAATGAAATGGCGAACTCGACTCCGTGCGGCCTTCAGCTCCGCACACCTTGTAGGTTTTCTCCACACCTAACCATTGATCACACTAGCATTTGCACCTAACGTGCGCAAGATCACACGCGCCCAATCGGATACCCCCTTTCTTCAGGACGGCTTTCGGAAGCGGTCTAAAAAGGGGAACAAACCGATGGCAATGACGGCGTTCACGAGCGACGCGATCGCAATCGGTAGCGTGATGTAAGCTTCCTCCCGCCGTGCCAGCAACGTCCGCGTTGTAAACGTGAAAATTACGTGGTGGAAGAGATAAAAACCGATGGTCAGCAGGAATCTCGCGATGGGATGCTCCACGTCGATCCGCGCGCCGAGCGAGGAGGCCAGATAACCGACCATCGTTTTCGCAATTCCATATAAGCCGAGGGGCGTGCGGCTGAGACTATCCTGAAGCAGACCCACGACCATGCCCAGCAGTAAGCCGGACGACGGGTTGCGTTTGCTAAGCGCAAAATAAAGGGTGACCAGCAGAGGCAATTCCAGATAATTTGCAGAGTGAATATAAACAGGTAAAAATGCCTGCAAAACAAGCGCGAGCAACACAGCGATGGGGACGATTCCGCTGTAATACTTATGGACTTCTATGTGGGGCTCAGGCCCGATGTAAACTTCAGTGCTTTCCATATGTTCTGCCCATATTTGCCAATTCGTTTACTGCGGACCCGCCGGCTTCTTCGCAGGCTCAGCTGCCGGAGGCACAGGCGCGGCTGCTGGTTTCGCTGCTTGAGGTGACGCAACGGGAGCTGTATCCGCATCCGGCCCCTTTTTCATATTTAGATCCTGCCGTGTCTGCAGAATTAAAACTTCTTCCAGACGGTCCAGGCGAGCTGCGGGCTTTACGCGAATCTTCATGAATGGCGTTTTTGGTTCCGAAACGAAATCCTGGACCGTGCCCACGGGCAAGTCTTTCGGAAAAATGCGGTCCTGGCCGGAAGTTAAAATCGCTTCACCGGCAGTTACCTTTTCATCATTACTAATGTAATCCATAGAAAGCAGCGGCTCGCCGGTTCCCTTCACCGGGCCTTGCGTTCGCGTGTCCGAGAGCAGCGCGCCGACGCCGCTTTCTTTATCGCCAATCAGCAGCACCTGCGAAATGTCGGGATAAACGGCGAAAATTTTTCCAACCACACCATCCGGTGTGATCACGCCCATGTCGCGGCGAATCCCGTCGCGCGAACCTCGGTCAATATTGATCATCTGGGTTCCCGAGTCCGGACTTCCGCCGATCACGTGCGCAGCGATCATAGGAGTTTCGGCGTGGGCATTATGAAAGCTGAGAAGTACGGCGAGGCGGTCCGCCTCCAAAGCGCGACCCTCGAGTTCAGCGTTTCTTATTTTCAGGCGATCGAGTTCCGCGCGCATGGCATCATTTTCTTTTTGCGCAGTGCGAAGGCCGACATAGCCTCCCCAGCCATGAGCAGCGCCGTTGATGGACCATGCGGCGATCCGCTG
Source organism: Saccharimonadales bacterium (SeqCode) (assembly GCA_035486415.1). GTDB lineage: Bacteria > Acidobacteriota > Terriglobia > Acidiferrales > UBA7541 > Palsa-360. The sequence continues at coordinate 23,071 of DATHNC010000020.1, forward strand.
CAAGGGAGAAACAAGTTCCACAGCCCACACGCGGATGAGCCGCACCTGCTGCTCGCGCTTGATTTGCGCGGCCAGCAATAAAACTTGCACGACAACAACGCTGGCAAGAAGCGTCAGAGATTTATGCCGAGAAGGAATTGCAATCATGGCAGAAAAATTCAGCTTTCAATATTAACTAGGCCGGCCATCAGAATAATCTAGTCGATGGAAACAAGGCGCAGCAGCCGGAAATCGCTTAGCATTTTGCCTGTTCCGAGCACGACCGACGCCAGCGGATCATCGGCAATGGAAACCGGCAAGCCGGTTTCTTCGCGGATGCGTTTGTCCAAATTCTTGAGCAGCGCGCCTCCGCCCGTCAGCACAATGCCGCGGTCGCTGATGTCGGCGGAAAGCTCGGGCGGCGTGCGTTCGAGAGCCACGCGGCACGCATTCAAAATGGTTGCGACGCATTCCGAAAGCGCCTCGCGGATTTCGCTGTCATCGATCGTAACCGTTCGCGGCACGCCTTCGATCAGGTTGCGTCCCTTCACTTCCATGGTCAGCGGTTTCTCCAGCGGATACGCCGATCCAATTTCCATTTTAATCTGCTCGGCCGTGCGCTCGCCAACCAGCAGGTTGTATTTGCGCTTTAAATACTGCATCACGGCTTCGTCCATTTCATTTCCCGCGACGCGAACCGACCTTGAATAGACGATGCCGCTCATGGAGATCACGGCGATGTCCGTCGTGCCTCCGCCGATATCGACGACCATGTTTCCCGAAGGCTCTTCAATCGGCAGGCCCGCGCCAATTGCGGCGGCCATGGCTTGCTCCACCAGATAAACTTCACTGGCGCGCGCACGGTAGGCAGAGTCCTGCACAGCGCGCTTTTCCACCGGCGTGATTTCGCTGGGCACGCCGATCACGATGCGAGGATGCACCAGCATGCGGCGGTTGTGCGCTTTCTGAATAAAGTAGGTGAGCATTTTTTCGGTCACCTTGAAGTCGGCGATGACGCCGTCCTTCATGGGCTTGATGGCCACCACGTTGCCCGGAGTGCGGCCAAGCATTTCCTTGGCTTCCTTGCCTACTGCCACCACTTCACCACTGTTTTTGTTGATCGCCACGATAGACGGCTCATTTACCACGATGCCCTTGCCCTTGGCATAGACCAGCGTGTTGGCCGTTCCTAGATCAATCGCCAGGTCTGAAGAAAACAGACTGAATACCGAGCGAAGGTTATAACCGTTATTCGACATTTTTTCCTCAGTGCCGGGCCGCTCGCGCGGCTGCTGGATGCCGCATGACTGGGCGTCCCCGGCTGCCCTTCTCTAAAATTTTTTCCGGACGCGCTCGCGCTGCTTCCGCAAGCCCCGATAAGTTGGTGACAAGTTCCCGACAAGTTAGGGAACGACTATTTCCACACGCTTGATTGCCGTGCCGCCTCTCCGATTTTGTCCGGTGAGGACAATCGTTTGGCTGCCGCGTGTTAAGGGCGACGTGAAATATTTAAACTGACCGTCGCCTTGGACGTTGGCAACCTGTTCTCCGTTAATGATCAGTGCCGCGCCAGGTTCCGTGCGTCCGGTGATCTCTACCACGTTACCATGCAACTCCGTGCTTCCGACCTCCAGCAGCATCTCCTGTCCCTTGCCTTGTGTCGCGAGTGTAAACTTGAAGGTATCGCTGGGAGAGCTGACCCGTTTCTCTTGGTCCATGGCGATGACATCCCAAAAGTAATCCCCTTGGTCAAAACCTGCAATCTCCGTTGAGGTTCCTGTCAGCTTACGGTCTTCCACAACGCGCGAAAACATTGAGGTGGTGCTGATTCGCAGCTCATAACTGACCGCTTCCGACACAGGCTTCCATTCGAACCGCACCGAGGCATGCTTGGGATCCGGCACGATTAAGGGCTGCAAATTCAAGGGCTGAGCCAGATCCGGGGGCGCAAGTACGTTCGTCTTCACCACGGTGCCGCCGCCTTGCGGGATCGTTACGCGCTCCCATCGGCCGATGTCCACATGTTGGCGTCCATCTGACGTGGAAAGTTGGGCGGCACCAGCCGAGACCGTGACTTCTGTTTCGCTGGTTTTTGGATCGCTGCGTACGGCTGCACGGCTGTTCTGTTGGACGGACGCAACAGCATTTGAAAAAGAAACTTTCGCCTCTGATTTCGGGGAGTCCCATGTGCCGGTGGTCAAGTCCACAGCGCCGGAAGTAATATGCATGGCGACGCGCGTTTCGCTATCGCGGCCCACGGAATTTTCTTCGACCGTCACGAGGGTGTCCGTCTGGACGGTGTACGTTGTGCCATCCGCAAAGGTGATGCGCGCCGCGCCATCCCCGCCAGTTTGGATCAAATCACCCTTGTCCAATGCCATTCGATAATCTGCTGTCACCCACTGCACGGAATTTACTTTCTTCACCTGGACGCGCCCGTCAAGATTCACAAACTTTGCCTGCTTTGCGGTCAACTCTGCCGTGGCGGGAGCTCCCGCGCCAACCGCTTGCGAAACCTTGGACATCGCTGCGCTATAAGCATCCGGAAAAATCACATACGAAACCGCAACCAGAACAGCAACGATCATCAATATATATATAAGCACCGTGCGATAGGTCACAGTCTTCCAATGGATCTCTATGGAAGAGGTCTTTTGGCGTGGCGCGACAGGTGGTCTTTGTATCGGCATGGAACAATCGCTAAATTTTACCCAGATCAAAAATCTAGCATGGCACTCTATGCCCAGCAAACCTCGGTCCTGCAAGGAGTTTCGGGAAGCGCAATACTCGATTGGGACACTTGAAGACCTACGGAAGTGAGGAATGAGGTAGTTGAGAGACTATGAAAAATAGATTGCGGAGTCGAACAGAAGCAAAAAACCCGCACGCCGCGCGTAAAGGGCATGCGGGCCGCCTTGTAGCTTTCCAACTATCGTCCGCCGATTCCGAACATGGAGTCGAGAGAAATGCTGTTCTCATCAATATGGATAAGCAGATAGTAGTAAATGAAGCAGTATGGCAACTGCAAGCCCGCAACCAGCCAATCCTGCGCGAGGTTTGTGCCGATGACGAGCACCGTCATCACCAACGCTCCGAAGATGAGTGTGAATCGCGAAAACAGGCCCAGCATAAGCAGGAGGCCAACGATTGTTTCCACCCAAGGCAAAACAGCGCCAAAAATTGGCAACATGCTTTGAGGTATCAAATGGGCATGTTCGAAATAATGGGTCAGATAAGCTAGAAACGCGGCTCGGCCGTTCAGCAAACGGCTCAGACCGTGCAGGAGAATATTGGCACCAAACGATAATCGCAAAATGGAATAAGCAAGCATCGTATTGGTCGCCTGGCGAGTGGAAACATTTTCCAGATGGCTGGCAGTGCTGACATATTGGCTCACAAATCCTCCTCATCGTTCCCGATCAAATTCATGAACGCGCCGTAACGTCACTGCTTTTTGTGGCAGCGGTCGTGAACCGATTCATTACGCATCTATTCGGTTTGGTCGGAGGACGTTTTATACCAGTATTTGCCGGCATGCAACCCCTGAGTGACTTCCAGGGCACAGGCTTCAGTCCGTGGGGGTTTATGGTTTTGAAGCGCCGGCGTCTTGGCGGCAGGTTTCAGTTATAGTAACCCAGCGGAAAACTGCCGGCGGGACGCGGGCGCTACAAGGCTAAACCCCACAGGCTGAAGCGCGCGCTACTCCAAACCCTTAGCTTCGCAGGAATGTTTTCAGTTCCTGCGTCAATTCGACAGGCATTTGCTCGGGTAGAAAATGACCGGTTGGCATCGCCTTCCCTTGCGCCTGCACGGCGCGGTCACGCCAGGTTTGCAGGACGTTATACATTCGGTGAAACGGACCTTTCTCTGACCACAAGACAAGCAGAGGGCACTGAATTTTTTTGTCCAGGTCCGCCTTATCGTGCGCGAGATCGATGGACGCGGCGGCGCGATAGTCCTCGCAAATCGCGTGAATCGTGGCGGGATCGCGGAAGACTCGGAAATATTCCTGAAAAACCGCGGGCTCGATCCAGGACGGAAGCGGGTCCGTGATCTTGCTCCCGCCGAGCCATAGCAATGTGCATTTCAGAAAATATTCAGCGCTGTTCGCCACCATTGTCTCGGGAAAAGGCGGGGGCTGAACTAGAAGGAACCAATGGTAAAAAACAGTGGCGAAATCCTGAGTGATATTCTGATAGAGGAGATAGGTCGGAACAATATCCAGAATTACGAGTTTGGTAAGAACTTCCGGATGATCGAGCGCCATGCGATGCGCGGCGCGCCCCCCGCGATCGTGTCCAACTAGGGCGAACTTTTCAAATCCGAGGTGCTTCATTACTTCCACCTGATCCTGGGCCATGGCGCGCTTGGAGTACGCGAAATGGTCGTCTCCACCGGGAGGCTTTCCGCTGTCGCCGTAACCCCGGAGGTCAGGTATCACCAGAAAATAATCTTTGGCCAGTTCCGGAGTGACCTTGCGCCATAGCACATGCGTTTCCGGAATTCCGTGCAGCAGCAAAAGGGGCGAGCCATTTGCATTTCCTCCGTACACGGTATTGATCGTTGCTCCAGAGGTTTGGATTTGCCCACGCTTAAAGCCGGGAAAAAATTCCGCGCGCTCTTGCTGGGCGGCGGAAGTTTCCGTTGCGTCCGCGGAGACATGTGCGCGTAAAATACTCTCGGCGGCTGGAACAATCCCCAGAGCCATTGAACTTTTCAAAAATTGTCGGCGGCCCGGATTCAACATTTGTCCCTCCGATTTCTATTGTGAGCTGGTGGTTTTTCTATCTTTAGCACATGGGGAAAGAACTCGCTATTTAAATGCCATCCCATCGAAACGGCTTATTCCAAGGTCCAAGTTACATGACCATGGCCGGCGGGAATACGGCGACGACCTGATCGACATCGCCGGATGTGCCGTAGAAGGTAGAAGTGTTGATTTGGGTGTGGTGAAGGAAAACAGTGGCCAATGTAAACCGCACAACAATGCCGGTTCCCTCGCGCGAAATGGGATTCGGTTGGTTGAGAGTTTTCAGTTATTGGTGGATGTGGATATTGCTCGTGGTGGCCATGCTTGCGGTCACCGCTTTCGTTATATTGTTGCGATATTTTCCGTATTCGAAGAAAAAGATAATGCAATCTTTGCAGGAAACATTTCCAAGCGCGATCACCATCGATCATTTTCAACAAGTGTACTTCCCGCATCCGGGTTGCAAAGCAGAGGGGATCCTCTTCCGTTCTTTTTCCAGTCCGCCGGAATCGCAGCCCATCGTTGCGATTCATGAATTAACTATTCAGGGAAGCTATGCCGATCTGATCTTTCGGCCCCACCACATATCCAAAGTTTTTCTGGATAGCCTTCATCTCTATTTCTCTCCGATCAATAACTCGAGGACTTTTAGCGGCGGGTCCACACAAACAGCAATCACAATCGGACAGCTGATTGCCAATGGCGCAGTCATGGAAGTCGAGCGCGCCGATAAAAAGCCGGTGCTCCGGTTTGATTTTCACGAACTGAGTTTCGAATCTGTGAGCGACAAAAACGGAATTTCGTACAGCGTGGTAATGCACAATCCAGAACCGCGCGCGGAAATCAGGTCAACGGGACATTTTGGGCCGTTGAATGACAAGAGTGCGGGCCAGACGCCGGTATCGGGGAAATATACTTTCGACGGCGGCGATCTGGCAATGTTTAAGGGCATTGCGGGGATTGTGAATTCGGTGGGGACGTTCTCGGGTTCATTGGGAGAGATCAACGTGCAGGGTATCACCAACACTCCGGATTTTGAGGTTGTCAGAAGCGGACATTCCGGGCCACTGCACACGGAATTTCAAGCCAAAGTGAACAGCCTGAATGGCGACGTCGCCCTGACCAGCGTGGATGCGAATTATATAAAAACGAATATTAAAGCGAAGGGCGTCATCGCGGGGATCGATGGCTCGAACGGCAAATATACTTCACTTGAATTCGTGATCGCCAAAGGGCGCATCGATGATGTGTTGCGGCTTTTTGTAAAAGAAAATCGCCCCCCGTTGTCAGGGATCACCCGCATGCAGGGACATGTCGTGATTCCACCCGATGGGGAGCCGTTCCTGAAAAAGGTATCGGTGCAGGGTGATTTCGAAATCGAAGATGGCCAGTTTGAAAATCGGACGAGGCAGGAGAGCGTGGATGAATTGAGCGAGACCGCGCGCGGGAAAAAGAAACCTAAAGATGAGGATAAGGATTCGGCGGAAAACGTGATCTCTCACTTAAACGGGCATACCAGTTTGCGAAATGGCGTGGCTACATTTTCAGGCCTGGCATTTCAGGTTCCAGGCGCCGATGCGAGCATGCATGGAACGTTTAATCTGTTGAACCAAAAGATTGACCTTCATGGAACGCTCAAAATGGACGCAAAATTTTCACAGAGCACGAGCGGGATCAAATCGCTGTTTGCAAAAGTCCTCAACCCGTTCTTCGATAAAAGCCGCGGCTCGGTGGTTCCCGTTCTGGTGGATGGGACTTATCAGAATCCACATTTTGGTCTTGACCTGAATCCGGTAAAAAATAAAGATGGCGGGACAAACTGAAAGTCTAAAAACATTTCGCCGGGCGCATTGAGGCAAACCCAAGACAAACATTACAACTTGCCAGCGACCGTGATCAATCTTAGTGTACTATACGCTACCGTACGCTGTCATTGATGGTGTCGTCGCAACATCAGGTCGTCGCAATAATTTGGCGAATACATAGTTTCATGTATTCCCGTAAAGTTTGACTCCGGATAAACTCTGCGTTTGCTCGTGACACTTTTGGTGCCTGGCTTTCACGGCAAATCTTGCAACCGTTTGTAGATACGCTTGACGTTCGGAGAAATGAAAAGCAAATGCTATTTGGTAAATTCACACAAAGGGACTCATTTACCAATGGAGAGAAAGACCGTAGATTTACAAACCAAGAATCTGGCGTCTATTTTTCGAGGGCTTTATTTCAGGGTGGCGAGACGACTTGGAGTCGATCCGTCTTATGTAAGCCGCGTTGCGCGGGGTGAACGCAAATCCGAGGCCGTAGAGGCCGCGCTGGAGAGCGAAACGCGCAAGATCGTAAGTCAGATCGCAACGAAGCTAAAAGGAAATCACAACGGGACACGACGCAGCTCCGCGAATCGCAATGGATCGCGCCGCATTGGGGCAAATCGCCGTGGGATCAAAGCATCCCGATTAAGTCAAAACTGAAACGGCAATCTCTGCCCCGCGCGTACTTCGGTTCCCGGAATCCCGCGGCTTTGTGTCCAAATTCCAGGCTGAGCTCCAGTTGATCCGCCGTAAGCAAGCGCTTTAGCCTTGGCGATGGCGGCATCGAAACGAGGCGCAACCTCCGGATTAAATGCCAAATATCCTCCATTTGGCGAGCCGTAAATCCAGTTATAACGATAGGACCGGAATAAAAGTTCCATGTATGGAATCAAATCTTCAACCGTCGCTGCCGATGAACTTCCGCATGTTCCCGCAGCGACCCAATTCTTCTTGGCTGACCTGTCGCTCCAAAGCGTCATGGTTCCGCCCAATTCCAAAATGCCTTTATATTTTTGCAAAAGAGGGGCAAATGTGGCGGCGCGTTTATCGATAGCCTGGCGAAGATCGTCAACCGAGTTGTGGCAGTAGCCTAGACCAAGTTCCCCTCCCCCCAATGCTTGAAGCGTAAAATGATGCTGCTGAATTTCATCGAGCAACCCCTCCACGATATAAGTGCCTGCAAGAAAGTACGGCTGCCCATTAATGATTCTGTAGTCGGGTCGGGTAAAGCCCGTGAATAAAATCCAGATTATGGCGTGCGGGTACTCAACCGATGCGACATCCGCCATTCGTGCTCCAAGAAGCTTCAGCGCCTGCAGGGTTTGCTGCTGCGTCATGGACGTCAATTGCGCAAGCTCGGAAATGTCATCCGCTTTGTAATTGTTGTAGAACTCCAGATCGAAAACAATTCCCGGAACGCCAGCCTTCCGCGCGACGCGAAGTGCATTGCGCCAATTTTCCATGAAATCCCGCTGCGCACCCGCTTTGCCGTCCAGGTCCAACCCATGAAATTTCTGGAAGTAAGGAACCATAGTGAGGGCATTACCTTCTGCGTCGTTTGCGGCGATCATTCGATTCAAGTAGACCCACGGCCAGATCTGTTTGCTGGTGGATTTCTTCCAGCTTGCGACCTGCGATTCCATTGACACGAGAGTGGGAACGGGGGAAACGTCATACGCATCCGAGAAGGAAATCGCCAGACCATCGTATGGCGAACGATCAAACTGAGCCAACTTTTGCGCGTCCATCTGGTGCGCCATGGCCGTGTTCACAAGCATGAGGTAATGGCCTTCCCACGGAGGAGACGATTCGGCTTTTTCCTGAGCGTATATTTCTATTTCAAAAATGGCAGCAAAAAAAACGGCGGCCAGAAACATTACGGCCAGGCAATTTCTAGACAGTTTGAAGATTTCAGGCAGGCATGGATTTTTTCTCTGCGGGGACGGTCGCACGAGCGGATACTATCATCTCATTGCCGTCGCTCATAGTCACACTTCGTGACAATTACTTAATTTAACTCTGTGCCGAAAGATTTGTTTTGATGTCGACCCATTGCAATGGCGGCGCGTTTGTGGCGCCGGCGTCCCGCCGGCGGGCTTAGGGCTGTGGTAATTATGCGAAAAACAGCCGGCGGGACCCCGGCGCCACAAAACCTGAGGAATCGAAGGTAGCGTCCTTGCTTAGGCGCGCTTTTGGAAGGAAGCTTCGCAGATGTTATGCTGCGAAACGTTTGGGAGGGCTTATGTTGCTCACTGAAAAGGTGGCGGTCATTACGGGTGGGGGGCGAGGGATTGGACGAGCCATTGCTCTCAGGTTTGCCGGAGAAGGAGCGGCTGTGGTGCTTGCGGCGCGCACCATGTCGGAAATTGAAGCAGTTGCGAGCGAAGTTCGCGACGCGGGCGGGCACTCGGCAGCTGTTGCCACGGATGTGGCCGACGAGAAAAACTGTGAGCGGTTGATCCAAGAGGCCGAGTCCCAATTCGGGAAAGTGGATATTCTCGTAAACAACGCAGGCGAATACGGTCCGGTGAAACCGATCGAAGAAATAACTCCGGCGGAGTGGGATCGCGTGATTGCCGTCCACTTGCGTGGAGCTTACCTTTTGACCCGGCTCGTGCTGCCAAAAATGTATGCTCGCGGCTCAGGCGTAATTTTGAACATATCGAGTTTGTCGGCGAAATCCGCCTTTGGGTGGGGGTCCCCATATGCCTCAGCTAAAGCAGGGATGTTGGGGATGACGAGAGTTGTCGCCGCCGAAGCGGCCCGCAAGGGCGTACGCGTGAATGCAATCTGTCCGGGACCGGTCACGGAAACAAAGATGTCAAAGGACTTAGGACAGACTCTGGCAACCCGGCTGGGAGTATCAAAGGAAGATCAACTGAAAGGATTCCTGAATACGATCCTACAGGGTCGAGGCCAGACAGCCAATGAAATCGCCGCAGCAGCCCTTTTTCTTTGCTCGGACGAAGCCAGTGCGATTACTGGGCAGTCTCTGAACGTGGACGGCGGAGCGGCTTTTTGCTGAGTTCCTCGGCTGCGGTTATCGCGCGCTTGGCTTGGATGCCAGCTACGCTCAATCCCCATCGGCTGGCCCGGTCCACCAGGTACAGAATCAAAGCAATGACAGCACAAACAATGAAGAGGCCGGTAAATAAGATCAGCGCGGCTAGCAATTCGCGAACGAAGTAAATCTGCAACGCTGCAAAAACCCCTAACCCGATCCACAACCATTTCTGAGCCTTACGGTCGGCAAAAACTTCGCGTACCTTCAATTCTGGTCCCCCCTATATCGGACATGGCCATTGGATGCAATTTGCCGCCCAGAAGAGTCAATTTTTTCAAATACCACAAGTCATTCTTTTTCTAGGGAATATGCGGATGGCAGTCTGAAGAAAAACGGAAGAAGCAAATACTAGTACTGAGTTTGTCAGAACTTTATTGGAAATTCAGACCACTTTTTTGCAGTTCCGCAGAGGGACACGCAGCTCTTTGCATCAGAAACGGTTTCACCTGAAGAGCGTCTGATGACGCCGGAAACTGTCACGAAACATGACACGTTTCAACTCAAAGAAACCGCTTCAGCGCCCTTCAAACGGGTAGCGATCGTTTGCCTGCACCGCGGTGCTGACGCGTTGGCGCATGGCAAGAGTGTCGACGGGTTCGCGTTTCATGAAGCGACGCAACACGGCGAGCTGCGTGCGAAGCATGTCCCCATCGAGCACCGCAGCCAGGGATTTTCGTGCGCCTACTTCGACGCGGTCCGCGGCATCGTGCAAAAATACGCGCGCCGCATCGGCCATCACGCTTGCGGATTCCGCGCCACGAGCCGCCTCCGCTTTTTGCGCGCGCCGCAAGGAAGATTCCGCCGCGTAGCATTCCATGACGATGTCGGAAAGTGCGGCGACAATTTCCTGCTGATCCGCCAAACGCTCGCGATATTTTTCCAGCGCCGCTCCCGCGACGAGCAAAAATGCTTTTTTAATTCCGGCCAGAATTTTTTCTTCTTCCGCCCATGCGCCGGTGTCGGGCTCATCAAATGACGGACCAGCCATGATTTCGTCACGCAATTTTGCGCCAGCCTGCATCAAGGGGAGAACACCGGAAGCGGCGCGCTTCATGAGCATCTGAATGATGAGCATACGGTTGATTTCGTTGGTGCCCTCGAAAATTCGGTTTACGCGGGAATCGCGATAGGAACGGGCCACGGGATAATCCTCGTGAAAACCGTAGCCGCCGAAAATTTGAACCGCCTCATCCACAACAAAGTCCAGCAATTCCGAACCGTACACTTTGCTGATCGAACTTTCGATGGCGTACTCCTCAAACACTTTCATGGATTGCAACGACTTATCCGCATTTTCGCCGGCCGCAGCGATTGCGCGATCCATCAGGCCCGCCGAGCGATAGATCATCGATTCAACCGCGAAGATGCGAATGGCCATTTCTGCGAGTTTCGCGCGAATCAGGCCGAAGTCTGCGATAGGCTTGCCGAAAGCGACGCGCTCTTTGGCATATTTTGAGGCGATGGCCAGCGAGTCCTTCGAGCCTCCCACGCAATAGGCGCCGAGGCTGAACCGTCCGGCATTCAAGATATTGAACGCTACGATGTGACCGCGACCCACTTCGTGCAGCAGGTTTTCCTTGGGCACCTGACAATTTTCAAAAAAGATGGCCGTCGTCGAGCTGCCCTTCAGGCCCATTTTCTTTTCTTCCGCGCCCGCGGAAAATCCAGGAAAACCGCGCTCGACGATGAAGCAGGAAAATCTCTCGCCGTCCACTTTTGCAAAAACGATGTAGACGTCCGCGAAGCCGCCGTTGGTGATCCACATTTTCTGGCCGTTTAAAATCCACGAGCGGCCGTCAGGAGAAAGCACGGCGCGCGTGCGTGAATTCTGCGCGTCCGATCCGGCTTGCGGCTCAGATAAGCAATAGGCCGCAAGTTTTTCACCGGTGGCGAGCACGGGGAGATATTTTTTCTTTTGTTCTTCCGTGCCAAAGAAAACGATGGGCAGTGTGCCGATGCCGGAATGGCCGCCGTGGCTCACACCAAATGATGCGTAAGCTGATAATTTTTCCGCGAGCTGCACGCTGGAAACTTTGTCAAGGCCTGCGCCGCCGTACTCATCCGGCACGCCGCCGCCTAGCAAGCCGATTTCGCCGGCCTTTTTTAAGAGCTGGGCAATCAATCCCGGTTTGTGCAACTCAAGATCGGAGATGACGGGAACCACTTCGTTGCGGACGAACTCTTCGGCCGTCTGGCCAATCAGCTTTTGATCGTCCGTGAGTTCGGCGGGAGAGAAAACATCTTCAGGAGTGCACGATTCTATGAGGAAACTGCCTCCACGGGATGCAGCCCGCGGCAACGACGAAGTAGCCATGGTCCCTCCTGTACAGTGAAAGTAATTTTTTGCAACGGCAAAGACGCTTAGAGTCTTTGTGAGAACTGAAAAATTGCAATTTCAGCGGTTAAAGCTGTACAGCTCTCGCGGAGCTCATATCGTGGCTAAAGCCACGACCCACAATGATTCCAGCCTCTTCAGGCTGCTCCGGCCGCGCTTTTAATCTCGCCAATGTAAGAGGCTGGCAGGTTGTGCTCGCCTGCGCCATCCAGCATCGCCTGTAGATACGAAGGCGATGGGCGCAAACCTTTTTCCACTTTCGACGCAATATAAATTTGCGCCGGAACGGGCTGCCCGCCCTCGGGAGTCACTTGCACTTCGATGCGCCGGTAATGTTCGGGAACGCCCTCGTATCGGTCCAGCGAACGGAGCGCGTTCTCTTCAACTTTGTAGAGCACGCCGTGAACGGTTTTTCCCGATGCCATCTGAATATTGGCGCCGGCGGTTCCCCCGCGGACTTTTTTGTTAAATCGAACTTCGTAATTTGGGAGAGACGCATTGCGCTCTTCCAGAATAGCTCCGGCGCGCGAAAGCATTTGCGCGCGGTTCATGTAACTGCCATAAGCAAAGTGCCAGACGGTTCTAGAAGCCATAATGCCTTTCTTCGATAAACAGGACGGATTGGGCAGGTCGGTGTGAAGGCACATTGTAACGGGGTTACGGGGAGAGAGCAAATACTACGAGAACAGCGCTTAACAATTTGGAAATCCTGCCGTCGCCTGATTGTCCGCGTCCGCATGGACTTGGTATAAACTGATTTTTGAACGGCACTCTGCTAAATGTGTGAAAAACCAGGGAGGGACTTTTTATGCCCACACCTCGAATGAAATGCAAAAGGGTTGCGAGCGCTGTTTTATGGGCAGCGATTCTTATCTCGTCTTCCTTTATTTCTCTGACAGGCAACGCTGCGCCTCCACAAGGCAGCGAAGGAAGCACGGCCGCGGGTGATCAGCAATCGAGGATTACTTACGTCACGGTCGCTGGATCGGAATCGGCGGGAACATTCGGGGGAGTTGTTTATAAAAGGACCTGGGGTACGGTTACGGGGGTCGTTGCGGCGAGGGACACGATACAGGGGTTTGATCAACTCCCTCATGACGCGGACGGCAACTATCCTTATCAATCCGAATTTGAAATTACCGCGCCGGAGAAGCCGGGGACAAATACTGTGGTCTTTGTCGAAGCGGAAAATCGCGGCACTCCGGTTTTTCTGAACGCACTGCATGAGGTTGCGGTCGTAGGGCCGCCGTCAGCAACGACGGATGGCGGAAGTACGGGAAATGGTTTTCTTTTTGCGCATGGCACATCGTACGCGCGCGTGCAATGGCAACCGGGCGTGGCGAGCAACGTCCCGATGGAGGCGGAGGGCGTGGGCGAAGTGATCATTCGCGATTTTGGCCGCATGCTGGCCGGGCGCACGCCGCTGAATCCAAAACCGTCTGTGGATTTTGGAAGCTATCACACGCTGATTCTTGGCGGCGTCAGCCTCAGCGGATTTTTCGCGAACACATTTATTGCGGAGGGGTTTAACGCCGACCCTGTCGATGGCAGCGCCGTGTTTCAGGGAGCGATTGCGGTGGACGGCACTGGCAACTGGCTTGCGCTGAACGAACTTGCGGCGCAGGCGGGAGCAAAAGAATTTCCGTACGTTGTGCCGGACGCGAAGCCTTTGAACTCCTCTGAAATTTTGGGCGGGCACCTGAGCGATCCCTTTTACATCGATATCGCGAATTACACGGATTTTTATCGTCTTCGCGCCAGCGTGACGGACGTTGCCCCAACAAATTCGCGCATGCGCCGCTATGACTGGCCCAGCGCTCACGCGCCTGCGCCGATCGATCAGAACGGCGGCAGCGCGCGCGCGAGCCGCTGCAACGGCGGCGTCGTAATCGACCTCAACCCAATACAGCATTCCGCGTACTTGCGCGCAGTGACGTTGGAACTGGAGCATGAGCTTAAAGTTCCATCGGCAAAGCAAGCGCCACCATTGCCTCCATCGGCGCTCTTTGTGCTCGACCCCGACCCGGTGCTCTCGAAATTGCCGAACTTTAATCATCTGCCCGGCGTGCGCCTGTATGTGCCGCTCGTGGATGAAGACGCGCAACCTATGGGCGGCGTTCGCTTCCCGGATGTGCAGCACCCGGTCGGACGCCCCATTCCGCCTTCGGTGCCTCCCGTCACAACAGCATCGATCGAAGCCACCTGCGGCAATCTGGGCGGCTGGCAGCAGTTTTCTGCCGCGGAACTCACCCAGCGGTACGGCAGCGAAGCAAATTATGTGAAGCTCTACGCGCAGTCGGTGGACCGGCAAATTGCGGCAGGCTATTTGTTGGCGTCGGATCGCGAAGAAATGCTGAAGATTGCGTCCGAGCTGTATAACCGGCAGCCTGCTGCGGGAATTCAGGCAAGTGGGCAGCAGCATTGAGATGTGATTTTAATTCGTGATTTGTGAGTTTTGATTCGTGAATCGTGAGTTCTTGTTATCTCAATTAGGCGACACATTTTGTATTCTTTTGAAAATGGCTGGAGGTAAGTCCCATATTTAAGAATTGAAATTTCAAATTTGAGATTTCAAATTATCATAATGAAAATTCAGAATTGAATTTATAAATCTGGGATTTCAGGTTTGAAGCTTCAAATTCCAAGTTCGAGATTTAAAATTCTAGATTCAAAATGTAAGGTTTTAAATTTCAGATTTGAAATTTCTTTTTCTGGGCCGCTTACAATCTGGCTCGTTAACCTGCATCGCAGAATAATTCTTACATATTTCTAATTTTCAATTCCCTTCCACGCTCCCAGTATCCCTGAAAAATACGCTGCAACTAATTTGCGGCGCGCAGGACGCGTGCCAGAAATTCAACCAGGCGCAACTGATCGGCCCAGACGGCATTCTTTTCTGGATCCACGTGCGAAAACGCCGGCGTGATCAGCGCATCACGCAAATAGGCGTGCGGAATATCTTTTTCCAGCCACAGGCTTTCGGTGGAGGGAATAATGTCGTCAGTGGACCCGTGCAGAATAAATACTGGCGCGCGCAGCGCGGCCAGCTTGCCCTCGGGCGAAATGGCGTTGAGCTGCGAACCGTCTGCCTGAATCGATTCCAGCAATTGCGGCTGCAGCTGGGCGATTTTTCGTTCCAGCAGAATTTCCATTTTGGCGCGGCTTGGAGGGCTGAGCCGCGAGAATAACGCTTGCGCCTCTGTGGGCTGCTCCCAGAGCCAGTCACGGAGTGCGTCATGCGCGACTCCCAAATCGCTCTCCGGAAAAAACTGATTGAGATGTGAGTACACGTATACGGCGGCCCCGTAGTCGTGCGCCTTGTACGGCTCCATGCGTCCATCGGGAAGTTCCGCAGAGCTGGTGGCCAGGAATCGCGCCACGCGTGACAGATTGTCATAGGCGCCGATCAGAACGAGCGAGCGAATGTGAGGCGCGTAGCGCGGATCGCACGCGGCAAGCAGGGAAAGTCCTCCAGCGAAGCTCACCCCGACCACAGTCACAGGTCCGGTGTTCAGATGATGTTGCAGCCAGGCGCTCGATTCACCAATTGTGCTGATCGACGCGCCATCGACGTGGTAGTCAGCGAGGGCAGTGACTTCCGGCGTCAACACTGAAAATCCGTTGCTCGCAGCCGCGCGTGCGAAATTTACAAGACGGGGCTCGTCCATTCCCAGATGATGAATCCCGTGGACCAGCACCATGCCCGGCGGGCGCGCGACTCCTCGAGGTAAGTACAACCTCGCGCGGACAGGCCCTTGCGAAGCGGAAAGGGTTAATTCCTGCGTATCGAATTCATGGCGTTCCAGCCGTACCAGTAGTCCCTTCGCCTTGGGATCGAGAAATTGGATCAGGAATGCGGCGCTGCGAAGTTCAAAGCGGAGAAGATAAATTCCAAAAGCAATTGAGATGATCAAAAAAGAGAGAATCCAGAAAAATCTTGACCGCAAAAATGGGCGAGTGGTATCGGAGCGCGCCGGATTTGTCATCATGGCGAAGTTGGCCGAAGAATGCCGCTCACAGCGAGCCGCGACTATTTCGTTTCAATGTTGGATTTCGGAGCCGTGTAGCCCTGCCGCGCATAAACCAGGAATTTGACTTTCTTGCCTTTGTCATTGAGAACGGTCAGGGGGCCGCCGTCGGGCGCAACCAGGTCCACTTTTATTTTGCGGTATTTGCCGTCCAGCGTTCCATTCGTGGGGGAATAGGCAAGGCTATATTGATTGCGCAGGCTTGCCGCCACATCCTGCATGATGCTGGGAATCTCACCATCAAAACGGGGCAGCCAGGCACGTCCGCCGGTCATGGCCGCAAATGTTTTCAACTGATTTTGCGCCTGGATGTAAGTTAACTGCTGACCGAATGCTCCCGGGGCCTGATTGATAAAAAGCTGCTCGCCAACGCCAACTGTAAAAATCGTGGCATCTGTTTCCCGAATGCGTTTCAACGTTTCGTCAAGATTCAACTTGCTGAATGTATCGATCCCCGATGCAAGGACGAGGACGGCTTTCTTACCTTTCACGTCTTTGGTGCGGTCCAGCACGTCGCAAAGCGCATCGAACAAATTCGATTCGCTGAACGGCGGAAACACCATCGAGTAAAGTCCCTGCATGATTTCATCGCGGCTATGGGTGAAATCCACTTCGACGTTGGAGCGCATATTGAAAGATTCGAGCGCCACCCAATCGTTTGGTTTCAGATTGCTTAAAAATGCTGCGGACCAGTTGCGCGCATTATAAGAAAAAAACTGGTAGCCCAGCTTGCTGAACTCGAGCAGCAAGACGATTGTAATCGGCGCTTCCGAGGGCGCGAAACTCGTAATAGTTTGCACCGTCCCATCTTCGGTGACGCGGAAATTTTCCTTTTTGAGGTCCTTTAAATAATTCCCATTATTGTCGGTCACCACCACGTCCAGGCTTACGACCGGAACCGTGACGGAAATCGAAAAGCCTGGCCCGGTCTGATCGGGAGGCGCCTGCTTGTCCTTGCCCTGATCCTGCTTACCCTTGTCCTGCTGGCCCTTATTCTGGTCCTGCGCCCAAGCGGAAACAGCGCCAGGAGGGACCGCAAGGGTCAGAATAACGATGCCTAGAATAATTCTTCGAAGCATGTTTGGGGCAGTAAACGATCGCATGTCTAGCAGAACCTCATGAATATGGCGCTTAACACCATAAATTATGCACCCGGCCGAAAGCCTGTTTGAAGATGTTTATCTTGCACATTCGATGCTGCCACGAAGCTTCGGGATGTTCAATCAATTCGGCAATTCCGGGCGCCATTTTCAACCGTCCTGGTTTTGATCGCGGCACATGCTCTAGCAAGCGCCGGCTTGCAATTCAAGGACGCATGGTACGATGAATAAGTTGCGGCCGTGAATGAATTTTAGTTCGGAGGATTGCGAAATGTTCCATCGTGCAGGCCGGATATTTTTGATATTCGCGTTGACCGTGCTCGCGGCCGTGAGCGCGCAGGCACAGACGTCCGGGGCAACGCCTGACCTGAGCAGGCTGGCCGATGAAGCACAGGGCTGGCTCAGCGATCTGGTGCGCATCAATTCCGTAAATCCGCCTGGCAACGAAGCTGTTGTGGCGAAATATATTTCCGCCATATTTACGAAGGAAGGCATTTCGAACGAAGTGCTCGAAATGGCGCCGGGCCGAAGCATCGTAGTCGCCCGCCTCCAGGCTGGTCCTCTACCCGATCCCACGAATGCTCTGCTGCTCGTCGCCCATCAGGATACGGTTGGCGTCGACGCCTCAAAATGGACCGTCGATCCTTTCGCTGCAACTATCCGCGACGGCTACATGTGGGGACGCGGCGCGATCGATGACAAAGCGATGCTGGCCGCGAACATCGCGACGATGGTTCAGTTGAAGCGCGGCAAAGCGCGCCTCGCGCGCGACGTTATTTTCCTTGCCACTGACGATGAAGAGCAGGGCGGTTCGGCCAGCATCAAGGTCGCCGTGCAGAAATATTGGGACAAGATTGCCTGCGCCTACGCGTTGAATGAAGGCGGGCGCGTAATTATCAAGGACGGCAAGGTGCAATACGTTGGCGTGCAGGCCAGCGAAAAAGTGGCGTACAACGTGATTGTCACCGCGACGGGATCCTCAGGACACGGTTCCCTGCCCAAGCCGGACAACGCGGTCGTTCATTTGGCTGCGGCCGTGCAAAAATTGGGAACATATCAAGTACCCGCGCAGCCCAGCACGATCACGCTGCGTTATTTCGAACAGCTTTCAAAAATTGAAGACGATGAAATTGCGAAATGGATGCGCGCGCTGGAGCAACCGGAACGCGCGGACCTTGCCGTAAAGCACCTGGCCGAGCAAAGCCCCATGTGGAATTCCATGCTGCGCGATACGATTGCGCCCACGATGTTGCAGGCCGGCGTGCGCGTGAACGTGGTTCCCTCGGAAGCAACGGCCAATTTGAATATCAGAATGCTTCCCGGCCACTCCATAGAAGAGCTGATGGGGCAGTTCACAAAAATCGTGAATGATCCGCAAATCAAGTTCCAGCTTGCGCCGGATGCTGGAGAAAATGCGCCGCCCTCGGATCTGAAGTCGCCATTATTTCAGACCATCGAGCGACTCACGCCGCAGGAATTTCCCGGCGCCATCACCGTGCCAATCCTGGGAACGGGCGCGACGGACTCCGCCAGTTTGCGATTGCACAAAGTGCAAGCCTACGGACTCGAACCTTTTCCCATGGTCGAAGATGATAGCTCGCGAGTGCATGCCGATAACGAACGGATGCCCATCGACGGATTTCACAAAGGCGTGATCTTCCTATATCATGTTGTTGCCGACTTCGCGTCGACGAAGTAGCGAACGAAACATATCGAAACGAAACGAAATCTTACCCCCCTTCCACGCTGATCGGGATCGGATAAAAAACAAACATGATTTTTCGCTCCGCTAAAATTGTATGCACTCTAGGACCCGCCAGTAATTCTTCAGAAATGATCGAGCGCTTGATGCGAGCCGGGATGGATGTGGCACGGCTTAATTTTTCACATGGTACGCACGACGATCATGCACTGGTGATCAAACGAATCCGGGAAGCTTCCGCGCGTCTCTCAAAGCCCATTGGAATTCTCGCCGACCTGCAAGGCCCGAAGATTCGGACTGGCCTGCTAAAGGGAAGACAGCCGGTGCAATTGGTCTCGGGCCAGCGCTTTACGATTTCGATCAAGCCCATTGCCGGCACGGCGGAAGGCGTGAGCACCACGTACAAGCGAATGGCGCGCGATGTTTCGCGCGGCGATCGCATCCTGTTGGGCGATGGCCTCATTGAATTGCATGTCCTTTCGACGACTTCAACGGAAGTGCAATGCAAAGTAATCAATGGCGGATTGTTGGGCGAGCACAAGGGCATTAATTTGCCCGGCGTAAAATTAAAGATTCCAGCAGTAACGCCGAAAGATCACAAAGATCTTATTTTTGCATTGGAGCAGGGCGCAAATTTTATTGCGGTCAGTTTCGTGCGCGATGCAAAAGATGTGCTGCAGGCGAAGAAAGCCATTTTGGCGGCGAAGCACGATATTCCGGTCATTGCCAAGCTAGAAAAGCCCGAGGCCATCGAACATCTCGACGAGATTTTAAATGTGTCCGACGCAGTGATGGTGGCGCGCGGCGACCTCGGGGTTGAAATGAGTCCGGAAAAAGTGCCGGTCGTGCAAAAGCAGATTATCGCGCGCGCATGCGAAGCGCGCCGCCCCGTGATCACCGCGACACAGATGCTCGAATCCATGACGCTGAATCCGCGACCTACGCGCGCGGAAGCATCCGACGTTGCTAATGCTGTATTCGATGGCAGCGACGCGCTGATGCTTTCCGCCGAGACCGCGTCCGGCGCCTATCCACTAGAAGCCGTGGAAATGATGGACCGAATTATTCGTGAGGCGGAAGCCAATAATTCGCATGTGCTTCGTCCATGCCCCGCGCAATTCAACATTGCGGAAACCGCATCGGAACTGATTTGCCATGCTTCCGAAGAACTGCACATGAAAGTGATCGTGGTGTTCACCGAAACGGGCTCGACTGCGCGACTCGTTTCCAAGCATCGCCCGCGCCGCCCAATCATCGCCTTTTCGACAATTCAGGAAACGCGCCGCCGCATGTCCCTGAATTGGGGCGTCGTTCCGCGCACCATCGGCAAAGTGCAGGACATCGAAGAACTGATTCAAGTCGCGGAGAAACGACTGGTCGAAGAAGGCTTGGTGAAACCGGGCGATGTGGTGGGAATCGTGGCGGGAACTCCACTTTTCGTGGGCGGCACGACCAACTTCATGAAATTTCTCGTAATCGGAAGCGACGAAGGGCGGACGCGTCGCGGGATTCGGTAGGAAGCGCTTTTAGTAGCACAGGCTTCAGCCTGTGGATTTTAGGCCTTGCAAGGACGAAACCCCACAGGCTTAAGCCTGTGTTACTTAAAACCTAATTCACCCAACGATCGTCGGAATCGCGCGGCGGTTCATCTTTGTGATTGCGCATGTAAACTTCAAATTTGCGCCGCGCGCGGCGGCGTTTCCAATCCAGATAATCGTTGCGGAAACGATACAGAAACAATCCGCGCCTCAGGTACAAATAGCCCACCAGCGCTCCGCCCAGATGCGTGATGTGGCTGACGTTGTCGCCGCCCACTTCCAGAGATAAAAAGAATTCGATGGCAATCGATCCCGCCACCAGAAGTTTCATCGGTATCATGATTGGAAATGGAATGAGCCATACCTGACGATCAGGAAACATGATTCCCGCGGCAATCAGCACTCCGTAAATAGCTCCCGATGCGCCGATCGTAGGGATCGTGAACGAAAATCCCGTGCCATGCGGATCAATGATTGATTTGACAAGAACGTTGATGAAACCGGCCCCGATTCCAGTCAGGAAATAATATTCATAGAAGCGGCGCCTCCCCCAGGTCTTTTCCAAATCCATTCCGAAGAAATAAAGGAAAAGCATGTTGAAGAGCAGGTGCCAGATGGTGGCATGCAGAAAAAGATAGGTGAAGAGCTGCCAAACAAAAAAACGCCGAGTGACGTACCAGGGAACCAGCCCGAAAATATGGTTGAACTGTGCCGTGTAATCCAGCGGCAAAACCAGTTTAATGATCGATTGCAGAAAAAAAACAGCAGTGCAGGCGATAACGATGTTACGGATGGCAGGAGTAAGCATCCCGCCCCAACTGACGCGAGAACCGAACGAGCCCGGATACCGAGAGCGTGAACCCATCCCCGCAAGTGTAAGCGCGGCAGGAGCGGTAGTCAAAGATTCGGAGGGCCAAGGTATGCTGCCGAGAAATGCGCATTCTCAAATGTCTCGACCCGACAATCAACCTCCTGGCATACAATCACCGCCAATGCCTTTTCCGATCTATCTATCAAATCAGGCTCATTTCTGCTTATTGGGTTATATGAGTCGCGAAACGCTGACGAAATGAGGACTGCACTTTATCTATTGGGAGTTCAGGGACTCATTGGAGCCTTTGACACTCTCTTCTATCACGAATGGAAGGCTCGTCTTCCTGCACGCGGTCACCGGGCTGCGCCGGAATTGTTTCTTCACACTGCTCGAGATTTATTCTACGGGATTCTGTTTTGTACTCTTCCATGGTTAGCATGGAAGGGCACTTGGACAGTCGCCCTTCTTGGAGTAATCGTCGCCGAAATTATTTTGACGCTCTGGGATTTTGTCATTGAGATTGCAGTCCGAAAAGACCTTGGCGACGTGTACGCGGGTGAACGCGTGACGCATGCGGTTATGGGAATCATGTACGGAGCGATGTTGGCGAGTCTTGCTCCTACTGTTGCCTCATGGTGGGGCAGCCCAACCGAGCTTTCCATTGAACCCGCGACGATTTCGGAATGGCTGCGCATCTTTTTGACCGCAATGGGCGCGGGGGTTCTTCTGTCGGGGTTGCGAGATTTCTACGCAGCTCTTGGCCTTCCCGGCGGTAGCTGGCCTTGGGTCAGGTACCGATGACGCCGTTTCTCAGAACTTGGCACGCAGGGCCGCTGGTGAATCATCCACTTTGATTGGGACACCACTCAGGGCATTGATTCACAGGCAGCGCAACAATAAATTCGCTTGGAGAACAATCCTGTGGCCCATAGAATCTGGCCAGCAGATCCGCCTTATACGTAAATCGATTTTCTACTCCCCATGAGGAGAGGCAAATGACGCGAAAGCTTCGGTTTCTTGCAGTATTTTTCGTTGCGCTCCTTTCACTGGGCGCCAGAACGACGTCCGCTCAGGTTGTGGACGCCCGGAAGGCCATAGAGGCTGCTGCAAAGGCCATGGGCACCACGAATCTGAAGTCGATTCAATTTACCGCCGAAGGTTTTTTATCAAAAGTTGGCGAGCAGTACGATCTGACAACGGACTGGCCGCATTTTGACGTTACCGAGTACACGCGCACGATCGACTTTGAAGCCAAGTATATGCGCCTGGACTATAACCAAAAGCAGGGAAACTATCCTACCAACGGCTACGCGCCCGTGCCGGAGGAACACGTCGTAAACATCCTGAGCGGCGATTACGCGTGGGACATGAAGGGTGAAACGCCCGTGCCATTCACGCGCCTGTATCTCGATGGCATGCCCTACGGGGAACTGCGAAAGCTCGAGATGGTGCTCACTCCGCACGGATTTATAAAAGCGGCGATGGCCGCCACTGACGCGACCGCCATCAGGCAACCCATCGTGGGTCCCTCGGACTTTGGTCTCTCGATGTTTGGACAGTGGGTGACGATCGTCTCCTTCCACTATGGAAAATACAGAGTCAACGGCACGATCAACGATAAAAATCTTGTCGAATTCACTGGCACATGGATTGCAAATCCTGTCTATGGCGATATGCCCTATGAAATGCGCTACACACAATACAAGGATTACAACGGAGTAATGTTTCCCGGATTAATCCATGTCCATCAGGGCGATCCCAGGATCAACACCGCGGAAAATTATTTTCAGGTTTACATAAAAGATGTACATCCCAATGTAGATGTAAACAAGATTCCGGTTCCAGAAGTGGTGCGTACGGCAAAACTCGATCCCGTAAAGGTGGACACGCAGAAGCTTGCGGACCATGTCTGGCTGCTGGGCGGCGGGCCCATGAACAGCGTGCTCGTCGAGTTTAAGGACTTCGTTGCGGTGGTCGAAGCGCCGCAGAACGAAGCGCGGTCGCTGGCCGTCATGGAGGAAGTTCATAAACTCGTTCCGGGTAAAATGATTCAGTATGTAGTCAATACAAATCACCACATGGCTTATGCTGGTGGTCTCCGCACGTATTTCTCGCAGGGAACCACGGTCGTAACCCACCAGACGAACAGAGACTATTATGTCGGAATCCTGTTCAGTCCGTTTCCCAGAACAGTGGACCCGGATCGCATGACAACCTATAACCCGATGTACATGATCAGCCGGCGGCCACCTCCGATTGAGACGGTGGGCGGCACAACGATGATCGGAAAATACGTGGTCAGCGATGACGAGCGCCAGTTACAGGTGTGGCATGTGCAGGATATGGCGTACGAAGTGGGAGAAACTTATCTAAAGATCCCCGGTCCTTCTCTCGCAAGAGGTAACCACTCTGCTGACATGTTGATGGTCTATCTGCCAAAAGAAAAAATCCTGATCAACGCGGATCTCTATGTGCCGCCAGAAGCGGGCGCAAAACCAACCCCTCCGACTGCCGGCATGCGAACGCTGTATCTAAATATGAAGAAGCTGGATCTCGATGTTGCACAGCACGTCTCGATTGTGGGGCAGCGCGTCGGGTCAAACGACGAGTTCGTCAAGCTTGTTGGCAACGCTCAATAGAAAAATTTCCTTAAAGCGACACGCATCATTCCGGCAGAACGACATTCTCGCCGTTGACTCGGGACAACTCCACTGGAGTTGTCATCTGGGCGGGCAAGGTCCATCGCGTCATTTGTATCGTCGGCTCATCAATAATTACGTGGCTACATCAAGTTGCTTACGATACTAGCTTGTTGATCGTGTCTCATTCGTCTAGCCATTTCACGCTCGCAGCTCAACTCCGGCGCAATTTCAGTTCTAACGTCGATTGAAGCATTGAATTCCAAGGAAGCATTGGTATACATTATCGGCCAGTCCGGAGCCGCACCGTGGCATTTCCGGCACATCAAAAAGTTATATTTTCAGTCGATTATTTTGCCGCACGGCCGCGCCCACGGCCTAAGTGCCTTCCATTTCGCTGAATAAATAATTGAAGAGGAGTGCGTTCCCTTGAAAACTACGTTCCGAAACTTTGCGTTCCTGCTGATTTCTATCGCCATACTCTCCCCTGTGATTTTCGCAGATACCATTTCGCTGAAAAATGGCGACCGCCTGACCGGTACGATTGAGAAGTCCGATGGGAAAACGCTCGTCCTTAAAACCGAATTTGCCGGCGAAATTACACTGCAATGGGCAGCCGTCGATACAATCAATTCCACGCAGCCTCTTCATGTCGGACTTGCAGGCGGCCAGATGGTCAACGGCCCGATTGCCACGAAGGACGGACAAATCCAGGTCACCACGACATCCGCCGGCGTCGTGACCACTTCAAAAGATTCGGTTGAAGTCATCCGCTCGGACGCCGAACAAGCCGCTTACGATGCGACGATCGAACGATTGCGGCACCCGCACCTGGGCGACTTCTGGAGCGGAACGCTGGATACCGGGCTGAGCGTTACGCGCGGAAATTCGTCCACGCTTTCTTATACTCTTTCGGGAAGGGCCGTCCGGACAACCGATCGCGACAAGTTCACTGTCTACACGACCGCGGTGTATGGAAAGACGGACACGCCACCGCCGTCTCAGGTGATTGCGCACCAGATTACGGGCGGGATACGCGCCGATATCAACGTCAATCCACGGTGGTTTGCATTCGCCGCAACGGATTTTAATTCCAATGCGCTGCAACATCTGGATCTTCAAAACGTGGTGGATGGCGGCTTCGGCGGGCACGTCATTAAAACAAAAACCACTCAATTCGATGTCTATGCAGGCGCGGGATACAATCAGGAATTTTTCGGTGCATTCACCGAGGCAAATCCGACGCCGCCGCCAGCCACGATCACGATCGCAGCCGTCACACAAAGAAACGCGGAAGCCAATGTGGGCGAAGAGTTCGACGCTAAACTCGGAGGCCGCTCCACTTTTAGCGAAACGTTTAATTATTTTCCAAATGTCAGCGGCCCGAGCGGCTACCGGTACACATTCAACACTGTACTGTCCACGGCGATCAGCAAATGGCTGGGCTGGCAGTTCACTCTAAATGACAATTATCTCAGCAACCCACCGGATGGAATTTTGAAGAATGATCTGCTGCTTTCCACTGGCCTGCGGCTTACGTTTGGCAACCCGAAATAACCAACAGCTTTAATTTTTGATTGAAAGAAGAGGGCGGCATTCCCGAAACCTCACGGTAACACGGTGAAAGGAATCGACGCCTCCGTCGTTTCCCAATCGAGCGCGAGAGTTCCCTGCTTGCCGCCGTCATCCCTCAAATTAATTTTGAAGGTTTCGACGGGGGCAGGGAGCGTTTTCAGATTCATCTTCGTGCGGCCAAAATCCGTCGAGGAATCGTAGTCTTTGTGAAATTGCCCTGTCCTCCTGTTAATGATCAAAGTCCATTCGTTCGCGTTTGGAAGGGTCCATATACTGTAGCTTCCTGCTGGTAGTTTTAAATTGCCCACCTGCAGGGGCGCTTCGGTCGTGATCTTGGTCGCCCAGTTCGCACCGGTGCACCACACTTCTCCGAATGGAACCAGCCCTCCCATCACTTTGCGGCCGTGCATGGATGGCGCGTAATATTCGATTGTGATTTTCTTGCCGGCGATTGTGGCTTCAGTCTTGGCCGGCGGGCTCGTGTATTTCGACTGCCCAAACTGGCCGTAGGACCTAAGCACGAAAATACCTGCGAAAATAATTGCAACTCCAATGAAACTAAATAATAGAACTCGATTTCTTTTTTGAACTGGCATGCTGTGACGCTCCTACTTGCCGCTGTTCTTCGCGATTGTGCCCTGCCCGGCCACGTAGAAATATCCCACTTTGTTGTTGGACGGCGTCGCGTACCACATGCGTCCTTGCGCATCGAGAAAATATTCCCGCGACGTAATTTCGGAATGGGGGAAAGGATATTCCGTGACATTGCCGGTGGTCGTGTTCAAGCGGCCCACTTCATCCAGATATTCGGACGAATACCAGACGTCATGATTGCGATCGAGGTTCATCGCATACGGGCTGGCATTCGGTCCAGGTAATGCGTAGTTCTTGAAAGTTTCGGTCTTGGGATCGAATCGCCCAATTTGTCCCGCACCAGATTGACTGAACCAGACAATTCCGTCCGAATCGATCTGAATTCGCCGTGAGTACACCGTATTGCTTCCGGGCGGGTCCCAGGTTTTTATTTCGAGAGTTTTTCCGTCAATTTTTCCAATTTTGCCGACCGCGTTGTATTCCGAGAACCAGCAGTTGCTGTCTTTGTCCACCACGACGCCATAGGCGGGTTCATTAAAGTCCGTGAATTTCCCCGTCTTGGGGTCGTAGCGGCTTACTCTCGTGCCGCTGGCACATGCTACGCCATGCGGACCCACGCGCACGGTGTGTTTGCTTCCGCCCGCAACCAATCCTTCCTTACCCGGAGTGTAGGCGTCCGCAAATTCCGAAAGTTTTTGCGTCTTCGGATCGAACTTTCCCAATCTGTTCAGTCCGAATTCGGCAAGCCAAATGCTGCCGTCCGCGGCAGGATACGCGGAGTGAATGGCCACCGCATTTTCATTTGGCACATCGTATTCTTTGACGTCTCCGGTCTCCGGATCAAGCTTTCCAATCCGGTTGGCGCCGCCGTAATACGGCATCCAGATGTTCCCTTCCTTATCCGGGGCCGCGCTCCACGGCATGCGATTCGGGCCGGGCAAATCGTATTCGACGTAAACGATATTCATAGCATCATCGTCGAATGTTCGGACGGTGTTTTTATATTCCGGCAAATCCGCTGGCGATTTAGGCAGCACGGATTCGGGGCCAAATGCCGTCGAGATGAACGACGCCACTTTGTCCGCCTGTTCATCGTTCACCATCGTTCCCAACAGAAAATGCATACGGGTTCGCATGTAATCCACGCGGTCTTTTGCGCCATCCGAATCGCGCGAGATCGCGGCCATCCTGGTTTGAAAGCCGTGGCAGATTTGGCAGGGAGCATCGCGAAAATTAGCCAGGGGACCGAACACCATTTCCTTGCCGCGAATATTCGGAATTAATTTTTCGCCCTGATACAGCGAAAGATCGCGCCATCGCACGGGCCCCGCCTTCAAAGCCCAATCCATAGATGCAGATTGATTTGTGGTCAATGCAACACCCGTGCGCGGGTCAGCCTGATATCCAACGGCTCGAATGCGCAGAACATATTCACCCGCGGGCAAATCATCCACTCGATAAGCGCCATCCTTGTGCGACAGCACATTCACCGTAATTTTAGTTTTTGTATTTTGCGCCGACACGAAGGCGCCCTTGAATGGCACGCCATCCGGACCTTTCACTGTTCCGCTAATCGTTGCTCCATGCACTAGAGCAGCAAGGAAAATCGTGGCGCCAATGAATGCGAAAAGTTTTTGTATCCTATGCATGGAGTCTCCTTACCGGCCTAGCGCACTTCGCAAATCTCAAATGGAAAAAGTCAAAGTTCGGCTCCCAATCCGGGCAGCCTTTGTTGAGGGAATCGTACTCCAGAATTGGCCGTCCAAGCCAGCCTTGTTCGTGGCCATTCATCGAAGTGCGCGGTAAACTTGCGACGATGAATAAAAATCCAAAATTGATTGGTATAATCTCGGACACGCATGGCCTGCTGCGGCCGCAGGCGCTCCGCGCCCTTGAAGGCTCGGATCTGATTATTCACGCCGGTGACGTAGGCGATCCGAAAATTCTTGACGCGCTAAAAGCGCTGGCGCCCGTATTCGCGGTTAGAGGAAATGTGGACACGGACGCATGGGCTCAGTCCTTGCCTGAAACTGAAGCCATCGAAACGGGTTTAGCGACGATCTATGTTCTGCACGACGTTCACGCGCTCGACCTTACTCCCGCTGCCGCGGGTTTTCAGATCATCGTGAGCGGGCATTCCCACAAGCCGGGACAAACGGAAAGCGACGGAGTCCTGTTCCTTAATCCGGGAAGTGCGGGGCCGCGACGCTTTGATTTACCGGTGACCGTAGCGCGCCTCGATCTAAGTCAAAAGCCGTGGAAAGCCACCTTTATAAATTTGCTGGAAACAGGGATTTCGTAGCGCCGGCGTCTCGCTGGCGGTTTTTGCGCAGCTTTACACCACTTTCAAACCCGTCGGCGAGACGCCGGCGCCGCAAAATTCACGTCTCGCAACAGGATTATCTACCTAAGTACAGTTTCAATTTTACTGAGACATCAGACCAGTTGCTCCTAATCTGGACGTGGGGCCAGTAGTATCCATCGATGATCCCCAGTACCCTCCTACAACCAATCACGCCGCAGTTTGAAACGCCCGACGCTCAGGATGGCGCTGGGGTGTACGACCAGTAGGCTTGTAAGTATCACCTTGTAACCTCTGAGGAGAAGCCGTGAATCGTTCCGCACTGGTGACGCTAACTGCATTGGTTTTGTTGCTGGGCGGTTGCGCCCAGGCAATTCTACCGAGCGGCCCGGGAGCTGCGGGTGGCCCGGGGCTGACAGCGTTGACCGTTACACCGCCGAGCGCGTCCATCCCCGGCGTGGCGCAGCAACAGTTTACGGCGAAAACTGGTGACGGGTCGAAGCCGTCAGTGATTTGGTCGATCAACGGAATCGCGGGCGGAAATGCGAGCATCGGAACAATTGCCGCGAACGGAATGTACACGGCTCCGGAATTTCCACCAACTGCAAATTCCATCACCATCAGCGCGGCCGAAACCTCAAACAGTAAAATGCTCGGGAATGCGAGCGCCACGCTGAATAATCCAGTGCCGCAACTGACAAGCTTGATGCCATTATCCGTTAACCAGGGCCCTTTCACTTTAACGCTGAGCGGGTTGCATTTCGCGCAAGGCGCGGTCGCGTATATGGGAAATGTCGCCCTCGCGACGACCTATGTTTCGTCGACCCAACTGATGGCAGCGGGAACGGCGACGCAAGCGCAAGCGGGCACGCAGATAATCACCGTGCATAACCCGGACCCCGGCGCAAGTAATTCCGCGGGCGTGAACCTAATCGTAAAAGGCGGAGTCGCAGTGCTCGTGGCTCCGGCAACAGCCATGGTTCGCACGGGGAATACACAAGCCTTCACGGCCATGGTGACAGGAGCCCTGGACCCGAGCGTTACGTGGAGCGTAAACGGCGAGGCTGGAGGCGACTCCACGATCGGCACCGTTGCTGCGAATGGGACTTACACCGCGCCACAAGTACTGCCAACACCCAACACAGTCACTGTCACCGCGACAAGCGTCGAGGATCCCACGAAATCAAGTAGCGCAACTGTGACGCTGGAAAACGCGACCCCCGTGATCACGAGCGTGACACCCACAACACTCACGGCGAACATGGCATTCGAATTGACCGTAAACGGAACCGGCTTCACTCCCGGATCCATCGTGAATCTCGGCACCGTGGCGCTCAGTACGACTTTCATTGCGCCGACGCAATTAATTGCCGTTGGCACGCCCGCACTCGCACAGGTGGGAACTGTGCCGGTCACCGTCGTCAATCCCAATCCTGGCGGCTCAACTTCCGCGCCGGTCAACGTGCAGGTGGTCGGTCCGAATTCGAACATCACTGTGACGATTTCTCCGAAAACCGCAACGCTTGGCGCGGGTAACGTGCAGCAATTTGTGGCGACAGTGACGGGATCGATCGATTTGAGCGTGACCTGGTCCGTGAATGGAGTGAGCTTCGGAAACAGCACGGTGGGGATGATCGATTATTCGGGTAATTACACCGCGCCGAATAACATCGTAGGGCTGGGAAGCGTTACGGTGACAGCGACCAGCAATGCGAATTCGGCAAAATCGGACAGCGCAACTGTTACGCTGACCAATCCCGTGCCCACTCTTTCGTCGATCACTCCCTCGACCGTGGGACTCGGCTCCTTTCAGATCACGCTGAATGGAACTGGATTTGTGAGCACGTCCACAGCGACATTTGGCGGGCAGCCGTTGCAGGTGACTTACGTTACGCCAACAATGATCACGGCAATTGGCAGCGCGTTAAACACGCAGGTAGGAACCGTTCCCATAATACTGACGAACCCTGCGCCGGGCGGCGGAACTTCCAACAGTGTGAATGTTACGGTGACGACTGCGGGTACGCCCGAAAGTTCGGCTGCGGCAGTTCGTTTTCTGGAGGAGGCTTCGTTCGGGCCAGACGCCGAAAATGTGAACCAGGTGACGGAGATTGGCTTCGATAAGTATCTTCAAAACCAGTTTGCCTCGGCCGTCACTCCTTATCCAAACCCCAGGACAAACGACAGTATCAACAATGTGCAGCAGTCGTTTTTCTTGAATGCAATTGCCGGTGGGGACCAGTTGCGCATGCGGGCAGGCTTTGCACTAAACGAACTTTGGGTGGTGAGCGCCAACACAGTGAACGACCCGCTGGGATACACGAATTACCTGCGCGCTCTGGACAAGGATGCGCTGGGAAATTACCTGGACGTGATGACGGATGTGACCTTGACTCCGGCGATGGGAACTTTCCTGAATATGGTGAACAACGACGCGCCGCCGCCGGGAGAACACGCCAACGAAAACTATGCACGCGAAATCATGCAGTTGTTCACCCTGGGATTGAACCAGCTGAATCCGGATGGATCGCCGGTTCTCGACACCAGCGGAAATCCGATCCCGACGTACGCACAAAGCGATGTTATGGACCTGGGTCGCGCGTTCACGGGATGGACATATCCGGTGACGCCGGGCAAGCTGTCGCAAAATCACAATCCGCAATACTACGGCGGGCCGATGGTGGCAGTGGAAAGTTTGCACGATTCCGGACAAAAAACAATTCTGGGGCAAACGATTCCGGCGGGGCAAAGCGCTGAGCAGGATTTGGCGTCGGCTCTCGGAATCATTTTCAATCATCCCAACGTCGGGCCGTTTGTGGCCAAACAAATGATTGAGCACCTGGTCACCAGCAATCCCAGCCCGGCATACGTGCAACGTGTGGCCACGGCATTCAACACCGGGACTTTTAACAGCTACGGTTCTGGGAAACGCGGCGACATGCAGGCGATGATCGCGGCGATCCTGCTGGATCCGGAAGCGCGGCGGGGCGATAACCTTGCGACAGTTGTTGTGACAGACGGCAAGCTGCGTGAGCCCGTGGTGCTGATTGCAAGTATTGCACGAGCCTTTCATGCCAAAACGGATGCGAGCGGATTGTCGAATTGGAGCGCCAACATGTCGCAAGATCTATTTAACGCCTCAACAGTGTTCAATTTCTTCCCGCCCGTCAATCCGATTGCGGGGACGGCGCTGAATGGACCCGAGTTCGCGATCTTCGATACGAACACGAGTCTGGCACGCATGAACTTCATTAACGCAACGGCATACCAGGCGCTCGGGCAGTTCACGACGCTGGATTTCAGTTCCGTGATCGCCGCCGGCACCACGGACCAGATGGTGGCGTGGCTTGACGCACTATTCCTGCACAGCAGCACGCCGACACAAATGAAGCAAACGATTCTTACCGCGCTTGCTGCGCTCGACCCCGCGGACACCACGGGTCAGGCGAGGGCGGCAATTTATCTTTACCTTTCGTCTTCCATGTACCAGACGCAGCACTAAATCAGCGCAGCACTAAAGTTGAGGAGCCCGGGATGACCAGACACACACGAAGAGACTTGTTGCGATTGGCATGCTGCTCGGCAGCAGGCGCAGGCCTGGTGGGCGGACTGAGCAAATTCGGGCTGGTGAGTGCGCTGGCACAAGGCACAACGGATTACAAAGCGCTGGTGTGCATTTTCATGTTTGGCGGAAATGACAGCAATAACATGCTGGTTCCGACCGACTCACGCTACACGCAGTATTTGCAAGCCCGCAGCGTGCTGGCGCTGCCGCAGAGCCAGTTGCTGCCGCTGCAGATAAACGGGCAATCGATCTACGGGCTGCACCCGAACATGCCGGAAATGCAGGCGTTCTTCAATAATCAAAAATCACTGGCGATTGTTGCGAACGTCGGCACGCTGGTGCAGCCCACGACGCAAGCGGCCTACCGCGCATTTCAAAATTTACCGGAAAATCTCTTTTCGCACTCCGACCAGCAGGATCAGTGGCAGAGCGCGCAGCTCGCCGGAACGCCCGTGTCGGGCTGGGCCGGCAAGATCGCCGACAATGTCCAGACGTTCAACGCCTCCGCGCAATTTCCGCCGATTCTTTCAATCTCCGGCAGCCCCGTCTTCTGCACAGGCATCAGCACGCGGCCGTTCTCGATGGACCCTGGTCAGGCGCCTGGATTGGTCGGCTTCGATTCGTCGGCGGCATCGCAAGCCAGGTATGCCGCGACTCAGCAACTGCTAACTTTTGACAGCGGATTGTCCATGGTGCAGGCGGCGAACGCTGTAACCGGACAAGCGGTGAAGTTCGCCCAGGTTCTGTCGGATGCGCTGAAAAATATTCCGCCGTTGCAAACACAATTTCCGGGCAGTTATCTGGGCCAGCAATTGCAACAGATCGCGCAAGTGATTTCCGCGCGGAGCGCCCTGGGCGTGCAACGACAGATTTTCTTCTGTGCCGTCGGCGGATTCGATACGCACGCGGACCAATTGCCACAACAAGTGCAACTGCTCTCGGACGTCAGCAAGAGCATGTCGTCGTTCTATCAGGCGACTCAGGAACTGGGAGTAGCCAATCAGGTGACCCAATTTACGCTCTCCGAGTTCAGCCGCACGCTGGAGCCGGGATCCAGCGGAGGTTCGGACCACGCCTGGGGCGGCCACCAATTCATTCTTGGAGGCGCGGTGAAGGGGAACGCGATTTATGGACAATTCCCAACTCTTGTCCTGGGCGGACCGAACGATGCCGACCAGAACGGCCGCTTTATCCCCACAACCGCGCTGGATCAATACGCAACGACTCTGGCGACGTGGTTTGGAGTCAGCGCGGCGAACCTGCCGTCCATTTTTCCGAATCTTGTAAATTTCTCAACCAGCAATCTGGGATTCCTGGGCTAGTCGCTGAAGAAAATGCCGGAGAAAAAATTGCGATGACTACAAAGACAAGATGGGACGTCCGGCTTATGCGAACGATTCTCAATTTATCGCTCCTGCTGTTCACACTGGGACTGGCGTCGCAGGCGCGCGCACAGGGACCCGTCATTGCCGGGGTTGCGCCCGTTATTGATGGTGGCATTGGTTACTCGTATGTGCAGTCGAACATCCCATCGCAGGGTCATCTGGCGATGAAAGGAATTCTCTTATCGGCTAGCGGGGACTTGAATGCGCGCTTTGGAGTGAAACTGGAAGTGGGCTATTCACGTTCTCCCGATGCGTTTCAAACGGGCCGCGTCGCAGACGTGTTGACCTACATGGGCGGACCGGTTTTCTATCCGGTTCGGCAAAGAAAATTCGATATTCATGTGCAGGTGCTCGCGGGCGGTGCGAGAGTAACCGGAGTGACATTCGAAAACGATGGAACGCTGGTGCGGGGATTCGTAAACCACCCTGGCTGGGCTGGCGGCGCAGGATTTCAAGTCCGGATTTCACCGGCATTCGCAGTGCGTCCGGAAATAGAATACGTACGCACTTCCTTCTTCAATTCAAACGTAGCGTTCGAGGGGCAGACCAACTTCAGAGCAACAGTCAACTTGATCTACACATTCGGGCGGCGCGAAAAGTAACTGCCCGCCGTACAGAAAATTTGACAGTGTAGCTTTGACGGGTTGAGCTGGCATACTTTCTCGGAATATGAGAATTGCGAAATTCCCGGTTGACGATGAGACCGTTTATCACGACTTGACTGAACGGCTATACTTTCGTTCAATCCGGCAGCTACCACCAGGAGTCGCAATGCGACATTTCAGAAATTCAATTACGTTCGTGTTGCTGCTGCCACTCATCTTCGGACAAGTAGTCTTTGCTCAAGATAAAACACGGTCGTGTCCCGAGCCTACAGAAAGCAGCGATTCAAAATTTCGACCCGGCCAAGTGTGGCAATACAAGACCCGTCCGAATGACGACGGTTCCACACTCACGATTTTAAAGATCGAAACGCTTCCCAAGCAGGGAGTGATAATCCACATCCGAATCGATAGAATTCGGATCAGGAATTGTAAAGGCGGACCTGAGCCTGACGAATTGCACATGCCATTCACGCGTCACGAGGTCGAACGAAGCGTCACGAAGCTGGTGAAGGAAGGTATCGTCCCCGACTTTCAAGCAGGGTATGACGCTTGGAAAAATGCTTGCGGTGGCGTGTATACGACTTCGGTCGCCGACGCAGTTCAGGGTACCGAAGACGGTTTCAGAAATAGACTTGGATGCGGGCAGGGAGGTTAACACCGGTCTGGTCCTCGTTCACGATGCACAAGATTTTCCCCAATTTCCCAGTTGGCGATAAGGCCGTTTATCAGGCCCTATCCGGTCAAGGTGGTGGATTACTTACGGATTGTCTGTGATTCAGGACCCATTTGCATCTTCATGGGGTAAACTTTGCCGAAGCATTCAAATGCCACCCTCTGTAAGTACGTGGCCCGAACGCATCCTACGTTTTCAATGAGGAGCGAAGATGGAAATCCCGAATGAGGTGACCCGTCGTAGGCTGCTGCGTAGCGCCGCCCTTGGGACGGTCGCGCTTGCATCAGGCGTTGACAATGTGTTCGGGCAGCGAGTATCGGGACCTCCGAACATCGTCTTCATAATGGCCGATGATCTCGGTTACGCCGACGTATCGTGCTACGGACGACCCGATATCAGCACACCGAACATCGATGGCCTGGCGGCGAAAGGTGTGCGGTTCCTGCAGGCATACGCAAACTCTGCAGTCTGTTCAGCAACGCGCACCGCGCTGATCACCGGCCGTTACCAATACCGGCTGCCAGTCGGGTTGGAGGAGCCGCTGGCCGGCCGCGATGTCGGCCTGCCTCCGAATATTCCTACCTTGCCGTCCCTGTTGAAGAAGGCTGGCTACGGAACGACGCTTGTCGGGAAGTGGCATCTGGGTGTGCTCCCGAAATTTGGTCCTCTCCAGAGCGGTTACGACCATTTCTACGGATTCCGCGGCGGTGCTGTCGACTACTATACGCACTCATACCAAAAAGACGATTTGTGGGACGACGATGTGCAGGTGCATCAGATGGGTTACCTGACGGATATGCTCGGTAGCCGTGCCGTGGACGTCATCAATGGATATGCGAAATCAGGCCGCCCATTTCTGATAAGTCTGCATTTCAACGCACCGCACTGGCCGTGGGAAGCACCGGGTGATGAGGCGGAGTCAAACCGCCTCCGCTCAGCGAGCAGTCTGTTTGATTTCGACGGCGGCACGCAGAAGACCTATCAGCGCATGATCCAGGAAATGGATCTTCAGATAGGCCGCGTTCTTGAGGCGCTGAATGCGAATGGTTTGGCGGAGAACACAATCGTAATTTTCACCAGTGACAACGGCGGGGAACGATTTGCGGATACGTGGCCTTTCACTGGCCGGAAGACTGAACTTCTGGAAGGTGGCCTGCGGATACCGGCAATCATCTCTTGGCCAGCACGCATTCCGCAGGGTCGAACCACCGATCAAGTGGCGGTCACCATGGATTGGCTGCCAACTCTATTGGCGGCCGCAGGCGTCTCGTCTGATCCCGCATTCCTGCCCGACGGCCTCAACTTATTGCCGGTGCTCGCGCAGAATGCAGCGCAAGTCACGCGCAAGCTTTTCTGGCGTTATAAGGCGAACGCTCAGCGTGCGGCGAGAGACGGCGACTACAAATATCTGAAGATCCTCGACAACACGTTCCTATTCAATGTCGTTGAGGACCCGATGGAGAGGGCCAATCTGAAGGAGCGGCGGAAGGATGTTTATAACCAAATAACGGCGGAGTGGTACGACTGGAACGCAACCATGCTGCCGGAGATTGATGAGAGTTCCACTGATAACTTCACCGGTGGTCAGCTTGCCGACCACATCGGTACGGTGAAAACGAGTGGCAAAGCGGATAATCCTGTGTCGCCCAGAACACCGCCGGCCCAGCCTCGCTGAGGAATAGGAGACCACTTCCCCTGCCATACGTCTTGGACCTTAATGAGGTCCATTAGCAACTCACTAAGGGCGGCGAGGCGATTGTTTCCGAATAGTCGGCAAGCCGGAAGTAATCCTCGGACTCCGCATCAATTCACAAATCGCGCCAAGTCTTGATAATTCCTGCCGGTTCAACCGGTCGGCGCAACACCTTATAATCAGTTCATCTGACAATACTTCCGAACGCGAATCAATCCGTGCGGCGGCCCTAATTAAAACCTTTACAGGGCTGTTGCTTTGGTTAATTGGATCCTGTGAACAAAATCGGCATCCTGGACACGTGTAAGACGACCTTGAGCGAGTGTTGCGTCGACCCATTGAGACCGCCCCGCTTCTCGGAAACTGGCACGGTAATTGGCAACTTTCTAGAACGGGGGTAGTCCACCCTCGATAAGCTCGCTCAAAACGAGCAAAACGGCGGTCACAACGAGTCCCACAATTATATTCCAGCCAAAACTGAACGGATTGATCCAAAATAGCGCAATCATTACAACCATTCCGATGCACATCGCGTAACGAGAGCGCAAGAATGGGGACATACCACCAACCATATATATCCTGCCGACAGATGCTTCAACTTTTGGAAGCTGGCGAACTTAGGAGCAGGATAGTCGGCGCGAACGTTTGCGAATACGGAAAGGAGTTCGAACTGCGAAGAAACTTGGATCAGGCGGGATTGCTTGCCGAAGGACTGATCGAATTTACAGTCCTCCGGCAAACGATGATGGAAATTAGTTTTCCAGCTGAACTTCCATGATTTCACCGGGAAGGCGAACCATCCCCGAAATGGGCGCCTTTGCGGACGCTAACGGGAAACGTTGCACCACGGGGG
>DATHNC010000021.1:0-9004 GCA_035486415.1 Saccharimonadales bacterium (SeqCode)
GAGCCGGGGCCTGCGCTTTCATGATTACCTCGCGGCCGCAAGCATCTGAGCTTCGGCTGGGGCGGAAGTTACGGCCGCTGACGGCGCGGGCCGCTCGGTCCTGGCAAGGACCGATTCAATTTTCGACAAACCTTCCTTCACTTGCTGCGCGGTCAAAATATACGGCGGCAAAAGGCGCAGGATATGGTCGTGCGTGCAATTAATCAGAAGCCCTTGTTTCAGAGCTTCGGCAACATAGGGAGCGCCTTCCACGTCCAGATCGATGCCGAGGATCAAACCTTCGCCACGAATTTCGCGAATGAAATCAAATTTGGCAGACAATTTTTTCAGGCCCGCTTTTAACTCAGCGCCGCGTTTCTGAACATTCGCCAGCAGATGTTTTCGCTCCATCGTTTCGAGGAACGTTAAACCGGTAGCGCAGGTCAAGGGACCGCCGCCAAAAGTGGAGCCGTGAAGGCCTGGCGAAAACGATGCGGCAATTTCTTCCCGTGCCAGCAGCGCGCCGAGCGGCAATCCGCCGGCGAGGGGTTTTGCGACGATGACTATGTCGGGCAGCCCTTCGAGGCGCTGGTAGGCAAATGCTTTGCCGGTGCGTCCGAGACCGCATTGAATTTCGTCGGCGATCAAGACTGCGCCGTGCTGCGTGGCAAGCGCGCGCGCCCGCTTCCAGAATTCATTCGTGACCGGATATATGCCGCCTTCACCTTGGATGGGCTCAATGATTACGGCGCAGACGTCATCTGTAAATTTGGCTTCGAGGTCCGCTACATCATTCAGGCGAGCAAATTCAACGCCCGGAATCAGCGGCTCGAATGGCTCGCGATATTTCACCGGATGAGTAATCGAAAGCGATCCGAGAGTGCGCCCATGAAAGGAATGCTCCATGGCCAGAAAACGAGTCTTAGTTGCACCGCCGGGCTTTTGTTTGGCCACAATGCGCGCGAGCTTTAGCGCGCCTTCCACGGCTTCCGAGCCGCTGTTGGTGAAAAAGACGCGGTCCATGCCAGACCACTTCGCCAACTTCGCGGCGAGCGGTCCCTGGAACGGATTATGAAAAAGATTGGAAACATGGACGGCCCGGCCAGCCTCGCGCCGAATCGTCTTCACGAGGTCAGGATAGGAGTATCCGAGCGCGTTGACGGCGATGCCGCCCAGAAAATCCAGATACTTCTTTCCGTTTTGATCGAAAACGTAGCAACCGCGACCGTGCGTAAAAATCATGTCCGAGCGCCTGTACGTGTTCATCAGGTGCTGAGAGGCATCATTCAAGATGGATTTCGACGCGGCCGAAGCCGGCTTCGCCTTCTTCAACAATTTTTTGGCTTTCGCTTTCAATGGGCCGCCCCCGCACTCGTCACGGGAAACTCCGCAGTGATACGCGTTCCGGGAAACCTCGCCCCGTTTGCCGCAGCCAGCAAGCCTTTTGGTACAGAGCCGCCAACAATTCGTACTTCCGCAACGCCGGCGGAAAGCGCGCGCTTGCACGCTTCAAGCTTCAGGATCATGCCGCCCGATACTTTATTCTGCCGGATCATATCTTCGGCATCGCCGGTCGAAACGACCTTCACGACTTTGGAGCCGTCGAGCACGCCAGCCACGTCGGTAAGATAAATCAGGCGATCGGCATGAATGTACTCCGCGCAGGCAGCCGCCATGTGATCGGCATTGATGTTGTAGAGCTCGCCATCAGCGCCCAGGCCCATGCACGATGCTACGGGAATGATTCCCGCTTTCCAAAACGATTCCAGAAATTCCAGGTTCACTCCGGTCAGATAGCCAACGAAACCGAGTCCGCCGACCACTTCGTCATGCATCATCGGCTCAGCCAGGAAACAGCTGGCGTCGGAGGCGCAAATACCAACCGCGGGCTGCCCGGCGGCAGAAATGGCGCCAGCAAGGCGCTTGTTGAGCAGGCCGCCGAGAACCATCACGGCAACATCGCGTGTCGCGCGATCCGTTACGCGCAGTCCGTTGACGAATTTGCTTTCGATGCCCATCTGCTTGAGCGTGGCGGTGAAAATTTTTCCGCCGCCATGCACCACGAGAATTTCGTGGCCCTGGTGAGCAAGCTGTGACACTTGACGCGCCAGCGTTTCCATCGCCGCCGCATCATCGAGTAATGCTCCCGCAACTTTTACGACTAGTCTCATCGGAGTCCTGTTGCCTCCCCAATCCCCATCATCAAATTCATATTTTGTACAGCCTGGCCCGCGGCGCCCTTGCCCAGATTATCGAGACAACTTACAACCGCGAGGCGCCGCCCCGCGGGATCCAGCGCAAATCCGATATCACTGAAATTTGTGTGCGCTACATGCTGCAGCTCCGGCAACTTTCCCGCGGGCCAGATGCGCACCATCGGGCGATCCGCATAAAAGCTGCGATAGAGAGATTCCACTTCCTGCGCCGTATGCGGTTCGGAAAACCATACGTACAGGGTGGAAAGAATGCCGCGCGCAACAGGCAGAAGGTGCGTCGTGAAAACGATGTCCTCGCCCGCGATGCCCGTGTGTTCGGTTACTTCCGGCGTGTGGCGATGAGAGAACAGGCCATACGCGCGGAAATTTTCGTCGACTTCCACGAAATGTAGTTCCTTCTTCGGTTCTTTCCCCGCGCCTGTCGCTCCGGACTTGCAATCAGCGACTATGCCACGTTCGGTTGCGATCCACCCGGATTCGACGAGCGGCTTCAGGCCGAGTATCACGCTTGTCGGATAGCAGCCGGGATTGGCAACGAGCCGCGCGCCCGGCAATTGATCCGCGTACAACTCGGGCAAACCGTAAACGGCTTCCTCCGCCAGATTTTTTGGCGGCGCCGGAAGTTTGTACCACTGCGAAAACGTCTCGGGATTGTGGAAGCGGAACGCGCCGCTCAGGTCCACGACCCGCAAGCCCGCATTCAAAAGCTGCGGTACCGTTTCGAGTGAAGCTTCGTGCGGCGTTGCGAGAAACACGGTGCCGGCTCCGCTTGAGGCAATGGCATCGACCGAAAACGTCTTGCAGATAGCTTCGCCCCAGCCGCGCAGCTGCGGAAAAATCTCCGTCAGGCACTTTACGTGCGCCGAGCTTTCCCGCAAGTAAAAGATCGGTTTTTGAATTTTAGGATGCCGAAGAAGAAGCTGGGCCAGCTCAAATCCCGCATAGCCCGTTGCTCCGACTACGGCGACCCGTTGCGGGTCGTTCATCGGAGTAAGTCCTCCATGCGCTTCTGGACGGCGGCGCGCGCCTGGCGCGACGGCGTGATAACCAGAACGGTATCGTCGCCGGCAATTGTGCCGGCGACTTCCTTAAATTTTTCAGCGTCCAGCGCAGCAGCCAGCGGTTGCGCTCCGGACGGCGGTGTCTTCAACACGAGCAAATTGAAAGCAGGCCGCAGATCGACCAGAAATTCCCTGAGCGCGCGGCCAAGCGGCGGCATGGGAGCGGCAAATTCATCGCCGTTCGTCAGTGGCTTATAGCCCTCCGCGGTCTTCACCAATTTCAGTTCGGACATGTCCCTGGAAAGAGTCCCTTGCGTCACGCGCACTTTCATGTGCGAAAGCCTGCGCCGCAGTTCGTCCTGGCTCGAGATAGGCTCGCTCGAGACTAGTTTCAGGATCTGCCCTTG
Source organism: Saccharimonadales bacterium (SeqCode) (assembly GCA_035486415.1). Taxonomy (GTDB): domain Bacteria; phylum Acidobacteriota; class Terriglobia; order Acidiferrales; family UBA7541; genus Palsa-360. The sequence goes on from DATHNC010000021.1 coordinate 3,604, forward strand.
CCGGAATTTTTTGTGTACGTTCAGCGCCATGGTCGACTTAACTTTATGCACCCACTTGCATAATTATGCGCGTGCATTCCGGCAGCTGTCAAATCTTTTTTGTAACTTTTCGAAACAATTTCCTCCGTTTTACTTTCGCCGGCTTTTCAATATTCCATCCTTCACCGCAGAGTTTTCTGATCGTGAAAACTTCAGGATTTCCGCGCCAAAGTTGAGAGATAATGGAGGACGATGTTATTCTCCAAACAATGAGCGAAGCGCCCATTCACGAAGCAGCAAGCGCCTCTCCGGAAGCGCGTCACCAGGCCCTGCTGGAAGTTGCCGAAGCGATCGCGCAGCACCGCGATCTCGGCGAACTGTTTCACGAGCTTGCGGAGCGCCTGCATCGCGTCGTGGAATTCGATTACCTGAACCTCATTTTGTACGATCCCCTGCGCAACGTCATGCGTTTGCACATTCTCGAATCCGAAAAACAATTCAGAAAATATGGACCGGGAAGCGAATTCGCCATTGGAGAAACGCCATCCGGGTGGGTCTGGGAATCGCAGAGGCCGTATCTGTTGGACGACATCGAAAAAGAAACACGGATTCCCGAGATTGTACAGACGCTCCGGGAAAATGGCGTCCGATCATTTTGTTCACTCGCGCTGACTACCGCGCAGCGCCGCTTGGGGGTGATGAGTTTCGGGCGCGGCACGCCGCACACTCATACGGAATCGGAGGTCGCGTTTCTGCAACAGGTGGCGCGGCAGGTAGCCGTTGCCGTGGATAACGCGCTAAATTTTGAAAGCGCTCAAGCGTATCAGCGGCAGCTGGCGAGGGAGCGCGACCGATTGCGTGTCCTGCTGGAAGTAAACAACGCGGTGGTCTCCAAGCTGGACCTGCACGTACTTTTGAATGCGATTGCCGCATCGCTCCGCCGTGTGATTCACCACGAATATACGAGCCTCGCGGTTTTCGAACCGGAGGCCAACAGCATGCGTGTGTTGGCTCTGAACTTTCCCGAGGGAAAAGGGCTGATCCGCGAGGACCTTCTTGTCCCGGTAGAAAGAGCTCTGGCGGGAAAGGCCTTTCGCACGCATCATGCTCAGGTTTTAGACCGCAATGAAATTGAAGCCTTCGATTCGGTTACCTCACGGCTGATGATGGCGGAAGGGGTTCGCTCACTCGTGTGCATGCCGCTAATCACGCATGATCGCGCGCTCGGCACACTAAGCCTGGCGAGCCTGCGCGACTCGGCATTCCAGCAAGGCGATGTGGATTTGCTTGCGCAGGTCGCAAGCCAGGTGGCCATTGCCGTCGAAAACGCGCTGGCTTTCCAGGAAATTGCCGAGCTTAAAAATAAACTGGCGCAGGAAAAACTTTATCTCGAAGATGAAATTCGTTCGGAAATGAATTTCGATGAAATCATCGGCGAGTCTGCCCCGGTGCGCGCCGTGCTGAAGCAAGTGGAAACCGTTGCCCCCACGGATTCCACCGTGCTGATCACGGGCGAAACCGGCACGGGCAAAGAATTAATTGCGCGGGCGATTCATAATTTAAGCCCGCGAAGGGAACGCACATTTGTAAAAGTAAATTGCGCGGCTATTCCTACAGGTCTGCTGGAATCCGAATTATTTGGGCACGAGCGCGGCGCATTCACGGGAGCCATCGCGCAACGGATCGGGAGGTTTGAACTCGCCGATGGCGGCACTATCTTTCTGGATGAAATTGGGGATATTCCGCTCGAACTGCAGCCCAAGCTTCTGCGCGTGCTTCAGGAACAGGAATTTGAGAGATTGGGCAGCACGCACACGACTCGTGTGGATATTCGCCTGGTGGCCGCCACAAATCGTAATCTCGCGGAAATGGTTGCGGCGCGCACCTTTCGAAGCGATTTGTATTATAGGTTGCGTGTTTTCCCCATACTTATGCCGCCCCTGCGCGATCGGCAGGGAGATATTCCGTCGCTGGTCCGATATTTTGTGGAAAAACACGCGCGGCGCATGAATCGAAAGGTGGAGACTATTCCGGCCGAAACGCTGGAACAACTCGTTCATTATCCATGGCCTGGAAACATTCGCGAATTGGAAAACTTGATAGAACGTGCGGTCATCGTGTCCCCTGGGCCCGTCCTACGCGTACCGTTGGGTGAACTTAGATCCGGCGGCGAAACCTTAGGCGAAACCCAGACCCTCAGGTCAGCGGAGCGCGATCACATTCTAAAAGCTTTAGAGGCAACGAAATGGGTCTTGGCAGGTCCGCGGGGCGCTGCCGTCCGGCTGGGCATGAAAAGAACGACGCTGCAATCGAAGATGAGAAAATTGGGGATCGAGAAGCACAAATGAAGCGCTATGCCGATATGTCGTCACATGCCGATATAGCGGCACTTTTTGCACCCCTCCCTTACTGAAAATCTCCAATCCCAATTAATTTTATTTACGCATACTATTGTAAATATGTGAGTTATTTATTGTGATTCTATTTCGGCACAATGGCCAGTAACATGCTAACTGTGAATAGAGGGATGCTTTCTCGGATTGCAATCCATAGGGTTGGGAATGTTCAAGGTTACCGTAAGTCAGGCCGATAACACTGAGACTTGGGAACTAGAGGGGAAACTCTCTGGCGAGTGGGTCATGGAACTGGAGCGCTGCTGGAAAGAACGCAAATCGCCTCTGGATGTCCCTCTGGAAGTTCGTCTAAAAGCGATCAGCTACATCGATGCGGCGGGAAAGCAACTTCTCGCGCAGATGCACGAAGCAGGGGTTGGAATCGTGGGATGTGGGTGCATGACAAAGGCTGTGGTCGAAGAAATTTCGAGGTCCCTTAATTCAAATTGAATTTCGCTTTCGCTTATCGTGGGAGCGCCTGTTTTGCAGAATGCGAACAGGAGATTCATAAGAAAAATAATGGAATAGGCCACCAAACGCTTCCCAGAGCGTCTAATCCATAGAGTTTCATTGTTTACAGTTTCCAGATACTGGGGGAGAAGCAAGCGCACTTATAGGCTTCATGCATTCCTTATTTATAAGGGGAAAACAAACATGAATCAGGAACGCACTCAATCCGCAGGAGAAAATCTTATTGAAGTCAACACGGACGAACAGACTGAAGATCAACTGATCGAGCGGGGACTGAGCGGAGATTCGCGGGCGCTCGACGCATTGTTTGCGCGCAACACGCGCGCCTTGTACCAAACTGCGTTCCGAGTGCTGGGCAATCCGGAAGACGCCGAGGAAGCCCTGCAGGAGGGTCTGCTTTCCGCCTACCGCAACCTTCCGAAGTTTGAACGCCGGTCGCAGTTTTCCACGTGGCTTACGCGCATCGTAATTAACGCGGCCCTGATGCGGCGCCGCAGCAAGCGCTCCCGGCCTGCGGTTTCGCTGGATGACTTTGCGCTCGAGGGAGAAGTGCCGCTGGCTGAACGTTTCGCGGACGATGGGCCGAATCCGGAGCAGCTCTACGCGGGAACCGAGCTCGGCGATCGCATGAAAAAGAAATTGGCGGAAATTTCTCCGTTGCTGAGGACCGCTTTTTGGCTTCGTGAAATCGAAGGATTGTCAGCAGAAGAAGCGGCGCACGTCCTGGGAGTTTCGCGGAACACACTGAAGGCGCGTTTGTGGAGAGCACGTCAGGAACTGGCGGCACGGCTGGGCCTGGTGCTCGATACAAATCTGGCGCCCGCCACATAGTTCATACATTCATACCATAAATAAAAATGGGGCTTCCGGCTTGGCGGAAAAATTTCATACAAGTCCGCCTGCGCCTGAAGCCCCATTCATACCAAATTTCAAATACTGACCTCGAATCTCTCACAAAAAAAGTTGGATCATCGGAAATTTCGGTGAAGGAATTCCATGTTTGCTTTCGGCGAGGTTGTAGGGACACGGCATGCCGTGCCCCTACGGCGAATGCTAGACCTTCTGCAACGTTTCCAGAACATCTCCGGTGGCCTTCTCAACATCCGCATGAAGACTGTTGCCGTGCGCGTCCATCGTAACGATGGCCGCGAAGTTTTTTACGCGCAGGTGCCACATCGCTTCCGGGATTCCGAATTCCATCAGCTCGACGCCCAAAACTTTTTCAACGGTGCGCGCGTAATACTGCGCCGCGCCGCCGATGGCGTTCAAATATACGGCGCCAAATTCTTTTAGCGCCGCGGATGTTTTTGCTCCCATTCCGCCTTTGCCGATGACGGCTCGCACGCCGTATTTTTTGATGACGTCGGCCTGATAGGGCTCTTCGCGAATGCTGGTGGTTGGGCCGGCGGCCTTCACGACCCATTCTTCTCCCTGCTTGAGCATGACGGGGCCGCAGTGATAGAGCACGGATCCATTCAGATCGACGGGCGGAGGATTTTTCATCAGGTAGGCGTGCACGTTGTCGCGGCCGGTGCGCATTTCGCCGTTGATCAGGACGAGGTCGCCCACTTTCAGCGAGCGCATTTGCGCTTCGGTCAGCGGCGCGGTGAGGACAACTTCGCGGCCGGTCAATTGGAAGCCAGAGTTCACTGCCATGCGCTGCACAGGACGCTCTGGATCGCGATACAGCCAGCTGTTGATCGCTCCGCTTGTTGCATCGAGACGCACGCCCAAGCGGCGGAATGCCCAGCAATCGTAAGCGACGGATACAAAGAAACTGGCGGGCAAGCGATTCGCCGCCACAACTTTGCAGCCGATCAGGGAAACATTTCCGCCAAAACCCATTGCGCCGACGCCAAGCTTATTCGCCTCTTCCATGATTTCCGCTTCGAGTTTCGCAAGCGTGGGATCGGGATTCACATCATCCAGCGTGCGAAATAATTGTCCCTTCGCGAGTTCGTAGCCGTGAGCGCGATCACTGCCGATGCAGACGCCGACGGCGCCGGGCGCACAGCCTTGTCCCTGCGCCTGCCACACGGCGTGCAGGATACATTTGCGAACGCCTTCGAGGTTGCGGTCGGCCCGGCCCATGTGATCGAGCGTGCAGGGCACGGAGTACTGAATATTTTTGTTTTCGCAGCCGCCGCCCTTCAGGATCAGTTTCACCTCAATCTCATCCTCTTCCCACTGCTCGAAATGGATGACAGGCGTTTCTTCGCCCAGGTTGTTGCCGCTATTTTTTCCTGTCAGCGAATCGACCGAGTTGGGGCGCAGCTTGCCGAGGCGCGTGGCTTCCGCGACGGCTTCGAGAATTGCCTTCTTGATGCGAATCTGATTCACGCCGACGGGCGTGTGGACGTAAAACGTGGGCATGCCGGTGTCCTGGCAAATGGGGCCCGTGTCGTCGGCAGCCATATCGATGTTGGACAAAATAATGCCCAGCGCCTGCGCGGACTGCGTGTCCGGCGTTTCTTCCTTCGCCGCAATGGACATCGCCGCGCGAACGTCAGGCGGAAGATTCGTGGACGTTTCGGTGATCAGATCGAGCAAGCTGCCAG
>DATHNC010000022.1:0-3402 GCA_035486415.1 Saccharimonadales bacterium (SeqCode)
TTACCGCACCTTCCACATGCACGACCCTCAAGTTTTTTATAACAAGGAAGACATCTGGGACATCGCGCACAATCTGTCCGGGCAATCCGCGCAACCTGAAAATGTGCAAGCCACATATGTTGTGGCCACTTTACCGGGAGAAAAATCGCCCGAATTTCTGCTGATTCTTCCCTTTACGCCGCGTGGCAAAGATAATTTAATCGGGTGGATGGCCGCGCGCTGCGACGGCGATCACCTGGGAAATCTGATTTTTTATCAACTTCCAAAGCAGCAATTAATTTATGGGCCCATGCAGATCGAATCGCGCATCGATCAGGACCAGAATATTTCCAAGGACCTGACGCTGTGGAACCAGCAAGGCTCGCACGTCCTGCGCGGAAATATTATTTCGCTGCCCGTGACCGGCGGATTTCTGTATGTCGAATCCATTTACATTCAGGCGAATGAAGCACGCATGCCGCAGCTCAAAAAAGTTGTGCTTGCCATGGGCGATCGCCTGATTTATCGCGACACATTCGACCAGGCTCTCGCTGAATTAGTGGGCGGCGGTTTGCCAGGAAAAGCGGCGCCCGGAGAAGTTGTTTCGGGTCAGCCCGCTGCTCCCGCGTCGCCTGGAAATGATGCCGCGGCATTAGCCGGCCGTGTGCGTCAAATCCGCGATCAGGCAGAACAACTGGTAAAGGAACTGGAGCAACTGGAAAAAGACGCAGGTACGAAAAAGTAGAACAGGCTTCAGCCTGTTTTCTTTTGACTTTGTTTTTGGCCCTAAGTAATTTAACTACAGACAGGATTCTCAGCCGGCGTAAAGAGTAGTTCAACTTGTTCATTCCGAGCGAAGCGAGGAATCTCTCTTTCCATTGCTTTCTCAGATTAGACCGAAGAGAGATTCCTCGCTTAGCTCGGAATGACAGAAGTTTTTTTAACTCTTGGAGCGCGTTCTTCTGCAAACATGCAACAGATTGAACGGAGAAATACAGGATACACTCCATAAAACATGACAAATACTCAAGACTACTCCGAAAAATTCGCTTCGGCGCTCGCCTACGACCGTTACCTCCAAACCGGCACGGATGAACAACGTCGCCGCTGGACCCAAGTCTATGACGCAGCGCATTTAACCGATGCTCAGAAGCAGCTTGTCGGCGGATTCGTGCGTGAAATGAAAATCCTGATCTTCAGCGGCATCTGGTGCGGCGATTGCGTCCAGCAATGCCCGTTGATTTACCGCATTGCCGAAGCCAATCCTGCAAAAATCGATTTGCGATTTGTCGAGCGCCCCAAGGAAAGCGAGCTGCCTCCCGAACTTCGCATCAACGCAGGCAGCCGAGTCCCCGTCGGCATATTTTTGTCGGAAGACAACGAATGGTGCGCCACGGCCGGCGATCGCACCATCAACCGCTATCGAGCTATCGCCCGCGCCAAGCTGGGCCCGTTGTGTCCTACGGGAATCGTCGCTCCCGACAAAGATGAGATTGACGCGACGTTGTCCGATTGGTTGAACGAAGTCGAGCGCGTGCAGTTAATGCTGCGTCTCACCCCGCGCCTGCGCCAAAAATATCAGGATTGAGATCGTCGTATAAAAAGTCATCCCATAAGAGGTCATTGCACAAGAAAAGTCCCGAAGGGACGACACACCGTAGCCCACAGCTTTAGCTGTGGGAAATTGCACAAGTTGAGAATAGAGCCCCGGAGGGGTGACACGCGGGGTTGGCCGCGTATGTCGTCCCTCCGGGGCTTTTTTTCACATGCTTATCTCTCCCACACCTGAAGGTGTGCGCTACGGTGTGCCGTCCCATCGGGACTTTTTCGGAAACGAACGCGAGTTTTTCGATATAAACGCAAATCGATTGGGTATGTTGGCCAAACTAATAAAACGTTTGCGGGGATTGATTCCCGGGACTCACAGCTTAGGTAATTGGTCCCGTGACGATTTTTTCAATCCGTTTATTTCATCGCGCTTGTCTTGACACCATTTTCGTCCGGCGTATATTCGATTGCACATGATTCCCGCGCGTCCGGAGGTGCTCCCAACATGACTGATTTTCCTTTGAAGCGTCGCGACTTTCTTGTTGGCGTTGGCGTGAGCGGGCTCGGCCTGGTCTTCGGGCTCGATCTGAAACCGGCCGCGGCGAGCGCAGAAGTTGATGCGCCGGCAAGTGGCGCGGGCGTGAAAATGGCGTGGGTGCGCATCGCTCCCGATGGAGCGATCACTATCATGGCTCCCGCGGCGGAGATGGGCCAGGGTACGACAACCGCGCTGGCGATCATCTTCGCCGAGGAATTGGATGCGGACTGGAACAAAGTGTCCGTCGAATTCAGCCCTGCTGACGATGCGATTTACGCAAATCCCCTGCCCTTCTTTTTCGGCATGATGGTCACTGCGGCGAGCACAGCGGTGATGGCCTATTACAAAAACATGCGCCTCTATGGAGCACAGGCGCGGCGCGTGTTGCTGGATGCAGCCGCGGCTCATCTCAATGTTCCTGTGGCGGAACTCTCTACGGAACCCAGCATTGTGCTCCACGCAAAAACTGGACAGCGCCTGACATACGGAGAAATCGCAGGCTTCGCTATATTGCCGGAGACATTGCCCACAGTTTCAGAAAAAGATTTGAAAGATCCGAGCAAGTTCCGCCTGATCGGCCACGAAATTCCGCGTGTGGATATTCCTGTCAAGACAGACGGTTCAGCGACTTACAGCATCGACGTGCGATTACCCAACATGGTTTATGCGACTGTCGTACGCGCTCCTGTGCTCGGAGCCACGCCCGTTTCCGTCAACGATGCTGAAGTTTCTAAATTGCGCGACGTAATTAAAGTGATGCAGCTGCCGCCCGATCGCGTGGCCATTGCCGCGCATACATACGAGGCAGCTCTCGCCGCTGAACGCGCGCTGAAAATCACGTGGAGCAAGATTGCCCAAAGCGAATTTGACAGCGAGCGCGCGCTCGAAGAACAGTCCGCAATCGCGCGCGACCTCGGCAGGCCCGGAGTGCAGGTGCAAAACACGGGCGACGTGGTTTCAGCCTTAAGCAGCGCGGCCAAAGTGTACAAGGCCGAATACCGCACGGAGTACGTCTACCACGCGCAACTCGAGCCGCTGAATTCCGTTTCGTGGGTGAAAGGCGGAGGCAAGAGCGCGGAGGTCTGGGCCGGATCGCAGACGCCAACGCATTTGACGCGCTCTGTAGCCCAGGCGCTCGGCATTGCTCCAGAAAATGTGCAGCTGCATCGCACGTATCTTGGCGGTGGATTTGGCCGGCGCTCAGCGCAGGACCATGACTGGGCTGTCGACTCCGCACTCGTGTCCAAGGAATTAGGCGTGCCGGTAAAAGTTATCTGGAGCCGCGAATCCGACGTGCGGTTCGGGCGCTTCAAGCCTATGACCTCGCAATATCTTCA
>DATHNC010000023.1:0-11119 GCA_035486415.1 Saccharimonadales bacterium (SeqCode)
CGACCCGAAGACCGCGGCACGGAAAGGCCGCTACGAAGTCGGTTTGCCGCTGCTTTCGTAGAGGCCGCCCGTTTTTGGGGCGGGCAGCTTTTCTACGTGTACATATCCAATTGATGCACAGTTCGCATTTTGCGTCGCATAGACCATTTTCATGGCCGAACGGCATTTAAAATGTGGTCCGCAACGCGCGCGACGCGAACCATTTCCGCAACGTCATGCACTCTAATCATGTGCGCGCCGCCGAGGATTGACGCTGTAACCGTAGCAGCGGTCCCCAACAAACGCTCCCCGGTGGGAGCGCTCGCACCGCCCGATTCCGCGAGGGCTTTGCCGAGAAAAGCTTTTCGCGAAGTGCCAACCACAATAGGACAGCCGAGGCGCGCGAATTCGGGCAACTGAGCGAGCAGCTCAAAATTCTGCTCGAACGTTTTCCCAAAACCAATTCCAGGATCAACTAGAATCTGCGTTTTGGGCACGCCCGCGCGCTTTGCGCGAGCCATCGAATCGCGCAGCTCGGACTTCACGTCGCGAATCACGTTGCGCGAAAAAGGGCCGCGCTGCATGGTCTGCGGCGTTCCTCGCATGTGCATCAAAATTAATGGCGCGCGTGCGCGGCGCGCAACTTCGGCGAGCTGCGGATCCGTCCGCAATCCCGAAACGTCATTCACGATTTCGGCCCCGGCATCGAGAGCCTGTTTTGCCACTTCCGCCCGTCGCGTGTCCACCGACATGGGAATGCCCAGCTTGCCGCGCAAGACTTCAATCACTTTCAGAATGCGCCGCAGTTCTTCCTCCGGCTTGATCGGTAATGCGCCGGGCCTCGTCGATTCGCCGCCAATATCCAGAATGTTGGCGCCATCTTTTTCCAGCTGCAACCCGTGAGCGATGGCGGCTTCCGAATCGAGAAATGCTCCGCCATCGGAAAAGCTGTCCGGCGTGATATTCAAAACGCCCATGACCAGCGTGCGCTTCCCGAGGTGCAGCGTGCGCGAGCGCAGGCGCAATCGAAAACGTTTGCGATGGAACATAGGGGAAACATCATACAAAAAGTCGCGACGCGCGTGTAAGCGAACTCGCAGTGGTCGTGCGGTTATGAATTGCGGAAATCGTAACGCCGGATGAAGAGTTGGCATCTTAACGTGTATGGTACGATGGCCGCACGGTCGGAAAATGTTTTTCCGCAAAGAAGGCATAATAGGGCGACTCAAATCGATCAGGGGGAAGCCGGTTTAATGAAAGTTCCATCTGCAATTTATAAATTGTGTGCGTTATGCTGCGCGATGGCGCTAACAGCGATGCTTTTTTCCGCCCCGTCACTTTCCGCGGCACCGCAAGCCGCTTTGACGCTCGACAACATCCTGAAGCAGATGGACACGCAGGCCGCGGATTTCCGCAGCCTCACGGCTGACATGGATCGCACCAAGGTAACAGTCGTCGTGAACGACAAATCCACGGAATCCGGCCGAATATCCGTTCGGCGCGATGACAAGATGCTGATCGAAGTGACGCAGCCAGACGCCCGAACGATTCTGCGCAATGGCGATATTTTCTATATTTATAATCCGAAAATTCACCGAGTCGAGGAATACAACATCGGAAAGAAAAGATCTCTCGTCGATCAGTTTCTGCTGCTGGGATTTGGAACTTCCGGCAGTTCTCTAAAAGAGAGTTACACGATTACCGTGCAGGGCGAAGAGACGTTTGACGGTCATAAAGTTGTTCGCCTGGAGCTTTTGCCCAGGACGGACGATGTGCGGAAACAACTTTCCAAAATTCAGTTGTGGCTGGATGAATCCACGTGGCTGCCTTTGCAGCAGCAATTTTTTGAGACTGGTTCGGGCGACTACTTCATCATTCATTATCGAAACATCGTCCGCAATGCGCGCATCCCGGATGGCGAATTCAAACCTCACTGGCCGCACGGCACGACGGTTGTGCAGCCGCAGGCGTAGATTTTTCCGCCAAAGTTTTTGCTTTTTACTTATGTAGCGCACAAGCCTCAGCCTGTGCGCGTTGGTCCGTGTAGCGCCGGCGTCCCGCCAGCGGTTTTGCGATGAGTCGCCTTGGCTGAAACCCGCCGGCGAGGCGCCGGCGCTACAAAGCCGAAACTTCCGCAGGCTTCAGCCCGCGCTACTTTGCCTTCACAGAGCGGCGTTCTTTTTCCAGAAGGGATTTTTTGCGATCAAGGCCCCAGCGGTAGCCTCCCATTGTCCCGTCCGAGCGAATCACCCTGTGGCATGGCACGACGATGGCAGCAGGATTGGTTGCGCAGGCATGGCCAACAGCGCGAATTGCGGTTGGCTGGCCGATGGCGCGGGCCACATCCGAATACGTGCGCGTGGCACCCAGCGGAATTTCCCGAAGCGCTTGCCAAACTCGGCGCTGAAACGCGGTACCCGTCACATCTGTGGGCAAGTCCAGAGGTACACTCGATTTGTCCAGATGCGCAATGATTGCCCGCACCCACTTCGATCTTCCTTCTGCGACGGGATGAATTTCGGCTTGCGGATATTCCTCGTGCAATGCAGCGGAGAGTTCCGCGTCCTTGTCTCCCAGGTACACTGCGGAAATTCCGCGCTCTGTACCGGCGACTAGAACGCGCCCCATGGAACTGTCAGCAATCGTGTAGGAAATATTCATACCCTGTCCTCCTTTGCGGTAAGTGGCCGGCGTCATGCCCAGTTGCGCGTCAGACTTTTCGTAAAGGCGGCTCGCCGAGCCATAAGATACTTCGTGCAGAGCGGTTGTCACGTCGCTCCCCTTTCTCAATTCCGATTTGAAGCGGGTCATACGAAGTGCATCCGCATACTGGCGCGGCGTGATGCCCATCGCTTCTCGAAACGTTCGTTGCAAGTGTGTGGGGCTCAGGCCCGTGAGTTCCGCAAGATTCTTTAATGAAGGCAATTTATCCGGATCGCTTTCGATTTCCTTGCATACTTTCCCGACCATCTGTGTTTTGCGGCTGCCGCGGACTTCTTTAGGATGGCAACGGCGGCAAGCGCGAAAGCCGGCCTGCTCGGCCTCATCAGGCTTGCTGAAAAATAAAATGTGATTTTCCCTTGGCCGCCGCGAGGGGCATGACGGACGGCAATAAATGCCAGTCGAGCGAACAGCGTACACAAACGCGCCATCCATTTGAGCGTCATGCGAAGCGATCGCCGCGAGGTATTGTTTTCGCGTCAGTGTTGGAAGGTCGCGCATTGCCGGATTGAAGTGTGTCGCCATTTCTTGCTTACTTCCTTCTCAACCACAATAACCAAAGTGGTTCGCGCTGCGCTATCCGAATCTTGCGGTCAAATCCAGCCGTCTTCCCCCAACCGCGCCTCCTCAGCTGCTAGCCAATATTGACTGTTGTTCAAAGGAAGTATCCAGTAAGACAACAAAGGAACGAACGCAAATTGACGGGGATGGCCGCGCGGAGGATAGTTGCGACCTGCAGTGCCAGAGGCGCCTGAAACAAAGGGAGACCTATGCGCACTACTCGAACTCAAAAGCTCATGGACCAATCCGAACCCAGCAGGGGAAATCCCCGCTTCAAAGAATTGTCGGCGAGTTCGGCTACTGAGGTAGTCGACGCGCCGCTCTGGATTTCGCGTGCCAAGCCGAAAGGCATGGCGCGCGTTCCCACGCACACCATTCGTCCGCCTGAGGAACGCCGTGCGTATTCCCGCGCAAAGCTCAGCTTATCCTTGCGCGTGAAGCGCATCGCTGGCCAGCGCGAAAACGACGCGGAAACATTGCGCACGACGAATATCAGTTCCAGCGGAGTCCTTTTCCTTTGCCCGCAGCTGATTGAGCCGGGCACGCCGGTGGAGTTGGAAATTTGTCTGGTGGACAGGCCCCTCGGCCGAGGTTCCGTGAAAATGTTGACGGAGGCGCATGTCGTTCGCGCCGATTCCGCGATGCGTCCCGGTTGGCACATGCTCGCAGCAACTTTTGACGACATCACATTTGAGCGCGAAGAGCCATTGCCATCGCGCTTCCAGCGCCACTAGCTTTTCCTGGTTCACCCGTGGCGAATCGCCGGACTTGATCTCGAAGGGAGGATAGCGGCGCATCGCTATCCTGCTTGCCTTCCAACATCACTTCTGCGCAACAATTTTCGTGTTACCTTTATCCATCTAATATGAAAGTTAAAAATAAAATTGCGATTGAGCATGTTCTATTCGATTGGGATGGAACGCTGCTTAATTCATTTGAGGCGGATGCCAACGCATATGCGTATATGTTCGATGCGCTGGGAATGGAATGGAGCGTCGCCGAACTGAAGCGTCATTATTCGCCGAATTGGCATATGGTTTATCGAGCAGCGGGAATCCCGCGCACGAAATGGGACGAAGCGGATCGTCTGTGGCGGTTTCATTATCAAAAACAATTGCCGAAACTGCAGCCCGGCGTAATGAATGTCCTGCGAACACTCGACCGCTATTTTAAACTGGGGCTGGTTTCGAGCGGAAGCCGCGCTCGCGTGCGAAAACAATTGCGCGACCACAAAGTTTCTGCCATGTTTCTGACAAAAGTGTGCAGCGAGGATGCTCCGCGCCGCAAACCCCACCCCGCGCCCTTGCGCATGGCTCTTGAAAAATTACGCGCGCGCCCGCAAACAAGCATTTATATCGGAGACGCTCCTGAAGATATAGAAATGGCGCATCGAGCAGGAGTGCGCGCGATCGGCGTGCTGGGCGGCTCGCCAGTGCCGGAGCGTTTGCGCGCCGCTTCTGCAGATGCGTTGATTGAAACGATTCGCGATCTCCCCGCTCTGCTGAAGGATTTTTAATTGTGTTTTGTGGCATAGGCTTCAGCCTGTGCGGGTTTAGGACTAGCGCGGACTGAAGAGTCTGGGTGAGAACTGCAAACTCATTGTGGGTCGTGGCTTTAGCCACGACATAAGTTCAGCAAAATGAGCTCGGCTTTAGCCGCTGAGGCTCCAATTTTGCGGTTTGATCTTTGCACGCGCTAAAACCGGAAGTGGTTAGCCCTGGAAAGAACTAAAATCCGTTCGACTTATTCCGGCAGGTAAAAACAATCTCCAGGCGAGACGCACTTATTTTCAAAAATTGCGGAGACGTAACTAAGCAACGTTTCCAAGCTCAAACAGAAGTCCCCACTTCCAAGGCATATTCGTTCCGCGCATCCGCCGCCGCGCCTGTGCGATCGAGAGAAACAGCAGCGGCAGAGGCCTTATGCAAATCCGCTGCGTGATGCACAGCCTCGCGAATTCGCTGATAGGTTCCACATCGGCAGATATTTCCCCGCATCGCGTCATCGATTTCGGCGTCGTTTGGTTTTGGATTTTTCGCCAGGAGAGCCACGGCGGACATAATTTGCCCCGACTGGCAGTAGCCGCACTGCGGCACGTCCACTTCGATCCACGCGCGCTGTACGGGATGGCTGCGATCCGGCGAAATTCCTTCGATCGTCGTTACCTTTTTCCCGGCGACGCTGGAGATAGGAGTGATGCAGGAGCGCGTAGCTTCGCCCTCAATGTGCACGGTGCAGGCTCCGCACAGAGCCATGCCGCACCCGAATTTTGTGCCCGTCATTCCCAGCGTGTCGCGCAGAACCCAGAGCAGCGGCATGTTCGGCGGTACGTCGACCGATTGAGGTTTGCCATTAACCAGGAATTGGATTGCCATGGGAGCCCTCCGCGGAAAAATTCCAATTTCAGTGCCGGTGTTTGAATCAGTTGGGCTTTAGCCAGTTGGCCAATAACCGACCACTTTTTCCTGGCCAGCATGTTACTGCAATTCAGGCAGCTGAGTCACAGGAAAATAGGTGAATGCATCTCCTTGGAAACAAGCTGCCCCAGCTACAGCATCGGTTGCGATAGTAGCCCAAAATACCGTGACTACTTTCCGCCCTTCTTATGGTCCAATTTCAAAGTAAGTACAAACTCTTTGCGGGTATCGAAATTTGAAATCGATCGCGACGCGGACGTCCACCCATCTTTCTCTGCATGTATATCGTAATCGACGTTGAGGTCGAGCCCGCTGAAGCGAAATGTGCCGTCGCTGTCGGAAAGGTGCGTAATCACGTCTTGCGTGCGTGTATTTTTAAGGTAAACGACAGCCGTGTCCGATGGATTTTCCGTGCTGTCCACAACGGTACCTCGCACAGTCCGTAGTTGCGATTCTTTACCCTTGGGATTTCCCTGAGCGAAAACAACTGCGGCGGCCAAGCCGATCAAAGCAATCGTTCCGAGCGTTCTGCGCAATTTCATAATTTCCCTCCGGCCCCTGAACCGGAATGCGGTTCCGATTGCAGTTCCATCCGTATCGTCAGGTCCGCTCGATTCCCGTCATTCGCATCCACTTTGCGCGTTTGCAATTTGTAACCGTGCGCTTCCACCGTCATTTCGTATTCCGAATCCTGCGGAACCCGGACCGCAAGCTCGCCGCGACGATCGGAAATGGCGTCCCACCGGAATTTCTTTTCATCCATGCGACGAACTCGTACGCGCGCACCTGGCAGTGCGAATCCTTTCTCTGTAAATACCGTCGTGAAAATGATGAAATCGTGAGCATGCGATTTACTCGAACTCTGCGGTGCACCGGGCTGCCCATATACGGATGGTGTGCTCGCCAGCAACACAAGCCCTACTAGCGCAATCGTCAATCGCACATAACTAAGATTCCTGGGAGAGGGAATGGGATGCCGGAAGAAGCGCAACTTCAAATCAAGCGTCCTCTTCTTCTTCCTCATCTTCGTCGTCTTCGTCCTCAAGGTCGTCCCCGTCCTCGGATTCCTCGTCCTCTTCGTCGTCATCGTCTTCCGAAATAGCATTCACCTTGACGGGATGGATCTGTACAACTTCCATTTCAGTTTCGCATTCGGGGCAGGCCAAGATTTCGCCTTCCTCGACTTCGTCTTCGTCCACATCAATTTCAGTTGAACACTTTGGGCACCGGACCACGGCGAAAACCTCCTGGGAGATTGGGGACAGGCTCAGTCGAAGCCCGCCAGTTACAAGACACATCTACTGCTGAAGTATTATATAACGCGAAGCGGCCCGAGAGGGAAGCGGGCAAAAACGACTATGGCACCCAGAAGAGAATACCCGGAACACCCGATGATCGGAGTCGGCGGCGTGGTGATCCACGACGGCCGCGCCTTACTGATTCGCCGCGGGAGCGCTCCGCTCAAAGGAGAGTGGTCCATCCCCGGCGGTTTGCTGGAAGTTGGCGAGACCATCGAGCAAGGGGTTGTCCGCGAGCTTGCCGAAGAAACTGGGCTTGATGTCCAGGTTGTCGAACTCATCGAGGTTTTTGAGAGAATTTTCCCCGCCCCTCCCAATGCCGATGGCACTCCTGGCGATCCGGCTCGTCCGCAATACCATTTCGTCATCCTCGATTATCTTTGCGAAATTCGCGGGGGAACGATTGCCGCAGCGAGCGATGCCTTGGAATTTGCATGGGCGCGGGAAGACGATTTAGTGAAGTTTGATGTGACCGTGGCCGTGAAACGCGTACTGAGGAAAGCGTTTGCTCGTGCGCAGGAACGAAGATTGGCTCCGGAAAGCCCCACGAGCCCGGCCCCTTAAATTTAAAACTTACTGATATAGAAAAATCTTACTGAAATTTTCGCTCAACCCGGTTCCAACCGTACCGGCCCAGCAAAAGCACAAACTTGCAGCCGAACAATACACGCGATTCTAATTCTCCGTTTTTCTTTTGCGCGCACACCAGATTCTGATTCTCGCGATCACCCACGGGGATGACGATGTGCCCACCCTCCCGCAGCTGCTTTGCAAAACTTTGGGGAATTTGCGGAGCGCCAGCCGTCACCAGAATCGCATCGTAGGGCGCTGCATCGGGCAAGCCGGCGGAGCCGTCACCGTTGTGCACATGCACATTCGCGTAACCCAGTTTTGTAAGGAGTTCCTGGGCGGCAAGCGCCAGCGATGTGTGGCTTTCCACCGTAATCACCTGTCTCGCGAGCGACGAGAGAACCGCAGCCTGATAACCCGACCCGGTGCCGATTTCCAGCACTCGTTCGTTGCCCTTAAGATCCAATGCCTCGGTCATGGCCGCAACCATGTAGGGCTGCGATATCGTTTGGCCTTCGCCGATCGGCAATGGCTTGTCGGCATATGCATCGTTCAGGAATTGCCGGGGAATAAATTCGTGGCGCGGAACGGTGGCCATGACTTCCAGGACGCGCTCCGAGGAAACTCCGCGTCTGCGGATTTGTGTTTCGACCATGGCGCGACGCGCCGCCGCAAAAGCATCGAAATAAAAATCAGCGTTTGCCATGGGCCTATTATAAGTCGGATGGGATGGCGGGGCAAAAGCGTTCGCCGCCGGGCAGTGCCTTGCATTTGCTTTTGTAGAGGCCGCCCGTCTTTTCGGGCGGGCAGCCTTTTTGCCGCAATGCGACATTTTCAAATTGATGCACTACGCGCTGCCATGTTCTCTCTCTGTTTTGAAAACAGATTACTTAAACTCCACACAGCTCATCCATAGCTGCTGAAATTTCAACCAGCCTTGATACACTACGGCAGTCTTCTCACGGAGGTGAGTGTGTCTCAATCTATTTTTGTGCAACTTCAAGCTGGACGGCTGCTCCGGTTCGCCGCTCCCGTATTGCGCGGCATCGCTTTTGTTGTTCTAGGATCCCTGATCGCGCAAAGTGCACGCGCGCAAAAAATAACGATGGAGTTCGATCAAACTGCCGACTTCGGCAAATACAAAACGTTCGCGATCCGCGATGGCCAGTTGAATAGCAGGAATCCCGCGCTGGGCGGCGAACTCGTGAAGAAACAGATTGAGTCCGACATTCAAAATGATTTAACCTCGAAGGGCCTGACGATGGTTGCGAGCGGCCCGGCGGATCTCAACGTGCGCTATACGTTCGGCGCTGCACGCAAAAGCGAACTGGAAGCCTATCCCGCCGGTTGGTATGGAATGGGCACGCGCTACGTCAGAGTGCCCTATGCCGAAGGAACGCTGGTGATCGATCTGCGCGACCCGTCGACAAAGTCGCTTGTCTGGCGCGCGATTGCTGCGGAAGACAAAAGCGACGCCAGCAAGATTCAGGGAAAAATCAACGATATGGTCAAAAAATCAATCGACAAATATCCGCCAAAGAAAAAATAGCTCGCCACAGGTGTCCTAAATCAATTAATAAAATCGATTTATTTTCTCTGGTCGAGCGGCGCGTACGGGCGCAAATCGTAGCCCGTGTAAACTTGCCGCGGGCGGGCGATTTTCTGCTCGGGATCGAGCAGCATCTCTTCCCACTGCGCGATCCAGCCGCTGGTGCGCGGAATGGCGAACAGCACGGGGAACATGGTTACGGGGAAGCCCATCGATTGATAGATCAGGCCGGTGTAGAAATCCACGTTGGGGTAGAGCTTGCGCGAAACGAAGTAGTCGTCCTCAAGGGCAATGCGCTCGCATTCCAGAGCGATGTTCAGCAACGGATTGCGGCCCATGATTTCAAAGACGCCGTCGGCAACATGCTTGATGATGCGGGCGCGCGGGTCGTAATTTTTGTACACGCGGTGGCCGAATCCCATGAGCTTGGTTTCGCCGGCCTTCACGCGCTTGATAAAGGCGGGCACGTTGGCGAGCGAGCCAATTTCGAGCAGCATGCGCAGGACTTCTTCGTTCGCTCCTCCGTGCAGCGGGCCGTAGAGAGCGGCGGTCGCAGCGGCGGTGGCGGAGAATGGATCCACGTGCGAGCTGCCCACGCAGCGCATGGCGTTCGCTGAGCAATTTTGCTCATGGTCCGCGTGCAGAATAAACAGCACGTCGAGGGCGCGCTCAAGCGTGGGATTCGGGCGGTACTTCAATTCCGAAGTCTTGAACAGCATGTTCAGAAAATTGCCGGGGTAAGAAAGTTCGTTATCCGGGTAGGCAAAAGGCATGCCCAGGCTGTGCCGGTAAGAGAACGCAGCCAGCGTCGGCATCTTTCCGATCAGGCGATACGTTTGTTTCTTGCGCGATTCCTTATTAAAAATGTCCTTCGCTTCGGGATAAAAAGTCGAAAGGGCGGCGATCGCCGAAATCATCATGCCCATCGGATGGGCGTCGTAGTGGAATCCATCCAGAAATTTCTTCACCGATTCATGGATGAAGGTGTGGTGCGTGATGTGATAGGACCAGTCGTCCAGCTGCGCGCGCGTGGGCAGCTCGCCATTCAAAATCAAATAAGCCGTTTCGAGATAGGTGCTTTTTTCGGCCAGTTCCTCGATCGAGTAGCCGCGGTACCGCAGGATCCCTTTGTCACCGTCGATGAAAGTAATCTTGCTCTGACACAAGGCCGTGTTGTTAAAAGCCGGGTCATAGCTCATCATCCCGAAATCGTCGCCATTCACCTTGATCTGGCGTAGATCGGTGGCGCGAATCGTATCGTTCTTGACGGGGACTTCGTAAGATTTCCCCGTGCGGTTATCAGTGATGGAAAGAGTATCCCGGCTCATGCGGGTGATCCCTTCTGCGGCTACCTGCGTTTCAGGTTTAGTTGGATTCATGGCGTTTGTCAGTATTAATGAAAAACTGCCACAGAAGAATTTACACTAAGTTGGCGTTTTTCGGGAGTGTTATCGCGCTAAGACTCTCGAGCAATAGTCGCAGGGTCTGTTTTTGGGTTGCGCGCCCGCAATGTGGCGCATAGCTCGCACAAAATAGCGAGATCGGCAGACAATTCATCAATTCAAGGAAAAAGTGCCGATGTACCGGAAGTCCCGCGCTTCAAAATCGGAAGCGTGGGCCACGCGGAAATTAAAACCCGCTTCAAAGTCTGGCCCACCCGCCCGCCTCTGAAGAGGCGGGCTACAGCAGGTCGAACAACGGTGGACCGGACTAGAGTTGAGGATGTCAACAGAGCTAACCTAGGTCTCCAGTTTGAAACGTGTGGCTGCCAAACGATAGAGCCTTTGCCACAGAGTTCGATTCATGGTGACTACGATTACGGACATGAGTACGGTTGCTGTCAGAAGGACGGGCAAATTGCCGGTATCGGTTGCGCGGCTGATGGCTGCGCCCAAGCCACGCACGGAAAGTGTTTGTCCCTGAAAATGAAAGTACTCCGCGACGATGCTCGCATTCCACGCGCCGCCCGAAGCCGTGACCATTCCTGTCACCAGGTACGGGAAAATGGCTGGAAGGATCAAACG
>DATHNC010000024.1:0-4000 GCA_035486415.1 Saccharimonadales bacterium (SeqCode)
CTTTTCCAGCATGCGCAGAAAAAACCACTGGTTCCATTTGTAATATTCCGGCTCGCAGGTGGAAATTTCGCGCCGCCAGTCATAGCTGAATCCAAACCGGTGGCAAACTCGCTTGAACGATTCAATGTTGGTGAGCGTCCATTCGCGCGGATGGATGCCGCGCTCAATCGCCGCGTTTTCCGCGGGCATGCCAAACGCGTCCCAGCCCATCGGATGAATCACGTGAAAGCCCTGCATGCGGCGGAATCGGGCGGTCACGTCGCCGATCGTGTAATTGCGCATATGGCCCATGTGCAGCGTGCCAGAAGGATACGGCAGCATTTCGAGCACGTAGTATTTCGGCTTCGATGGATCCGCGTCAGCCTCGAATGCGTGATCCGCATTCCAGCGCGCCTGCCATTTTTTTTCTACCGCCTGTGGATCGTATTCAGCCACGGTTCCTGTTCCACCTTTTTAGAACTCGTTCGTCCCGCCTGCTGTGCCTGCCTTCTGCAGCCCGCCTCGCGTGCCCCAAATGAAAACGAGGGATCAGAGGCGGGCTACAAAAAACCTTAATACCGAAAAGCCAAATTACTTTGATCCCTTGCTCTTCTTGCCCTTTGCCGGTTTCGCTTTCGCCTTGGCTTTTGGTTTCTTCTGCACTTTCGCCACCTCCTTTCCTAAAACCTTGGCCTTTTTCGGCCCCTTGGTCATTGAAAATCCGTCCACTGCTTTGGGCGCCTGCTTCACGCTTACACCTACTAAATCCCAAAGAGCGCGCACATTGCGCCGGTCATCGCCGGGCTCATCAATAGGAGTCTCCAAAATGAACGCGCGACCCGCCAGGCCCTGTGCACCCGGCCCAAGCCGCGCATGATTCAGAATCCGACCAAATGCCTCGAGTCCGATTTTTCCAAACCCGATATTCTCGTGCCGGTCAACGCGCGACCCGAGCGGCGTCTTCGAATCATTGACGTGCAGGACGTACACTCGATTGAGGCCCACAGTTCGGTCAACGATCACGAGTGTCGCCTCCAACCCTTCTTCGGTCGTGATGTCGTACCCAGCTT
Source organism: Saccharimonadales bacterium (SeqCode) (assembly GCA_035486415.1). Taxonomy (GTDB): domain Bacteria; phylum Acidobacteriota; class Terriglobia; order Acidiferrales; family UBA7541; genus Palsa-360. Next base: position 1,050 of record DATHNC010000024.1, read on the forward strand.
CAAACGTATGCGCGGTGTCGAGGCACACGCCCATGGGTAAATCGCGAGTCAGGTCAAGAATGCCCTTCAGCTCTTCAAATTTCGCGCCCACCGCCGAGCCCATGCCGGAAGTATTTTCAATCAGGATGCGCAACTTGCCGAGCTTGATTCCCTTCGCCGCATGCCGCAACCCGTCCGCAATTTCCGAAATGGCCTGTTCCATAGGAGTCCCGAGGCAAGCGCCCGGATGCGCCACCAGAAAATCCGCGTCCAGCGAAACTGCACGAACGAGTTCATCGTGAAACGCTTGAATCGAACGCGTCCGCATCACTCGGTCAGGACACGCGAGGTTAATCAAATAATTATCGTGGATAACTAACGGCCCGAGGCCAAGTTCCACGCGGCGCGCCTTGAACCTCGCGGCATCAGCGTCCGCGATGCGTGAGCTTCCGCGCGGCCACATCCGTGGACTCGCTGAAAAAATTTGCAGCGCATTTGCACCAAGTTTGGAAGCCGTATCCAGCGCGCCCGCGATATCTCCGGCAATCGAGGTGTGAATTCCTATGCGAAAACTGCCGTCCTGCCAAGCAGGAGGCGGGGGTATGGGCACAGGCTCAGGACGATATTCGTCGCTTTCGTCGTAGACGGGTTCCGTGCGGATCAATGGGTCAGCCATTCCTTGGGTAAACCTTTAGGTTAGAACAGGGCCAGATTGCTTCAAACGCCCTTAGTTTACTTCCATGCTTCCAGATGCCACTGGAAAAAACTTGACGAGTGATGAGTAGATTATTCTAACGGAAGCATGCCTCAGCGGCAAACAAATCCGGGGCGATGCGAGGGCATTTTATAGAGGACAACGAAAATGTCGCCCGCTCAAAAATCGAGCGGCCTCTACAAAAACAAAGGCAGTGGATTTCGTAGAGGCATCTCCGTCCCACGCATTTCGGGACGGAGATGGCAGGTTTCCCGCTAATCTATAAAAAAGGTATCGGAAAGCAAACTAGAATTTAATTTGGACGAGCGGATCGTCTTTCGTTTGGGCCGTGGAAGGAGGCCCGCCCCAACGATTTGGCCGCACCGAACGCGAGCGAAGGCGGTTCGCCATCAGGCCGACCTTTACCGAACTCCCAATAATATGATTCAACTTGAGGGGACCGGCTAACTTGATTCCCTTCACCCAATGGAAGCCGCTGCTTGCGGCGCATCCACACTGCGAGCAGTCCGGCGTGCCGCCGAAGACGCAGGGTTCCACGCGCGTTTTAAAATCAGCAGAGTAATTTGCCGACATCTTCGCAAAAAGACAATCGTCCGGATTCTCCGGAGGACGAAGAAAAGCTTTCGCCAAGCCATCATGAAAAAGAAGTTTCGGATATTTCTTGGCCAGCGACGGAAGTTCGGCGGCAACCTGCGTGCGGTTGGCGGGGGTTAGCATTTCCGCGCTTTGCTCGCCAATTTGCGGCGTGTAAACACTGACCCAGATTCGATCGACTTCCGCGCGCTCATTCCAGAACTTCACATACTCTTCAAGGTAGCCCGGTCTCTCCAACATGGGGCGCGTGATTACCCAATGAATATTTACCACACAGCCCTCGATGTTTTTCAGAATGCGTTCATAGGTGGCGGGCTTTCGCCGCACATCGTGATGTTCCGGAAGCCCGTCGACGGAAATCGTGACGCGAACCCGAGGCAAGGAATTCCACTCGGCAGGGATTGGAATAACGCCGCTGGTCACGAGAAGCGTAAAAATGTTCATCCGCGATAATTGCGGGAGGATGCGGCTCAGCTCGCGGTGCCGCACCATGGGCTCTCCCCCAACCAGAGAAACGTGAAGAGGTCTGTGTTTGCGGACAAGACCGAGGACGCCTGCCACCAGATCCTCTCCGCGCAAATCATTCAACTCGCTGAGCGTAACGCCCCCGCCCAAATGCTTATCGCCGTATGCATAACAACCAGGGCAGGTGAGCGGACATTCTCGTGTGATTTCGATCGACAGCATTGGAACTCTGCCGGTGAGAATTCTTCCCCAGGCTGCGAACAGTTCGCTAGCCCTGAGACTTGGGTTGGGAACAGTTGTACTCATGCGCGATTTGATGCTAGCACATGGGTTCAGGCTGCAAAAAAAATGATTAACGCCAACGATAATTACCCGTGATTCCTAATTAGTAAGGTTTTTCCGGTAGGACAGGGATCTGCCTGTGGGGTTTGAAGCTTGCCATGCACTCATTTCAGTCCATAGGCTGAAGAGCCTGTGGAAAAAAAGGCCTTGTTCTGTCATTCTGAGCGAAGCGAAGAATCTCTCTTCGATTTAAGTATTAGGAAAAGAAACAAGGAGAGATTCTTCGCTTCGCTCAGAATGACAGTGTATTGGGCTTTTCCGCATCCTGTGAAGCCTGTGCTACCTCAAACCAAAATCATGAGGGGAAAATTATTTCCATTCATTTCCGCTCCGCACGCGGTGCTCTCTGTGGCAATATCGTTAGTTCGAAATGATACGGAACATAAACTACCGCTTACTGATCACCGCAATCATTATTATTGCCGCAGCCACAACTGAAATCCTGCGCGAAAAGGGGCCTTCGTTCCTGCGGCCCGGCTTGCGGCTGTACGCGTTTGTTGGGAACGCAGGAGACGGAACGGTTTCCGTCGTCGACCTGATTCGCGTCAGCAAAATTGCCACTATCCCAGTTGGGCCTTCTCCCTCGGGCTTGCGCGCCCATCCGAAGTTGAATCAGGTCTGGGGAGTGTCGACAGAAGGCGGATACGCGTTCGTTATCGATGCAGCTACGGGGCGAGTAATCTCGCATATTTCTGTCGGCGGGTCGCCCTTCGCTCTTGATTTTTCTCCGGACGGCAACCGCGCTTACGTAGCCGCGTCGGGGTCCTCCACACTCGTCGCCATCGATTGCAACACCGGACAAGTCGTCGCTCATGTGCGTACAGGCCGACGGCCGTGGCTCGCGCGCGTCACGCCC
>DATHNC010000025.1:0-15142 GCA_035486415.1 Saccharimonadales bacterium (SeqCode)
TACGAGCACTTCTTCGGGAGTCGTCGCGCCAATCCCCAATCTCGGCATTTCTAACGCGCTGCGCCTTTCGCTCGTCGGTTGGTCCAAAACGCTTGCTCGCGAAGTCGCGCGCGACGGCATCACCGCCAACATCGTGGTGCCAGGCCGCATCGCCACGGACCGCATCCGTTTCCTGGACGAGGCGAAAGCAAAACGCGAAGGCCGCCCGGTTGAAGTAGTCTCCGCGGAGAGCACCGGCTCCATTCCCGTCGGACGTTATGGCAATCCCGAAGAATACGCCGACACTGTCACTTTCCTGGCGAGCACTCGCGCCTCTTACATTACCGGCTCGGTCATTCGCATTGACGGCGGCCTGATTGCCGGCGTCTGAGAATTAGCAGAATGATCGCTCGCAAGTGGCCCTCGCCGTTATAAGCTTCCGCTTGCGAACGGGCGGCATATAAAACTTGTTGCCTTTCGACCGGGAGAGCGAATGAACGCTGCTATGGATCAGCAAAACCTGGAGCCGGTCGCACGGCGCACCACGCGCCGCATCGCGCGGCGTCTCGCTCCCTTCCTCTTCATCCTCTATGTGTTCAACTATATTGACCGCGTAAATGTCAGTTACGCCGCTCTACAAATGACGGGCGAACTTCATTTTTCCAACGCCGTTTTCGGTTTTGGCGCAGGCGTTTTTTTTATCGGATATTTTTTATTTCAGATTCCGCAGACGATGCTCGTCGAGTTGTGGAGCGCTCGCAAATATATCGGCGCGACGCTCGTCGGATGGGGCGGCCTCGCCACGCTCACCGGACTGATTTCCAGCGCGCATCAATTTTATTGGATACGATTTTTTCTGGGAGTGGCCGAGGCTGGTTTTTTCCCCGGCGTGATTGTCTATCTCACCCACTGGTATCGATATGAGGACCGCGCCAAGGCCGTGGCCATGTTCATGCTCGCCATCCCGATGTCTAACTTGTTGGGCGCCGCGTTCGCCGTCTTCCTGATGAAGATTCACTGGTTCGGCTACGGTGGCTGGCGATGGCTGCTGATGCTGGAAGGTTTTCCGGCCGTGCTCACGGGGCTTGCCACTTTCTTTTATTTGACCGACCGGCCCAAGGATGCAAAATGGCTGGCGGAAGACGAGCGGAACTGGATCACCGCGGAACTCGAACGGGAGAAAGCCGCGAAGTCGGGTCAGGTGAAACTCAGCCTGTGGCAATCAGTTCGTCACCCGCAAGTTCTGCTGCTCGCGGGCGCGTATTTTTGCTACATCACGAACAGCATCGGGCTTGGCGTCTGGCTGCCGAAAATTGTGCAGAGAATTTCCGGTGGCAACACGCGGGAAGTCATCATTCTTTCCGGAATCCCGTGGTTGCTGGCAATTCCCGCGATGCTTCTTTCCAGCTGGCATTCGGACAAAACGCGCGAACGCCGCTGGCACGCCGCAGTGCCTATCCTCATGGTCGGCGTCGCGCTCGCGTGCAGCCAGTGGGCGGGAACGAATGTGATTTTGGCCGTGACCGCATTCTCAGTCGCCACCATGGCTCTCTATGCATTCCCTTCCCCGTTTTGGGCGCTGCCAACACTATTCCTTACCGGTCCCGCCGCCGCGGCCAGCATCGCGTTCATCAACTCGGTCGGAAACTTGGGCGGATTCGCCGGCCCCTACGTGATCGGATTTCTCACCGACAAAACCGGAACGTACCAAGCCGGCATTTTTTATCTGGTCGCCTCGGGCATCGTTGGCGGCTTGCTTGTACTGTCCCTGCGAGCCGGTTCGATGAGGGAGCACACGACAGCTTCAAGCCTCAACCCTTCAAGCGCTGTAGTCTCTCCTGCCAAAGAGTGACGCGTTCTGTTACTTCCTAAATTTCTTCGCCAGAATCCGTTCAACAACAACGTCGCATCTTCGCACTCATAAGAAATTTGCTGCAGTGCGCCGAGCCAGCCTTCAAGTTGCTTTTCTGATCACGACATTCGACCGACACTATCTTTTCCAATACAAGTAGACAGAAGCGCCAACCGATAAATAAGTTCGCTCTAATAAAATGACCTACCAGCAGGGTAAGTCCGCCAATCCAGGTCCGATTTCTGTAATAAGTCGTGATGGAACGATTGGAATTTGTGTATCTCTCGGCCAGATTAAAAAATTCTAATAATGCGGGGGCATCAGTGAACTTGAGTTCGCCAAAAAACCTTTGTGCGTCATTGGCTGTTCGTAGCCCTATTCGAGGATGTGTTATAGCCATTGTGGTCGCCATGACTGCGCAGGTGCTCGCGAGCAAGCCCGCGCCGCACGTTCCCAAGAGCATTGTTTCGGACTGGACACAACGGCACGTTTTATTCCCCGACTCAAAGAACGAAACGGCTTTGCCTAAATTTCGAAAAGATCCGCGCCAGGAACAGAGCTGGTATCTCCGTCATCGGGAGGCGTGGTGGCCTGAAGATCATCACATGCCCAGCGCGCCGAGAAACGCGGGCGACAGAGACTGGAGCATACCGTTGGGCACCGCCACGCTTCCGGTCATTGACTTTAGTTTCACGATTGCTTCCCAGACGGCCTACGGTTCCATCAACGTGACGGATGAAGGCAATGGTTCGTGGTTGGCCACCGCCGGCAACCTTATCGTAACAGGCGGGAGCGACGTGGGAACCTACACGCTCATACCGGGTGGACCGGGGATAACCACCAGCCCTTTGGGGAGCTTCCTGTACGACAATGTAATTACTCCGTCCGCGAATCCTGCGCTTGATGTCGACGGACTTCTATTTGGATCCGGTGGAACCGAACTTAATGTTTGGGGAAATAGCGCAAATAATTATTCTTTTTATGACAGCACGGCGCCAGGGGTTTACGGCGCACAATTGACCGCAACCGGTGTCTTCAACTTCCAGACCGGTCCCGGCAGCAGCGAGGGCTACCCAGCCAAATATGTTTTCGATGTGGATGCGACGCCCAGTTGCAGCAATGACTATCTGGCAATAGGGATTGGGTCGAGGCCCGCGTCGGGCGGCCAGGCGAACATCTTTGGCGTAAACAACCTTTACAGCACAAGTCCCGCATCCGCGGCACCCAATTGCACGACAAATGGTCCAACAGTTATGTTTGCGTATGCCTCCGGCACGGGCGGAGTCCCAGGCTCCCTGGCAATTTCGCTCGAAGGAACGCAGCTCGCTTATGTCGAAAATCTCACGACAGGCAAATCCTATTTTCACGTTCTGACCATTGGGACTACAGGATCAAACGGGACCAGCCCGACAAACGCGGTTGTGCCGGGCACCGGCAACAACGCTCTAGACACCTCCGTCCTACTTTCGCCTGACGGAGGTGTAACCAATCAAAGTTCGACCACTTCCCCATTCATTTTTTACACAAGCATCGATAGCAACGATGCGGCATTTGTCACGACCTACAGTTCGGCTGCAGGTGGCTCGGGCTACCTCTACAAAATCACCAATGTATTCAGCGGCAGCGCCACGCCGGCGATCGCTTGGAGCGTTCCCATCAACGCAATCCCTTCTTCCCCGGTTTACGACACAGCTTCCAACAGCATATTTTTTACAGACAGCAACGGCCGCATCGATTCCGTCGTGGACAGCGTCGCAACACCTTCGGTTTTTTATGGCCCAATTGTTGCCAGCGGCGGTACGTCCGTGAATCCGGTAACCGTCGATGACAGCAGCCAATATATCTACGCTTCCTTCAACACCAACGGCACAAACGCGATCGTCGTACAAGCTCCCAAGAGCCTCACCAGCTTCGTTTCAGTACCTGTTGGCAACGGTAATACGACCTACACGGGCCCCTATGGCGTGGCATTCAACAATGCTTGGTACGCAGGTGTGGGAACTCCGCTTCTGTACGTCGTTGGAACCGGAAGCGGAACAACTCCCACTCTTTACAGCGTGGGCTTTAATTCAAGTGGCTTGTTGAACGGCACGCCGAACCCAACCACAGCTGCCCTAACGACCGGCGCAGCAGATGGATCACCGATAACTGAGTTTTATAACTCGACCCTCGCGAAGGATTTCCTTTTCCTTGGAGTTACAAACAATTGTGTAGCGACCACCAATGGTGGAACTGCCGGATGCGTCATGAGCCTGGACATCACTTCAGGTTTTCCAATCGTCAATAGCAATACAACTTCGCTCGCGGCTGCGGGGGGCACGAGCGGTATCGTCGTCGATAACGTCAGCAATATTCCCCAAGGCTCGAGCATCTACTACGCAACGAAAACGGGGCAGACGTTGGTCAAAGCTACGCAGTCAGGTTTGAATTGATTCAAGTACGAGTATTGGCCCAGATCCATGCGCTGGCGTTATGAGTTCAACAATTCCGGCGCATGTATTTCAGCGTGATGAATCGAGCATACCTTCAGCAATTTGACCCGATCAGCCATTTATTGCAACGTGGGGCGCGCCTCCACTCTACCGATTGCTCTGCACTTCCTGAAATTCTGCAAGATAGGCGGAAACATCTTCGACGGAATTATTCATTTCCATATCAAACAATTCCAGTCTGTTACTCAAATAATTGTATGCCCACACGGATGGGACGGCGACCAGCAGCCCAAGTCCTGTCGTAACCAATGCTTCAGAAATTCCGCCCGCCGCCGTTGCAATACCCGATGCTTTTTCGATACTGGAACTTCGGAAAGCGTTGATAATTCCTAGCACGGTTCCGAACAAACCCACGAATGGCGCCGTCGCGCCGATCGTCGCCAGCCCGCTGAGGCCTTTCTTTAATTGCCCATGCGTACGTTTGACCGAGCATTCCATGGAACGCACAGCCACTTCTACCGTCTGTCCACTGGTTCTCACGGTTTGCACCTCGCAGAACTTTCAGAATTTAACGACGGATTGGTAGACACCCTCTGTAAAATTGGACACCAAAGTAATGCAAATGGTTCCCTTCAATAAAGCTGTGTGGATACCTTTTAAATAGCAATTCAGTGGAAGGGTCAAATGGCATTTCGATTCTGGATTTTTGGGTTTCTTTTCTCGCAACCAGCGTTTATTCTTCGCAGCAATTACACGAGCCTACATGGAACCACGTATGGGCTTGAAGAAGCGGCTTAGCGTACCCTGCGCAGGGCCCCATTCGCACGCATCAGGAGATAACGATGGCACACGAGATGATCGAAGGGACATTCCGGCAAACCAATTTAAAAAATGAGTCTGAAGAATATCTCGCGAAACGTGAAGAACTCCGATTAGCAGAAATAGATTTGATGCGCCAACGGGAACGGGTCGCGGAGCTGCGCCGCGCGCTCCCTGAAGGCGCAATCATTGAGGACTTTGAATTCAGCGAGGGACCTGCGCGGCTCGATGCCGGCGACGGACCCATTTCCACAGTGCGGCTTAGCGATTTGTTCTCAGGACCAAACCGATCATTGGTCATATACCACTTCATGTACGGGAAGAAGCAAGCCAACGCCTGCCCAATGTGTACGCTGTGGATAGACGGATTCAACGGGGTCGAGCATCAAGTGGCACAGAACGTGGACTTCGCCATCGCCGCCGCGGCTGACCCTGCGACGCTGAGGGCCTATGCGCGCAAACGCGGATGGAACAACTTGCGCCTACTAAGCTGCGGCGCAAATACATTCAAATACGACCTGGGAAGTGAAGATCGCGAAGGCCGCCAGGATTCCGCTATCTCGGTTTTTACAAAAGCTAACGACGGCACTCTTCGCCATTACTATACGTCTCACCCCAGGATGGGGCCCGAGATCAAAGAACGCGGAATCGACTTACTGACTCCTGTTTACAATGTTCTGGATCTTGTGCCGCAAGGGCGGGGCAATTGGTACGCGTCGTTAAATTACGCAGCCAAAGCGCAATCCGCGCACAGCTGAAGTTCAAATGCAATCAAGCACTGCGCAAATTACCGACATATTTGGGTCTGGTTTTAAGAAAGAATAGGTCATCAGCAATGAATGAGCGGAACCTGAAGCCGGTTGACTCGTTCGATAAAATCTCCTAATACGACAATGTAAAACCGTCTTATACGAATTGCCTTCTCATGTAAAGACTCGGCCCGTGTGTTCATTAAGTCCAATTTCGGTAATTGACTTTCGAAGCCCATAGGCGCTTAATTCAGCTAAAAGGAGAAGGTTATGAGACTCGTAGCGGATGCTCCCAACAGGTCATTGTGGTCCTTCTCTCAGAACTTTTGGGGACCATACCCCCATTTGGTTTTTTTGGGCAAACTCCTGGCAGATGCTTTCCACGCATTACGTTCTCGCCCTCATTCCCAATAGAAATTAGCAGCTTACAATCGTCAAGGTTTCGTTGAATGACCGTGGTCGACTTCGATTGAGGGTTGATCCCCATCGCCCTTGTGGTCTTCATCAGGCATTGAGTATTCAACCTTCGTTTCGTTCATAATATGGAGAATACCCTCGATTTCCTTGGGATTCATCCTCGCACCTACAAACGATGCTCCTCCGATCATCACCAACATGATTATTCTTAGCCATTTGCGTTTCATCGATATATAGCCCTCCGGGCATCGGTGTGGGCCTGGTTAAAGTTGCGAATGAACGCAACTTGGCGTGCGAGTGGGTATGTTCCGTGGAAGCCAGTCCGCGTGATTGCGGATTGATAGTGCGAAAAGTTAAAGAGCCGGAGGAGGACGGGGCGAGAATGGAACTATCGCTAAAACCTGTTGCGGATGCCCCTGCTTGTTAACGCGAGGCATGGGAATGCTGATTGAAATCGCGATAAAGAAATACAGAATTCCCAGGATTGCATGAAGCAAGCCCACCGCATTCGGAGTCATCACCGCTAGCAGCACTGCCGCAAGAAGTATATAAACCACGATCCGCCGAACGTGAGGTGTTTTACTCATTCTTGGCCAATCATACGCTTAATGGTTATAACAAGAAAATACTCTCTAATTTTGTCATGCATTTTTCTATATCCCTTTATATAAATAACCTTTAAGTAATTATATCATCCTGCAAGAGCGGGCACCCCAAATTCAATTACAAAAACCAGGGTCACCGCCATCGCGTCTGAACAGTCGGCTGCGCGTAAAATCGACTGAAAACGGCTAGTAATGAGTCGGCTTTATACGATTCTCTGGCGACGCAAATCGTAGCGTGGTATGGTGTCGTCTATTTTTGTTCCAGAAATTGAGGCCAGATGGGGGACCTTACGCCGTGCCGTCGATTCGCATTCTCCTGGTAGATGATCACAAAGGCTGGCGAAACAATATCCGGTTGCTGCTTCAAGAGCGGCCAGAATGGCATGTCATATTCGAGGCGTCGGACGGATCCGAAGCGGTTCGGAAGGCGGATGAATTAAATCCGGACATAATCTTGCTGGACATTGGCCTCCCGAAACTAGATGGATTCGCAGCCGCCCGACGGATACGGCAACACTCTTCCAACTCCAAAATCGTTTTTCTAAGCCCAGAGAATTCCCTCGACTTCGTGCAGAAAGCTTTAAGCACAGGCGCAGAGGGTTTCGTCCACAAGCCAAGCGCCCAACGTGACCTGCTGCATGCTATCGACTCCGTTCTGCGGGGCATACAATTTTTCCCCAGCAAGTTAGGAGGTTACACGCCCGCTGATACACCAAAAGCGAAGGTTCCTCACCACCATGAGGTTCAATTCTTTTCTCACGACACGGCTCTTCTCGACCGGCTTGTTCGCTTTGTTATTTCAGTTTTGGGCGCAGGCAACGTGGCTATAGTTGTTGCGACCCAATCGCACCGGGATCGTCTCGCCGAGAGATTAAAGTCGGAGGGCTTGGATATTGACGCAGCGATTGAAGAGGGGAGATATATCCCGGTGGATGCGGTTTCCACACTCTCCTTGTTCATGGACAAGGACATGCCTGACCCTGATCGCTTTGTGGAGATTGTTGGCTGTCTGATTGACCAAGTAGCGAAAACCAGGAAGGTGGAGCATTCCCGCGTTGCGGTTTTTGGAGAATGGGTGTCCCTCTTATGCGCGGAAGGTAAGACGGAAGCCGCCGTTCGGCTTGAACAACTCGGAAACCTACTGATCACGACTTATGAGATTGATATCCTCTGCGGGTACGACTTGAGTAGCCTTCGCGGCGAAGCAGACGGAAAAGTAGTTCAGCGCATTTGTGCCGAGCACTCAGCCGTATATATCTAAAACTGCTTACGGCCGGGGACAATTCTAGCCAACAATGGATAGAGGCTGTGTGGCTCTGTTGACATCCTAAACTTCTGTTCGGTCCGCTGGTGTTCGACCTGCTGTAGCCCGCCTCTTCAAAGGCGGGCTACAGCAAGCCACCACTCGGAATGTAAACCACACCGTTTGATCCAGGATGTCAACAGAGCTAGGCTGTGTTTACATTTCTTCTCTGCCATAAAATGCAAAAGGCACGGTTGGTTGCCGTGCCCTTGGTTTGACTACCTGTTGTAATGGTTTCGCTGCGCGCCGTCATATCGACCGGTCAGCATGCAACACTTTTTAAAAGGTACGTCCTGAACCGCATGGGCAGCGATCGTTCCTGCCGAGCTTTTCAAAAAGTTCCTTCCCGCCGTGGACAACGCGGAAACCGCGCTTAACTTTAGTCTCGGACGGGAACCCCTTGCGGCGTTTGCTGCTGGGTTCGTGGAAAAAAGTTGGTGTTCATTGCAGTCTCTCCCTCCAGATGGATTGCCCGTCACATCACGGAAAGCGAACTGCGAATTAATTCTATCTCATTCCTTCCGAAACAGGCCACAAATTGGAGATTGCGTGCTTCTTGTTCGTGCTTGTGGAAAAAGCTTCGGTTTTCCAGAAATCCTGCAACTTTTCCCTGCAGATTATTCGGAAATACATATTCCCACTGATTTGCATATAACAGGAAAGCTGTAAATTTAGCCTGTTACGTTTTAACCAAGCGAATTGAAAACGGCAGATAATAAAAGCAATGGTCTTTTTAGAATTTCCGTACCGAAAGCGTTATCGGCGGGCAGCGCGCCATTTGAAATTTACGGAGGTGAACGATGACCGGCGAAGACCGATACGAGTTTCTTGTTATTGGAAGCGGAGAAGCGGGAAAGCATCTGACATGGAACCTGGCGCAGGCGGGCCACCGCACGGCGGTGGTGGAAAGGAAATACATTGGCGGGTCGTGTCCTAACATTGCGTGCTTGCCCAGCAAGAACGTGATTCGCAGCGCAAAAGCGAATTGGTTCGCGCGACACGACATGGAATATGGTATTCAAACTGGACCCGTGTCTACGGATATGAGAGGCGTCTATAACCGAAAGCGCAAGATGGTCGAAGGCCAGGTTCAATTTCATCTCGATCGCTTCAAGGCCACCGGAGCGGATCTTATCAAGGGCGAAGCCCGATTCATCTCTCCGAAAACGGTTGAAGTGCGCCTCAACGATGGAGGCACGCGAAAGATCACAGGCGACCGCGTGTTTCTCGATCTGGGATCACGATCCGCGATCCCCGATGTTGCCGGTCTTGCTGCTGCGAAGCCGATGACTCACGTGGAAGCGCTGGATCTCGAACGATTGCCGGAACACGTGATTGTGCTGGGCGGTGGCTACGTGGGCCTCGAACTCGCGCAAGCACTGCGCCGCTTCGGCTCTGCGGTAACGGTGATCGAGCGTGCGAGCCAAATCGCCGCCGCTGAAGATTCTGACGTAGCACAAGCTATTATGCAGAATTTCACCGGCGAAGGAATTGAAGTGTTCCTCGACACGCGAGTGAATCAAGTGGACGGACTTTCCGGTCAGAAAGTGCGAGTTGTTGTTGAAAACAGTCACGGCCAAAAGAAGATTGAGTGCACTGACCTGCTCGTCGCGACTGGACGCACGCCAAACACGCAGGCCATCGGTCTCGAGAAAGCAGGAATTGAACTGGACGCGCGCGGGTACATCAAAGTCAACGAACGATTGGAGACTACCGCACCAGACGTTTGGGCGGTAGGCGATTGCGCGGGCAGCCCGCAGTTCACGCATGTCGCTTTCAATGATTTCCGTGTGGTCTTCGATAACCTGAACGGCGGCAAACGCACAACGCACGACCGACTCGTGCCCTTCTGCATGTTCACTGATCCGGAGCTTGCGCGGGTCGGCTTGAACGAAACGGAAGCGAAGAAACGAGGTATCGCGTACCGGTTGGCGAAGATGCCCATGGATGGAGTGCTGCGAGCTGTGGCTATTGGCGAAACCCGTGGTTTTGTGAAGATGCTCGTCGATACCGAAAGCGACCGCATTCTTGGATTCACTGCGTTTGGCGTAGAAGGGAGTGAAATGATGGCGGCGGTTCAGACAGCCATTTTGGGCGGATTGCCGTACACGGTTTTGCGCGATGCGATTTTTACACATCCCACCGCCGCCGAAGGCCTGGTCTATTTGCTGGCGAGCATGCCTGCAAAGGCGCTGCAAAAGCCAGCCTAGGCTCTTCAAACACATTTCCGGCCGCATGTTGCCGTCGAGAACAATTATTGATAGCCTGAATCTCTTCAACGCTCTGAAATCGCACATGCTCGCCTGAAGGCCAGCGCTACAGTGGCAAAAATCAACTTCTCGCTGGCGCGTGGACCCCTCAGGCTTTCTTGCGCTTGCGATTGATGCTACTTTCTTTTTGGCATTCGTTTCACCCGTGAGAAATCCATGCCCGAGCAATTTGTTTTTCGCGATCTGCGCGACTTGTTGGCCAAGGCCAACGAGGAAAAATCCGGCGACCAATTGGCAGGGATTGCCGCGCGTTCGGAGCGCGAACGCGTAGCAGCAAAACGCAAACTCGCTGATCTTTCCCTGGGGGAGATTGTTCGCCAACCGCTGATCGATCCTTCCCACGACGAAGTCAGCCGCTTGCTTCTAGACACCTACGATGCGGAGAAGTTTCAAAACATTCAGAGCATGGCCGTGGGCGAATTCCGGGAATTGATTCTCGACGATGCCACGACCGAGGAACAATTGAAGCAGCTTCAGTGGGACATCGTTCCGGAAATCGCGGCGGCCGTCGCAAAAATAATGAGTAACAAAGACCTGATTCTGTCGGCCGCAAAAATCAGGAATGTAACTCGATGCCGGAACACCATGGGCGAGCACGGCGTGCTGGGGATTCGAGTGCAGCCGAATCATCCTGTGGACGATATTGGCGGAATTTTGCTGGCCGCATTTGAAGGGCTCCTCTTCGGATGCGGCGACGCCGTAATTGGAGTGAACCCGGCCTCGGATTCGGTGGAAACCGTGGGCGCCATTTTGCACGCGCTCGCCCGGCTGATCGATGCCTACGGCGTGCCGACGCAATCGTGCTGCCTCGCGCATATCACCACGCAATTGGAGGCCATGCGCGCCGGCGCGCCGGTGGACTTGCTGTTTCAATCCATCGCCGGGACGGAGGCGGCCAACCGAAGTTTCGGTGTCACGCTGCAAATGCTGCGCGAAGGGCACGAGCGAGTCCTCGAACATCATGCGCGGCGCGACGTTCCCTGGAAGGGATCGGACGTGATGTACTTCGAGACAGGACAGGGCAGCGCGTTGTCGGCCGAGGCGCACCACGGTGTCGATCAATTAACGCTCGAAGCGCGCGCCTATGGCGTGGCCCGCGTGTTCCATCCGTTCCTGGTGAATAGCGTGGTGGGCTTTATCGGGCCGGAATATCTTTACGACGAGCGTCAGATTATTCGCGCCGGCCTCGAAGACCATTTCATGGGCAAATTGCTGGGACTTCCCATGGGCTGCGACGTTTGCTACACGAACCACGCTGCGGCCGATCAGAATTCGGCAGATAATCTTTTGGTGCTTCTCACCGCCGCGGGCTGCAATTATTTTATGGGCGTGCCGTGCTCGGACGACGTGATGCTGAATTATCAGTCCACGAGCTATCATGACGCGCTGGCCGCGCGAAAGCTTTTCAATTTGCGTCCCGCGCCCGAGTTCTTGAACTGGCTGCAAACCAAAGGCATCTTTCGCGGCACGGAGCCGGCGCTGCTCGATGTTTCGGCGCGGCGCGAGCTCATGCAAGGTTTGGAAACTTCACTGGGAGAAATTGTCTAAATGGCGCGCGATCCAGACTCTTTCCTCGCCGCCGATTTTCCCGACGCCTTGCGGAAAATTCGCGAACGCACTCCGGCCCGCATTTTTTCTGGCCGCACAGGAGCCGCCTATCGCACCTCTACGCAATTGGAGCTGCGCGAAGCCCATGCTGACGCGCGCGATGCCGTCCGCGAAGAGCTGGATTTGCAAACTCACTTTGGCGAGGAGTTCACCAAGAAGTGGAATCTGTTCGAGGTCCGGACCGAAGCGCGTTCCAAGGAAGAGTATTTGCTGCAGCCCGACCTCGGCCGCCGCTTAAACGAATCGTCGCGCCAGGAATTAGTCAGTCACTGTTCGCGCGAGAGCGACCTGCAAATCGTCATCGGCGACGGCCTCTCCGTGACGGCGGTCGCCGCACAAGTTCCCGCTCTCTTGCCTCTGCTGGATGAAGGAGCACGAGCGCACGGCTGGACTGTTGGCAATCCGTTCGCGATTCGCCATTGCCGAGTCGGCGTTCTCAACGAAATTGGCGAACTGCTCGCCCCAAAAGTAGCAGTCCTGCTGATCGGCGAACGCCCGGGCCTCGCCACCGCGGAGAGTTTATCCGCCTACATGGCATATCAGCCTCGCGCCGCGGACACCGACGCCAACCGCAATCTCATTTCCAACATTCACTCGCGCGGCCTCAGCACGAACACCGCCGCAGACCGAATCCTAAGCCTCGCTGCCCAGATGATGGCGCAGCGAATGAGTGGATTCAGCATCCGGGAACAACTTCCGCCGCAGGCCAGCGGACCGGCATTAAAGGGCGGTTGGCCCGAGCTTTGAATTGGAATTTCGGGTGTCCCATCCTTGATGATTTTTCAAGGGCGGGGTTTTTGACTTTCCTCTCACGCCCCGTCCAATGTACGGAATCGATTCGGACGTAGCGGCAGTGTAAAACTTCATGCATCGCGACGGGACCAAAAAGCCCCGCTGTTGAAGAAGCGTCCAGGACGGGGCACTCAAGCGCAAACTATTACCTCTACATGTACGTACTTTAATAGTATATGAACATACAGCGGAGACTATTCTGCGGAATACGAAAGCCCGGGCCACCCGTCCAATTTTCTTGTGTCCTCTGCTGGAAATGCATAGGATCAGCGGGCCGGGAATTCACGCCGGACGCTTCAAATCATTTATTCCTTCAATATGACAAGGACGGGTGCTATGAATTGGTATAATTACGTTGCTTGTTTCTTCGCAGGCGCCTTCCTCGCCAATTTCGTACCTCACTTCGTACATGGCATTTCCGGTGACCGCTTCCCGACTCCATTTGCGCATCCTCCCGGCAAAGGATTGTCCTCGCCGACTGTGAACGTAGTCTGGGCATTCCTGAATCTTTTGGTTGGCTGCGAGTTGTACAAGGTTGGCCACGTTTCAAATGAAGGGTATGCGACGATTGTTCTGCTCTCTAGCGGTGCCGTTGCTATGAGCATAATTCTAAGCATCAATTTTGCTCAGAAGATGCGCGAGTAACGAAAATGTATCAGCTAAGAACACCAGAGGACAGTTGACGATAAGCCCGTTTATCAGGTGTGGGAACGCTGATTGCGTTGACTTACGTTTTAACGCTGGACGATCCACGCCGATTTCGCCGCAGCCGCGATGTGGGATGTTTTCTGGGACTGCGTCCCGGGCGCAGGAACTGGGGCCAGAGCGAGCCGCAACTGCACATCAGCAAGGAAGGCGACCGTTATCTGAGAACCCTGATGGTGCAAGGCGCGCATTACGTTCTCGGGCCCTTTGGACAGGACAGCGATCTGCGGCGCTGGGGACTAAAGCTGGCCGAGCGCGGAGGAAAGAATGCCAAGAAGCGAGCGGTGGTCGCCGTGGCTAGAAAGCTGGCGGTGCTGCTGCACAAGTTGTGGGTGAGCGGAGAAGTGTATGAACCACTGCGCAACAACAGCAAAATGGTACGCGCCGTGGCATAGAGGTTAAAACGAAAGAGCCGAGCTCAACCGCCGAGTTCAGGCGACTGCGCCCAAGTCCTGGCCCAACTCTCATCCCAAGGGTGGGAGCCAAGGTCGATTCTCAGGTAGCAGCACCTGCTGAAATGAAGGACGCCCAACTTGCACCGAGCGAACAACTCGCCCAACAAAAGAGTGCGGATGGAAGGATGGCGACAGAGGCGGCCCGGCTCAAACGAAAAAAACCTACTGATAAGAAAAAGAAAAAACCGTCTTGACACCAACCGGCCTTCTCATGGAAGGACTTGGGACTTACCCCGACAGAATCGTATCCAAATTGGCCTATGTTTTTGGCTGTTTAGTGACCAACTTTCCGTTGATTCGCGCCCGCCCATCCGAAACTAATCTGATTCCATTCTTTAAGCGAACCTCGTTACGCCTCGTTGTGTAGGGGTCAACTTGCAACTCGGTTTCTGGAACTGGCTTCCGGTCAACCTCGCTAACTACGTGGCTTTCGTAGTCCTTGTGTCCCGCCTTGTCCCAATATGTACAAATGTTGTCGTTCTCATTGGCATCGAACGAGCATCGGACCCATGAATAAAAATGCCAGAAAAACCTGCCCCCCTCTGGAATCAGCACCGCTTCGGTGGGAACCGACGCAGGCTTTCTCACATCACCTAGACTCTTGAACATGCGTTGGTGAATTTCCGCAATACATGTGGGGGTATAGAACAAGTCTTGCTCGTACCCTTGCTCAAAATGGAAGAGTTTGTTCTCCGAGGTACCCAACCAAATTGAGCGGTCATCATACCGGACACGGACCGGCATTCCGGGTTTGTTGGAAGGATGATAATAATACTCGCGCAAATCATTAGAATCTTTTCGACTACCGATCAGCGTTTTTCCATCGACTTGTATACAAACAAAAATCGACTCCGTATTGAATGGGCCGCAGTCGGCGTGGCACCAGTCAAAACTCGTGGATTCTAGTAACACACCCGCTCGTGAACCGTCGGGGGAGTCTCCGTGCAAAAATGTCACCGAGAACAGAATTGCCATGACACAAAAGGTGAGTTGGGTTAAGCGCACAATTAGGCCCCGTGGCGGGAGTATAGCGCAAACATTTCACTCCGGATGGGGCCAATTCATGGTGAGTCGTCACGTCGGAATACCGGAATTGCGAAAATCGCACCTTCCGATAAGGCCGTTCTATAAAAGAGGATGTCAAGACAAATGCCTC
>DATHNC010000026.1:0-8781 GCA_035486415.1 Saccharimonadales bacterium (SeqCode)
CCTCTTACCTCGTGGGCGTGGGCCAGGAAATTTCCCTGAAAGACAAGATGCACCAGAACGCAATGGTGCTGGAAGCGCGCAACGTGGCGCAGAGCCAGAACGCTGTGCCCTGGCTGGAAATCGACCGGGACACGTTTAAAGCCAAAGTGGCTGCGTTGCCGAAGCGCGAAAACGTAACCACGCCGCCGATCACCGAGCAGCTCATCGTCGAGTTGTACTCGAAGTAAAGGCGCGAGCCCGACAAAGAGATTTCAAATTTCAAATTTGAAATCTCAAATTTGAGATTTCTAACAGGCAACACCTGGCCGAGATTCGCAGGCCCTGCACCCGCGGGGAGGAAGGACTTAACAGATGTGGAAAGGTTTTCAAAAACCAAAGCGATTGGCGACCGAACTCGAGTCGCTGACAGATAAGTTCGGAAAATTTTCCGCGCAGCCGTTCGAGCGCGGATGGGGCACCACGGTTGGCAATTCACTGCGCCGCGCGTTGCTGAGCTCGATCGAGGGCGCGGCCATCACGGCCGTCAAGATTGAAGGCGTGCTGCACGAATTTTCATCCATCCCGGGAGTTGTGGAAGACGCGACGGACATCATTTTGAATTTGAAACAGGTGCCGCTGAAGCTGAACAACGACCAGGCCAAAACGATTTTCGTGAACGTGGAAAATCCGGGCGTCGTAACCAGCGCGATGATCGAGGAAGATTCCGACTTCGCCGTTCTCGACAAGACAGTTTACATCGCCACGGTCAACGAAGGCGGAAAACTGCAGCTCGAAATGCGCGTGAAGAATGGCCGCGGGTACGTGTCCGCCGACCGCAATTTCGACGAAGATCTTCCGATCGGATACATTCCGGTGGACTCGGTTCACTCGCCCGTGCGCAAGTGCAACTACTCGGTGGAAGCCGCGCGTTTGGGACAGATGACCGATTACGAAAAGCTTGCGCTGGAAGTTTGGACGAATGGCGCGATCACACCGCAGGACGCCATCGGCCTTGCATCGAAGCTGATCAAAGATCACATGAGCATCTTCATCAACTTTGAAGAGCAGCCCGAAGTGGTCGAAGAGTCGGTCGAGTCCTACAACGATCCGCGCGTCGAGCACCTGGACCGCTCCGTCGAAGAACTCGAACTCTCCGTGCGCTCCTATAACTGCTTGAAGAACGCAAACATTCAAACGATTCGCGAACTCGTTCAGAAGAGCGAGAACGAAATGCTGAAGACGAAAAACTTCGGCCGCAAATCGCTCAATGAAATCAAGGAAATACTAAATAAGATGGGCCTGAGTCTGGGCATGAAGTTCGATGAGCACGGCCGAATTATCTGGCCGCCGCTCCCCAGCCAGACTGCACCCCTGACCCCGGAGGAAACCGCGGGCCTGTAAGAGCCCGGGGCACTCACGTATGCGACACCGCAACTATGGATCGAAACTCG
This sequence comes from Saccharimonadales bacterium (SeqCode), assembly GCA_035486415.1. Classification (GTDB taxonomy): domain Bacteria; phylum Acidobacteriota; class Terriglobia; order Acidiferrales; family UBA7541; genus Palsa-360. The sequence goes on from DATHNC010000026.1 coordinate 1,431, forward strand.
GACGGCAGCCGGCGCATCGCCGCGCAACGCTCCGGAACCTCGTGACGAACGTCATCGAGAAAGAACGCATCACCACGACGGTCACGCGTGCGAAAGCCGCCAAGCCGCTCGTCGAGAACATGATTACTCTCGGCAAGCGCGACACGCTGCAATCTCGCCGTCAGGCTGCTTCTTATCTCATGACGCCGGGAGCCACGAAGAAACTGTTCGCTGACATCGCTCCGCGCTTTTCCGATCGCGCGGGCGGCTACACGCGAATCATCCACGCAGGATTCCGGATAGGCGACGGCGCTCAGCTCGCCATTCTCGAACTGCTTGGCTCCAAGCTCAAAAAGAAGCTCAAGAAGGACCGCACGCCTGAGCCCGAGACCGCGGAAGAAATCAAGGAAGAAGTGAAGGGCAAGGCGATGAACAAGTAGCAGGTCACGAAGATCGAAGTGACTGGTGGCTGGTGACTAGTGACTGGTGAAAAGCAAATCGCGCAATGCGAATTGCGAATTTTCGCCGGATAACGGGAGCCAGCCATTTTTTTATGTTTTTACATTCCGCCTGCCATATTTCTTTCAAATGCGGTCGTGAATTAGATTTTTGCGGCATGGTTTTCATCGGCTGGTGTTGCCCACCCAATTCGGGTCGGTCGTGCTCACATAGTGGGGGCACGGCATGCCGTGCCCCTATTTCGCGACTGTGAAAAATTGGAAATCGTTTATCGAAATCGTCGCCGATCTGAACATGATGCCGCTGAATCGGGCATAACGAGCCCAATGGCTATCTTCTCGGCTCGTACCGCATTGCCACAACTCCCGAGCCGAACTCCAACCGGCTCACGAGCCTCAAGTCGACATACTTTGACAGCCCCGCGAACAACGTAGGCCCGTGGCCCGCTAGCCTGGGGTGCACCACGAACTCGTACTCATCGATCAATCCTAGCTCCGCCAACGCCAACGGGAGCTCCACGCCGCCCAGGAAAAGTCCCTCACCTGGCTGCCGCTTGAGCTGCTGAACGGCTGTGCCGAGGTCTCCGTGCACGAGCTCTGCGTTCCAATCTACCCGCTGCAAGGTGCTCGACACGACGTATTTCTTTGCCGCGTTGATCGTGCGGGCGAAGAGTTCCATCCAATCGGGTCGCGCTCCCGCCTGTGCCGGCGGTCGCCACGCGGCCTCCATCATTTCGTAAATGACACGGCCAAACAGGAGGGCATCTGCCCGGGCGATGTTCTCGACCGCGTGCCGAACCAATTCTTCGTCCGGTATTCCTGCACGATGATCGCAGCAGCCGTCCAACGTGACGTTGATGGAATACCGAAGGGGTCGCATCGCGAAACATTACCGCTGTTGGTGGTAGACCCGCAAGGCCAGTTTGCGACGAAGTGACTGGTGGCTGGTGAGAGATAGGCCGCTCGATGCGATTTGCGGTTTTCTCGCCGGTAAAACGGAGTCAGCCATTCTTGTGACAGATGCTTTTAATTCCCGCATGCCGTTCACGGTGAATCGTTCGCCTGCCACTTCATGGTTGGCCCAATTGGAAATCGCTCATCGAATTCGTGGCAGGCCTAAACAGTCTTCATCAGACATCTGAACCGCAGCTCGTCATCACCAGTCACTAATCACCAGTCACCATTCACTGCATTTTTCCCGCGCTGCCAAATCCAAACGACGCACTGCGCAATGCTCGCGCCGGTCGTATCGATCAGCGCATCCCATGGCGAGGCTGTGCGGCTGGGGACGAACGATTGGTGGAATTCATCGAGTGCGGCGTACCCTGCGCACATCACGATGGCCCAAATGGCCCAGCGCAGCTTCCAGCCATGATTCGCACCACGCTGCGCCAGGAAAATGAAAATGCCCAGGATGAAATATTCGGTGAGGTGCGCCGTTTTGCGAATCACGGCGTGCATGATTTCCAGAGTGTCCATGCTGGCATGCGGAAATATCCAGCGCAGGGCAGGAATGATGTAGCCAGAAGTATGTTCGCTTGAAAAACTATCGGTGGAAAGAATGGAAATGACCGTGGCCCAGAGACCTGAAGCGACCCAATACATTGCGCTGGCGCGAGATTTTGGTGGCGCCGGCGGGACGCCAGCGCCACCAGAACCCACGGCATCTTTTACGCCGTCCGAGGGGCACACTATTCGACCTGATAATTCGGGGCTTCCCGCGTGATGATTACGTCGTGTACGTGGCTTTCGCGCAGGCCTGCAACCGTGATGCGCACAAATCGCGCCTTCTGTTGCAACTCCGCTAGAGTGGACACGCCACAGTAGCCCATCCCGCTTTTCAGTCCGCCAACCAATTGATCGACGAGTGCACTGAGAGAACCTTTGTAGGGCACGCGGCCTTCGACGCCTTCCGGCACGGATTTTCCTCGCGCCGCGCCTTCCTGCGCGTAGCGTTCCGCTGCCGAGGAACTTGCCTGCATCGCGCCCAAAGAACCCATGCCGCGATAAGACTTAAATGTGCGGCCTTGATAGAGAATCGTCTCGCCCGGCGATTCTTCCGTCCCGGCGAATAATCCGCCGAGCATGGTGATCGCTGCGCCCGCGGCGATGGCCTTGCTGATGTCGCCGGAATACTTGATGCCGCCGTCCGCGATCACTGGAACGCCCGTATCTTTCGCCGCACGTGCCGCTTCGAGGATGGCCGTAATTTGAGGAACACCAGCGCCGGTCACAACACGCGTGGTGCAGATGGATCCGGGGCCGATGCCCACCTTGATTCCGTCGATGCCCAGCGCAATTAAATCGCGCGCGCCTTCGTAGGTTCCGACATTTCCAGCGACAAGCTGCATTTCAGGCAGGCGATGTTTTACCGCGCGGATGGCGTCCATCACGCGCGCGGAATGCCCGTGTGCCGTGTCGATCGCCAGCACGTCAGCTTTGGTTCGCGCAAGCTCCACGGCGCGTTCCAGAAAATCTCCGGTCGCGCCGATGGCCGCACCAACCATGAGGCGTCCCTGGCCATCCTTGGCCGCGCTTGGGAATTCTAATTTTTTCTGGATGTCTTTTACGGTGATCAGGCCTTTTAGATTAAAGTCGGCGTCCACCACCAGCAGCTTTTCAATTCTGTGCTTTTGCAGGAGGCGTTCGGCTTCCTCGAGCGTAGTGCCAACGGAAACGGTGACCAGATTATCCTTGGTCATCACCGCGCTGACGGGTTGATCGAGATTTTTTTCAAAGCGCAGGTCGCGGTTGGTCAAAATGCCCACGAGTCGCGGTCCTCGCGTCACGGGCAGGCCGGAGACGCGGTACTTGGTCATGATGTCCATGGCCTCGCGGACGGTCAGTTCCGGCGAAATCGTCACGGGATCTACGATCATGCCGCTTTCCGAGCGCTTTACGCGGTCCACTTCCTCGGCCTGACGTTCGATGGACATGCTGCGATGAACGAAGCCGAGTCCGCCCTGACGCGACATGGCGATGGCCAGACGAGATTCCGTCACCGTGTCCATTGCAGCGGAAACCAGCGGAATATTCAGGGAAATTTTGCGGGTCAGTTGCGTTTGCGTGTTCACTTCGGTGGGCAGGACCGAGGACTTTCCCGGCACGAGGAGCACATCATCGAACGTCAAACCATCTAAAATCGGTCCTTCCATTTACTTCTCCTTGAACAATTAAAAAACGAACGATAAAAAAACAGCTCCCAAATGCAACACAGCCCAGCGGCAAGCCGCTGGGCGGAGAAAAGGGGAGTGCGCGCGAAGCCAGAGTTTCATGTGTGAAATTAGATTCTATGCGTGCTGACAGGCGAAATCAAGCTTGCCGCTGCCGAGCGGAATCTTTCCGGTTGAATTACAGCGGCAAAAATTGTGTGGAAAAATGTGAGCGATTCAAAACCCAGAGCTGCGAAGAATTGCGATTTTGCAGCGGCCATTGCGCCACGCGTTCTTCGTGACGCAGTAGGCGATCGGGTTATTCACTTCGCGGTTAGTCGGGGAGTTAAGAAAGTCGCCCGCTCGGAAAACGAGCGGCATCTACGAAGGCAAAGGCGAAACACACCGGATCGGTATTCTGTCGTAAGATGTAAATTCGAATGAGGCCTTTCGAACCGCATCCACTTTTACGCAATCCGCATGCACAGACGCTCGTCTCGAGCTTCCTGCCACGGCAATTTCCGCGCTTACCCCTTAGCATTGCCCGGGAGTTCGAAGTCGAACCGGGGACGCGAATTCGTGGTGAGTGCCACTGGCAAACCATTCCCCGCGAGCGGCCTACGCTTGTGCTGGTGCATGGCCTGGAGGGATCGAGCGAGTCGGGCTACATGAAAGGGCTTGCCGAGCGCGCGTTTGTGGCGGGATGGAATGCGATCAGGCTGAATCAGCGAAACTGCGGCGGCACGGAATCTCTGACGCCGACGCTTTACAATTCGGGACTTTCCGGCGATTTCCGCGCGGTCCTCGGTGAGCTGATTGAAAAAGACTCTTTGCCGGAAATTTTCTTTGCCGGATATTCCATGGGTGGCAACCTGGTGTTGAAAATGGCCGGAGAGTTTGGAGAAAATGCGCCGCGGGAATTGCGCGCTGTGGCGGGCGTGTGCGCATGCGTCGAACTTGGAGTATGCGCCGATGCCGTGGGCCTGCCGGAAAATTTTATTTATCAGGAACATTTTGTGCGGAATCTGAAAAAGCGGATGCGGCGCAAGTCGCAATTATTTCCGGGGAAGTATGACCTTGGGCCGATGGCCGACGTACGAACGCTGCGCGAATTTGACGACGTGATTACCGCGAAGTATTGCGGTTTTAAGGACGCCACGGATTACTATGCACGGTCCAGCGCATTGCGCGTGGCGGCCAACATTCGAGTGCCTGCGTTAATTATTACCGCGCAAGATGATCCATTCGTGCCCTTTGCCAGTTTTGCGAATCACGAGCTGGCTGATAATCCCTGTATTCAATTGATTGCTCCGCGCCATGGAGGTCATTGCGCTTTCATTTCGCGATATGCGGGACAAGAGCGTTTCTGGGCGGAAAATTGCATCATGGAATTTTTCACAACTCTTCCATCCTAGAGATTCCGTGTGAGAAGTGCAAAATCGGAACCGCAGCGGCTCAACAGGCTGCGGAAAAACTAGCACCTTGTCATTCCGAAGGGCGGTGTTTGCTCGAGGAATCTGCTGTTTCTTGGAAGTGGAGAAGGAAAGCAGATCCCTCGCTTCGCTCGGGATGACAAAAAGTACTATTTTTGCAGCCTGGAAAGCCGCACTCATTTTGGAGAACTTATGTCGTGGCTAAAGCCACGACCCACAATGAATTTGCAGTACTCACATAGACTCTGAAGATTGAACGTGCTTTTTCCCGGAATTCAACCCAGTACATTTAATTATTTTCTATCGAAGGAAATTGTTTCGCGCGGCACGTCGGCCAGGATTTGAGAGTAAGTAAGGAGACGCAGCTTCACTCCGTTTCATTGTGATACTGATCACATTTCGAATCCAAAAACCTACCTCATTAGTCACATACATGCCTAAATTGTTCAAACAGGTACTTATGCCTTATCGATACACACCGTACAAATGATGCGCTAATGGGTGTAACTCACTTTCAGACTCCGGACCCGGGTTCAGCTCCTGGTTCTCCACTGAAGCCCTGACAGCCCGAAAAGGATAGATGCGATGCTGACCAGCCTTCGATCTGCCGCCAGTAGTGTCACTAAACAAATTCTTGGAATATCAGCTCTCATCGCCATACTTTTTATTGCAGGCTGCGCTTCTGGCGGCGGCAGCGCATCGCTTGCCGTGACGACGACGTCCGGCCAGCTGGCAACAGTTGTAATCAGTTCCGCCTACCCGCAGACAACATTGACGGCGGCAAATGGCACGGCGCCATACACGTGGACAGTCAGCGGGGGTGCGCTACCGACGGGAATGGCGCTCAGTTCCGCCGGCGTGCTTTCGGGCACACCGACGGCTTTCGGGACATTTTCGTTCACCGTGACGGTGACGGACTCCGCGACTCCGACGCCTCACACGGCGACCGCGAGCCTCAATGTATTGGTTAATCCGGCTATCACTTCTGTGGCGCTGAATCCGACGACGGTAACTGGAGGAACGGCTTCTACGGCAACCGTCACACTGACTGGCGCGGCTACAGCTGCTGCTTCCGTGACGCTGGCAAGCAACAATGCGGCGGCAAGTGTTCCCGCGACAGTTACGGTTGCGGCGGGTCAGACGACGGCTACATTCCAGGTAACTACGACCGCAGTCAGTGCGTCCGCAACACCAACGATTACCGCAACCTACGGGGTTGCGAAGACAGCTACGTTGACGGTGAATCCTCCGACCGTGACATCCGTTGTTGTGGCTCCAACTACGGTAATCGGCGGCACGACTTCAACCGGGACAGTAACGTTGAGTGGTCCAGCGGCCACCGGAGGCGATTCCGTAACGCTAACCAGCGATAACTTATCAGCGGCGCAGGTAGGGGCATCGGTGAGCGTTCCTGCTGGCCAGTCCACCGCGCAATTTAATGTGACGACCACTGCAGTGGTGAGCAGCGCAACGGCGCACATTCAGGGCAGCTTCAACAGCACTTCGCAGTCCGCGACGCTGACGGTATTGCCTGCTGTCACGATTCATGCGCCCACATTCCCGACCGGGGTTGCCACTCTGAGCTACGCATCGCCAGCGTTTACTGCCTCTGGAGGTTCAGGTAGCGGCTATACGTATGCCATTTCTAGCGGTTCGATTGCACCGTTGGTCATCAATTCGAGTACAGGAATTATCAGCGGAACACCGGCGACCGCAACCACCTTGCAATTTAGCGTCAAGGTTACGGATTCGTTGGGCTTTACGGCCACCGCCAGCGGTCTCAGCATCACGATTAATGCCGCGATCAGTGTGGGACTTGCACCTGCGAGCCCGGTAACTCTGGACCAAGGCAAAACGCAATTGATTACGGCGACGGTGAATAACGATCTGAACGCTGCGGGAGTGAACTGGTCCATCACGAGCGGAGCTGGGACATTGACCGGGTCGACGACCACGACGGTCACATACAACGCGCCGGGCAGCGTCGGAGCGGCGAGCACGGCGACAGTGAAGGCGACTTCGATAACGGATCCGAGCAAGTCGGCTACGTTTACGATCAATCTGGTTCCACAGCCCTCCATCACGACGACGACGCTGGCGGCTGGAAATGTGAATGGAGCATATACATCCGCGGTAACGATGACGGGTGGCGTGGCTCCGTACACATGGTCGTTTACGGCGCTGCCGACGGGTCTGGGCCTTTCCGCCAGCACGACGAGCACGGTGAATGTGACGGGAACACCGACGGTGGCGGGAGCGAATCAGACAGCCACGATTAAGGTAACGGACGCGCAAGGGTTGTCGGCGACGAGCAGCGGGCTGACGATCA
>DATHNC010000027.1:0-11217 GCA_035486415.1 Saccharimonadales bacterium (SeqCode)
CGAAGAGTCTCATCCTCGAACAGCAACTTCGCGCTTTCGTGAAAATCGTTGAGAGCCCGAACACAGCCGTAGTAGGCGCGAGCCGCTTGGAGCGCGGCAACTCTCGCATCATTCAGGCGGCTAGCAATTGTTTGCTCACCAATTTTTATGGCCACGGTTGCACCCGTTCACCGGCCACGTGCACGGCTTCATTCGTGGAAAGTTTGAGTTTGAGGTCCGACCACGCTTTCAATTTCGCATCACGAACGACACGGGCGTGATTCTCACGCCGTGCAATTTCGGTCAACTGCGGATCCATCGTGAGTTGCTGAAACACACAATCGCCCACGCGTTTAAATCCCTGCGGGTTTCCGTGTGTCGCGTAGTAACGACGCACCGCCGTCCAGCAATCAATCCATTTGCGATTGGCTTCGAGGTATTCAGCGTGAACTTCGGCGACAAGATCGGCAGGCGTAGGGGTGGGTGCTGCTACATCTTCGGTACGTTTGGTCCAGCAGTGGAACACCCGCGCCTCCGCCAAAGGCCACTTTCGCAGGCCTTGGGAAGTCGGCGGTTTCTCCTTGCGTTGAAGCCTAGACGAAAAATCGCAAGTTTGGAAGGGCAAAGCAGGCAACGGGCGAATTTCTTGGGTGGTGGGTCAGTTTCCGGTTACGGCGTTAGGACGTAGCCGCCCTCTACGAATGGGATTCATCGGCGGGAATGGTTGTTTTCCCTCGTTCTATCCATATTCCGACAGCAAAGAAGCAAAACAAAGACCCGACAAGGTAAGCATTCCCTGCAAGTATCTTGCGGTGCTGTTCCAACGTTAGGTACACGATGCTGCCATGCTCGTTGAGAGGATAGATGATGCCGCGTTCCTCATCTAGTTTCTTCGGACAACTTTTTTGATAGTGATTGGTGAGCCATGGCAATAGAGTCACATTTGGCAAGATTAATAGTCCGAGAATTACCCGTACGAGGGGCGTCGCCCTTGGGCGGTGGGTCCGCATAAAGTGTGCATTGCTCCTTGATCGATTTGAAATAACGCTCTTATCTTTGTTAGTCCAAGGAAATCCTGCAGTGCGTTCTTTGCAGGCTGCGAACGCTGCACGGCGTTGGTCGGAAGCAATGCGGTCCCAGTGTCGCTGTAGTCCGAACCAAGCCACGCCTTCAATGACAACAACTCCGGCAACTGTTGCCTTTTCGTCCTAATGGGTTCACCGCGTCAGTATCCGAATGATGCGACACCTGTGCAAGCAATTGTCGATAACTGGCATTTACACCTACGAACGGGAGAGCCTGCCTTGGTCAACGCCCGATTAAGTAATCGGAAATCACTTGAATCCACATGGACGATTAATGCGTTTACCGGGACTTGAGACTTGATTTGGGGCCTGCGTTTGACCGGATAAAAAAGAAAGTTGCGAGTGCTCCGAAGCACAGCATGGCTAGTGCAATGAGCGAGGCCGATGAGAAGGCGGGCGCACTGGCGCGATATTTCCAAGCTAGGCCCGCGAAGGCAAGCCCGAAGCATCCTGACGTAAAAAAGATGGCCTTCTGTGCCTGGGGCACATATTCCGGCTTAGCGACTACGGAAAGGGCTAGAAGTGCAGCAAAGGCACAAAGCAGAGATGTACCTGCGAGTATCACCGACACCGGTCTCGGCCATAGCAGCGAAAACGCTGCTGCCAGTCCCACGGATACGAGTATGAGCGCGGAAGAAGGAACCAGTTTCCTAGAGACATTAGACACGTCGAGCCTCGTTCGTGGTCGGTGAGTAAAGTATGAATCACGCTCAGCGTTGAGCAATCTTTGTCGCTGAAAGCGCTTCTCGGCCAGGTCCCGGTTAGTTACCGGTAACTTGAATCCACTTGGACGGTTTCGGCGTTTATCAAGCACAAGCCGATTAGGTGGTGATAATCCTCTTCGCACCACCTAGGCCATCCACAGTCGTGGCGTAAAGTACCGCATCAACCTTCATTTCCCGTTTATAACTGTTCTCCAACCCGTTTTGCGTCATCGAGCGCTCGCCAAGCATCTTCAAGGCGCGAAGCGGGAACTTGAATCTCGACATATCGTCCTTGACGCGCCAGATATCGCTCCGACAAGTGGACTGGAATGCCCCTGCTGGCGAGAACACCTGGAATGATGGATTCATCGACCCCGAAGGGCAAAGTCATGAAGACGACGAGTTCTTCTTGGTTAGACATGTTGGCCTCTGGACACAGAATGATAAATACCCTTCGCACCACCAACCCTAATCCCCGTTCCGGACGGCTCTTGCCGCAGAGGAATCGGAAAATACAGTGTGAAGGGTCTTGAGGATGCGATTCAGTTCCGGTTGCGTGAGTCCAATGTCATCTCTGGTAGTCCCACAGAAGATCTCAAGATAGTGGCCATTCATGTCAAAAACTTCCAGATCGATGCTTTTCGATTTTCGAGGATCACCGACTTGGAACCCGCGTTTGTCAGGCAATTGGAACGAAAACGCGCCTGTTTGGAGACTCGCAGGAAGGGCAATTGCCTTCATCGTCAGTAGTGTTACGCCACGGACAGCATCCGGGCGCGGTCCAAATGCCCGAATGGTGGAGGGCGACGTGTTCAACAGCGCAGAATACTGATCATACGGTGAACGGTTCACGAGGTTGCCAAAAATGAGTCGCAGATTCTGCATATGCGACGATTGGTCCTGCACAAACTCGCTGAGAAGGCCGTCCTGATTCGTCGGTGCAATGAGTACCAGACTCTGCCCCGAATCAAACTTTAGCTCCACGATGCCGCCTGACCCCTTCTGGGACTTCCTCGTCTTGAAGCTCGCATTCCATGGAACCTCGAACGAATAGTCCAAATACGACAGCACCGTCCCTGACGCATCAGATACGGAGTAGTCGGTCAGCGGCTGCGCTGTCACCTTCACCGCTGGAACCCTGTTTGCCTCCCATCTAGCCGCAAAGAAAATGCCAATCGGGAGTCCAAGAAGGTTGAGCAAAGCATTCAGGGTAACCAGAAGTGCTGCCACACGCCCGAACGCACATACGAGTCGCCGCCATATTGATACTCGTTCCCAGGCTGTGACGCGAATGAGCGATCTCATTCGTCATATTCTGACAGCGTCACAATAACCTCACAACGTAACCGACGCGTTCCGTTGTTTACCCCGTTATCTGTCCGTCAGTACAGGCTTAATTCGACATGCTCGACCCCAAGTGGACGTGTAGTCGCGTAACTGGAAACTGACCCGACCATGAAAATCTAGGTACCGACAGCCTATCCGGCGGGCTGTGCTATCATCCGCCCATGCCCACGAAGCAATGCAGCGTTTGCAGTGGCCCGCCTGAAATCTTAACCGCCGTCAACTCCATGCTGAAACAGAAACTCAGCATGAAGAAAATCGCGGCGGCCAGCGGCATCAGCAAAGCGAGTATCGGCAGGCATTCGCTCAAATGCTGCAATCGCAAAATCGCCGAAACTTTCAAATCCATGAAGCAAATGCGCCCGATTATTTCTTGGCCTGATGGCCGCGCGCACATTCAATTCCGCGATACGCTGCTCACACCCGCCCAAGTCAATTCGTTGTGCATGAGCGGCGATTTTTGCGTTTGGGAAGTCCGCTATTCCCCACTCTCCGACGAAGCCGCGCAAAACATCGCGAACCTAGAAGCCCGCCAGCAAGAAATCCGCGACCGACTCGCCGCGCCCGCCGCTGTGCCCGAATTGCTGTCCCACCGTGAGACAGCAAATGAACCCGCCGAAGAAATCGTTTTCACTCGCGAACCTGAACCAGAAGAAATTCCCCCACAACGAAAACCCCAGTCGGGCGCAGACGCCATGCGCTCGCTTTTGTCCGACGTCAAAAACATGATTACTCGCCGCCGCTGCGGATAGAAACCCTTGGGGCAACTTTTCTCCCAAGGGTATAATCCGTTTGTGAAGCCTAAAGCGTGGTTTGAATCTCATCAAATCGAACGCACGTACATGGTCACTCTGGTTGACGGGACGGAGAAGACCCATGTCGGGACGCGCCCTCGAACAGACTGCTGATGGGGATAGCATCATCTGGAGCGAGGGACTTCTCGTCGTCGGATACAAACGGTCTGAATACAAGGACATTTCGCTAAAACCCGACTGACACAATTTCGGTTCCTGTTTTCGCGAGGTTATTTCGCCGCTGCTGCGGTTATTGACTACAAAAAACAGATTCCCTGCGCCGTCTCCCCGCAACTCTGCGTCCCGAGACATCTCGAATTTGGCTCGCGCCTATCCTCCGTCAAATCAATACCGTCTCGAAAATTCTCGCGTGCTCGATTGGGCTTTTCGGATGGTCGCTTTCCAAAAGTTATGAGGCGGGGCGCGGTGGTCACCTAGAACGGGCGATAATCGGCTGCAATGCCTTCGGACACTATTCGGACAGTGTTTCTAACCGCTTGATTCCATTGCCAGTTGCAAGCCGAAATGGGCAGGCTTTTGATTTGCAACCAAACGTTCTATTCGTGTTTCCTTCGCGTACCTGCGCGCGTACGGTTACTCTGCGGTTATATAGGCCTGCCTTCGCAATAGGAAGCCCGTAGCGCGACGCGGCGATGGTGTGCGGGCACAAAGGTCTCGGCTGCGGGCGCGTGCGGGGTCTTTTTCTATCCCTTGGCGCATTTGTTGGCGTCGGTCGAATGGCGCAAGCGAACAGAATTTGACGTGAAGTTTACAGCGGGGGAGATTAGCGAACGCGAGTTGGCACCACGGACAAAATAGCGGCGGTTGCATTGCACCACAGTAGGGCATGCCCTGAAATGGTGCACTCGGTTTTGCAACCCACTGGGTTTTGCGATAACCCAATGGGTTTTTTTGCGCGGTTTTGCTAAATTTTAAAAACAAATGAACAAACCACACCCTAAGTGGTTTAGGTGTTGCTGTTGGTTATGTTTGTGTTCGCTTTGCGAACGCAAACGCTTTCGGCTTCAGGCTTCGGGCGCAAAGAGACTAACCGTATCGGTGTCTCTAAGCATGACGCCCCCGGAACAGGAACGGTATGCGTGTCACTTCTCCCGCGAAGTCGGTTTGACGGTTTGAGAACAAAAACCGCTGGTCCGCTTTTTTACGAAACGCTTCGCGCCGTGCAGCCGGAATAAAATCGGCTGTCTCAATTCGCGCCTTCCGTGCTTGCGTTGGTATCTTTTCAGGGATATTGCCGCAACGCGCGAATCAAAACTTGTGAAACGGCTAACCCGCTTCGGTGCGCAGACTGGTAGCAACGTGGGATTCTTTATGGGAGAGTCCGCCGAATTGACCTGAACTACGCACGGACGGATTTATAGCGCAACGCGGAAAGCGGCGCAAGAATCTACTTAGTAGTTAATTACTTTATACCGTAAACGTTTACGCGGCGAGTTCAAATAAACTTTGTGTGTAAACGTTGACTTGACAGGCGCGGCGGGTTCCTGATAGTTTGGGCGCGGTCCACTGGTTCCTGACTGCGCACACTTTCTTGAAACCAGAACAAGGGCGTCGCCAATCGGGCGCGACGCCCTTATTTTTTTGTGCCCGTCAGTTGGTAGTCGGCTACTTTGAATTTTGGAGCGGTAGAGACCTGCTGACCCCTCTGGGAACCCTACGAGCGGCGGAGGGCGGAAAGAGCGACGTAGGTGAGACCCCCACTATTTATCCTGTTCTTCGCCATTGCCTGCGGAATGGCCGTGGCTGTCGTCTGCGCACTCTGTGCTACGCAACCGAGAAGGGTTGCCACCTATATGCGGGACAAATACTTGAGAAGTCCGAAATGGCTGAGGAATTGGCCATTCGCAAGCATGGTTGTGAAGGATTGGTACCCAATTTATCTCCGCGTGGTAGGAATTGGCGGCTTCGTGTGCGCGGTCATATGGCTAGGTCTGGTCATTGAGCAATTTTCAAAGTAGCCCCACTCCCGCCAGTTTGACAACTTCACAATAAACGTTTAGGGTGTCCACTACGAACGTGCCGTTACTGGCTCTGTGCTGCCCTTCCTGCCGTTCGACTTCCAAGAATGTTGGAGTGTCGAACTGTGCGCAGAGAACTGGAAACGGTTTTACTTCTCGCTAGGAATTTACCCGCCGCTGATCTGCCGGAATTTCTCGGACAATTAGAAACCATCCGCGTGACCGCGCTGGCGCGGATCACTACGCCCACGCCCGCTGCGAAGCCCGATGAACTCTTGAGTGTCGAACAGACCGCGCAACGGCTGCACTGTTCGCCTGATTATTTGTATCGGCACCATGCGCGGCTTCCCTTCGCGCGACGCGTCGGTCGCAAACTCCTGTTTTCATCCGTGGGCCTCGATGCGTATTTGAAAAAGACCCGGTGAAAAAAGGGACGAAGCGACGAAGCAGAGAAGAGATCGAAGCACTCCGCGCTGCGATTCTTCAAATTGTCGAAGAGGATTCACCGTGGACCGTGCGCGGGATTTTCTACCAGTTATTGCGACGTCCCGAACTGTGTATCGCAAAAACCGAAGAGTGTTACGCGTCCACCGTTGGCTGGCAAATCCTGCACATGCGCTTGGAAGGCGTGCTTCCGTGGAACACTATCGCAGACAACTTGCGGAAGATGGAATGGCACAGGCACTATCACAACGCGAGAGAGAGAATCAGCGCATGGATGGACCAGGCACCAGAACCCAAAGTTTTCACCCGCGATATTTGGTTGAATCAGCCTAGACGGATTTTTTGCTTTCTCGAAAAAGATGCGCTCGCCGATGTGGTGCGCTCGGTCGTGAGCGAGTTACATGTCCCGCTGGCAGTGACGCGTGGATTCCCTTCCGTTACTTTCTTGCACGAAATCGCTGAGAAAATCGCCGCCGATGGTCGCCCGCACATCATTTATCAACTCGGAGATCACGATCCCAGCGGCGTCAGCATTCTTGGGAATATTGAAGACCGCTTGCGGCAGTTCGCGCCAAAAGTGGATTTCACTTTTCATCGTTTAGCAGTGACGCCTGCACAAATCAAATCCCTGCACTTGCCGACACGACCGACAAAAGGCAGCGACACGCGCCGCAAGGCGTTCAAGGGTGAATCCGTCGAGGTTGATACGATACCGCCCGCCGTGCTGCGCGAATTGCTTCGTGCTGCGATTCTCAGTCAGCGGGACGCTGCGCGCTACGCACAATGTCTGCGGGCGCAAGCGCGGGACAGGCGCGAACTGGCAACCTTTCGGGCGCGCGTCGCTGACGTACTTCCAGAAACGACCGCTTGACACTCCCTATAGTTAGCGGTAACCTATGGTTAGCGTTAACTACGGAGAAAGGGATACTAGATGGCACCGAAGAAAGAGTTAACCGTTAGCGAAATGGGACGCAAGGGCGGACTGGCACGGGCCAAAAATCTGACGAAAGAACAAATCGCAGAAATCGGGCGCAAGGGAGCAATGAAACGTTGGGCGAAGAAATCGCCCACAAGGGGAAAGTAAAATGCGAGGCGATGGACGTTTACTACCACGCGGTCAAGTTTTTTGGGCATGCTTCATGGTCAACGGGAAGGAAGTCAGAGAGTCAACCCATGAAACCGACGAAACGAAGGCGCAAAAGTATCTAGACGAACGTGTACGGGCGTCCAAGAATGACGCGGACGGGCTCGCGCCGTTCATACCCGCGAAGGCGGCGCGGCGGTCGTGCAAGGAACTCCTAGAGGCAGTCAAGACAAACCTAGAGTCACGCGGCCAGTTGTCCGCGCCGAATGCCAGCAACCTGAAAGCGACAATCGAATATTTCGGCGACGTGCAAGCCCGCGCGCTCACCGCGAAGCAGGTAGAAGAGTACAAGATTACGCGGCAAGCGAAGGGCGACGCGAAAGCGACAATCAACAGACGGCTGCAATTTTTGCGCCGCGCGTTCAATCTGGCGCACAAAGACGGTTTGATTGCCCGCGTGCCCCGCATCGAATTGCTCGACGAATCCGACAACGTGCGCGAAGGATTTTTTGAGGAAAAAGACTTCTACGCGGTCCACGGCCACCTGCCCGAATATCTGAAACCGTTCGCCGAATTTTTCTATCTGACTGGCATGCGCCCAAAGGAAATCAAAAGTTTGCGCTGGGCGCAAGTCAAAGATGACGTGATTACTCTGCGGAAGGCGGACACCAAAACCAAAAAGAAGGCGCGGCAGATACCGATGCGTTCGCCGAAACTGGCGGCGATCTTGGCGACGTGTCGCGCGGCGCGTTCGTTCCAAAATCCCGATAACACCATAGGTACCAGTGAGTTTCTTTTTCATCGCGGCGGGCGGCAGATTGGCGACACGCGCAAATCATGGGCGAGCGCATGCAAGGCCGCGAAAGTGTCCGCGTTGCTCTATGACTGCCGCCGTACTGCGATCCGAAACTTGGACCGCGCGGGCGTCAGCCGCGACGTGGTGAAGCGAATCTCGGGGCACGAAACGGACCAGATGTACACCCGCTACAACATTACGAGCACGGAAGACGTGGCCGCAGCCTTCGCCAAGGTGGAAGGCGGCGCGGCGGTCGCACAGTAAAAAAACTTTTCGGCCAAAACGGGGCGGCGAGCAAATCGCCGCCCTTTTTGCGTCCGAAAACTTTCCGGACATTTCGAGTTTTCGGCGGCTTTTCGGACAGTTTTCGGACAGTTGCACCATTTTGGGGCAAATGTCGCCGCCGACGATATTTGAAACCCCTGATTTTATTGGGAAAAGTGGCGCGCCCGGAGAGAGTCGAACTCCCGACCTTTTGGTTCGTAGCCAAACGCTCTATCCAGCTGAGCTACGGGCGCGCCGATACTACGCGCGGAGTCCAAATAGATTACGATACACGGCCCGCGACTTCAACTGCGTACATGCGCGTCTCTGCCTGTCTTGCTCTTTGCCGTCTGCTCTTTGCCTTTGCCGTCTGCCCTTTGCCTCTCAGCCTTAATCTTTCAGTCGAAGAAGCACGCGCCGCCATTGACAGGATTGTTCACGCCATTGTCACGCCCGCGTAACAATCGCGCAGTACCGTCTCCCGCTTCGCACAGAAATCTGGTCAATAGGGGTGTTGAATGGCGGCAGGCACGTCAGCTTTAGATAGCAAAATGACCGTGAGCGCGCCGGCCAAGATTGGCATGGCAATTTTCGGCGTGGCCCTGGTCATAGGTTTGGTCTACGCCGGGACCCATTTGCTTCGCGACCTCGCAGACGTTCATCCCAGCAGTGCGTTGCCTTTTATCCTTCTGGGCATAGCGCTACTCACGGCCCTGGGATTTGAATTCGTCAACGGATTCCACGACACGGCGAACGCTGTAGCCACCGTTATTTACACTCACACCTTGGAGCCTCACGTCGCTGTGGTCTGGTCCGGAATGTGGAATTTCCTCGGCGTGCTGGCTTCGAGCGGCGCGGTCGCCTTCGGAATCATCTCCCTGCTCCCTGTTGAATTAATTCTCCAGGTAGGAGGCAAGGCCGGTTTCGCGATGGTTTTCGCACTCCTGATCGCCGCCATCATCTGGAATCTCGGCACTTGGTGGTTCGGACTTCCCGCGTCCAGTTCGCACACTCTCATCGGTTCCATCATTGGAGTGGGCATTGCGAATCAATTGATGTCTGTGAAGACCGGTACGAGCGGCGTGGATTGGGGACAGGCGACGAACATCGGAAAGTCTCTGCTTCTTTCTCCTCTCGTCGGATTCGTTTTTGCGGCTCTCTTGCTCATCGTCTGCAAGAAACTGATCCCCAACAAACATTTGTACGAAGCTCCCAAAGGAACAACGCCGCCACCGTTTTGGATTCGCGTCCTGCTGCTCCTCACCTGCACCGGTGTCAGTTTCTTCCACGGCTCCAACGACGGACAAAAAGGTATGGGCTTAATCATGCTGATTCTCATCGGCACCGTGCCCACGGCCTACGCCGTCAACCATGCCGTTAATATGCAGCAGACTCAAGATTTTGTCGCGGTATCCACTCAAACGGCCTACATGCTCGATCACTATGTTTCGCCCAATGCCGTCATCGGTGACGCCCGCGACGATTTGACCGACTACATTCGCACCAAACAGTTCACGCCAAATACCATGCTCGCGCTGCGCGAAACCGTCAATGGTATCGGCACGGAAATGTCCCTCTACAAGGAACTCAAATCCGTTCCACAGGACAAGGTTCGCAACTTTAGGAATGACATGTATGTCGTCAGCGAAGCTCTGCGCTTGATGAACAAAACGCATCAACCAGCATTTTCGGCAGCCGATTCAGCCATCCTCGCGAATTACAAAAAGCATATCGACAACGCCACTAAGTTTATTCCCACCTGGGTGAAAGTAGCGGTGGCCTTGGCGCTTGGTATGGGAACCATGATCGGCTGGAAACGCATCGTCATTACGGTCGGCGAAAAAATCGGGAAGGATCACCTCACTTACGGTCAAGGTGCGGCGGCGGAAATTACTGCCATGGCCACGATTGGCGCTGCGGACTGGTTTGGATTACCTGTCAGTACCACGCACGTGCTTTCTTCAGGAGTCGCCGGAACCATGGCGGCAAATCATTCGGGATTGCAGATGAGCACGATTCGCAATCTCGCCTTGGCATGGGTGCTGACTTTGCCGGCGTCCATCTGTCTGGCGGCAACTCTTTTTTGGGCATTCAGCAAGATTGGCTAGAGCGAACAACAATGAGCGGGTCTGTGCCATTCAACGAACGCTCTTCGCGTTGAATTAAAATCTCGTGCGAGTGGGCTCCCAGCCCGTCGGTACTCAATCGGAGTATTCTGTTGCGTTTCTTCAGGGGTGCGGAACGAGTGCGTTTGCCATCATTCATAGTGTCGAGATTTGTCCTGCCGATATTAGTTTGTCTCTGTCTTTCGCACACGTGCACCGGCCTGCGCGCGCAGGACTTACCAAATAACACCTGCCCCCGTCCTGCCATCGGAAGTTCCGTCCCGGAACCCGAAGACCTGCGTAGCCAAAACGGAGTTCTCAAGATTGATTTGACTGTTCGCAATTACACCGATCTAAACGGCGCCATACGCTACTGCTACCTCACCGCCGACGGAAGCGAATCCCCCACACTGCGTCTGAGACCGGGCGAACTACTGATTCTAAATTTGAAGAACGATCTAAAGGATCCCGAGCACGCCGCGGGACGCGCCAACCATCATCACAATGTTGCAGAAAAAGGCGCGGATCCGTGCACGAGCGCATCCATGACCATAACCTCGACTAATCTTCACTTCCATGGCTTAACCGTGCCCGCGATTTGCCATCAGGATGATGTGCTGAAGACCTCGCTTCAACCCG
>DATHNC010000028.1:0-8280 GCA_035486415.1 Saccharimonadales bacterium (SeqCode)
CGCACGCCCTATGGCATGGCGTTTTCGCCCACCGGCGAATTGTGGGAGGTCGAACATGGTCCGCGCGGCGGCGACGAACTGAACCTGATCGAAAAGGGCAGGAATTATGGCTGGCCTGTCGTCTCGTTTGGCATCAACTACAACGGCGTGCCGATTCCCAGCCACACTACGCAGCCCGACTTTGCACTGCCGGTGCTCTATTGGACGCCGGTAATCGCTCCAGGCAATTTGATGTTTTACACGGGCACCCAGACTTTCCCACAATGGAACGGTAGCGGCTTTGTCGGCGGCATGGTGACTATGTCGCTCGTCCGCATCACCTTTGACGGCCATGGCGGCGCCAAAGCCGTCGATCGCTGGGAAGTGGGCCACCGCATCCGCGATATAGAAGAAGCCCCCGATGGTTCCCTTTGGATGCTCGAAGACGCGAACCCCGGCGCGCTGATCCATGTGACGCCCAAGTAATCGCTCCGCGTTAGACACTTCGCATTAGACAACAAGAAGCAAAAAGGGCCGGATCGCTCCGGCCCTTTTTTATTTTGGATGGGCGGCGTGGCCTTTCGAAAGTTTGATACTCGACTCTATCTAGAGGCTGACTTATAAATTAAATACCTGCTTTCCATTATCGAAAAGCGATCAACAGGCGCTTCAAAAAAATCCACGTCTTCCGGCACTGAAAGCGCCGTCGGATGCTAGCCCAGGGCAACGCCCTGGGTTTGGCAAGGATTCGATTCTGGAGCGCCCTGAAAGGGCGCTGGGCCCTTCCGCCCCTTCAGGGCGGAAACGGTAGTCGGCCACGGTCCCCGGGGCGTTGCCCCGGGCTGGCATCCTCCGCGCTGTCGGCGCGAGACGGTTGCTTTACGTTCACCATGTGAAACAAGAAAATGGCTATTCATGAGAGGACTTCTAGTTATTCATGTAACTAGCTTATGAGATAATGTTCGCCTAAGGATGGGTAGGGTGGGACTTCAACGCCGAACATTTCTGGGCTTGATCACGGGATTTGCTGGTGCGATCCTGAGCGCTCCTCACGCGTTCAGTTGGCCATTACGATGGAAGAAGGTAGACGGCGGCGAAAATGCAGCGCCTGATGACTCGGCGGCGGCAAAGCGCGCTGACGATGCCTCGGGTATTAAGATCACGACTATTCGTCGCAACACGTTCCGCGACACGAGCGAAGATTTAAGCCGTGAACCGGAAGTTTTTTACATTCAGGGCGATTGGCGCCGATGGGAACGCTCGCGAAGTTACTCGGGACACGCGAGACCGGATGGCACATCGCAACGAATTTACGGTCCGCGAACTGTAACAATTGTGCGGCCTGACCTCGGAAAAATGTTCGAACTGAATCTGGACGTTTCCGAATATGCCGAATCGCCCTGGCCGCCAAAGAAACCGCAACCACTGACCAAAGAACAAATGGCGGCTCGCGGAATTACGATGCCGCCACCGGCCGCGTCAACGAAACCCACATTTCAAATCGAAACCACGACCAGGGACACAGGCGAGCGCAAAGAAATGTTCGGCTACCTCGCAAGGCACGTGATCACCACGCGCCGCGGGAAACGGTTAGGCGAATCCCCCATCAGAGGCATTGGCAAAAACTTGCGCTATTAGTCGAAGCCCTGCCATCAGACAAACGAACAAATGGTGAAACGCACTGAAGTTAGTATTTTTTGTAGTCCGAAAGAGATCACAGATATATACATATATATTGAGTAATTTATTTAGATTCTGTTATCATTGCCCACCCGAAAAGTTGCCAGAAATTGTCGGCGCAGGAAGGAGACTATGTGGGGTCGTCTTTAACGACATTCCTCATGCACTCATTCGCCCCGATTTCTCTGCTACTTGCCGTACATCCTAACCCGTCACAACGAATAACACTCCCTCCCCAAATAGATCGGGTTGCGGGCCTCGCGCAGTCTACCAACGTCTCAGTTCTGGATCGTGTGCCTATCTGGTTTGAACCCAACAAAGGGCAACTCCCAAACCAAGTTGAGTTTGCTACTCGCACTAAGACCTATTCACTTTCTCTTTTACGTACGGGCCTGGTGCTACGACCCTTTCAGCGTCTCGATCAAAATTCCCAACCCGGGTCTAAGGACATTTCTCGGGTCTCATCAAAAGCAACCCTGCTATTTGTCAACGCAAATCAAAATCCGAAAATCATCGGCCTCGAAACGTTGCAATCCGTTAGCAATTATTTTAACGGCTCTGACCCAAGACGTTGGAGATCGAGAATAGCCAATTATTCTCGTGTTGAGTATCGAGACATTTATCCAGGTGTGGATCTCATTTGTCGCGGTGAGCAGGCCGATCCGGAATTCGATTGGATAGTGGAACCTGGCGCTGACACACAACAAATTCTCCTTTCAGTTCAAGGCGCGAATCCAGAAATTGACCGTGAGGGTAATTTGGTGTTGAAAATGCTGGATGGTAAAGCGCTGCTGAAAAAACCGACAATCTTTCAAGAGATTGACGGGATCAGGCACATTGTCGCTGGTCAATTCAGGCTGTTGCGGAACAATCAGGTTGCCTTGAAAGTTGAGAAGTTCGATCGGACTCGCCAGCTTGTGATCGATCCCGCATTGGTCTATTCCAGCTACTTTGGGGGAAGCACTGACACCGAGGCGGCAAAGGTTTCCGTAGACAGTTCTGGAAACATCTACGTCATTGGAACAACACAGGCAAATGACCTTCCTCTTGCTAATCCTCTACAGTCGAACAAGACCGGGTTCTTGGAGACCTTCGTAACAAAGTTTGATCCCTCTGGTTCGAATCTGATCTATTCAACTTATCTCGGGGGTACTGCGCCGGGACACGTCGACAACGGGAATGCTATCGCCGTGGATGCTTCCGGTAACGCGTATATCACCGGTGCAACCAACGATCTGAATTTTCCGACAACGCCGGGAGCCTACTTGCCCGCACCTGGAGGCACAGGCCTTTGCGGAAACTGCACCGACGGATGGGTGGCAAAATTAGATACAACTGGATCTTCACTGCTCTTCTCAACCTACCTCACTGGCAACGCCAACAACGTTAACAGTGTGCCTACCGGCATCGCCCTCGATGCAACTGGCAACGCCTACTTGTCAGGCATTGCCTATCCGACGGGATTCCCCATCACGCCGGGTGCTTACACTAAGACATCAGGTGGTGCGCTGCACGTATTTATAACCAAGGTAAATGCGAGCGGATCAGCTTTGGTTTATTCTAGCTATTTCGGGGGTAACGGTAACGACCAAGCCTTCGGTATTGCGGTCGATTCTTTGGGCAACGCATATGTTACAGGCGTGACAGGCTCGACGGATTTCCCAGTAACCAATAGACTTAAGTCGCAAACTGAAGGAATTCAGGCGTTCGTCTTTAAGCTAAATGCGAGCGGCAGCCAAATAGTGTACTCCACTGTCTTCGGGTCCGCAGAAGCATTCGGGATCGCGGTGGATGCGGCAGGTAGCGCCTATATAACCGGGTGGGCTAATGACCCCAATTTCCCAACGGCCGGCCCGATGAAGACCAGCTATCAGGACACCGACGCATTTGTTTCCAAGCTCGATCCCAGTGGAGCATCGTTAGCTTACTCAATTTTTTTGGGCGGCTCCAATGTGGATCAAGGAAACGCCGTCGCGGTAGATAGTGACGGCAACGCATACATCACGGGGCGTACACAGTCTGTGGACTTTCCAACAATCAACGCCATCCAGCCCTCTTATAGCGGTGGGACACTCTGCGCATACAATTGCGCCGACGTTTTTGTAACTGTCGTGAGCGCTGACGGGTCAAGGTTTCTATTTTCAACATACCTCGGAGGCACTGGTTTTGAGGTTGGGAACGGGATTGCGGTTGATTCTTCAGGTTCGATTTACGTAACAGGGATGACGCTCTCGCTCTATTTTCCGCTAGCCCATCCCTATCAGTCAGTGCAGAAGGGAAACGTCCAGAACGGTGACGCAAGTTCATTTATTCTGAAGATTTCCGGGGATGTTTCTATTACTCCTCAGCGCCTCATCTTCGGCCCCGCTCCACTCGGGGGGTTTCAACGACAGGGCCTAGGCGTCCCAGCTGCTGCACAAACCCTGACATTCACGAATAACACATCTAGTTCGATAGCCTTCAATACCAAT
The DNA here is from genome assembly GCA_035486415.1 of Saccharimonadales bacterium (SeqCode). Taxonomy (GTDB): domain Bacteria; phylum Acidobacteriota; class Terriglobia; order Acidiferrales; family UBA7541; genus Palsa-360. Next base: position 4,131 of record DATHNC010000028.1, read on the forward strand.
ACGTTTATGGGGGCAAATCCGCAGGACTTCACCGCAACGACCGATAATTGCGCGCGTTCGGTCGTCCCACCGAGCGGGAGTTGCACAATTACAGCAGTGTTCAATCCTGCCGACGCGGGTATCAGGACGGCCTATCTACGATTGAGCAATTCATCCAATTACTCCCCTTTTGAAGTCTCATTAATGGGCTTCGGCTCGCCAATTGTTTTTACTCCAGCGACACTTACGTTTGGGCTCCAAACCCCCGGAACAACGAGCGCGCCTCAATCTCTGCTAATCACGAATGGTGGGCAAACCTCTTTGACGATTAACTCCCTGACACCGGGTGGCGACAACCCTCAATTGTTTCCGGTGCAGAAGGATACTTGTACGGGGGTTACACTCACATCAATGGCATCTTGCAGCGTCACTATCGCATTTTCACCCACATTCATAGGCCAAATCACCGCCGCCTTGGCTGTTAATGATCCAGCGAGTGATAGCCCGCAATTTGTGTTTTTTACCGGAACCGGATCGGCACCTCAAGCAGTTTTGAGCAGTAACGTTTTGGATTTCGCGAATCAGGCGGTCGGAACAACAAGTCCGTCGCAATCGGTGACACTCACAAATTCTGGAAACGCCCCTCTCATCATTGCGGGGATCGCGAGTACGCTAAATGACTTCAGTCAAAATAGTAATTGTATTTCTCCAATCGCAGTCGGAGGAACGTGCTCGATCCAAATTTCTTTTACCCCATCGGTTTTCGGTGTGCGCTCCGGCGCTATTCAGATCTCAGACAACTCGATTGGTAGCCCACAGGAAATAGTGCTTTCAGGAAACGACGGAGTGCTGCAGATTTCCCCCCTACAACTAGTCTATGTTAACCAATCGGTAGGAACTGCAAACTCTTCACAAGCACTCGGGTTGAGTAACGTAGGCCCAGATGCCTTAGATATCACTGGTATTTCCGTCACTGCGGGTTTTAGCCAAACAAACAACTGCACAAACGCAATAAATACGGGAGGAGGCTGCACGATCAACGTAACGTTCATACCGACGACAGCAGGCCCAATCACCGGTTTACTATCTATCGCTTCCACGGGAGCAGGTGGCCCTCAAACTGTCCGGCTAACGGGGCAGGGAAACGATTTCGCTTTAGCTATTTCTCCCCCAGATGCAAACGTGATGGTCGGTAATCCTACAACATATACCTTAACGATAAGTCCCCTTGGAGGAGCTTTCAATTCCACTATATCGATGGGATGTTCTTCATTGGCACGGGGAATGGGTTGCACGTTCAGCCCAAATTCAGTAACGCCGGGAACAAGCTCGGCACAACTACATCTTACAATTTCGACCACTGCCTCCAGTGAAATCTTTCTACATGAGAGTGTTCGACCGTCACCGTTTCTTCCAACGTCTATCATTGTCATCGTTATAAGTACTTTGTGTTTGATTATTTACTACAGCAACAGATTCAAAATTATTGGGGTCCTCTGTTTCATCCTCGCCGGAATGAGCCTTCTATTTTCGTGCGGCGGAGGCAGCGGCGCTGGTGTGGCATCTACGAGCGGCACAGCACCAGGGTCATACGTAATTACGGTTACGGGGACATCGGGAACTCTCGTTCATTCACAGTCAATAAATCTCAGCGTTCAGTGATTCCGAAATGAAAAAAAAATCCCTTAAAGTAGTCACGCGCCCACGTTAAATGTTTTTTTCCCACACAGAGTGACTCTGGGCGATTAGCCTGCGAGTTATCGCTAGGGATCTCCGGGAACGCATTTCGACGTGCGCCTAAGCAGTTCAGGCGGGTGCGAGGGGGTGCAACTTTGGCGCGCCCTATCTCCTATCCCGCTGCATCCTTGACCGCCCGCTAGGGGTCGATTACACTAGACGTTTTAAATCGGACGAAATGTTGGCATTTAAGGGGAGAGTTCTTTGCCGAAACGGACGTTTCAACCTAAGGTGCGCCGTCGCCACAAGACACACGGTTTTCGCGCGCGCATGAAGACTAAAGGGGGCCGGAAAGTTCTTGCGGCCCGACGCAAAAAGGGACGCCATCGTCTTACGCCCATCTGATCGGGACGAGCCGCGGCAAGGTTTTCCGCGCACGATGCGTTTGCTGAAACGCGTGGAATACGAAGCCGTTTACGGCGCCGGTCAGCGCCGGTCGAGCCCTCAGTTTTCCGTTTTTTTCCGCGCTCACGTTGCGCTTCCGAAACAGGCTATCGGGCGGGAGCCTATGCGCGAAGGGCTTTCTTCCGCAGATGCGCCGGCGACACAAGCGAAAACCAGCCGCTTTGGGATCAGCGTAAAAAAAGCATTGGGCGGAGCGGTGGTGCGCAACCGCATCAAGCGCCGCATCCGCGAAATTTTGCGGCGCAACAGGACGGAGATTCCTACGGGATGGGACATCGTCATACATCCGCGCAGTTCCGTGGCGAAGGCGGCGTACACGTCGCTGGAGACGGAATTGGTGCGCCTGCTGCGCGGCATCCGGGCCACGCCGCCGAAGGCATGAGCTTTTTCGCGCGTGTGCTGCTCTTCCTTGTGCGCGTGTACCAGGCATTTTTTTCGGCGCTGATGCCGAGCGCCTGCAAATTTTATCCGTCGTGCTCCCATTACGCCGCGGAAGCTGTGGCCGTTCATGGCGCGCGGCGCGGATCGTGGCTGGCGCTGCGGCGCATTGGGCGATGCCATCCGTTTTCGCGCGGCGGCGTGGATCTGGTGCCGGATGCCGAGGAAGTTTCTGGCGGGGCTTTACGTGGCATAGGCTTCAGCCTGTGCGGGGTTGACGCTGCAGAAGATCAAAAGCCACAGGCTGAAGCCTATGCCACAAAAGAAGAGGTCCATTCTTGAGCGAGCGCAAGGAAATGTCGACGGAGATGCGTTCGCTGCTGGCGGCCGTGTTGTGTTTGATCGTGATCGCCGGCTGGTCGATGATCTACAAGCCGGCGCAACCGCCACCGGCTCCCGCGAAGCCAGCCACTTCAACTACATATCCCGCAACGCCTGCTCCGGGAACTTCTCCTTCCTACACAACGAGCGCGGCTAAAGCGCCCGCTTCCGCTGCGCCTGTAACGATGCACGCGGCTACCGCGGAAAATTCCGTGGTGATCGAAAGCGATTTGTACCGCGTGGAAATTTCCAATCGCGGCGGCGTAGTGCGCAGCTGGCAGCTGAAAAAATTTACGGACGATAACAAGCCGCCGCGTACGCTCGACCTCGTGCATCCGGCAGCCGCGCAGCAATCCGGCAGCTGGCCCTTCGCGCTTGCGCTCGATGACGCGCAGCAGGAAGCCGCCGTGAATGGCGCGCTGTTTGAAACGACTTCGTCAGGTGCTCCGGTTACCGCCGCCGTGCTGCAAGCTCCGGCTGACATCACCATGAAGTGGAGCGACGGCCATCTGGATGTCACCAAGGAACTGAAATTTAATGACAGCTATATCGTTGAGGTGAAAACCACGGCGACGCTCGACGGCGCGCCGCTGCACCCGAGCCTGATCTGGCCCGGAGGCTTTGGCGACATCACCGCGTATCGTGCGGCCGCGCAGACGCAGATTTTTACCAGCACAGCCGGAAAGTTCAACACGCTGGCCGCAAAAAATCTTGGCAAGCCCGGGCAAACGACAACGCGCGCTGCGGTAGCTGGAACATTTGATTTCGCGGGGATCGAAGATCTTTATTTCGCTGCGGCATTCATCCCGCCGTTTAACGCACGCGGCGAGCTGGCCGATGTGCCGTTGACCGTAACCGGCTGGACATTTCCGCACGAAACCACGGTCGACGGTAAAACCGAAACGGAAATTGTCCCACAAGTGGCCGTAGGAATTGCTGCGCCGGGGCCGCTGGACTTGCGCGTTTATGCCGGCCCCAAAAGTATTGACGGACTAAAGGCCACACGGCCTCCTCTCAATAGCTTGGTGCAATTCGGCTGGTGGGGCTTTATCGCCGAGCCATTGTTCTACTCGCTGATGTGGCTGCACAAGTACGTCAGCAATTATGGCTGGGCGATTGTGCTGATCACCATTGGCATCAACATGGTGATGTTCCCGCTGAAAGTGAAGAGCATGCGCGCGATGCAGAAAATGCAGAAGGTCGCGCCGGAAGTGAAAGCGATTCAGGAAAAATATAAAAAGTATTCGATGCGTGATCCGCGCAAGGCCGA
>DATHNC010000029.1:0-26466 GCA_035486415.1 Saccharimonadales bacterium (SeqCode)
ACAATTTACTTTCAACAATTTAGGTGCGTTCCTCCAGGATCAGCCTTTGAAAGTGCAAGAACTGGAAGCGGGAAACGCCTTTGAAGTCGGTACGCGGAGCACCGCATTTGGTTTCTACGCACAGGATGATTGGAAGTTGAAGCCGAATTTTTCAATCAATCTTGGCCTTCGCTATGAACCGGTCACCCTTCCAACGGAGGCTTCGAACCGCTTCGCGGTACTTACGAGCCTTAACCCCAATGTGATCGGTACCGAATTACCAACTCCGGTTAATACTTTGTGGTCCAAAAATTCAAGCCTCAAGAATTTCGAACCCCGTGTTGGATTCTCCTGGGATCCGTTTAAGGACGGCAAAACTGCTGTTCGCGGCGGCTTCGGAATTTTTGATATTCTGCCCCTGAATTGGACCTACACGCAAACGCTGCCCGCTCAGTTCCCTTTCACAACTCAAGTGAGCGCGAGCGGACTTAGTGGTCCGTCCGTTCAGTGCCCCAACGGAGATTTCCCGGTGGTGTGCTCGAAGACATTCCCCCCCAGCACGGACAACGTGGTTTACGTACCTCAGAACCCACCCCAGGCCTACGCGATGAACTGGAATTTGAACGTTCAGCGCCAGGTCACTTCTACTCTGACAGTTACATTGGGCTACGTCGGATCACGTAGCATTCACCTGCCCGATTTGCCGGACAACATCAACTATCAAGTTCCGACACAGACGGCCGCCGGATATATGTTCCCCATCGCATCGCTGTCAAACCCCGTAAACCCCGTTCCCCAACTGGACTCACAAGTGGGCGGAATACGCGCACGGCTGTGGGATAACGAAGGCTGGTACCAGGGCTTACAGGTTGGTGTCACCAAGAACTTGAGCCACGGTCTGCAACTTCAGGGTAGCTTCGCGTGGTCCAAGTGCGAAGACACTGGTTCGAACATGGCGTTCAACGACCCGTTCCAGAACTCACTTCCGGACTACTTCTACTTTAACCACAGTCTGACAAAGGGTCTGTGCGATTTCAACATCGGGAAGAGCGGAGTGGTGAGTTTCATCTACACCATTCCAACCATCGGCAAAGACTCCAAACTCGTATCCTCAATCCTGGGCGGATGGCAAGTCGGTGCAATCGTTACGGCTCAATCCGGTTCGCCTTTCACACCCGTGATCGGCGGCGATCCTTACAACCGTTCACAGGGCGATACCAACCAGGGTTATGTCGACTTGGTTCCCGGCTGCAACCCTGTCAACTCGAATTGGAAAACAGCTGGGGGGTTGCAGTACCTCAACACGAACTGCTTCACCCCTCCGACCGCACCAGCGTCCATGTCGGCGCAATGCGATCCGAATTCATTTGGGGGTTTGACGCCTCCTCCGGGCAAGGTTTACTGCCAGAACCTGATTGGCAACCTCGGACGTAACCAGATCGTTGGTCCTGGTCTTTTTGACATGGACTTCTCGATCTTCAAAAATTTTCGCATAACCGAGCGGATCACTTCGCAATTCCGCGTCGAAATGTTTAACGTCCTCAACCACCCCAGTTTCCTGCCACCGCTCGACAATGAGGCAGTTATTAACTCGAGTAACGGTGCTGCGGCGAACAATGCGGGTGTAATCGACGCTACCTCAACCGATCCGCGCCAGATTCAATTCGGCTTGAAAGTAAACTTCTAGCCGCTGGCACATTGCACGAAAAAAAAGCCGGGCTAATCGCCCGGCTTTTTTTTGCCTGCAAGGTTGGTTTTACAGACTGCGGAAAAAGTAGTTTATTCTGTCATTCCGAGCGAAGCGAGGAATCTCTCTTCTATTTACGCATAAGAAAATAAGGAAAGAGAGATTCCTCGCTTCGCTCGGAATGACAGAATTTTGTGTTTTTCCGCAGTCTGTTAAGGCCGCGTGTTCGGGATGGCCGTTTCAAAGTACCAGGGTGCGCCAGCTCTTGAGGCGGATTTTACGAGGGTGGCGAATCCTTTGATTTTTACGGGGCCATGTTTAGATCAAACTTCATTTAAAATTCCGCTGCTTACTCAAATAGAATTTGCTCAAGAAAGAACTATGGAGTGGTGGCACTTCCTGCTTTTTGCCCCATCACCCACGCTTTCATATTTTTCCAGTCGGGATCGTCCTCCGAGGCGAATTGCCGGCCGCCCTGGTGCGTATCGGCTAGGCCGCCTGCCTCGGGGGCCATGGGCATTCGAAGAAACAGGCTCAAGGATGGGTTGCCGGGAACGACGAGCTTGGAAACGGTTTCGAAATTGTGGCGGGACTGCTCCTCGGTCCAAAAGCTCGCGCCGGGTGGGAGCATGTCCAGGCTCAGAGGGCCGCCGCCGTGCCTGCTGATCTGATGGCAAACGTAGCAGCGGACATGTTCGTCGGAGCGTTTCTTCAGGAAAATGGGCTCGACGCGCGTTTTGAAAAACTCGTAATCGAGTTGGGGAGTTTGAGCGTCCGCGCTGGCTGGGGCCTGTGCCTTGGCTGCGGGAGCGGCAGCGTAGAGCAACGCAGCCGTCGCGATCAGGAATCCAGCAGAAATTATTTTTGGCAGAATCTTTTTCAACAGAATCGTAGAAATCATCATCGCCTTCGCTCCGTTATAAATAATTCTTGTGTGACGACCATGAGTCACGCTGCCTAAGTACAAAGCAAAATTACGAATCTACGGCAGCACGAGTGTGCTGATCCGATCGGGCATCTCATGCACCGGGATACGAGTCACTTCCTTAATGGCAGTCACATCGATCGCTGTGATGGACTTCGTCCCGCAAGTGGAGATGTAAACCATTTTGCTATCGGGAGTGAAAGTAATCCAGGCGGGGCCGCCGCCGCGCGGCGCCTTTCCGGGAACTTCAGTTTCGGGCAAGGAAACATGTCCCATCAGCTTTAAGTCGGGGAGCGAGTAGACAAAAACCGCGTTGGCCGGGCGGCTGTTCGTCCAAAGGGTCTTATGATCAGGAGCGATTCCGATGCCGTGGCTGATGCCTTCGCAGCCTGGAGGAAAACCCTTGGGCTCGTCGGGATTCTTGATTCTCGCCACTTCTTTGTGGGTGGCAAAATCGACCACGGAGAATCCATTCGTTCCATTGAGCTGCGCGAAAATCCGCTGGCCCGAGCCGTCTGGGCCGCTCTCAATGATCACGGGCAGGACTCCCTGGTCGTAATCCATTTCCCAGGCGATTTCCATTTTCTGCAAATCGAAAACGACGAAGAACTTTCCGCCCGGCGAGCCGGCGGCGGCAAATTTGCCGTCATCTGTCAGGGCCACGTCGTGCAGGCCGCGTTTCACCGGAATGCTTTTCACTTTGACCAGCGTCTTGGAGTCAATAATGTCCAGCGCCCCCGCGTCAATGGCATCAAGTCCCGTATTGCGAATGCAGACCACAATCAGTTTTCCGTCATTGGTGACTTGCGCGTCGTTGGCCCAGCCACTGAGAGGAACTTTCTTGATTTGCTTTCCGGTTTTTCGATCCCGGACGTCGAGAACATCCTCGCTGCGGCTGGTGATGTACAGGCGATTTCCGTCGGGCGAGAAACGGATCACTTCGGGCGACTCAATTCCCTTGATCACATCCACGACCTTGTTCGTCGTGGTATCAATAATGTCAATGGTCGTTCCGCCTCTGTTTGCGACGTAGACGCGGGCCGTGCTCGCCGCCAGGGGCAGCGCCACGAGCAGCGTTCCGGCCATGAGCCAAACGTTCGTTCGACCGCAGAAATATTTTTTCATCGTAGTCAGCTTTCGCATGGGAAGACACTCCTTACTGGTTGGCGCAGAGAGTAGAACTGTGCGAGGCTCAAAGTCAAGCGGCTTGGCGATGTAGATGATGGCTCTCAAAATTAACTTGGCGCGCGTCGCAGGCTGCGGGAAAAGTAATCTATTCTGTCATTCCGAGCGAAGCGAGGAATCTCTCTTCGATTTAACTATAAGAATACAAAGAAAAGCAGATTTCTCGCTTCGCTCGGAATGACAGAGATGGTGGGTTTTTCCGCAACCTGGGTATCCAATCCATCTCCGGGTTTCAAGCGGGAGTGGGTTAGAGCCGCTGCAAGATACATAAATTGAGTAATTAAATTTCTGATGATCTAAAATCGATCTGGACACGGCAATCGTAAGGAGAATATCGATGGCTTCGACACCGACCGGAAGACACGCGGGCCCGGGACCGGCAGGGAATCAGCCTGAGGTTGCGGAGACAACGTATGCCGATCGCGCGCGCACGTTGATGTATCTCAATCGGATTGGCACTCTTTCGACGCATTCGCACAAGCAGCAAGGTTTTCCTTTCGGGTCCGTGATGCCTTACGGGCTGGACGAACTTGGGCGCCCGATATTCCTGATCAGCACGATGGCCATGCATACGCAGAATCTGCACGGGGACCCCCGCGCCAGTTTGTTAGTTATGCAGGCGGATGGTGGCGATCCTTTGGGTGCCTCCAGGGTGACGCTCGTCGGAAACGTGGCGCGCATTCCTGAGACGGACGTGGCCGCGGCGCGGAAACTTTACCTGGAGCGCTATGCCAACAGCCGGAATTGGGTGGACTACGAAGACTTCGGCTTTTATCGCATGGAAGTGGTGGACGTTTATTTTGTGGGCGGCTTTGGCGTGATGGGCTGGGTGTTGGCTGCGGATTATTCCGGCGGACGGCCCGATCCTCTTGCAGAATCCGCGCCGCAAATCATGCAGCACATGAATGTGGATCACGGCGAGGCGCTCAAGCTGCTTGCGAAGGCGTTCGCCGGAATCGAGGCGCAGGAAGCGGCAATGACTTCGGTCGACCGGCTAGGATTTAACGTGCGGCTGAAAACTCCGGAGGGCCCGAAAGGCGCGCGCATTGCCTTTATCAAGGAAGTTAGCACGCCGGAAGAAGCAAGAAACGTTTTGATTGAGATGGTGGCGCAGGCGCGTAAAAGATAATCAGTTAGTTAGTATGTGAATTGAAACTCGTAAAGCACGTTTTTAGCGAATAAATCCGCAGGATTGCAGATCGAATTGCACCAAAAAGCCCCAGTCAAATCGTCATCACCCATACCCAAACTTTTTCCACTCCGGGAAGCAATTCTTAGAGAAGTTTCGGGATGGGAATGCGCAGCATTTCCTCTTATTTTCGTCATCCTCGTATCTCATTGATTTATAAGGATGTACCCGCCTTTTCCCAATGGCCACCGTGGTGCAATACAAATATGCGACTGGAGGAAGAAATGATTCGTGAGATTTATTTCACGCACTACCAGGCGATTCGCAGCGTGATCAGTACTGTGGTCACATTGGGGTTCGCGATGCTGCTCAGCTATTTCATTCTATTGTTCGGAGTTTAAAGACGTATGCCTGCAGCCAGGTGGGAGCGAAGATTGCGAAGAGGGCGCCGAGCCGAGGATCGGGCGAACACGCACTGCCTTCCGCGGGCGAGTGGCGAATCTCTCGGCCAAATGCTTCACATTGGCGCGCGGGCGTTGCTGGTGGCGAGCGGGGCGGACCGTGCAGGGCTATGGCTTTCCGGAAGGCGGAGGGGAGAGTCTGGTCCCGGGTGCGCCGTGCAGTCTCTTGCAGGACCGATTCCCGAGCCATGGAACACGCTGGATATTTCGGCTCCATTTTTGAGGGCAGCTCTTGAAAGTTCCAGTCCTTTGCGCGTGGATCTGGTAGCGGACGAAGCAACGCCTCAGCTTGGCCCATTGACCGGCATGCACAGTGTGATCTGGGTGCCGCTTCGGGCGGCTCATCGCACGGTTGGACTGGGAATGGTGGGCTATGAGCACTTTCCAGAAAAATTGGAAATAGATATGGCCGCGTTGAGGTCAATGGCCGAAGAAATTGCGCTGTCCGTCCAATACCCATTTCTAAGTGTTGTCAAAAAACATGGCGCGGAAGATGTAAAAAACCAGATCAGCTTTATTCGATGTCTGCAGGCGGACGCGGCCGGAGATTCCGTTTTCCATCGGATGGCCCGGACGATCCGCAATATTACGCATGCGGAGTTTATTGCGCTGGGCGATGACGATGCGCTTCCACTGGCGGAAGAGGGCTGGAATGGCGCGCCGGAACTTTTGCCACTCTTGCGGGAAGAAAGCGTTTTAGAACTGTGGCGCGAGGCCCGGAAAGATGAGGCGAAAGTCGAAATCCTGGGTGACGAAGCCGTCAAAATTTCGGGCGGTTTGAAAGGAAATCATCACCGCGGTTTGAATCGCATCGTGGCCATCCCGATAATGGGGCGAAACAAATCCCGGATTGTTTTGCTGGCGGGTTTTGCGCAATCTGAAAATGCCGGCGACGAAGTTTCGGCCCTGGAATTTTGCGCCATACAGGTCTCTGCGGCGTTGGAGCGGAATGCGGCGAGAGAGGAGCAGTCAGCCTCCGAAAAAATTCTTCTCAAGATGGTAGAAGACAGCACGGAATGCCTCCTGATGATCGATGCCAACGGCAAAATTCTGGAAGCCAGCCGGGCCTCGGCCATGCAGTTGTTTGCTCCCTGGGGACGGATGGAGGGAACTCTCCTCGAGGAATTATTTTTTCCAGCGGCGCGTAAAGAAGTGACTGCCTGGCGAGCCCAGATCCGCTCGGAGGAAGGAACGCTTAGCGGGAAAAAGGAGTCCGCCGGGGCCACGTTGCAAGGCGCGCTTGAGCGTGGCGGCGTAGTGCGAATGTCGCTGCGTTGCGAGGTGGGGGCAAATAGCGCGAATTCGCCGCGGTGGTTGATTCACGTTGAACTGACAAAAAATAATCCTGTTTCGCACGAAGCGGAGGACAGGTTGCAGGTGGAGATGGCAGGGCTACTCGCCTCTATTGAATCCGGCGTGCTGATTTTCGACACGGACGGGCGCATTCTCATGGCCAGCGACCGATTGGCGGCAATTTTTGGATTGGAATCGCGCCACATTCTGGCCATGGGTACGATTCATGCGTTGATCGACAATATTTCCTACTATTTTGCACGTCCGGTGGAAACGGCAATTCGCTGGCGGGAACATACCCTGCAAAGTGAGGAATCCAGTTGGGATGAAATCGAATTGCTGTATCCTACGCGAAGAATTGTGGAGCGGTTTGCAAGGCCATTGTCCCTGCCGAATGGCAGACGTATCGGACGGCTGGAAGTTTATCGTGACATTACCGGGCAGCGGATGATCCAGTCCAAAATGCTGCAGACCGAAAAAATGGCGGCGCTGGGGCAACTGGTATCCGGGATTGCGCACGAGTTGAATAATCCGCTGACCAGCATTCAGGGATACGCGCAGCTTTTGCTTAGTCGAAGAACGGCGCCCGAGTTGGCTGCGGACGCCAAGCGAATCTCGCAGGAAGCCGAGCGCGCCGGGCGAATCGTGAAAAATCTTTTACTTTTCTCGCGGGAAACCAAAGCCGAGCGCCGCGCGGTGCATTTGAACGAGGTGATTGAGCGAACGTTTTCGCTGCGCGCGTATGAATTAAAACTGCAAAATATCGAAGTGAAATTGTCGCTCGATCCCGAGCTGCCGCAAGCCTGGGCAGACGCGGCGCAATTGCAGCAGGCGGTGTTGAATCTGATCGTGAACGCGGAACAGGCCATCGTCATGGGCCGCACGGATGAAACCGCCACGGGACATATTCTGATTCGTACGCGCCGCCTTCCGGGGGATCGCCTCCAGCTTGAGGTGGGCGACGATGGTCCGGGAATCCCTCCTGAAATTGTCTCGCGAATCTTCGATCCTTTTTTCACCACCAAACCTCCGGGCGTTGGAACCGGCCTCGGCCTTTCCATTGTTTATGGAATCGTGCAGGAACACGGCGGGGAAGTGATCGTGGATAACCACGTGGGGCGCGGCGCGATTTTTTCAGTCGAGCTGCCCGCCATATCGGGCACTGAATTTAATTTCGTGAGCGATGAAATCACAGGCCTCTCCCGCTCACGCGCTGAAGCCGCGTTTCCGGTTCCGGACCGCGCGGCTGCGCAGAAGCATATTTTGATCGTGGAAGACGAACCCACGGTGGCGGAGTTGATTGCTGAAGTGATGACCGATGAAGGCCACCGCGCGGACACTTTGTTGGACAGCCGTGCGGCGCTCGGCAGGCTGGAAGAAAACAATTACTCGCTCGTGATCTGCGATTTGAAAATGCCATACGTGGATGGTCCAAGCCTGTATCGAACGCTCGTGCGAAGGGCGAATCCCATGCAGCACAAACTTCTGTTCGTGACCGGGGACACCATGGGCACACGCACCATCGAATTCCTGAAGTCCAGCGGATTGCCATACCTGGCAAAGCCGTTTCTGGTGGAAGAGTTGAAAGATGCCGTTCACAAAGCGCTGGCAGCCATTCAAGGGATTGAAGTTTTGACCTCAGCAACCGGGCAATCGCGCGCTGTCGGAAAGAACCAATGAGGAGAAAATGAAAGCGACGAGCCGTACCATTTTTATTATCAGCGGCGATGCATTAACGGCGGAGAGATGCGTCGAAGAACTCGCCGCCTATGGAAACCGCCACAGCACTCCCGTTGCGGGGTCCGTGGAGCAGGCGCGCAAAAAGATGGGCCGAATTGCCCCGGCCGCGGTTTTTCTGGACGAATCCGCGATTGATATCGCCAACGGAAACGAAACGCTGGAATCGGCTGTGGCGTTATTAACTGAAAATGCTGCCGTCGTCGTCGCGGCAGCGCCGGAAAAACAGACTTCGCTATCTTTCCTTATTATTTCCGGCGCGGTGGATTTTGTCGCGCGTTCGGGGGAGTTTTTGCCGATTGTCGCAGGCATGCTGGACCGGAGGGCGCGAATGTCCGAGCGGGCAACAGGAACGATTCAATTTCCGAAAGACGGGCTGTCCGGAGATTTCGGTGAAATATTGCGCCACGAGGTAAATAATCCGCTGACCGGAATTCTCGGGAACACGGAACTTCTGCTCGCGCGGCGCGACGGCTTGCCGCCCGCGGCCGTGGAACGGCTGGAAACGATCGCGGACCTTGCTGTTCGTTTGCGTGAGACGGTGCGCTATTTATCGAACGCTTGGGATGAACATCACGAGCACGCGGGGTCGGCTTGAAACATGGGGCAGGGGTAGGGAAGTAGGAGGCAAGGAGACAGGAAGCAAGGAAACAGACGAATCGATTTGTGAATGAAATTTGTGGAGTACTTATTTTGCGCTTTGGAGAAATCTGCTTTTTACGTTCTGAACAGGACATCTTCTCGCTGAAATAGTTTTACGGCTATGGCTATGGCTATTCCCGCGTAGACGCTCGACGATAGAAAAATCAGGGCTATCAAATTCCAATGAAATGTTCCGCCAATGATTTCCTTGCTGACGAGGCTGGTATTCAGCACCGGAATAAGCGCGAGCGTCGGAGTGAGCTCTACTCCGGGCAGAAGCGAGGCAATTGCCGGCAACACAACGACAATCATTAAGGGAGAGATATAGCTTTGTGCTTCTTTAAAGCTCTTTGCGAAAAGCGAAAGCGCCAGCAAAGCGGCAGAAAAGAAAACCGCCAGCGGCAGGACCACAAAAAATATGGAAACAAGACCTTTTCCGGTGATCGTGATTTGCAGCGCCGGGTCCGATGCTCTCTTTGTGATGTTGAAAAGCATCTGTTTTCCTACGCCAAAGGACAGGGCCATCGATGTGATTGCCAGAATCGCAGTGGCGATAGAAGCTGTTAATACCGTCAAAAATTTTCCTATGACGAGATGCGTGCGAGAAACTGGACTGCAAAGAAGCGTTTCGATCGTGCCGCGCTCTTTTTCTCCGGCGGTCAAATCCATGGCCGGATACATGGCTCCGGTGAGGCACAGCAGAATAATGAAATAAGGGACTAGGCCGCCGAGAACCGCGCCACCTACTTTTTCGGGGGGCGCGACGTTTGTTTCAAGAATGTCGAATGGATGCGCCAGATTTTCCGGAAGGTTTCGCGCCTGGAGATTTTCGCGGATCGAGCGGTCGCGCAATTCACGGAAAAACTTCTGCAAACGGTCGGCGCCAAACCCGGACTTCAATTCGCCTTCGTACATATAGATTTTTACGGTGGATGATTCGCCGGCGGCAAGCTTGGCTTCAAAGTCCCCAGGAATTTCCACGGCCGCGCGAATTGTTTTATCGGAAATTTCTTCCGCGTAATCCGGCTTGGCGGGAACAATTTGAAAATCTTTCGTTTTGCGGAGTTCGGCCATCACGCCGGGAGAATCTTCGCCGCCGAGAACCATGACTTGCGGCACCTCGCGCATCGCCACGCCAAAAAGAGCGATGGAGAGCACGCCCAGGCCGATCGTCAGCAACGGCATGACAAGCAAAGGCACAACAATCATAGAGACTAAAGTTCTGCGGTCGCGCAGGGAATCGATCAATTCCTTGCGATAGACAATGCCAATATTCCGCAGGCTCATGATTCCACGACTTTCACAAACAATTCTTCCAGATCGTGAATTCCGAATTGCGAACGCAAATCGGCCAATGTTCCCTCCGCCAGAAGCTTGCCGTCATGAATGATTCCGATCCGGTCGCAGAGTTTTTCCACTTCGCTCATGACGTGCGTGGAGAAGACCACGGTTTTGTCGTTTGCACGGCATTCCTTGATGAAATTGACGATGGTGCGCGCGGCCATCACGTCAAGTCCCATCGTCGGCTCATCGAAAATCATGACGGATGGGTCGTGCACCAGCGTACGTGCGATGGAGACTTTCTGTTTCATGCCCGTGGAAAGCTTATCGCAGCGGCGGTCGCGAAATCCGTTCATTTCGAGCCGGGCGAAAAGTTCATCGATGCGTTGCCGCAAAGTCAGTTCGTCGAGCCCGTGGAGGCGGCCAAAGTATTGCACCATTTCCAGCGCCGTCAGCCGCCCGTAAAGGGCCGTGGCCGCGGAAAGAAATCCGACGTGTGTACGAACCATTTGCGGATTTTTCACCACGTCAAATCCCGCCACGATCGCGGTGCCTTCCGAGGGCGTCAGAATCGTTGCGAGCATTCGCAGCGTGGTGGTCTTGCCCGCTCCGTTCGCTCCAAGGAGTCCGTAAATTTGTCCCTGGCGGCAGCAAAAACTGACGTCATTGACGGCGCAGACGGTGCCGCGTTTCTTGTCATGAAACCGTTTTACAAGGTGAAGGGCTTCGATCATTCCAATTTGCTTCGCGAGTGTGCGGCGCAGATTGTAGCTGATCGCTGCACAAATTTGCAGGAAGATGGAGTATCAAATCGGATACAAGGTCGGAGTCGTGAGCGGATGCGGGCAGTCAGTCTCAGCCTTTATGGCAATTGGGACATTGCTTGGCGTCAAAATTTTCAGGCGAGACGCGAAACATGTTGTTACACTGAATGCAAACTCGGTGGAGCACAGGTTTCCCCGCAGTCGGAGCTTCATGTTTCGGGGCGTGCCCAGCGGGTTGAGCGGTTTCATTTGTCATAAACAAATTTTACCATAATGGTTGAAATCGCAACACCCTTGCGGGGGCGCGTGCGGGAAGTATACTGCATCCCGGGCGGAAGTCGCCGCATCTTATCGAGCGCAGCCGGAGTTGTTTGAATCCGCCGTCGGCCAGTCGTTTGACGCTCGAATCTTTGTTAGAATACCTAGTTTTAACTTGCCAGTTAAGACTGGCAGAATGAGGATGGAATGACATCGGCGCTTGGCCGAAGACTGTGGATTATTGTGGGTGCCGCGGTGGTGCTCACTTTTCTGCTCGTATTTTGGAGCGGAAGGACAGCCACAGCGCGCGTCATGGTGGCCAATGTTGTGCGCGAGAATCTGAGTTCCATCATTTCCACGAACGGGAGAGTGGAGCCGATCATGCCGCAAACTTTTCGCGCCCGCTATCCGACGTTTGTGCAGCGCACGTATGTGGTGGAAGGTCAGCAGGTAAAACGCGGACAAAAACTCTTTGACCTGGATGACACCGAGGTGCAGGCGGATCTGGCGCAGGCGCGGGCCGAGCTTGTATCGCAGGAAGAAGCATTGAATGTGGCGAAGGCTGGCGGTTATGCGAGCCAGGCGGCCAAGGCCAATGCCGATTTGCAGAAGGCGCAAGCGAACCGGGATCAACTGCGCCACGACAATGAAGCTCTCACCAAGCTGGTCGCGGAAAAAGCCGCGACCTCCGAGGAATTGCAGCAAAACCATTTAAGACTGGTCGAGGCGGAAGTAGACGTCCAGGCTTCTGAAAAAGTAAAGCAGACCCTGGAGAAACAGGCGCAACTCGACTTGGGACGCGTAACCTTGCAGGTAGAGCACGCACGCGCCACGGTTCGTGATTTGGAAGATAGATTGAGTTCTGCCCATGGAATTTCCCCCATTGACGGCACGTTGTATTCGCTGCCGATCCGGCAAGGAGATTTTGTGAAGGCGGGAGATCTTTTAGGGGAACTCGCGGACCTGCATAAGGTGCGCATCCGCGCGTTCATTGATGAGCCGGAACTTGGGCGAATCGCGGTCAACCAGTCCGTGGAAATTCAGTGGGATGCGCAGCCCGGACGCGTCTGGAATGGACGAACGGAAGTTTTGCCGAAGCAAGTGGTGACGCGGGGCACGCGCAGCGTTGGCGAATTAATTTGTTCGGTAACCAACGATCGCCAGGACCTGCTTCCGAACACGACGGTTGATGTTCGGATTCAGGTCAGCGAGCGGCCAGCTGTCCTCGTGATCCCACGAGGCGCAGTTTCGATTGACGGCGAAAAGCGATATGTTTTTCGAGTCGAAGATAAACGGCTTCGTCGAGTCCTGATTACCGTAGGAATCTCAAATCCCACCAAGATCGAGGTTCTATCCGGCCTGAATGAGGGCGATGTGGTTGCTCTGCCGGGGAATGCCGCACTCAAACAAAATTTGAAAGTGATCCCGGTGACCGCGGAATGATGCGGCGTTTTTTAATTGCAGCAACATTAGTCCTTCTTGTCTGCGGATGGAATATCCCCCCGGAATTCGCCGGACAATCTTCCAATTTGGACGCGCAACACGATTACAACGCAGGACGGTATAACCGCGCCGTGGATGCGCTGAATGCGGGAATCGCCAAATCTCCGGATGACGCGTCTCTTCATTTCTTGCTCGGGGAATGTTACTACCAGCTTCATGATTTCTCGCGCGCCATGGCCAGCTTTGAGCGAGCCGAGCAGCTTTCGCCCAAGAATTCCGAAATTCATGACTGGCTCGGCAAATCTTATGGCCGCAAGGCTGAAGGAGCCGTTTTTCTGAATGCGATGTCCTGGGCGCGCAAAGCGCATCATGAGTTTGAAGTCGCCGTCGAATTGGATCCGATGAATTTCGAGGCACAACGGGATTTAATTCGCTACGAAATGAATGCTCCTTCCGTCGTTTCCGGCGGCGACGACAAAGCAATGAGGCACATTGACGCGCTGGAAAAGGTCGATCCGATTCAAGGCGAGCTTGCGCGCGGCGAGTTTTTTGAAACCAAGAAACGGTTTCCGGAAGCGGACGCGGTATTTGCCAAAATTATGGAATCGAACAACGCGAGGGCCGGAGTTTATTTTGAGGCCAGCGATTATTATCGCGATCGCCAGGATGTGACAAAAATGGAAGAGGCCATAGACAAGGCGATGGGCGTAGACCCGGACGATCGACGCTTGAAGTTTTACAAGGGCGTTCTGCTCATCATGCAGGGCAAAAACCCGGCCGAAGCCGAAATGGATTTGAAATCCTATTTGTCGACGGTTCCCGATAATTCCGATGTTCCGCCGCACGCCCTGGCGCAAGAATGGCTAGGGAAGCTTTATGAATCTCAAAAGCGATATTCCGAATCGGCGGAAGAGTATAAAAAGTCTCTCATCCTGGACCCGCATAATAAGATTGTGGAAGAAGAATATAAAAGGGTGCAAAGAAAATAAGCGAAATTCGGATCGCCGTAAACACTCCGGAGTAAGCCGGAGAGTTAACGCAGTCATTGATATTGTAATGCCGCGAGAATCCTCATGATGCTACGCAATGAGACCTGGATGGTCGCGCTGGATGCTCTGTGGGCCAATAAAATCCGGGCATTTTTGACCACGCTGGGTGTCATCATTGGCAGCGCCTGCATTGTTCTGGTTGTTACCGTGGCGCTCAGCGGGCGTCGCTATGTCCTCCAACAGATCGAAGGCGTCGGATCGAATCTGGTGTATGCGGTGCTCGAAATCGATCCCAACCAACCCATCATGCTGCAGGATGAATTGTCCATTGATGACATGAATGCGACGAAGAACAGCATCCCCGGAGTTGTTGCCGTCGCAGGGACACGGGATACGCCGGAAACCGTGAACATTGGATCCATCGAACGAAATGTAAACCTGGTTGGCGTTACGGAAGGCTTTCAGCAAATTCGGAACCTGCTGATTTTGCAGGGGCGATTCATGGATGCCGAGGATGTTTCTTCGCGCAGCCGCGTCTGCTTGATTTCCACGCAGCTGGCGAAATTTGCATTCCCGGATGTCGACGCCATCGGAAAGAATTTGCGTGTCGGCGAACTCGAATTCACCGTCATCGGAGTTTTTCGGGAGCGCGTGGAGACCTTCGGCCAGTCTGAAATCAAAGACTACACTGTGCTCATTCCTTTCCCGCTGATGAAAAATTATCTGGGAGATTCCTCTCTATCCGTGCTGTATGTCCAGGCGCTGACACCCGAGGACGTCATCCCCGTGACCAATCGACTGGAAGCATTGCTCGCCAGCCGGCATCCCACACGTTCGCGCTATTCAGTCCGGAATTTCAGCTCCATTTTGGATGCCGCTCGCAAGATAGCTTTGGCCTTGACTGTCGTGTTGCTTTTAATCGGATTCATCGCGCTGCTGGTCAGTGGAATTGGAATCATGAACATCATGCTGGTGACCGTTCAGGAACGTACGCGGGAGATTGGTATCCGGAAAGCGATTGGCGCGCGGCATAGTGAGATTCTGTATCAATTTTTGGTTGAGGCATTCCTGATCAGCGGATTCGGCTCCGTGTTGGGAATTCTGATAGCGGTTGCCATTCCGGTGTTAGTGCGGCCCTGGCTTCCGGCTAACATCAGCGTTCCTGTGCCCTGGGAATCGGTCATCCTGGCTTTTGTCGTGTCGTGTTCGGTTGGGATATTTTTCGGATATTTGCCTGCGGAACGCGCATCGAAATTGCAGCCTACCGAATCGCTGCGCTATGAATAGTTCGGCGCGATCGATATTGCGCACGGATTTCAAATAATGAATTTAGTTGGTACGCAGCTCTATGGACTGGTTTTTGTAGCTCGCCTCTTCAGAGGCGAGGGTTTTGGCTGTCGGCGGACATCGTTGACATGTTCGCTCTAACCCTCCGCTTCTGAAGAGGCGGGCTACAGCAGATCGGCACTGGAACCAGGGAATTCAGAAAAGTTGCGGGGTGTCAAAATATTTCTGTGCATGGTCACTGGAAAGTAGGTGCGCGAAGATGGGAAGCCGCAAAATGAGCATCGGGTTTGTTGAGCGACCTTGGCTCGCCGCAGGTTACGCAACTGCATTGGCAATTTTCATTCTGGCCTTCGCCGGGAGAAGCGGCGCGCAAGACACGGAATTGTCACGCAAGCTGACTTTGAAAGAGGCCGTAACCCTCGCCGTGGCCAATAGCCGCGATCTGGCACTTGCGCGCCTGCAATACGGCGTCATGCAGCGTCAGATCGGCGTAGCGAGGTCGGTTTTTCTTCCTAACCTTTATACGGGAACCGGCGTGGCCTATACCAACGGTTTTCCGCTGCTGGAGGGCGGAGGCGCCCCTGCCATTTTTTCTCTTTCCTATAACCAGCAAATTTTCAACCCGCCATTGAAGGGCGAGCAGCACGCGGCCGAACAGCGAGCTGAAGAACAGCGCTTGTCGATTGATGACGTGCGAGATGCGGTGATGTCGCGAGCCGCGCTTGATTATCTGGAACTCGCCAAAGTCCGCCACGCGCTCGAATTGATGCAAGGCGAACGGATCAGCGCCGGGAGAATTCTGGAAGCCACGCGCCAACGAATGGATACCGGACGTCAGCTCCCCGTTGACCTGATCCGCGCGCAGTTGACCACGGCTCAAATTGAGCAGCACATCGCGCAACTGGAAGACCGCGACGATTCACTCACCGGGGAACTGCGAGACTTGATGGGGCTGCCGTCTGACGAGATGATCGAGGTCGAAACCGAGGAGATTCCTACGGCAGCCGCGGAAGCATCCCAGGACGTGGTTGCAGAGGCCATGCTCAATAATGTGGAGGTAAAACAGGCGCAAGCCGAATTGCGAGCGCGCGAATTCAAGCTGAGGGGAGAACAGGGAGGACGCTGGCCGTCGGTTTCGTTGATCGGGCAATATAACTTGCTCAGCAAAATTAACAACTACACTGAATTTTTTAACAAGTTTCAACGCAACAACGTCGTATTCGGCGTGCAGGTGCAAATCCCGATCATTGCCTCGCACACATCGTCAGCTGTGGCGTATGCACGCGCGGATTTAAGTGCCGCGACCTTGTCTCTGCAAAAGAAGCGCAGCGAACTTTCACTCGATGTTCGTCGCAAGGCGAGGCTAGTCCGTGAAGCGGAGCTGGGCAGTGAAGTATCCAAGCTGGAGTTGCAGCTTGCGCAGGAGAACGTGCGTGTGTTGCAGTCTCAGTTTGATGAGGGGCGAGGGAGCCTGCAAGACCTGGAGGCCGCGCACATCGATGAAAATAACAAGTGGCTGGCCTTCCTGGACGCCAATTATGCGCGGCAGCAGGTGCAAATTGACCTCCTCCATACGACAGGGCAGTTGGCGCAGGTGCTGCAATAAGGCGGCGCTTTTAGCATAGTGTCCTGCAGCGGAAACTTTTGCCCGGAGTGTGCCGCAGGAATTGTAGCTCGCCTCTTCAGAGGCGAGGGTTTAGGCTCCCGGCGGCATTGGTTGAGGTGTAAACTCTAAACCCCCGCCTCTGAAGAGGCTGGCTACAGCAGTTCGGCAGCGAACCCACGGATGACAACCCTACTTAATCGCTACCTAATGAGATAAGTAGGTTGAAGGACGAGGGGTAAGGGGTTTTGACTGGTGGGCAACACACCCGGGCGAGTTTTGTATCGAGCTTGGCCGAGTTTCAGGTAAGATAATAGGGTCGCTGAATTCGCAGGCGCTTCGTAAGTCCGCGTCAAGAATGCGCATCAGGGGAAGAAAAGAATGCCGGAAGTAATGAAAACGCTATTTTTGAATCCACCCAGTTATGAAGGGTTTGACGGTGGAGCAGGCGCGCGTTACCAGGCGCGACGCGAGATCAAATCGTTTTGGTATCCTACGTGGCTGGCGCAACCCGCCGCCATGGTTCCCGGCAGCCGTCTGATTGACGCGCCGCCCGAGGGACTGACCGTGGATCAGGTCGCACCGCTCGCCAAGGATTACGAGCTGGCCGTGCTGCACACGAGCACGCCTTCATTTGCTAATGACGCGAAATTTGCCGCGCATCTGAAGGAAATCAATCCCAACATTATGATCGGCATGGTTGGGGCGCACGTTGGTGTTCTGCCCCTGCAATCCATGAACGCAGCGCCGGCTGTCGATTGGGTTTCACTCGGCGAATTTGATTATATTTGCCAGGAAATTGCCGCGCGCAAGCCGCTGAAGGATGTTGGCGGCATTGCGTACCGGGATAACGGCCGCGTCACTCTTACGCCGCCTCGCCCAACGATTGAAAATATGGACGACCTGCCGTTTGTAGTGGATGTCTACAAACGCGATCTGAAGATTGAGAATTATTTCATCGGCTACCTGCAGCATCCTTACGTTTCGCTCTACACGGGGCGCGGATGCCGGTCCAAGTGCACATTCTGCCTGTGGCCGCAGACACTAGGCGGACATCGCTATCGTGTGCGCAGCCCGGAAAACGTGGCCGCCGAAATGGCTCTTGCGAAGAAATATTTTCCGCAAGTGCGCGAATTCTTTTTCGATGACGATACGTTTACGGACGACTTGCCGCGCGCCGAGGAAATTGCGCGCCGTCTGGGCAAGCTTGGCCTGACGTGGTCCTGCAACGCCAAAGCCAACGTCCCGCGCAAGACGCTTGAAATCATGAAGGACAACGGTCTCCGGCTGTTGCTCGTCGGATATGAATCCGGAAACGATCAGATTCTGATCAATATTAAGAAGGGTGTTCGCATCGACATTGCACGTGAATTTTCGCGGAACGCGCGGGATTTGGGAATTAAAATTCACGGCACATTTATTCTCGGGCTGCCGGGAGAGACGGCCGAAACCATTCAGCAAACCATCCGGTTTGCGTGTGACATCGACCCAGAAACAATTCAAGTGTCGCTCGCTGCGCCGTACCCGGGAACAGAATTGTACCGGCAAGCGCAAGAGCAGGGCTGGCTGCAGATTCAAACCGGCGATCTTGTGGACACGCACGGCATTCAAACGGCGGCCATGAATTATCCGCAGCTTAGCTCTACCTTGATTTTTAATTCCGTGGAAGAGCTTTACCGCAAATTCTATTTCCGCCCGCGCAAAATGTTCTCGTTGTTCGGCGGAATGCTGCGCGATCCCGAAGTCATGAAGCGCCGGTTGCGCGAAGGCGTCGAGTTCTTCAAGTTCCTGCACGAGCGGAAAGAAACCGCGCGCGAAATGGCGCAGGCTTCCGCCGCGGCAGCTTCCAGCGCCGGGGACTAAAAGTTCAGTGGCACCAGCATCTTGCCAGCGGATTTTTCTACAAAGTTATGGACAGCCGCCGGCAAGATGCCGGCGCCACAAGATCTATTCGCGCGATGACTGCTCCAAAAACTCACAAAACTAAAACCTACATACTGCTTTTCCTGCTCGTTGTGCTCGGCTCGGTTGGAAACACGCTTCTCGGAAAAGGGATGAAGGAAGCAGGCGACCTCGACATTTCGCACGTGTCGTCGATCATCACCGGCGCCACACGTGTCCTCACCAGCGCACCGATATGGGCGGGAATTGCCATGATGCTGGGCTTCATGGTGTGTCACATGCTCGTTCTCTCGTGGGCTGACTACAGCTTCGTGATGCCGTTTTCCGCGATTGCCTACGCGCTCGTCCCCCTGCTTGGTTATTTATTTTTACATGAACAAGTTTCAGCGGCGCGGTGGATTGGAATAGTGCTGATTGTCTTTGGCGTGGTGCTGATCAATCGCACACCGCATCGCACCACTCCTCCAACTCCGCAGGAAACCCCAAACTGACATGCGCACCTTATCCATTTTGACTTTCGTGGTGGTCACCGGCACGGGCGGAGAAATTTGCCTGACGCACGCCATGAAACTCTTGGGCGAGGTTCACGATTTTCGCCCGCGCGCGATTGCCATATTCGTGCTGCGCGCGCTGCGCGTCGGCTGGTTATGGTTTGCAGTTCTGCTGATGGCCGCATCGTTCTTTTCGTTTCTGACCATGCTGTCCTGGTTTCCCGTTAGCTTTGTAATTCCCGTTACGTCGCTCGCTTATGTCGCGGGAGCCATCGGCGCAAAAATATTTTTGGGCGAGAAGCTGAATGCAACGCGCTGGGCGGGAATCGGTTTGATATGTTTGGGCGTGGGCATGGCCTGGGTGGACGACTTGCCTGCGTCCTTGCAGCATCTTTCCGCCATGATGATTTTTCGATGGACGATTCTAGCCTTTGCACTGGGACCTTTGTTCTTCTACCTGCTTGGAATTTATTCCGCATGGCGATTCTTCGGCGTGGCCCATCGGCGGTCAGCTACTTCGGAAACCGCGGACAAGCTCCCTCCCGCAAGCATTTTGAAACCTGTGCGCGGAACGGATCCGAACGCCTACGAAAATTTTGCGAGCTTTAGCCGGCAAAATTATCCGGAATTTGAAATGTTATTTGCGGTGAACGATCCGGAAGATCCGGTAGTCCCCATCGTACAAAAGTTGATCGCGGATTTTCCGGAGCGCGCGATTCGCCTGATAGTGGTCGAGGAAAAGCTCGGCCCAAACGTGAAAGTATCCAATCTCTGCCGCCTGGTGCGAGAGGCGCAGCACGATCTTCTGATCATTACCGACAGCGACGTGCGCGTCGAGCCGGACTATTTACGAAGTGTTGCGGCAATGTTTCGAGATCCCGGGGTTGGAGGCGTAACGGCGCTTTACCGAGGCCATAATAATTTGCAATTCGTCGCGGCCATGGATTGCGTGGGTTCCTCGGCCGCGTTTTGCGGCGCGGCGCTGGTGGCGCGCGAACTCGAAGGCCTCAATTTCATGATGGGCTCGACGATGGCCACAACGAGAGCGCGTCTTGCCGAGATCGGCGGCTTCGAGGCGCTGGTTGATTTGCACTCCGATGATTACGAACTCGGCCACCGCATTGCCGCGCGCGGTCACCATATCGAACTGCTTCCTGAACCAGTGTGGATGGAGTTTCCTTCGCTGACTCTGAACGCATATCTGCGCCACGAATTGCGCTGGGCCATCGGGATTCGCAACATCAGGCCGGGCGGGCATTTCGGCATGCTGTTTACGCACGGACTTCCCTGGGCCATCGCCGCAGCCTGCGTTGCGCCATCCGCTTCCATTGCGGCGTTCTATCTCGGAGCGTATTTTGCGCTCCGATTTGCAATGGCCTGGGTTGTCGGGGTCTGGGGACTACGCGATCCAATTCTGCGCCGCCGTTTTTGGCTCTTGCCCATTCGCGATTTCTTTTCTTTTTTTGTTTGGCTCGCCAGCTTCGCGCTGAACCGCATCGAATGGCGCGGAAATTCCTTCACGCTTGAAAATGGCCGAATGATCCCCGTTGCGTCCAGACCGGGCCGCGATTAGCGAATTCACAATTCCACATACCTGATTCACTGTAGGAATAAATCCAAATTAATAATTGCGTAAGATTTTATTCATGTTGAGTTGATTTCATTGCCAAAGACTGAATCGTCGCCCAGAAAATCCGCTCGGATTGCTCATAAGGCCGAGATTTGGATGCGGGCATTCCATTGAATAAGAAGCGGATCTTACTCGCATTCGCAATTCTATTTCTCTCGCCTTGGCACGGATCACTTCGAGCTCAGGATGAGTCGAAGAATGCTTGCCAACGCCCGGCGGCGGGCAGCGTGATTCCCGAGCCCACAGATTTGCGCAGCCGGGATGGTGTGTTGAAAGTCGATCTGACCATCCACAAGTATGGCGACTCGAACGGCTCAACAAGGTACTGCTACATGGACGCGCAAGGGAATGCGTCGCCTACCTTAAGGTTGAATCCAGGAGACCTGTTAATTCTCAATCTAAAGAACGAAATGGGGGAAGCCGAACACTCTGCGGCCACCCCAAAACATATTCATCCGCAAATGCGCGACCCGGACATGAATGGTAAGAAAATGATGGACGGATGCACGGTCGGCTCCATGAATTCGGCCTCTACGAATCTCCATTTTCACGGCTTGACCGTTCCACCTGTGTGCCATCAGGACGATGTTCTGAATACGTCGATCAGTCCGGGCGATTCGCCGTTCGAATATCGCTTTCGAATTCCAGATAATGAGCCGCCGGGATTGTATTGGTACCATCCGCATATACATGGTTTCAGTAAAGCGCAAGTATTGGGCGGCGCATCTGGCGCGCTCATTGTTGAGGGAATCGAGCGGGCAAATAAGGAAGTGGCGGGTTTACCTGAGCGCGTGTTGATCATTCGCGATCAGGATTTGCTGAATCCGAACGCTCCTCCCTCGAAATCGGAGCCGCGGTTGCCGCCAATGCTAATCGATCATGATGGCGACGCTGTAAATAACGGCACCGGTTTTGGCCGCCCCGCAAAAGACCTCTCCATCAATTTTGTTCCAGTGCCTTATCCGGATTATCCGCCCGCGGTTATTAAAATGAGGCCGGGCGAACGCCAGCTTTGGCGCGTCCTGAATGCTTCGGCGATTACATATCTTAATTTGGCAGTTTTATTTAATCGTGTGCCGCAACAACTCGGGCTTGTTGCGCTTGATGGTGTGCCACTGAACGAGAATCGGGCGATCGGAGATTTTGTCGACTGGCAAACTCATCTGGGAGTGCCGCCGGGAGCGCGCGTGGAATTTATTGTGAACGGTCCTCCTCAGGGAGGAACTGGTCTTCTCGTAACACGAAGCGTGGATACGGGACCGGGCGGTGAAAATGATCCCAATCGTGCAATTGCAGCAATTTCAGTTTCAGCGGATGCGCCAGAGCCTCCCTCAAAACTAAGCGCAACACCAGACCCTCTTCCGGCGCCGGCGTTGCCATGGCTGGGGAATGAAATTCCCGTACAGACGCGGCGCCTCTATTTTTCCGAGAAGCTGAGCGATCCGAAGAATCCGAACAGCGCAATGGAATTTTATATAACCGTGGACGGACAAACACCGGCGCTCTTCGATCCGCATTCGCGCGCGCCGAACATAGTCGCCAAGCAGGGTACGGTGGAAGATTGGATCATTGAAAACAGGTCGAGCGAACTGCACGCGTTTCACATTCATCAGATGCACTTCATGCTGCTCGATTATCTCGGAAAGCCAGTAAATGAGCCATATTTACGTGATACGGTCAACGTTCCGTATGACACCGGCAAAGCACTTGTCTACCCGAGTATCAAATTGCGGATGGATTTTCGTGACCCGAATACGGTTGGCACATTTGTTTATCACTGCCATCTTCTGGAACACGAGGACGGAGGAATGATGGGACTGATCCGTGTGGATGCGGCGGACGATGCGAATACAATCTCTAGCAGAAACCGGGCAGTCCATGTGAATCCTAGCCACACTGCTGGCAATTAAATATTGCGATCTCGCGACCTCGTTGGAACCAATCCGCGAATCTTTTAATTTTTCCCTATTTATTTTTCATTTACATCGGCGTTTCCTCAACAACGCGATTGTGAATCAGCTGTTCTGCGTGCTGATGCGAATTGGATTTTTTATTCCATGACTGTCGCCGCTCGATCCGTACTCAGCTTCATCTCTTCTTTGCATTTAAAAAAAGTCTCCTGATTTAAATTCTTATTCCTTTGAAGATTCTGCAACGTATTTGAAACATACGCGTCCTACTAATAATTTCTTGTTGTGAATTCGCAAAAGAAAAAATAGGAGGGTGAATGTCCTACAGGAAAGTTGCGTCAAGAACACTACATTATTCGCGGGTTGCTCTTACCTCTGTCGCGCTATTTCAGTTTACGATTGGTGCGTCATTGGCAGGCGCTGCTCCTCAACACGAGCACAAGGGTGGTGAGACTCGCACGCCCATCAAGCACGTCATCGTGATCATTGGTGAAAACCGAAGCTTCGATCACGTGTTTGCAACTTACAAGCCTAAGAATGGGGAAAATGTTCTAAACCTCCTTTCGGAGGGGATCGTCAATGCCGATGGCACTCCGGGCCCGAATTTCCACAAGGCAGAGCAGAAAGCCGCCGTGGATCAGGCGCCCGATGCATTTCTGCTGAGCCCGGACAAAGTACCTTTTGCGAATAAGGTTTTGCCGGCGCCGCTCACTGGCGGCCCGAAAGATTCTTACATTCCGGGAGATAGCCTCACACTTGCTCAACAATCCGAGAACGGCCTGCCCTCGAGCTACTACGCGGATCTGGTTTCCGGCGGCACTGGTCTCGGTTCCAAGATTCCTGACACGCGAATCACGAATGTAAACGCGTTGCCCCCTGGTCCCTTTCAGTTGACGAATGGAACCACCTTTGATTACAACGCGTACGCCGCAAGCCCCGTTCATCGTTTCTACCAGATGTGGCAGCAGCTGGATTGCAGCGCGAACCGTTCAACCTGGGAAAATCCCTCCGGTTGCAATGCTCGCTTGTTCCCTTGGGTGGAAGTGACGATTGGCGCCGGCAGCAACGGCCTCGCGCAAGCCTCGAACTTCAGCACCGAATATTCCAGCACCGCTAAGACCACGGGTGAGGGTTCCACGTCCATGGGCTTTTACAACGTTCAACAGGGCGATGCGCCGTACTTCAAGCATCTCGCCGACAAATATTCAATGAGCGATAACTTCCACCAGTCCGTCAACGGTGGCACCGGTGCAAACCACATCATGCTCGGGCACGGCGATTTGATCTGGTTTAGTGATGGCCAGGGCAATGCTCTCCCTGCTCCGCATAACGTAACCGCGGGAGTTGGATTGAACGCTGGCGTAGTGGATGAAGTTGAAAATCCGAATCCAGCATCTGGCACTAATAACTGGTACACCGAAGATGGATACGGCGGCGGGTCATACGGCTCGTCTTCGTATGGCGGCGGTTCCTACAGCAACTGCGCGGATCCAACTCAGCCTGGCGTTTCAGAGATATTGAAATATCTCCAGTCGCTTCCGAAGCCGGTGGATCCAAATTGCGAAGCGGGCCACTACTATCTGTTGAACAATTACAACCCCGGCTATTTCGGTAACGGAAACAATGCCTACACCGATCCGAACCCCGCCAACACCGTATTCACGATTCCACCCTCTTCAGTTCCCAGCATTGGCGACAAACTCATCGCCGCCAAAATTTCGTGGAAGTATTACGGCGACCAGTGGAATGCCTATGTTCCCGATCCATACGAAATCAATTATGGAGCGGTAGGTTCGGAAAACGGATACGGCAATGCCCTGATCGCCCCCGGTCAAGCCGATGAGTACTGCAACATCTGCAACCCGTTCCAGTACGACACTTCCATCATGGCCGATGCTTCTGTTCGCACCGCGCACATCCAGGACACCTTGAATCTCTACTCTGACATCAAGAATGGCACGCTTCCCGCCGTCTCCTTCGTCAAGCCCAGCGGCTTTGTGGACGGCCACCCGTCGTCCTCGAAACTCAACCTCTTCGAAGGGTTCAGCAAAAAGATTGTCGACATGGTGGAGCATTCCGACTATGCCGATGACACGGCAATCTTCATCACCTTCGATGAGGGCGGAGGCTACTATGACTCCGGCTATGTTCAGCCACTCGATTTCTTCGGCGATGGCACGCGCATCCCGTTCATCGTTGTTTCGCCTTACTCCACGGGCGGGCACATCACGCATAACTATTCCGATCACGTGTCGATTCTCAAGTTCATCGAGCGCAACTGGAATGTCAGCCCCGTCACGAAGCGCAGCCGTGACAATTTCCCCAACCCAAAAGCGGAGGGTGGAAATCCCTATGTGCCGGTCAATGGTCCCGCAATCAGCGATCTGTTCGAACTGTTTGATTTCGGACATGATTACGATGGCGGACATTAGATTGCAACCTTCCGCGCAGCAGGCCCACATTAGCTGCGGGAATACTTAGTTAGAAAAAGATAAAGAAATGGCGCCGGTTGAGACAACAATCTCGCCGACGCCATTTTTAATTTTTGGTTCGAGTAAAGTTTTCGCGGCAATAAATTACGAAGCTTTGTAAATAAATTTTGCGGAAACTGCGCCTGCAAGCACGAGGATGGATAAGATCAACCAGTTGTAATCCGCGCCGTAGGTCGCCGTCGGAAAATGATTGCTGATCATCAGGAAGATGAGCGGCACAGTCATGTACGTGTTGTGAATCGTGCGGTTTTTCGCTCTCTCCGACATTTTTTGATCAATAGGTTTTCCTTCTCGAATCGCAACCAGCATTTTGCGCGTCGCCGGAAGGATGCCCATCCAGACATTCGCGGCCATGATCGTTCCGAAAAGCGCGCCGATGTGGATGTAAGCCGCGCGGCCGCTAATCAAGTGCGTCAGCGCGTAGGCGAGCGCGACCACGAGAAAATAGCAGATAGTCCCGGCGAGCAATGGCATTCGTCCGAGCGGCGATCTCCAAATCCCCTCATACACCGTGAAGCCCAGAAACAACGTTCCCAGCCCGATGGCAACTCCCGCTCCCATCCCAATGCTCGACACACTGTCATCCAGCAATAATCCCCCGGAGTAGTACAGCAGGCCGAGTAGCAGGAAGCCGGAAATCCAGGTGACCAGCGCTTCCCAACGAAACCAATAAAATTTTGCAGGCACCGCTTTCGGCGAAGATTGCTTTTCGACCAACGAAAAACTTCCGCTGTGCACCAGCCAAACTTGCGGAAGCCGCCCGGATTTTTTCGCTTCCTCTTCATCAAGAGCCATTCGCCCTTCGAGCTTGGTAAAGTAATACGTTTGACCGATCCAGAAAATTCCGGCGAGCACATGGATCCAGCGGAGAATTAGATTTGACCATTCGCTGACTGCGGGCGGCATCATTGTTGACTCCCTGAAAGTGTGCGTGTCCGCAACGTGGCGAATCGCTGGCAGAAGATGGTACTGGCCGAACCCCGCCAGCTCAAGGACAAAAGTCTGCAACTATGTTCAGGACATTTGTGAAATCGGGAGGATTATGCCCGTCGTGCATTCCCAAAGCCGTCCGGCTCGGTTGACGTAGGCTCATTTCCTGTCTAAAGTATTGGTTTGGGTCGTGACTCCAGGAAAAATTCCTGGCTCGCCACGGCCCATTTCTTTGATCTCTCCCTCGGCTGGGAGGTCGTACAATCGGCAGTACATCAGACTCTGACTCTGATTATCCTGGTTCGAGTCCAGGCCTCCCAGCCAAACTAGCAAAAGCCCCGATAAATCGCTAAAACTCGCCAGCTGTTACCAGTACTGTTGCCACTTCTCTCACATTGGTCGGCTGAATTCCCAAAACGCTCAGTATGATCTGGTGACGAGAAAGACA